>CAIWCC010000086.1 GCA_903911085.1 uncultured Bacteroidales bacterium | reverse complement strand
TACTGGAGCTTATGTTACTTCTCAGTATGCCGCTGGTCAGGCAACAACGAGTGCCTCATTTACGTCAGGATTAACAAGCAATACTTCACACATTTATAAAGTGATTGCAGTATCTCCTTCGGGAACAACCTACATTGATTCAGAAGAATCGGCATCATTTGTTGTTGGTTTGGGTGGCGCTACAGTTCTTACAAATAGTTTTGCGCCTGCATCAACAACATCAGTTACAATAAACTGCAATATTCCTGCTTATTCTGTTGGAACAGTTACTGCACGCGGAATTTGTTATTCAACCAGTACACAAAGCCCTTCTATAACAAATACTTTGGTAACTGACGCCACCGGTGGAAATGGCGATTATTCAGTCACCATGAGTTCACTTCTTGAGAATACGTTTTATTATTTCAGAGCGTATGCTACTACCTCTACTCGTACAAACTACAGTGTTACAGGTAGTTTCAAAATCCTATCAGCACCAAGTGTTACAACAGGAGCCACAAACATTAGCACTTCAGGTTTTACTGCTAACTGGGCTGCTGTAGCAAGTGTGAGCAGTTACGACATAAAAGTGTACGATAACACATTGGCACAAGTAGGAACAACCACCAACGTAGTTTCAGGAACATTAAGTCTGGGTATCACAGGCTTGTCGCCAAATACAGCTTACACCTATACAGTTACAGCCAAAGGAAACGGAACAACGTTTTTAAATTCGGCTGAATCAGCTACAGCAGCAAGTTTCAATACTTTACAAAACGCCCCAACTATCACTTCCTTCACCCCCACAAGTGCAGGGAATGGAGCAACAGTAACTATTACAGGAACAAACTTAACAGGAGCGTCGGCTGTAAGCTTTGGTGGAACTGTTGCTTCAATAATTTCTAATACTGCTACAGAAATCACCGCTGTGGTTGCCACAGGAACAAGTGGAGATGTGAGTGTTACTACAGCTGGTGGTACAATTACAGAAAGTGGATTTGTTTGGCTGGAAGCACCTACAAACATTACAAATACAAAAACAGCAGCAGAACTTGGTTTGACTGCTTCAAGTAGTGTAACAGTTTCGACAAATGGAACCTTAAACGTAGGAATAATAGATGTAAGTTCAACCACGAATTTGAATAGCCTAACAGCTACTGGCGGTGGAAAAGTTGTTGTTAATCAGCCATTAATTGTGGCTGGTAATGTAACTGTTGAAAATGACGCAGCAATTAATTTGACGAATACCATTGCCATAAACGGAAACTTGGATTTGAAAGCTGACAGGACTACTTCATTCAGTGTAAATTTAGGAAGCAGCAGTATTTCTGTGCCAACGGGTACATTCCGTTACTTGAAAACCATAGATGATACAAAATGGTATTTCATATCTTTCCCTTGTATAGTGCCAATAGCTCAAATTCAGGCAGTTGGTGGAACAGCTGGAGCATTGAATACAGAATGGTTTATCAAATATTACAATGGACAGCAAAGGGCGAATGTAGGTGCAGATGGCACAAACTGGATAGCACTAACCGACAACACAGCTTCTCTTGAAGCCAATAAAGGTTATATTTTTGGTCTTAATAGCAATACAGGAGCTATAAAAGAAATCGCTTTCCCATTGGACAAAGCTATTCTTTCGGGCGAAAATTTAAAAACTTCTGTGCCGGTAAGTGTAAATACAGGAACTGCTACTCCTACCAATCACGGCTGGAACCTAGTAGGACAACCATATTTGAGCAAGTATGATGTTGCGGGTGCTGGAGTAGACTATATTTATTTTGTAAAACAAGGCGGAATGGGTTATGACCAATATCTAAAAGCATTTGACCCTACAAAGATTGTTGATCCATTTACATCGTACTTTGTACAATCACTTGGAAACACAAGTATATCTTTCAATACAAGTTTACGTAAAGTTTCTTCGGTGGTAGCTACTGACATATCAGACAAACTTCAGATAAACTTCAGTTCAGTTTCAGGCACAGATAGAACGAATATTATTATGGATAATAATATGTCGTCAGAATATGTAATGGGTCAGGATTTGGAAAAATGGTTGGGTGCTACATCGGCTATCTACACAATTATTGGTGGAATTAATTATGCATTAAATTCTCTACCTTTTACTTCGGTAAACAATCTTCCATTAGCATATTATTCTCAGTTGGCAGGTGCGGCAAGTATTTCGGTAAATGCTTCACAAGCACCCGGATTATCACATTTATTATTGAAAGATAAAGTAACAGGCATAACTACCGATTTGTTGCAGTCCGATTATACTTTCACTGCTACTGCTGGAACTGACAATACTCGTTTTGCTATTACAGCACAACGAATTCCAACTGCAAGTGTAATTGAAACAGATATCGATACTCTTCAACTGTCAATTGTCAATTGTCAATTGTTTATTAAAAATTTATCGCCAAATTCAAATGTTCGGGTATTTGATGCCATTGGACGAATTGTAGCAAATAAAACGGTAAGCAATAATACTTTGCATATTAATCTTTCGGCAAAAGGGATGTACACGGTACAGATTGAAGCTGGTGGAAAAAGTTTAGTAAAAAAGATTGTGAATTAGTTGGTAGTTTTTAGTTTTTAGAAAGAAAATCCTCAAAGAATCAGTTTTTTGCTGACCTTTGAGGATTTTTTTTTGGTAAACTTCAAAACGTCGAAGACTTTTGAATGTTTCTTGGTTACTTCTGCTATTACTCAACATTTAACGAAGAAGCGTTTTAGTGACTCGAAATACTCGACGACTTAAAGTTTTTATGCAGCCAAAAAATCTCTTTTGTGTCTCAGAATACTCGAATACTAAAGGATTTTTACGGTTCAGAAAGAATGTTTGACAATTCAAAAAGTCAGACATTCTTTTCTTATTGAATATAATAATGATTGTAACTTTATTGTCTGTATCCGTTGCTGCTCCTAATCATTGCCGTAGTTGAAAGCCAATAAACACATATATAAGTCATATATAAGTCGCATATAATCCATATATAACCCATAACATCAATATATGAATTATATCTGTACTATTTGTAGATTAAGAATAAATAATATATCTTTGTAATACGGTAATAATTGCCTAATGGTAAGGAACAGGTGGCTTACCAGAGCTGATTTACGTTATAACACAATATTGACAGAACAGCTCTCTTTTAATTGACAAGATGCAGTATTTCAATTATATATAAAATTTAAAGTGTAAGTTATTTATGATGTTTATTATATACCCTTAAAAATTATGGCACGTGTAAAACAATTCGACGTAATTACCGGAAGTATCAGCAATCTTTCGTTTTATACTCGCAAGGGAAGTGATCAAGTATTTGTACGCACCAAAGGCGGTGCCACAAAGTCACAAATCAAACGGCGACCAGAGTTTGCCAATGTGCGGAAAAACAACAAGGAATTTGGTGGATGCTCTCGAATGAGCAAAGCCATACGAATGGCTTTCTTTGGCTTTCAGCATGTTGCCGATTATAACCTAGCACCCGTTTTATGCTCATTGGTGAAAAATATTCAGAAAAACGACCTTGAAAATATTTGGGGTGAAAGAAGCATTGAATTATCAAAATTCAAGCAATATCTTGTAGGTTTTAGCTTCAATAAAACAAACCGATTCGATAGTTTACTTCGAATTCCTTTGCAATGGAAAGTGGACAGAGAAAATGTACGCGCTGTAATAAATATCCCAGCTTTTGCTTGCAGTTTAGGTTTATACATGCCCGATAAACAAACACTTTTTAGAATAAGTGCAATATTGGGTGTGGTTACAAATCAACGACTTAGTGACAGCAAATATGATTATGAACCTGTACACTCTACAATAGGATTGGACAATAGAATGGTATCAACTGTATGGTATTCAACAAATACGACAGTTTCAGAACAACAATTGGAACTTAAGTTAAATATAGATTCTCCTGAAATTGTTTTTAACGGCGATGATACAATGGTACTCTCTGTTGCTATTGAATTTGGTGCATTAGATGCCTTTGGAAACCCTACGCCGATAAAAAGAGCTGGTGC
>CAIWCC010000085.1 GCA_903911085.1 uncultured Bacteroidales bacterium | reverse complement strand
TACTGGAGCTTATGTTACTTCTCAGTATGCCGCTGGTCAGGCAACAACGAGTGCCTCATTTACGTCAGGATTAACAAGCAATACTTCACACATTTATAAAGTGATTGCAGTATCTCCTTCGGGAACAACCTACATTGATTCGGAAGAATCGGCATCATTTGTTGTTGGTTTGGGTGGTGCTACAGTGCTTACAAGCAGTTTTGCTCAGGCATCAGCTACTTCAGTTACAATAAACTGCAATATTCCTGCTTATTCTGTTGGAACAGTTACTGCACGCGGAATTTGTTATTCAACCAGCACTCAAAGTCCAAATATAACAAATACTTTGGTAACTGACGCCACCGGTGGAAATGGCGATTATTCAGTCACCATGAGTTCACTACTTGAAAATACAACTTATTATTTCAGAGCGTATGCTACCACATCTGCTCGTACAAATTACAGTGTTACAGGCAGTTTCAAAATCCTTTCAACCCCAGTCGTTTCAGATGCTTCGGGACTAAATGCCACTGGTTTTACTGCCAATTGGACAGCGGTTACAAGTGCTTCAAGCTATGATGTAAATGTTTATCAAGGTGCAAGTTTGATTAAAACGGTGAACGCTAGCGGTCAAGCTACTGCAAGCCTCGCTATTACTGACCTAACATCGGAAACAGCTTATACATTTACTGTTGTAGCAAAAGGAAATGGTACTTCAATATTTAATTCTGCTGAATCGTTGGCCTCAAATTCGGTAACTACGAGTACTTCAACGGCCTTACATTCGGCAAATGCTAAAACTGCAATTTCAGTAATTGGAAAAACCATTATTTTGCCTGAAAAAGGCACAGTGCAGGTTTTCAATCTTCAGGGAGCAGAAGTTTTGCAATATCAATCTGTAAATAAAGTAATTACCAATTTGAATTCTGGTATCTATATCGTTCGTTTTACCAATAATAAGGGCCAGCAAACGATTCAAAAAATTGCTATTCGCTAAAATTCTATTGAATGTGTTGCAAGTTTTGGTAACTACGGTTTTATGACAGTAGTTGCCAAACTTACACCTCAATAGTAAAATATTTAGAATTAATTCAACACAAAAATAAAAGCAAAATGAAAGCAAAATTAGCAATCATCACTTCTGTTATCGTTTTGGCATCAGGTTGGAACAACACATTTTCAGCGGGCTATTCGGGTGGAAATGGTTCTCAAAGTAAACCCTATTTAATTTCTAATTTGTTAGAGCTTACACTGTTGGCCGATTCAATCAACAATGGAAATACATACACAGGAAAACATATTGCATTAACTGCTGATGTGGATTTGGTAAATGCCAGTTGGAACCCAATGGGCTCAAAAGAAAACCCATTCAAGGGCACTTTTGATGGAAAAAATCATGCAGTATCCGGTTTCGCCATTGTTACAGAAAATGACCATGTGGGTCTTTTCGGTTATGTAAGTAAAGCAACCATTAAGAATTTGACAGTGAAAAACGGAACCGTTACAGGACGAAGTTTTGTAGGTGGGATTGTTGGTGGTGCCGAATCTGCTAAAATCCTGGGTTGTAAAAATGGTTTGGCTATACAGGCAATCGGTATTGCCGGAAATACCAGTTCAGGTTATGCGGGTGGCATTTCGGGCGCTATTTATGGTGTTACCAAAATTGATTCTTGCATTAATACAGGATCCGTAAAATGCAAAACTTTGTACGCTGGTGGTATTGTTGGTGCATGTTTTACAGGTCAGGAGAAATCGAATAGCGATAATTCCTACATTGCCAATTGCAGCAACTTGGCAGTCATATATTCAAGTCAGGATAATGTGGGTGGTATTGTTGGTGGTATTTCTACCGGCAGTTATGTTCCTATTTACAACTGCTTTAATACGCAAAAAATATCCAGCTCATCTGGTTGTGTAGGCGGCATTGTTGGAATTGGAAATACCGCAATTATTGAAAATTGTTATAATACAGGTGCAATTTCAGCGAAAAGAAAAAAGACAGGCGGAATATTGGGTTCAGGAACTTTTACATTAATGACCAATTGCTACAATACAGGTTTAGTTAGCGTAACCGAAACCACTGAAAAAGATACCCGCGAAGGTATATCGGGTATTGCTGAAAGTATGGATGGAAAAATCAGCAACTGTTATTATTTGGAAAATACAGGAACAGATTTGAATGGTGGAAAATCGAAATCTGCCGCAGAAATGAAAACAAAGAAATTTGTAGATGCATTAAATGCTCGTCAGAAGCCACAAGCATGGGAATTACCAGCATCCGAAACCATCAACAATGGCTATCCGGTGCTAACTAAATTTGATGTAACGTCTAAAAAAAAATAGGGTCTTAAAGTAGAATCAGTAACAGTTGAGCCGAGAGTAGAATCTTTTGCTTGCAAGGTCAATTTAGCTTTTATAATTATGCGAATAGGTACAATGAAATTTCCGAAGTGTGTAAAATATTTTTTCTTAGTTGTTGTGCTTATGGCATTTCAGTCTGTTTTTGCAATTCATAAAAACGTATCAATAACAACTGGAAATAGTGAATGGAGTCAGGTGTTGAAACAGGCTGTTAACAGTCATTTACTTACACAATCATTGAATGATACGCTTTTTATCGATTTTCAGAACGGCGCATATTCATTATCGGAATCCTTAAAGTTTAGTAGTAAAACGCCATTGAAAGCAAATGCTCCGATAATATTAAGGGGTATAGGCAAGGTTGTTTTGAGTGGGAGTAAGCGACTTGACAATAAGCTTTTTAAACCCATATCGGACAAAAAAAATAAATCAAAAATTATAAGCAAGGAAGCGCAAAAAAAAGTGTTGGAACTTGATTTTAAAAAAGCTGGAGTTACTGATTTGGGAGAGATAAAATGTATCGGCTTTGGTCGCAATGTTGGTGTTGCGCCCCCTATGCTTTTCTATAATGGGATGCGTATGACGTTGGCTCGTTACCCGAATGAAGGTGATCCGAATTTATTAAAAGAAAGGACAACAGTAATTCCGATTAAAAAAATTGTAAACAAAGGATTAAATAAGGTAGAAATGCCGCTTGATGAAAGTGTGAAATCAACTTCAACCGGCACTGGTGGCTCGTTTTTATATAATGATATTCGCATAGAAAAGTGGGCTAATGCCAACGATGTATGGTTAGATGGAATTTTCTCCAGAGACTGGTCGTGGTCGCTCAATAAAGTAAATAGCATAGATACAAAAACCAAAACAATAACACTTGAATACGATGAAAAATACGATTTAACAGCCGAGCATTCATTTTTCTTTGCTTGTAACTTGTTGGAAGAAATTGACGTTCCGGGCGAGTATTTCATTGACAGAGCAAAAGCTAAGTTGTATTTTTATCCACCTGCCGATTTTGATGTTAATACCTCTAACATTGAGCTTTCAACAAATTCAACTGATTTTATCAATATTGAAAATGTAAGTAATATACGATTTGAGAACATTGCTTTTGAATCAGGTCGATATCGTGCTGCAACGGTAGTTAATGCTGAAAACATAGTTTTTAAAAGCTGTGAGTTTCGTAATTTTGGCGTTGCTGGCCTTTCAATCAAGGGTATAAATAACCGGATTGAAAATTGTGTGTTTCATTCCATTGGTGGTACGGTAATTACACTCGATGGTGGGAATCTTGAAACACTGGAAAAAGCAAATAATATGGTTAAGGACTGTGAAATATCAGATTGGGCTTTTTACAATCGGGTTTATACGCCGGCAATAGCCTTGTCGGGCGTTGGCAACAATGTGATTGGAAATAAAATGTACAACGCACCGCATGGGGCGATTACCATATCAGGTAATAATCATTTGATTGAGAAAAATGATATCAGCAATGTGTTGTTGGAATTTGCCGATTTTGGTGCAATTTATGCCTTTTTAGGGAAAAGTCAAACCATGCGTGGTAGTATTATACGTGGAAATTATTTTCATAATATTGGAGCAATTGGTGATCGGATTTTTGCTATTTATGCCGATGAGGGCACTGCCGGTTGGACTATTGACAACAATCTGTTCTACAAAATTGGCAATAAAGGTTCCCGAATTGCAGCTGTTTACGGTAATTCTTGTACCTATACCCATATTACAAACAACCTGTTTCTGGACTGTAACGAGACCTTCGATTTGAGTTTCCATTTTTCAACATGGGGCAAAAAACGGTTGGATTATTTTAAGAATGAATGGGTAAAACAATATGGCGAAGATTTTATTTTTCCGGCAGTTTACCTGAAGCATTATCCTGAGTTGAAAAACTTTAAAAACGATGAACGAATATTTGTAAACTCAAATACGTTTACAGGCAATACAATTGGAAATTTTGCCATTCCACTCAGTCACAAAAACTTTTTTACTACCCGAAATGGCAATGCCGATTCGGATAAATACGTCAATGCCAAGGATAATTCTTTTACTGAGGATAGTCGATTACCACAATTCCTAAGTGAATGGAACAAATCGACTAATCGGAGCACTTTGCTAAAAAGTATGCCTGAACTACTTTACAAGTATTTAATTAACGGCGATGTTGAAAATAAAATTGCATTTGAATCTAACTTAATCAAATGAATGTGAAAATACAAAAAAAAATATTATATGTCTTTATAGCGTTAATTGTCACGCTTCCAATGTTTGCTACTACGCTTCGATTTGCCAATAGTTTTGGTTCGTCTATGGTACTTCAGCGCGATCGGCCCGTTCCGGTATGGGGGTGGGCTACCCCTGGGGTAAGTGTTTCTGTTAGTTTTAAAAGTCAGACAAAAACCACTCAAAGCGATGGAGATGGTCGTTGGATGGTAAATTTAGATGCCATGTCTGCCGATTCGATTGCACAGTCACTAATAGCAACAAGCGGCGTTGAACAGGTCAGCATTAGCAATTTATTGGTGGGAGACGTATGGCTGTATGCAGGACCTGGATTTTTAAGGACCATGCCGAATGTTACCAATTCAGCTTCAGAAATTTCAGCTGCAAATTACCCAAATATTAGAGTGCTTCGCCCCGATGTACACAAATCCTTACTTCCATTAGCTGATATTCCAGCTGCAGCCATCTGGCGCCCCATTACTTCGGGAAATATGCCCAAAATATCAATTCCGTGGTATTTTGCGCGAGAAATGTTTTTATCCAACCGCGTACCTGTAGGATTAATCCTTTCAAACAATACGGATGATGCACCAAATGCTTGGTTAAAATGGCAACGTACAACAGTTTCAAATCAAGTGTCTGATTTACAACAAGTTTCTACCTATTTGCCGAGTGATGTAGCAAGAGCAGAAAAGTGGTTGTACAATATGGAACACCGTTCCACCAATGACCCTATGGATTTGTTGCTTTTTCCGTACTATATCCCTTACGATTTTTATGGCGCTAATCCTTTGACAAATTCTGCCTTTTCTGTAAAGTATCCAACCAGTATCGACTTCAACAGTTTGATACAACCTCTTATTCCAATGGCCATCAAAGCTGTTGTTTTGTCCAATAATTTTACCGCTACTTTGACCAACTCCATGTCCTCATCTGACATACAGAATATTGTGTCTGGGTGGCGTGCGGCTTGGGGAAGACCCAATTTACCCTTTTTATTAACTCAGCCCTTAAATGGTGGGGCTTACAATACAAAAATAACTGCGGCTGTAAGTGCGGCTGCGTTACTCCCTGGTGTAGCAACGCTTGCGGCTCCTGTTAGCTTTTCAGAAACTACTAGCCAGGCTTATTGGCATGATGTGGCTACTGCTTTGCAAACGATGACTTTCGATTTGCCGGCAACCGAAGTACCCGCATTATTACCATGGGCAGCACCCACTACCCTCAATACAACAGCTGCACCCACTTCCAGACCTTTTGAAATGGGGAATCTTTTTTGTGACAACATGGTGCTTCAATGCGAACAGCCCATCAAAGTATGGGGATGGGCAGAGCCGGGTACTGCAGTAACCGTTACATTGGATGGTAGCTCACAACAAGGAACCAGCACCCCTTCAGGTAGATGGGATGTTGTTTTTCCGGCTAAGGTAGCTAGCTTTACACCATTGCAAATGACAATTACGGGTGGAGGAAATTCATTGTCCATCAATAATATATTAATGGGTGAGGTATGGATTAATTCAGGACAGTCTAACTCCGGATTTGCAATGAGTGGAACTTTAGATTATGCAGCTGAGCTACCACTGTCTGATGTCCCTTCAATTCGATACTTTTCAAGTTGGCGTGCAACAAATACTTTAGCCCTTCGGAACAATTCTGGTGCTTGGAAAGTCCTGAGTAGTACATCACTTGGGTCAATGTCGGGTGTTGGATACTATTTTTCGCGATTCATCAACCAGTATAAAAATGTACCAGTTGGAATTATCGAGGCCAATATGGGTGGTTCTTCCATCATTGCATGGATGAGTGACAATGCTTACACCATGTCACCAAAATTTGCAACCTTTGCTGGATACAGAGCAACCGTTAGGACTGAATCGCAAAATGCATTGCCCTTATTACAACAATCGGTTCGTACTTGGGTGGACGAAGTAAAAAAGAATGGTTCATTAAACCGACCTATTATGCCATTTCCAATTGATGCCAATCCACTTCGCCCATTTTTTACTTCCTTCATCCAAAATGATATTACTCGTCGTGGTAGTTTCTTGTATAATTCAATGATATATCCAATGATCGGATATGGGGTTAAAGGTGTGTTGTGGAATCAGGGAGAAGCAGATTATACTGATCCCACCCACCTGGCTATTTATGATGAAATGATGGCCGCGATGATTAAAGATTGGCGGAGTTCTTGGGGAAATAATATGTCATTCTATTTGGTGCAGATGCCGGCTATGGCAGTAGGTAATTCAGGTCTGTTGCAAATGTGGTCTATGCAAACCAATGCTTTGAGCATGATACCCAACAGTGGTATCACTGTTAGTAATGATATTTCGGAACCAGATCGGGGTACCAATGGAATACATCCACGCAACAAAAAAGATGTTGGACGAAGGTTGGCACGCCTTGCATTGGCTCGAACTTATGGATTAAATATAATGTTGGAGTCCAGCCCTTTGCTGAAGTCGGCAAAAATCTCAGGCAGTAATGCAATTGTCAAATTTAATTTTGCAGGTACTGGCTTAAAAACGCGTGATGGTTTAGCTTCCGATTCATGGGAAATTGCCGGGACAGATGGCAAATTCGTTGCAGCAACAGTTAGCTTAGGTGCTGATTCAGCCATAGTGAGTGCTCCTACTGTTACAGTTCCAACTCAGGTACGCCTTGGATGGTCACCTACTTCCAATTGTAACCTCATCAATAGTGATAGCTTACCGGCCTTACCATTTTTGTTGGATTATATCCCTGGAGATGTTACTCCTGCCCCTCAGGGAGTTCCATGGACAGGTAATGTATGGACCAGTTATGCTGGTGGTAATGGAACTCTGGCACTGCCATTCTTAATTGGTTCGGGCGAAGAGTTGGCCTTTTTGGCACAACAAGCCAATCTTGCTAAAACCAATACATTGGGTAAATATTTTAAAATTATTGCTGATATTGATTTGAATAAATATACCTGGATACCGATTGGGACATCTGCTCAACCATTTGCAGGGATATTGGATGCTGATAATCATAAAATTTCAAATCTGTCAATTAATAGTTCAGCAGCCGATTTTCAAGGACTTTTTGGTTACATGCTAGGTACATCAACAGCTTCTCCATCGGTAGTGAAAAACCTTACCTTGACTTCAGGTACAGTAAGTGCACGCAGTTATGTGGGGGGATTGGTTGGAAGGGGTAATTTTGTACAACTATTGAACTGTAAAAATGCAGTCAATGTTACGGGATCCGCCAGTGGTATAGGAGGGATTGCCGGGGTTCTCGGAAGTGTTGATATTCTTGAGGGTTGTTCAAATTCTGGCACAATTTCAGGAGGTGCAATTGGATCCTTGGTGGGCGGTATTGTTGGAAATGCTTATGTTTCAAATACGGCTACAGATTATAGTTTTATTCGCAATTGTGAAAATACAGGTATGGTTTCGGCTCTCGTTAATGTGGGTGGAATAGCCGGTACAAGTTCCGGGAATATGACCATCAAAGAGAGTTATAATACCGGGCAAATCACTGGTTCAAATACAGGTGCTGGTGGTATCGTTGGGTATGGTTATGGATTGCTGAATATCCTGAATTGCTACAATACCGGTGCAGTCAGACAAACTGCCAATTATACCTCTGGAACCATGTATGCGGGTGGAATATTGGGGTATCCAGGTACAACTGCCGATAGGTTTTTTAGCGCCATTACAAATTGTTACAATATCGGTGCAGTGACTACTTACAACAGTAGTGGGGTAAAAGAGGGTATTGCCGCTAGTCTCTCGGGGGGTGGTGCTGCGTCGGCGAGTGGTTCAGGGATAGTTGTAAACAGTTATTATCTGAGTACACTCTCTGTTACCAATCTCAATGGTGGAGTTTCAAAACTCAGCACAGAAATGCAGCACCCTTCGTTTGTTACTTTGCTTAATAATGGACAATCTACTGCCGTCTGGTTAATCGGTGGCACACTGAATTCAGGTTATCCAATCTTTGCTCGTCAATCAACGGGTACCTCTACCGACAATGTGGAGACTAGTGAGAATGTCTATACGAAGGTTTTTGCAAAAGATAGACGAATTCTTGTCGATTTTTCAAACCATACTGAATCAACTGTTTCAATCTATAACATTACAGGGAAGTTGATTTATCAACAAAAATGTTCAATGGACAGACTTTCCGTTCCAGTAATTAACAATGGGATGTATATTGTGAATATCAGTGATCAAGAGCGTTTGTTGGTTTTTAAAGTTATTGTCTATTAGCTGTTTAGTGGAGAAATCTTTTTTATTCATAGGTCTTTTTCTTTTAACAGAGCTATGAATTTATAAAAGAATACAGTGACTCTTTAATCCCTTAAATAATAATTTACAGTAGTTCTACTTTGCCAAATTAAAAAGGTAACCACAATCCGAAAAATCGGATTCTTCGATAGGCACAATAGAAAATATAAATCAAAAATAATAAAGACACAATAGACAAATACCAATTCCGAGAAATCGGAATCTTCGTTCGGCATTTTAAGACTTTATACTGTATAATAATGCTGAAAGCATTATTTCTAATATGACCTATTGATTGTGGTTTAAGTATTTTACAAATTTATTTTAGTAAAGTAGACGTAGCTAGATATTTTTTAATAATTTCTTAAAACGAGCAATAAAGCAGAAGTTCAAACCAAAGATTGTGTTGATTTTTAGCTTCATGCCACAACTAAAAAAACTATGAAAAGATTTTTTTTATATTCAGTTACTATGTTAGTTTTGATGAGTGTAAGTAGTATGAATTCTTACTCTCAAGTAAATAAAAAAGAAGTGACTAACCTTAAAATGGTGCCACAGTTGTATCAAACTCCTGATGAAAAGAACCAACGTATGGAATGGTTTCGGGATGCCAAGTTTGGAATGTTTATTCATTGGGGACCTTGTACTGTCGGCAAAAAAGAGATTGGCTGGGGTAGAAATGCGAATCGTCCTTGGGATATTAATCCGAGCTTACATGGTAATGGTTTTCGTTCAAATGATTCAGTTTATGATAATTATTATAAGGAATTCAATCCCGTGAATTATAAACCCACTCAATGGGTAAAAATGGCAAAAAATGCAGGAATGAAGTATATTGTGCTAATTACCAAGCATCATGATGGCTTTTCGATGTTTGACAGTAAATACACCGATTATGATATTATGGCTTCTCCATTCAAAAAAGACATCATTAAGGATTTTGTAGACGCATGCCATAAGGAGAATATGAAAGTTGGTTTGTATTACTCAACCAGAGACTGGTATCACCCAGATTATTTAAAAGGAGACAACAATAAATACGATCAATTTTACAGAAGTCAAATAAAGGAGCTCCTTTCTAATTATGGAAAAATAGATATTATGTGGTTTGATCATGTTGGTGGAAGAGATTGGACAAAATGGCGTATGGATTCCTTATTTACCATGATGTATCAATTACAACCTCACCTACTTGTGAACAACCGTGCAGCAGCTTTTATTGGATCTGGTATGGCCGCCAAACCTTCAACTGATCCTGTACTACCTGAAATTAAAACCATGACCAAAGGTGATTATTATACACCGGAAGGTAAAATTGGTGCTATGGACATCAAAAGAGATTGGGAATCATGTATCCATATTGGTGAGGGCTGGTCTAACAGAGGTGAAAATAGTTTTACTCCAATTGAAAGTTGTATCACCATGTTAGTGAGTTGCCTGACAGGAGGAGGTAACTTACTTCTGAATTTTGATCCAAATTCACTTGGAGATTTTCCTAAACAAGAAACTCTTATTGCAAAAAAAATGGGGGAGTTTACTCTGAAATATAAAAAAGCAATCTATGGAACCAGAGCTGGCCCATTTGCAAATGGTATTTGGGGCGGCTCTACCCATAAAGATAATAAGATTTTTCTTTTTGTGAAATCAAGGGATAATATCACTATTGATTTACCAGTTTTGCCAATTAAAGTTAAGAAAGTAAGGATGCTGAATAATTCTAAAACACTTCTTTTTACTCAAGATAATAAAAAATTAACCATAACCTTAGATGAAAACTTGAAAGAGGATCTTTACACAGTTTTGGAACTCACGGTGACTGAAAAAGTTTCAGACCAACTGATGCTAGGTTCTTTGAGGTGTATTTTCGATGATGAAGTAATTTACGGCAGAAAAATTGATAATAATACCTTTATAAGCTTAAGTTCAAAAGAAAAAGCATTCAATAATGATAAGTATAATAATGCTTTTCTATCAAATGTCCCCATTTCGAGTGATTATAGTTTTAGTACAGATCCCGAAAAAAATCCTTGGATCTTAATTGATTTAAAAACGACAAAGAATATAACTGGTGTTCATCTTGTAAACAAACCTAACCAAAAATTAAATGCAGATTTTATAGTAAACATTTCGGCAGACAGCGTTAATTGGGAAACTGTATACAAAGGCAAGCTCAATAAAGATTTTTGGGATATACCCATTTCTCAATTAAAAACTGGTGCAGAAGTACCTGGTAAAGCTTTGAGATTTATAATAATTAAGGCGTTTTTTGAAGCAGATACCTCATTTAAAATGAGAAAGGCTGAGATTTTTAGTAAGTAGCAATCCAGTCCTGAAAAAATCAGAAAAAAATAATTTTAAAATATGATAAAAATAAGTTTATTTGTTGTAATATTTTTTACAGTTGTTCCCGTGTCCGCTACCGATTTACGCTTGTGGTACAAAGAACCCGCCAGTCAATGGGTAGAAGCATTGCCATTAGGAAATTCCCGACTGGGTGCGATGGTTTTTGGGGGTGTTCAAAAGGATGAAATACAGATGAACGAAGAGACCATCTGGGGTGGCGGTCCACACGATAACAATAGCACCAAGGCCTTGGAAGCACTTCCCGAAGTCCGCAGGCTGATATTTGAAGACCAGAAAAAAGAGGCTGAAAATTTAGTAAATGCCAAAATCAAAAGCAGCAAGCAAGGAATGCCTTATCAAACCGCTGGAAGCTTGTTTCTTACTTTTCAGGGACATGAAAATTCCTCAGATTATTATCGTGAATTGAATCTTCAAACCGCCGTGGCTACTACCCGATATAAAGTGAATGGGGTAAAATACACACGCGAATATCTAAGCTCGTTTTCAGATAATGTGATTGTGATTCGTTTGACTGCTAATAAAAAAGGGGCGTTGACTTTCTCTGCATCCTATAGTTCTCCCATGAAAAATGAAATTTCGTTTAACCGCAATAAACTGATTATGCGTCAGTTTGGTTCCAAACACGAAGGTGTAAAAGGGGCAATTCGTGCCGAAAGTCAGACGCAGATAAAGATCGATGGTGGTGAGTTGAAAATGGATAGTGATAAGATAAATGTTACCGGAGCTACTTCGGCAATTATTTATGTTTCTATTGCCACCAATTTTGTGAATTATGAGGATGTAAGCGCCGATGAAAGTATGCGGGCTACTACTTATCTGAAAAAAGCATTTAAAAAGAATTTTCCGCAATTGCTTGAAAATCATATCTCCTTGTATAAAAAGCAGTTCGACCGTGTGAAGTTAAATTTGGGAAATAATGCTGCTGATACCTTGGATACCCGCAGCCGAATACGCAATTTCAAGAACGGAAATGACCAGTCGCTCAATACATTGATGTTCCAGTATGGACGTTACTTGTTAATCTCCGCTTCACAGCCCGGGGGACAACCTGCAAATCTACAGGGGATATGGAACCGTGAATTATTGGCACCTTGGGATGGCAAATACACGGTTAATATCAATTTACAAATGAACTACTGGCCTTCGGAAGTGACCAATCTTTCGGAAACCAACGAACCACTGTTCAAAATGCTGAAAGAATTGTCCGTTACGGGTGTGAAAACAGCCAAAACCATGTACAACGCCAATGGATGGATGATGCACCACAATACAGATTTGTGGAGAAGTGGCGGGGTGGTAGACGGTGCCCGTTGGGGGATGTGGCCCAACGGCGGGGCATGGCTCTGTCAGCATTTGTGGGAGCATTATCTCTATACAGGTGACAAAAACTTCCTGAAAGAATATTTCCCTGTTCTTAAAGGTTCTGCCGACTTTTTTCTCGATTTCTTGATGGAGCATCCACAATACCACTGGATGGTGACCTGTCCATCCATTTCGCCCGAACATGGGCCGGTTGGAGGTGCTACCATCACAGCAGGTTGTACTATGGACAATCAGATTGCTTTTGATATTTTCTCCAATACCCTTCGTGCCAATGAGATACTGGGCGGTGATAAAGTATATAGCCAAAAGTTGAAAAAGATGATAGATTTATTGGCACCAATGCAAATTGGGAAATACAACCAGTTGCAGGAGTGGCTAGAAGATGTGGACAGCCCAACAGATACGCACCGCCATGTCTCCCACTTGTATGGACTCTATCCTAGCAGTCAGATTTCACCCTATCGCAATCCACAACTTTTCGAAGCTGCAAAAACCTCTCTTGTACAACGGGGCGATGCAGCTACGGGGTGGTCATTGGGCTGGAAGATAAATCTCTGGGCCCGTTTATTGGATGGAAATCACGCCTATAAAATCATCAACAATATGCTTAAACTGACGGATGATGGAAAAGATGGTCGGGTTTATGCCAACCTTTTTGATGCTTGTCCGCCGTTTCAGATTGACGGTAATTTCGGTTACACGGCCGGTGTGGCAGAAATGTTGGTGCAAAGTCATGATGGTGCACTGCACCTACTCCCGGCACTTCCCGATGTATGGGCAAAAGGTTCTGTATCAGGATTAATTGCTCGTGGAGGATTTGAAGTCAGCATGGAATGGGAGGCCGGAAAATTGAAAAAGGCTGTGATTTTATCAAAAAATGGGGGTAATGTGCGCTTGCGTTCTTACGCTCCACTTTCGGGCAAAGGCCTTGTGCCAGCCAATGGAGCAAACTTAAATCCGCTTTATGCAACGAATGAAATTAAACCAGCACTTGTATCAAATGCCATTTCACCCAAACAGCCAGTACTGAATAAAGTCTTTGAGTATGATATTCAAACCGTTGCAGGGAAAAGCTACGAAATTGCTGGTATGTAACTTTTTGCTCAAAACAAATAAAACGATTTACACGTTTCTAGAAATTTAATCTCAAAAAATATTTAGATGAAATTATTTCGAAAATTACTATTAGTCAGTACATTCATTTCCATCTTTAATTGTCAGGCCTCGGATATTGCTATCTGGAAAGAGACGGCAAATGGGGTCTGGACCATCACAGTGGGAAAACCGGAGGGTTACAATTTGACCAATGAACTTGAGTTTACTCCTAAGCTTGATGTTATAAACAGTATGGGTGTTTCCAAAATTCCCATTGATAAAGAAGAGATTAAGTTTGAAATCAGAGATGGAAAAACGTATATCCGTTTTCCGCTAGACAGTTTGGAACAGATTTATGGTTTAGGATTAAATTTTAAATCGATTAATCAACGTGGAAAAGTAAAACGCCTTCATGTGGATCATTTTTCAGGAAAAGACGATGGGCGTAATCATGCTCCCGTACCCTTCTTCGTCTCCTCCAAAGGGTATGGTCTGTTTATTAATTCAGCTCGTTATTTAGACATATATGTCGGAACCGGCGTGAGAAAGGACTCTAAACACCCCGCAATTGTCAGGGATAGAAATACTGATAAAAAATGGTCTTCAGCTCCGTACTCAGACAATTTGGAGATACTGGTGCCGGTGGCCGGGGTAGAGTTAATCCTCTTTACAGGTGAAAATAACCTGGATGTGGTTCGGAAATTTAATCTCTATCAGGGTGGCGGCTGTCTACCCCCAAGATGGGGATTGGGATTTTGGAACAGAACTCCGGCAAAATATTCTGCAGAACAGGTATTGGAAGTTGTTTCCGAATTCAAGAAAAGGAAATTTCCTTTAACCGTTTTGGGTTTGGAACCGGGATGGATGTCTGGATCTTATCCCTGTACTTACGATTGGGCGAAAACCAAATTTCCAGAGCCAAAAGTATTTGTAAAAAACTTAAGCGATCAGAATATCAAAGTAAATGTTTGGGTAAATCCTGGTATTTCACCCAACTCAACAATGTACAAAGATATTGAGCCCTTTACCGGCTCACATACTGAATGGTGTGGGGTAATCCCCGATTTGAAAATGGAGCAGGCAAAAAATATTTTGAACAATCATTTGAAAAAAACATTGTTGGATATAGACGTTTCCGGCTTAAAATTGGATGAAAATGATGGTTATGATAACTGGTTATGGCCCGATTTAGCCACTTTCCCTTCGGGAATTACCGGTGAACAGATGCGCCAAACTTATGGTTCGTTGTTACAAAGCACTACTAATAAGTTATATAAAGACCAAAATGTACGAACCTATGGACTTGTAAGGGCTTCCAATGCCGGAACAAGCTCTTTTCCTTATGTCCTCTACAGTGATTCTTACAACCATAAAGAATATGTCACCGCATTAATCAATAGTTCATTTATTGGTGTGCTTTGGACTCCAGAAGTTCGTGATGCCGCTTCGGGGGAAGAGTGGGTTCGCAGGATGCAGACCGTTTGTTTTTCGCCGGTTGCCATGCTCAACGCCTGGGCTGATGCCAAAAAACCGTGGGACTTTCCCGAGGTTGAAAAAGAAATTAGTTTCATTGCTAACTTGCGCATGCAACTGATTCCTTATCTCTATACTGCATTTGCCGATTATGCATTTATGGGAACTCCACCTGTTCGTGCCATGAATTTGGTTCCTAATTTCGATGTTAAGGAGAACATAATTGCTGGTAAATTAGATGGAACTAACAATCCTTACGCAATTGCCACAAAAAAGGAGATGAATAATCAATTTATGTATGGTGATGCACTGTTGGTTGCACCCTTTTTTACTGGCGAAAAAGATCGTAATGTCACCTTACCCAAAGGTAAATGGTATGATTTCTATACTGGAAAATTGGTCGGAGAAGGAGAAGTGATTAAAATTACCTCCAGTTTAGATAAAATTCCGGTTTTTGTAAAAGATGGTGGCATCGTACCCATGTACCCAACCATCAGTACCCTCACTGCTGAAAAACTTCCATTGGAAATTCGTCATTATGGACAAAAAGCTTCAACCTATAGTTTGTATGATGACGATGGGAACACTTACAATTACCAGAAAGGAGAATTTACCCGGATTAATATTGAGGTAAACATTGACAAAAAGGGCAAAAAGATTGGTAAAGTCATCATTCCAACAGGGAAAAAAGTTTGGTCCTTCAAACAATATGATTTCCATTTTATGACCGATGTTGAGTAATTGTTTGCTATAGTAGATGATAAATATCGGACAATCTTTTTGATTCAATGGAATGAATGTAATTTATAAATTTAAAAAATGAAAAACACACTAAAATCAATTCTGTTCTTAAGTTTAATTTTCAGTCTGCCTTTCAATAAACTCGCAGCACAGTCGTACTCCAACCACATCAAACCTGTGGATATGAGCACAATGAAAAAGACGCATCCCCGCGTTTTGGTCAACGATTTTGAAACAATAAAAAAGAACCTAAAAACCAATGCAGTCATGCAAGGTTGGCTCAGGGAGCTAAATAAAGAAACAACCTTGGATGCTTTGGCTCTCTCTTATGCTTTGACCGGCGATAAACAAAAAATGGAACAGGCGGTGAACACCACCTTCGCTATGGACTGGGACAAATACTTGGTAGCAGGTGGACATCATTATGGCCCCATGACGATGCGACTGGGTTGCGTGTACGATTGGTTGCACGATTCCATGAGCCCAGAGCAACGTGAAAAGATGCAACAATTGTTGAAAAAAATGCTTGAAGCCTATTTGAAAGACTCTAATAAAACAAATTATCATAATTTCAACCACGTATTGAATGCGGGTGCAATAGTTGGTTCGGTGGCGATTGCTGATGAAGAGCCCGAATTGGCAAAAAAGGTGTTTAACGTAGCTATCAATGCTTTAAATCTTAGTTGGTATAAACCCGATGGCGTAACTCCCGAAGGACCTCACTATATGGTGTGGAGTAATTTGGTGATGATGTCCGGTTTAGCTACTTTAGATGCCGCCTTTGGCGAAAGTTTTGGCTTGAGCGATGAACAGGGTTTGATGGGATACGGTGATTTTGTGATGAACTCAACCGTACCCCGAAAAGGGCTGGCGGTGAAGTATGGTGACTGTTATTCCAATGGCAGTTTCTATACCTTGGGTCAGATTTACTGGCTTGCAGGAAAATTCAATCGTCCTGATTTAAGTCAATTTGCTTTGGAAAATGATCCTTTTGTAGGGCGAGGTGAAAATCCCGATTATTCTGGGTATGTTAATAATTTGCTTTGGTACAATCCTATAAAGTTTAAGTCCGACCCGAATAATTTCAAAACACTCCCGCTCGAAAAGCAGTTCAAGAGTGCTCAGTTGGCAGTAATGCGGAGTGGTTGGAATGAAGATAATCTCTTTTTTGCAGGTATTAAAGGAACGGATGATTATCGTCAGGCGAATTATTTCCACCGTCACACCAATACAGGAACATTTTTCCTGAGCGCACTTGGTGAGCAATGGTGTCTGGATTTAGGACTGGAGGATTATGGCATCAAGGAGTACAATGTTCAACCTAGGCTCTATTACAAACTCAGGGCAGAAGGGCACAATTGTAACATCATCAATCCCGCCTCAGGTATAGATAACCTTGGATGGGAAAAATGCCCCATCATTCGTCAAGCTGCTAATTTGAAGGAATCATTTGCAATTATTGACATGACACCCGATTATGCCAACATTGCCAAATCGGCCAAACGTGGTTTGAAAATGTTTGACAATCGACGAAAAGTGATGATTCAGGATGAAATTTCTACCTTGGATGGAAAACCGCTTGATTCGTACTGGTTTATGCAAACTGAAGCGGGAATTGAAATTGCTCCCAATGGACGTTCGGCAATGCTGTATCGCGGCAATGAAAAAATGCTGGTGTACATGGCAACTGCCCCCAAAGATGCCCGTTTTACAGTAATGAGCACTGATCCATTGATTTATAGCCGACCTGTAGCAAGTAAACAGAACTGGACTTTTGCTGCAAAAAAACTGACCATACATACCAACAGCGAAACAGATTTAAAACTGTCCGTGGTTTTTGTTCCGATTCACAAAGGGGAAGGAAATGTCGTTCCAACGGAAATTCCCTTTCAAGCCTTAGACAACTGGACTGTTGCTTCTGAAAAAGAGGCATTGTTGAGCAGCTTGAAAATTGACAACAAATCGTTAGCTAATTTTGACGAAAGAAATTTTACATACGATATCGATTTGAAAGATGCAAAAGTTCCATTGATAAAAGCCACATCTGAGAATAAAGCCAGCATAATTGGGATTCTTCAAGCTACGTCAATTCCTGGCAAAGCCGAAATCTCTGTTTCGGCAGATGGAATGCAACCGACCACTTATTGTGTCTATTTCAGAGAAAAGACTCCGCAGATTATCAGCTCGACAGCCAAAGAGTATTCCAGTTGGGACGAAAGTTTTGCCGACCATCGCATTTCCGCACTCCCGATTTCGGCGGGTAAGTATTTGGAATACGATTTAGGTGAAACGTCAAAAGTGGGAGCATTGACCATAGGTGTTAGACAGCAGATGAAATACTATAAGTTTGAACTTTTGGCCTCTGATGATATGGAATCTTGGAATTCGGTATATGTAGGGCAAACCAAAGTTGTTGACGGATTAAAGGTAGCCATGCCACAGGCATTCAGTTTTCCGGTTTTTAAGACCAGGTATATTCGTGTGAAATGTCCTGAAAATAGCTCCACTTTCACAGTGGATATTATTCGATTTCACAAAGATGAAGTGGCTGCTAATGATTATGTTGCAAAAGCTTATTGTGAAATACTTGCGGATGTAACCATCAATCAGGGTGAGATTAATTTGAAATCTGGGGCGAAAATAAAACTCAAGCTCGAAGGGATATCCAATTACAAACGATTGGTTGATTTAGCGGATGCCACCATTCGTTTTGAATCCGAGAAGCCCCAAGTAGCAACTGTTTCGTCCACCGGCGAAATTCTAGCAATAGAGGATGGAGAAGCTCGCATACGAATTGTTATTCAAAAAGGCGTTGTGGTAATTCATAAAAAAATATTGGTAAAAGTTCAGAATAGTAATGCAATTAAATGCTTGGCTTCTTGTACTGTAAACCTTAAAAGTAACCAGTCGAATAAAAACTTCATAAACGATAAAGATATAACGATAGACGATACCAACGTTTCTTTACTACGTTTCAACTTAAAAGATTTAGATGGTAAATCGTTTTCAAAAGCCGTCATCAGGCTTTATGCTGCCAACACTTCTTTTGAACCCATTGAAAATAAATTATACCTTACTACGAATGATTGGAGTCAAAGTACTGTGAATTTCGCAAATAAACCCGTTCAGGGAGAACTGATCACCACATTTAATGCACCAACTAATATCACCGATTATGTGGATGTTGATATTACAAGTATAATTAAAGAAAAGTTAAAGGCGGACAGCGAGATATCTTTAATTTTGGGAGCCAACTCGAAGATTAGTTATTCGGGTGTGAGTGAAAAAGACTTAAAGCCTTTATTAATAGTATTTTAAAAGAGTTCTTTGTAATAAATAATTAAAAAAAAAGTGAAAATGAAAAAACAAATTGTATTTGCTCTGTTTTTAGGTTTCTCAATTCTTGTATTTGGAAAGTCAAATGCACAATTAGCCCTTACGCCGCCAATGGGGTGGAACAGTTGGAACTGTTTTCATCAAAAAATTGATGAAAAGCAGATAATGGAAATTGCTGATGCTATGTTGACTTCTGGTCTGAAAGATGCAGGTTACATTTATCTGAATCTTGATGATTGCTGGATGTCAAAAAAACGTGATGAGAATGGTCGCTTGCAGTCGGATTCTGTACGATTTCCAAGTGGAATGAAAGCGTTGGCCGACTATGTGCATTCCAAAGGTTTAAAATTTGGAATTTATACCGCTGCCGGAA
Organism: uncultured Bacteroidales bacterium; assembly: GCA_903911085.1. Taxonomy (GTDB): domain Bacteria; phylum Bacteroidota; class Bacteroidia; order Bacteroidales; family Paludibacteraceae; genus Paludibacter. The sequence continues at coordinate 6,475 of CAIWCC010000085.1, read as the reverse complement.
CTTGTACTTGTGCCAAAGGTGACTTCCCTGGTTCATGGGGCAACGAAGAGTTAGATATTCAGACATTTGCCTCGTGGGGAGTCGATTATGTCAAGGTGGACAAATGCAAAGTTCCAAGCGATTTTGAACAGATGAAAATTGAAAAATACACCCTTTACTCGAATGCAATAAAGAAGTGTGGACGTCCAATGATCTATAGCGTCTGTGCTCCCGGATCGGAAGCATGGAAATGGGCACCGGAAATTTCACAATTGTGGCGTACCTCAACTGATATTAGCCCAAGTTGGTACACACAGGTTCATGATAAAGCTAAATGGGTGCCCATGGGTATCGATGAGATTATCAACAAAAATACAGACTTGAGAAAATATGCTGCACCGGGAAGATGGAATGATCCGGATATGTTGCAGGTTGGAAATGGTAAATTAACTCAGGCCGAAAATACCGCTCATTTCACGATGTGGGCAATGCTATCGGCTCCATTAATTGCCGGTAACGATTTACGAGTGATGAAGGAGAATGTAAAACAAATCTTAACCAATAAAGAAGTTATTGCCATTGATCAAGATGTACTCGGTATTCAGGCACTTAAATATAAAACGATAGACAGTATTGATGTGTGGGTAAAACCATTGATGAATAAGAAATGGGCTGTCTGTTTTTTAAATAGAGCAAAATCAGCCAAAAAAATCAATTATGATTGGGCGAAAAATATCGTTATCGATGAACTCGCTAAAATGGAGCTAAACACCAATAAGATAGAGTATAAGTTACGCGATGTTTGGGCCAATAAGAGCATTGGAACAACAAAAAGAAATTTAACTGTAAGTCTGGATTCACATGCTGTTCAACTACTTGTTTTAGATAAAAAGTAATCGAAAGCGGGATTAGTCGTTAGAATCAGTGTGCAGGCGTCGGTTTTGATATGAAGTTTATTCGACGCTCTATCGACATTGGTCGATATCTATTTCCGAAAAATGATAAAAATAAGCTCAAGCCAAATTCTTGTTTGGTTTTTTTTTCGAAACAGTGCATTTGGGGTCTTTCACTATCTGAAGCCTATACATTTTGTGTCCGTTTTTTTAGACAGCTATTGCCTTAGCTCACAATATTATGGGCTATTATTTGGGATTGCCTGTTTTTATTTGAAATTTAGCTTCTTGCTGCACTATTCTCGTAAATTTATGCACAAATGTATTGCACGTTATACAGCTAAATAGTTTATTTTTGCCAGACGGTATTATTCAAATAGACCTGTCAAATATATCAAATGGATTTATTTCGCAGCACTAACGTTATTGATAATAAGATAATTATCAATAACGTTATTCTTAAAGACGAAGTGTTTTTACCTCAAAATAATAAAATTATGCGTAAACAACTTTACCTACTTTTTTTTTCTATTCCACTCCACCTGTTTTCGCAAGGATATTTTACTCAACCGGAAACGAGCTTTGCTCGAAATCCAATTGAGAAGATTACTGACTTGATTTTTGTCAGCACTCCTATATCAGATTTGCAGGCCTCTATTGATGCTTGTAGAGCTTCAAATCCCAAGAGTATAATTCGTATCACCTTAAAAGGTCAGTTTTCAATAACGAATTCACCTATTCAATTGTCTGATAGTATGCTGCTAATTTTCAATAATGCAACCATTAGTGCTGCCACTTCAGCTACTGCTCCCGCATTACTCTCTATTACAAATGCTCAATATGTTGGTGTCACTGCTGTTGGTACATCTCTTTTAAATGGAAATGGTTTAAATATAACAGGTATTAGTGTGACAAATTCAGGTAAAACTCACATTGATAACCTGAGTATTCAGAACTGTAAAATTGGTGGCGTGTATTATTCGGGGCAAGGAGCCAACGTATATGCTGATGCCGGATCCGTTACTAGGTGTAATATAAAGGATTGTACTGCATTTGGAGTCTATTTTTCTAACTCGTTTAATTTTATTTGTACGGATAATTTGATTGAAAAATCAAATATTGGTATATCCGTTAATTCAAATAACTCCGCTGTTTCTAATAATAATATATCATCTTGTGGTAATGGAATTCTCCAAACTGGTCAGTTTAATGTTTTGACAAATAATTCTATTGATAATTGTACAACAGGATTTTATTTGAATAATTTGGCTGCCGATCTCCTGGTGTCTTATAACAAAATTAGTAATAACACTACTGCATTTAATCTGAATTGTGGTGCCACACGTATCTATTACAATAAACTTTCAGGGAATACGGTTGCAATTACCGGCAAGGGTTCAAATACTACAAATTTAATATGTAACAAAGGGTTAACTATCACCGAGGCAACCGGAAAAGGGTGTTTCTATTTTAATCCACCGCTTATTGGAAATCAGCATGTAGAACTTGTTAAAATTGGGAAAACCAGGGTAGACATCACCCTTACCGGCGGAAATTTGACCAGTGTCCGCACTGCACTTGCCAATGCTCATTCAGCGAGTCCAACAGCTGTGGTGGTTGCTCATTTGAATGGGAATTTTTATACCGACTCTGCTAATGACTCCTTACTCGTTAGAGAAGACGAGTGTATTTTGTTGAATGGTACGATTGGCAATCTTGCAGGGCAGACTAAGACGGTTGTCTGCTTTAACGAGTCAAATATATTCTCTTCTTTTTCAGGAGGGAAAATAGATGGAAAAAAGTTGAATGGTGCAAATACTTTACTAACTGTATCTGGTAGTCCGAATGTGGTTTTAGACTCTATTAAAGTGGTAAATTCTGCAGTCATGGGGCAAGGGATTACTAAACGTAGCGGCTCTAATCCCACATATATTAGGGCTTGTTCTTTTGATTCCATTGGCGCAAGAAGTATTTGGGTATTAGGTGCCAGTCGTTTATATGCTTTTGAAAATAAATCTACTAATGCAAGATATGATGGTGTGGATTTGGATGCTTTTAGTAGTTATTCAGTAATTGTAAATAATGATTTTGCTAATCAGACCAGAAATGGTGTGTATATTGAGGAGGGTTCCTCCAATAATATCATTCTTCATAATGTCTGTAGAGCTAACAGCAGGGGCATCGATATTGGGAATCTTGCGGTAGCTAATCTACACACTTCCAAAAATTTAATAGCACATAATACTTGTATTGGGAACATTAGAGGGATTATGTTATCTGCCGCTTCTGCAGATAGAAGCACGATTGACAATGTGATTTTTAATAATGTATGCAGTAATAATACAGATGTAGGATTGGGTGGATTATACACCTACAACCCCGCTAGGACGACGAACAATTATTTAGCTATGAATTCTCTTTTTGCAAACACAAATGGCAACTATGCTTCAAATCGCGACTATAGCCTAAATATGGATTGGAATATTTTGCTGCCAACTATTTTGAACATAGAACAGACAATTCTTAATAAACAAACCCCTTTGGGATTTAAATATTCGTTTGTAGGAGGTGAATTGATTGTAAATATTGAATCTGACTATCCAATGATGCGTATTGCTTTAAGAGATATTACAGGTAAACAATTGGTTTCAATAAATGGAGTTGCAGGAAACAATAAACTGACTACAAATGGTTATTCTTCAGGAGTATATTTTTTGCAAATCAGTTCCACAAATTCTTCGGTTGTAACAAAAATCATTAAACCATAGGAAAAGAACCAATGCTTGGATGGAAAGTTTCATATTACTGCTTAATTGATTTGATTATAAGGCTTCAAGTTGGAAATGCTTCAATTACATAGCATTTATGATTATATTATTCAAAAAGAATTAAAACTAACAAAAGTCAAAATGACTTCAATTAAAAATAATCATTTCTAATCCACAAAGTAATGATTTAAGAAAATGCACACTTCTCTCTATTCTCCCTCTTATTCCCCCTTTAGGGGGTTAGGGGGCAGGATTAGGGAGCTTATTAAATACAACATGAAAAAATTCCTTTTGCTGATTTCCATTGGCTTATTTAGCTCGTTTATTTTTGCCCAACTACCGTTTAAAAATAACGATAAAGTGTGTTTTATGGGCAATAGCATTACCCATGGTGGCCGCTATCATGCATACATTTACTTGTATTATGCTACCCGTTTTCCCGAAATGAATTTGAAGTTTATTAATTGTGGCATCTCGGGCGATGTGGCTTCGGGCATGTATGGCAGATTGCAGAAGGATATTTATGATAATAACGCTACCGTGGCTACTTTGAGCGTGGGAATGAACGATGTGAATCGAGGTTTGTATTCTACGAAAAAATTGGTAGATAATGCCGAACAAAAAAAACGGGAAGCCATTGAAAATTACAAAAAGAATGTTGCCAAAATAGCTGATTCGTACCGTACACATAATTTGAAAACGATATTTTTTACTCCCACTATTTACGAAGAGTCCGAAGCCATTGCGGTTGAAAATATGAAAGGTGTAAATGCCGCTTTGGGCGAATGTCGCAATTTTGTTATGGAATTGGGCAAAGAATACAATGCCACGGTGGTTGATTTTTGGAAACCAATGTTCGATTTAAACACCCGGATGCAGCAAAAGGACTCTAATTTCACCCTTGTAGGCAAAGACCGCATTCACCCGCAACCTGCCGGTCACATGGTAATGGCATATCTGTTTTTGACGCAAACCAATGCCCCAAAAGATGTTTGGAATCTGACCATCGATGTAAAAAGCAAGAAAATTCAAATGCAGCAGAATTGCAAAATTTCGGATTTGAAAATAAAATCAGAGAAAATTTCATTTAAAAATAAGGAGCTTGCTTTGCCGTTTCCACGCATCGAAGCAGCCAAAGAAGCCTACGTCTTAGTGCCGATTAATGATAGTTTGAATCAACAAATTCTGAAAATTGCAGATTTGCAAATTGGAAATTATGCAATCAAAATCAACAATATAGAAATTGGCACTTATTCAAATGTAGATTTCGTAAAAGGAATAAATTTGGCTGTGAATACCAAAACGCCGCAATACGCCGTTGCCGACAGTATAGCCAAACTGGTGGAAGAAGATTTTGCCAAACAATCGGTGATTAGAACGCTTCGACGTATTGAAATAAAAACGCTGGCAAAGGTGAATTATGAAAATAGAGATACTGCAAAGGCATTTCTAAAAAAATACATTGAAGAAATGCGTTTGCAAAAAAATAATCCGGAAGCAAACTCGGGATATTATATCATGACGGCGCAAACTTACTTGAAAGAGATTGACAACGAGCCGGTTATAAAAACCAGAATCGATGAAATTGAGAGATTAATATATTCATTGAACAAACCACAAACTTATTCGTATGTTATTGAAAAGATATAGAAGCATTTATATTACTTTTTTAGTTGCCTTTTGCACTCAAATTAGTTATAGTACCGAAAAAGCTAAAAGCATGAAAGTGCTTATTGATAATGTTTTTACGTTTGCCGAAAAACAGTATGCGCCTCTTGCTGAACAGGTTTACAAATTGGAAGGAAAAGTGCCTCGCTCCACTGATGCTAACGGGGCTCTGGTTACTTCGGATATCAGTTGGTGGACAAGTGGATTTTTCCCTGGTACGCTTTGGTACATTTACGAGTATAGCAAAGATAGCGCGATGCTCAATTATGCCCGAAAATTCAGCAAACGCATTGAATCAGAGAAATTTACTACCAATAATCATGATGTGGGTTTCATGTTGTATTGTAGTTTTGGAAATGGTTATCGCTTAACGCATGATACATCCTATCCAGAAATTTTAGTCACTTCAAGTAATTCATTAATAACGCGTTACCGACCAAAAATTAAGTCCATTCAATCATGGGATAAAAGTGAATTGTACAATTGCCCGGTGATTATTGACAACATGATGAACCTCGAAATGTTGTTTTGGGCAAGTAAATATACAAATGACTCGAAGTATAAAGAAATAGCCGTAAATCATGCCAATTCCACCATCAAAAACCATTTTCGGAAAGATTTCAGTAGCTATCATGTAATTGATTATGATTTGACCGATGGTCATATTATCAAAAAAGTGACCAATCAAGGTTGTGCTGACGCATCTGCCTGGGCGCGCGGTCAAGCTTGGGGTCTGTATGGTTTTACCATGTGTTATCGCGAAACAAAGGACAAACGTTATTTGGCACAAGCTAAAAATATTGCAAACTTTATTCTAAATCATCCTAATTTGCCGACTGATAAAATTCCGTATTGGGATTTTAACGCACCAAAAATACCCAACGAACCCCGCGATGCTTCCTCTGCAGCCATTATTGCGTCGGCACTCATCGAATTGAGCGGTTATGTGGGAGAACAGGATGCCCTAACCTATAAAAATCTAGCAGAGAAGATATTGCGGAGTTTGGCTTCACCCGCTTATTTGGCTAGATTTGGAACAAATGGTGGATTTTTGTTGATGCACAACGTTGGAAATATGCCAAAAAAATATGAAATTGACAGCGCATTGTGTTATTCCGATTATTATTTTCTGGAAGCATTGTTGAGGTACAAAGCTAAATTTTGCAG
>CAIWCC010000084.1 GCA_903911085.1 uncultured Bacteroidales bacterium | reverse complement strand
TTAGCGGATAAATACGAATAATAATTAAACGGATTGAGAACTGATTTAAGTCATGTAAACATGACTGATAATACCGAAACTATTGAAAATCATTAACTACGTTGATCTTCGATGCCGATTTATCGGAACCAACGGTCATCGACCTACAAGAGATAATTTAAATCCGTTTTTTTATCCGCTCAATCAGCGTTTATCCGCGTTCCATTCTTTTTATTTTTAATACAATAATACGACATTGTTTTCTTCCTCTTACTTATTACAAATCAGTTATCACATATTCAAAACAAATGATATATCTTTGCATTTGTTTTATGCTCAATTGGGTTTATATCTATTTTTTTGTATATCGGCGAAATTCGAGAGCTAAAACTGAAAACATATAATACTTATTATCAGCCAATATCGATATCAATTAAAATAATCTTTTCATAAGAAAAAAGCTTATTTATAAATCATTTATCAAACAAAAAAGAACATGCTTGAAAATATAAAAATTGTATTGCATCAAGGTAAACAATATATTCCAGATCCAACAACGGTTGATGTGCCAGGTATTTTCAGAGGTCGCCCAATAATTAGCAATGAAATAGTAAACGAAACGGAGTTGATAGAGTTATGCCCAACAAATGCTATTTCAAATAATCCGTTAAGTATTGATCTTGGAAAATGTACCTTTTGTGGAGAATGTGCAATGCAGTATCCTACAAAAATTACATTTACAAAAGATTACAAAATTTCGAGCAATGAACGTAATCGGTTGATAGTAAAAGCAGGTGATGACAAACAGATTGAAGTAAATCCTGACACTGTACGCAAAGAAATACATCGGGTTTTGGGCAAATCGCTCAAACTTCGTCAAATTTCGGCCGGTGGTGATAATAGTTGCGAGTGGGAACTTGGTGCGTCCAACAATGTACAATTTGATATGAGCCGTTATGGAATTGAATTTGTGGCATCGCCCCGCCATGCAGATGGTATAGTTATTACAGGTCCAATAACAAAAAACATGGCCCAAGCGGTAGAAATTTGCTACAATGCAACACCCGAACCCAAAATAATTGTATTGGTAGGAACAGATGCGATAAGCGGTGGCATTTTTGCTGGAAGCCCATCCATAGATCGTAGCTTCTTGGACAAATACAAAGTAGACTTGTACATACCTGGAAATCCAGCACATCCACTTACAATTATCAACGGATTATTAGATTTAACACGTAAACGGAATAAAAAATGACTTTTGAAAAATGTTTATGTGCGAATATTTAGAAAAAAAACAAAAAAATTTTATTAATTGAAAGCAAAAGCGTATTTTTGTGAGGATTTTTTTTGAAATATGAAAAACAAGTACGAAGAACTTATCAGCGCATTTGAGAAAAGACTGCGAAAATTAATTTCGGAGTATAAATCATTACAAGAACAAAATAAAAGGATGAAAGCAGATTTAGACCGTAAACAAACGGATTTAATGCATGCTCATCAAGAAATTTTGGAGCTCAGGAAAAATTACGACCATTTGCAAATTGCAAAAAATTTGGGAGGCACAGAAGCTGAACGAAATGATTCTAAACAAAAAATTAGCAAGATGGTGCGGGAAATTGACAAATGTTTAGCGCTTTTGGATGATTAGAGCGTATGAAAGACGATAATTTAACAATAAATGTACAAATTAGTGGATTTAGAATGCCACTAAGTATTGCTCGTAAGGACGAGGAATTGTATAGGAGAGCCGAAAAAATGGTAGTTACTTATATAGCTAAGTACCAAAGACTTTACAGTCAACGCCCAACCGAAGAAATCCTAATTATGGTGGCATTTCAAATTGCCGTCATTGTGTCGAAACAAGAATTCAATGAGGATACAGTACCAATGGCTGAAAAAATTCAATCTTTGGATGATGAATTAAAAGCATTGTTTACCAAAGAACAATATTAAGCATTTCGTTTTTTTTTACATTATTTCCGCATTACGTTGTTTAGCCCAAAGATGTCACTTTTAGAAGTGAAGTATTTGTTCTTTTCAATGCTAATGCTTTTTTTTTGTTTACTAAACACTAATTTATTTACAAATTAATAATTATATACTTTAAATTTACAAAATGGAAACCATAATAATCGGATTGATTGCATTAATTGCAGGCGCTGGGGGTTCTTTCGCTCTATTGCGAGTAGTCAACAAAGGTGCGTTACAAAAAGCTGAGGCAGAGGCCGAACTACTTAAAAAAAACAAACTTATAGAAGTTAAAGAAAAATTTATTGGACTAAAAGCAGAACACGAGCAACAGGTTCAAGAACGAAATGCAAAAATTCAAGCAATTGAAAATAGGCTGCAACAAAAAGAGATGCAACTGAACCAAAAACAAGGCGATGTGCAACGCAAGGTAAACGAAGTAGATGCTTTAAAAGAACAAAATGAGCACCAATTAAACGTGCTGGAAATTAAGAAAAAAGAATTAGAACACATGAGCCATCAAGCTCAAGTTCAACTCGAAACAATTTCTGGGTTATCGGCCGAACAAGCTAAAGAACGATTAATAGAAGCTCTAAAAGAAGAGGCTAAAACTGAGGCTATGTCATTTGTCAACGACATTATGGAAGAAGCCAAAATGACTGCCAACAAAGAAGCTAAAAAAATCATTGTGCAAAGCATTCAACGCATTGCTACTGAAACTGCTATTGAAAACTCAGTAACTGTTTTTCACATTGAATCGGACGAAATAAAAGGACGAATTATTGGTAGAGAAGGACGAAATATTCGTGCTTTAGAAGCCGCAACTGGAGTTGAAATCGTTGTAGATGATACTCCCGAAGCAATTGTACTTTCGGCATTTGACCCTGTGCGCCGTGAAATAGCACGCTTGTCACTGCACCAATTAGTTACCGATGGACGTATACATCCAGCACGAATTGAAGAGGTAGTAACCAAAGTTCGCAAACAAGTAGAAGAAGAAATTGTTGAAATTGGTAAACGTACCACTATAGATTTAGGAATTCATGGTCTACATCCAGAGCTAATCCGATTGGTAGGTAAAATGAAATATCGTTCGTCGTACGGACAAAATTTGCTGCAACACTCACGCGAAACTGCAAATCTTTGCGCTACTATGGCAGCTGAGTTAGGACTAAATCCGAAAAAAGCTAAACGTGCAGGTCTGCTACATGATATTGGAAAAGTGGCCGATGATGAACCAGAATTACCACACGCTATTTTGGGTATGCGATTGGCCGAAAAATACAAAGAGAAACCAGATATTTGTAATGCTATTGGTGCTCACCACGATGAAGTGGAAATGGAGACTTTAATTGCTCCAATTGTTCAAGTTTGTGATGCTATTTCGGGTGCACGTCCAGGTGCTCGTCGTGAAATTGTGGAAGCTTATGTAAAACGTCTCAACGACTTAGAAGCATTGGCTCTTTCGTATCCTGGCGTTCTAAAAACATACGCTATACAGGCAGGTCGTGAACTTAGAGTAATTGTAGGCGCCGACAAAATTGACGATAAAGAAACAGAACTTTTATCATTCGACATTGCAAAAAGAGTTCAAGACGAAATGACATATCCTGGTCAAGTAAAAATTACTGTAATTCGTGAAACGAGAGCAGTAAGTTATGCTAAATAATAATTCCAGAAACAAATAAAAAACAGCCCACAAAACAGAATTTGAATCTGTTTTGAGAGCTGTTTTTATTTTATAAAATAAGTACAAAAAAGGTTATTTCTTTTTTTGAGGTGCTATTAATTCAATTATTCATCGAATTATTCTGCTTAGAATGATATTAGATTATTCATTTTCTGTTTCTTCAATTTTTAAACTTAGTGTCCCTCGATAGCTATCAGGTAGTGGGTTCTTTTGTGAACCAACGGTCAGCGTAGCTAATTTTGTGTAATAGCTATACCACAAAGAAACACAAAAAATCAACACAAAGGTTCACAAAAAAAAATACAATAGCACCTCAAAAAAAAAGAAATAACCACAAAAAAGCACTTCCATCTATAGAATAATCATTATTTACTGAATCTTTTGAATATATAACCCAAAGTAAATGTTGGAAAAACGTCCGTAAAAGGCAAGATTTCTTCAGCAAAACTTACTAAGCCACCAATTCGGCCAAACTTTCCTCCAAAACTTCTGTAAAAAACAAAAGCAGAAAATGGCGCCCAAAGGAAATCGAACCATTCACCTAACCCAGGCAAAAAGTAAGTGGCAGCACCAATAATATCCATTAAAAGACAAAAATACAATGTTGGCTTATGGCTCATAGAATCATATTTTAATTTTATTGATTGAGCACAGCAGAATCCATTGCTAAACTATCAGCTACATTCTTGGTAGAATCTGTTGAAATTACAGTTTCAATCTTATCTTTGGCTTCTCGTTTTTTGTCAATTTTAATTTTATAGATTATATTTACTATCAGCATAGCCAAAACTATCAGAGCAAATAATCCCAATAGCATTTTGTTACTCGTTTTCATAAAATTGAGATTAAATATTGAAGATTTGATTTCACAATTAACTTTATATATTCAAGAAAAGAACTTACTTTAGTTTGTATATATTGGCACTTTGAGAGCAATAATTTCTACCCGACATCTGATTGACTGTTAGAAAACGACGCATAAAAGCACTAATAAACAAGCCAAAACGACAATAGCGAGCATCGCAGCAGCTCATATAAGCCAATTTATATTTCTTACTTTTCCAGTAATTATTGTATTGAGAATTAACAGTATTAGCTTTGCCTTTCGGTTAATCGATAATAACAAACAACCCACAAAAACGGAAGCAGAAAATAACTCGCTATATTTATTGAATTGGTGATAGCCAATGGAATTGTTGAGTCATTTATCATAATAAATACTGGATAAATGGCATTACTTATGTGTTTTACATCCCATATAGTTTTAAAAAAAACAATTTGAATTGCAAGCAAAACAAGAAATAATGTCATTAAACTAAAGAAAGTTTTCAGCGTGTAGCTTCGATTAAAATAAAGCGAACCCAACATTATAAAAGCTTGTATGGTTGCAAAAGTTCCAAATATTCTCCAAAATTCATTACTTTGCGAAACTTGCATTATTCCATTGTCGAAATATGTATATGATGCAATAAATAAATCCCAATTTACTGGAATTGGTATTTGCAATAAAGTGTGATAAATAAATATAATCAAAAGATTACCAATTACATAAGATATTATCATCATAATAAAATAATACACTGTATTCAAAATAATGGCAGTAATCAATTTATCCAAATGCGTTGCCGGAATCATCAAGAAATGTGTTCCAATATGCCCATTCCATAATTCTTTGTACAAATGATTTGAAAAAACAAGACTGCCAATGTACATTATCATTATTACAAAATCGCGTTGATCGAGTACGGTAAAAAGTAATGCGATAACACTCCAAAACATTATTTCACGGTAAACATTCTCGAGAAAATAACGACGAAGTAACAACAAAATTGATTTAATATTTATTTCTTTTATCATAATTTTAATTAGAGATAATTTGTGTGACTTTTCTTTTGATAAATTTTGAATTAAACAGAATAGTTTTTTCTCTAATTTGCGAATAGATTTTTAAATATAACTTTTTGAGAAATAGCTGCATTAAACAATAATTCTATATTCAGTTTACTTTCCTTTTCAGTTTTGTTCTCACAAATTTTAAACAAACCTTCGCGTGTGTCTTCTTTATAAATCAGCACTTCATCTACTTCACCGTCGTTTCCTTCCTTAAAATATATTTTTTTCAAAATGCTCCTAATTGAAGCATTAAAAAGAACATCGTGATTATCCATAATGATAATATTATCAATAATATTTTCCAAATCGAGCACTTGGTGTGAAGAAATTATAATGCAACATTCTTTACTTTTCACAGAATCTATCATTCTACGAAATTGTCCTTTAGAAGGAATGTCGAGTCCATTAGTGGGCTCATCAAGCATTATTATTTTTGAGTTGGTAGCCAGTCCAAAAGCAATCCAAAATTTCTTTTTTTGACCGTACGACAGCTTACTTATATCGGGAGTATTATTATCTAGAGCAAACTCATTTAAATATCCTTGGAATCTACCAATGCTAAACTTTGGATAGAAAGGTGCATAAATTTTAGTAAATAATTTTATACTAATTGAAGTTTCTGGGAATTCTTCGGTTAAGAAAAAAACGTCTTGCAGCATTTTTGGTTTTCTGTCTTTGGGCACAAATCCAAGTACACTAATTTCTCCTCTTAACGGAAATATTGCTCCCGAAATTAATTTCAGAAGAGTGCTTTTACCTTCACCATTTATACCAAAAAGTCCATGCACTTTTCCTGCATCTATCTTCAAATCCAAGTTAGACAACAAACGCGATTGTCCTCCATAGCGGAAATCAAGCTTGCTAATACTAATCATTTCTTTCATTTGCAAATATTATTTATTGAGTAAAAAATGTATTTCCAACCAAAAGGTTTTATCTTGCAAATGTAAATAATTATTTCAATTTGCCAATAGATTTTACAGTAAATTAATGATTGAAACTATATTGTTTTTCATTGTTATAGGGTAAACATTTTATATAATTGCTCTAAGTCTTTATACAGTAAGACTTGCTATAATGTCACGCCGAATGAGGCATAGGTTTTGTGGTTTGAATTTTTCTACCATAATTTCGCTTCTATGCAGCTAAATATTTAGTCACATCGGGACGAAATTATTAAAGTCAATAAGTTACAAGTTTTACCAGAGCACCTTAGGAGCGACACTTTTTTTCTTTTGTTTTTACCGGACAACACTAATTGTTTTTTATAAAATCGACAGCTACTTGCAGTTAGTGAAATGAATGTAAGAATTATAATTTTAGAGCAAAGTGAAAAAGATATAATTGCAATCACTTTTGAAAGAAAATTAAAAGTGCAGCTATAACGATAAAATTATCACACCAAATTAGATTTATAGTTTTGTAGCTTAAGTTGATAATACACAAATAGAGATTCCTAAAAAAATGATTATCTTTGCACTTCGAAAAAGTAAAATAGAACAAAGTTATATGGCAAAAGAATTAAAAGAATTGACTTCGCGCAGCGAAAACTATTCGCAATGGTACAATGATTTGGTAATAAAAGCCGATTTGGCAGAAAGTTCAGCTGTACGTGGCTGCATGGTAATTAAGCCTTATGGTTATGCAATTTGGGAAAAAATTCAGGCAGAACTTGATCGTATGTTCAAAGAAACTGGTCACGTAAACGCCTATTTTCCTTTGTTTATTCCAAAATCATTTTTGAGCAAAGAAGCCGAACACGTTGATGGTTTTGCTAAAGAATGTGCCGTTGTAACCCACCATCGATTAATGGCTAGTCCCGACGGAAAAGGTTTGATAGTAGACCCAGAAGCAAAATTGGAAGAAGAATTGATTGTTCGCCCAACTTCAGAAACAATTATTTGGAACACATATAAAGGTTGGATTCAATCCTACCGCGACTTACCAATTTTGGTAAATCAATGGGCAAATGTTGTACGTTGGGAAATGCGCACACGCTTATTTCTTCGTACCACAGAATTCTTGTGGCAAGAAGGACACACAGCTCACGCTACAGAAAATGAAGCATTTGAAGAAACAAAAAAAATGCTTGAAGTTTATGCCGATTTCGCCGAACGATTTATGGCTGTACCAGTAATTAAAGGTATCAAATCGGCTAACGAACGTTTTGCGGGAGCTTTGGAAACATTCTGCATTGAAGCTTTAATGCAAGATGGCAAAGCGCTACAAGCTGGCACTTCGCACTTCTTAGGTCAGAATTTTGCCAAAGCGTTTGATGTTACTTTTATGGACAAAAACAACAAATTGGACTATGTATGGGCTTCTTCTTGGGGCGTTTCCACCCGTCTAATTGGTGCATTAATTATGACTCATTCCGACGATAACGGTTTGGTTTTACCTCCAACTTTAGCACCATTTCAAGTAGTGATTGTTCCAATTTACAAAAATGAAGAACAATTGGCTGCTATTTCGGAAAAAGTTGCTGAAATCACCGCAAAATTAAAAGCACTGAATATTAGTGTGAAATTCGACAACAACGACAACAAAAAACCAGGTTGGAAATTTGCAGAATACGAACTTAAAGGTGTGCCTGTTCGATTGGCTATTGGTGCTCGTGACCTCGAAAATAATACAGTGGAAGTTGCACGACGTGACAATTTATCAAAAGAAACAGTATCACTTGATGGCATAGACTTATATATCAGCAATTTATTAAAAGAAATTCAGTCAAACATCTTCCAAAAAGCCAAAGATTATCGCACTTCAGTTACACGTGAAGTGAATTCTTATGACGATTTTAAAGTGGAAATTGAAAAAGGAGGATTCTTGATGTGCCACTGGGATGGAACGCCAGAAACAGAAGAGAAAATTAAAGAGGAAACCAAAGCAACTATTCGTTGCATACCATTAGAGGGTGACAAAACATCTGGTTTTTGTATGGTAACAGGCAAACCTTCAACACAACGAGTGGTATTTGCAAGGTCATATTAAGATAGTGTTTCGTACAATTAAATGCCTTATTCTGGAAAATAAAATTCTCTAACTTTGAATAAATAAAAGTTTTTAGGCAGATAAAATATCAAAACGAATAATAACTGAAAAAAGTCTTAGAAATAAAGGTTATACCTAATTATTTCTAAGACTTTTTTTATAATTCAACATAATACTTTCTCATTGTCAAACTACTAACAAGCATTAAGAGGAAATGTTGGAAAAGAGTTTTGAGTGAATTTAACAACAACGCAAATTAAAGAAAATCAAATACAAAACCTAATCGAAAACGCTATTTCATATTACTTTATCCAATCATTTCCTCTATCAATTAATACCACTTTAGTTATTTAAAAAGTAAACCAAAGTTGAAAATATAAATCAAAGTTAAACTCTAATAAAACAGCATTTTTCAACTTATACTTTTGAATATGGCAAAGTGCTGATTAACATAGTTCTTTGCTCTAATATATTATATTATCGCATCCAAATCGGAAGTTTTTTTAGGTGTTTTCTTCAAAACTAAATTCGTACGGTCAATCATATTTCCGCTATCAGTAATTTGAATGAAGCGGGTTTCAGATTTTGTAAATCCTGGTTTGCTTACCGAGAGAATGTATTCGCCCTTTTTAAGATTTTCGATTACAAACACTCCATTTTTGTCACAAACATCAGCAGCAACTACCTCAAGTGTTTTGGAATCTAAAAGAGTAACTGTTGCACTTTTAACTCCTTGTTTATCTGTTTTAACAATGCGACCTTTAACAACAAATGAATCTTGCGCAAACACTTGCATTCCTAATAATACGAGACCTACAAAAATCAATGCTCTTTTTACTAAATTGTTTTTGATTGTTTTCATGATTCTGTTTTTTTTTAAATTTGAATAGTTTTATTTATTTTGTCTATAAAAACAAAGGCTATTAATTGTAAAATTTCTTACATTTATTGCTTTATTTGTATATTAGACGGAATCACCTCACTATTTGGATTTAAAAAACACAATAAAAAAGAAAATATTTTGTCGCTCATAAATAATCACAATTTTTACACACCACTCAAACAATTAGTATTTAGGCATATAAATAGAAAAATCTCCAATCCATTTTAAATAGGATTGGAGATTTTTTTATCAGACTTCTAACTCCGTGATGAAGTTTTAGCCTTAAAAGAATTGATTTTAAAAAGAGATATTTACAGATTACACTGTATATTAACTAAAAGAACTTAATCACTGAAAAATATCAGAATCCAATAGCTTTCAGTCCCAATCCCATCTTTTCATCAAGTCCAAACATCAAATTCATGTTTTGCACAGCTTGACCAGAAGCACCCTTCAATAAATTATCTATCATTGAAACAATCAGTAGTTTATCACCGTGCTTTTCTAAATAAACAATTCCTTTATTTGTATTTACCACTTGCTTCATGTCGGGGTTTTTATCAGTAACAAAAGTAAAAGCAGCATCTTTGTAGAATTCCTTGTATAAATTTTTTGCTTCAGATAAACTCAAAGTACAATATGTATAAGCAGTTACATAAATTCCACGTGGAAAATTACCACGTACAGGAATAAAATTGACTGCTTTATTGAAACCTGTTTGCAATTGGCTCAACGATTGACCTATTTCTTCCAAATGTTGGTGTCCAAAAGGTTTGTAAATAGAAATATTGTTATTGCGCCAGCTAAAATGAGATGTCTCAGACGGTTTTACGCCTGCACCAGTAGATCCTGTAATAGCGTTAACATGAATTTCGTCAGTTAATAAACCTGCGGCTGCCAATGGAAACAAAGCCAACTGAATAGCTGTTGCAAAACATCCTGGATTGGCTATACGAGTGGCTAATTTGATAGCATCACGATTCAATTCTGGCAAACCATACACAAAACTATGATTTGGACTTTTTGCACGATAGTCGGTCGATAAGTCGATAATCTTTATTGAAGTTGGAATAGAATTATTATCCATAAACTTTTTACTATCACCATGTGCAGAGCAAAGAAATAGCGCATCCACTTCTTCAAAAGGTAATTCGGATGTAAAAACCAAATCTGTTTCTCCAATTAATCCACCGTGAATATCGGCAATCTGATTTCCAGCGTTACTACTACTATTTACAAACACAATTTCTACTGCAGGATGATGAATAAGAATCCTAAGCAATTCTCCGGCGGTATAACCGGCGCCGCCAATAACGCCTACTTTAATTTTAGTCATTAGAAAGTATATATTGTTTAATTTTAATCAAAATGTTGTCCGCAAAATAGTTTTTGTTTGTAATTTTCTTTAAATCAATTGATTTATAAAATAATTACAATCAACAAGTACTTATGAACAAAATGTGTTAATCATTTTTAGGTTTAAATTTCAAACTCCAAAGGTAAGTGATTTATTTATAAAATACAAACTTAAAAATCTCACTTTTTGTTTCACATGTTTATTACAATTAGAAATGTTTTATATGTTTCACTGTCAAAAAGACTAAAAATAAGCAATATTATTTCAGAAATTAATTCGGAAAACCGATGTAATAGCAAGCTCAATTCGTAACTAAAAAATAATCTAATACATTATCAATCTGAACCATATAACATATGGCTATATTTGGAAAATATGATGACTTAATTTTTTCCTACTATATTTCCATTCAAACATAGACATTGACAGTACCAAAAAGTATTATTAATCATTGTTGTGCGGTAAACATTTTATATAATTGCTGTATATCTTAATGCAACAAGACTTGCTATAATGTCGCCCCGAATGGGGCTTAGGTTTTGTGGTTTGAATTTTTCTACAATAATTACGCTGCGATGCAGCTAAATCTTTAGTCCCATCGGGACGAAATTATGGTAGTCAATAAGTTACAAGAATTACCAGAGCTCCATAGGAGCGACACTATTTTTTCTTTTGTTTTTACTGGACAACAATAATTATTAATCATAAATCTCCATGAGCTTTAACTTTATACTTTTGACTTATAATTAGAATTATATATGTTAAGTAGGTTTGTATTAATGAGTAAAATAAAAATAATTTATTCAAAATTTTGAATAATAGAACTATTTTTTTTGATTTGTTGTTTATTTTGAGCTAAAAAATATACGTATCTTTGCATTTTGTTTTTAAAATCTAATTACTAAAGTCATCAGTTTTCAAGTTGCTTATTGTAAAATTAAGTATAGTGTTAGTTTGAAACAATTTTACATAATCTTCAAAAACATATTACTCATTAAAAAAGAATGAAATTAAAAATCGCATTTATTATCAATCCCATTTCGGGGAAAGGAAAAAAAAACGAAATTCCGGCATTGATAAATAAATACCTGGACGAGAATAAATTTTTGTCGGAGATTGTATTTACAAAATATCGCGGTCACGGAACAGAGCTAGCAAAAGATTTTGTTGCTCGAAATTTTCGCTGGGTAATAGCTGTTGGTGGCGACGGAACGGTAAACGAAGTAGCTTGTGCTTTGATACATACCAATACTTCATTGGGTATAATTCCTATTGGTTCTGGAAATGGCTTAGCTCGTCATCTTGGAGTACCGATGAGTGTTACAAAAGCGATTCAACAGCTAAATCAGTCGGAATCAATTTATATTGATTATGGCATGGTAAATGATAAACCATTTTTTTGCACCTGCGGAACTGGCTTTGATGCATATGTAAGTACAGAATTTGCAAAAGGGAAAAAACGTGGAGTAATGCGATATATTGAGAAAATAATTACTGGATATTTTAGTTATAAATCACAGAATGTTCATTTAATAGGCGAAGGTATAGATTTAAAAGCAAAAGCCTTCGTGTTGACATTTGCCAATGCTTCTCAGTGGGGCAACAACGCATATATTGCACCACAAGCAAGCGTGCAAGATGGCAAAATGGATATTTCAATTATGAGTAATTTCCCAATTATTGCAATACCTGCATTGGCATTACAATTATTCGCAAAAACAATTGATAAGGATTTGTTTATGACAACTTTACGCGCAGAGCAAATTCTATTAAAACGAGAAGAATCTGGTCCGTTTCACTACGATGGCGAACCCTATGAAGAAGGTACTGAAATACTCGTAAAAACTATTAATGATGGAATAAAAGTTCTAGTAAAAAAGAGGTATTAATCCATATTTTATAATCAAATATTCACAAGTTTAGCAATAAAATAAACAAATTACAATTTTACATTTAAAATCGGTTGTTCGAGAATTAATACAAATCAATTATTAGATTTCATAAATGAAGTATTTTTACTCATTTTTACCAAAAACTTTACTTATATATCATTTTTTTGTGTTATATTTGTCTGTTTTTTGGGCGACTTTTTAAAACATTAAAACAAAAAGTTGATTCACAACTAAACAACTGTATATAAATAACATATAATAAAATGAGCGAAGAAGAAAAAGCAAGAGCTGCAGCGAGTGCCGATTATGGAGCAAGTAGTATTCAAGTACTTGAAGGTTTAGAAGCAGTACGCAAACGTCCTGCGATGTATATTGGAGATATTGGAATTAAAGGACTACACCATTTGGTTTATGAAGTGGTAGATAACTCCATAGATGAAGCTATGGCAGGACATTGCGACACTATTCAGGTTTTTATAAACGAAAATAATTCAATTACTGTTATTGATAATGGTCGTGGTATTCCAGTGGACATGCACGAAAAAGAAGGTCGTTCTGCTCTTGAAGTTGTTATGACAGTGTTACATGCCGGTGGTAAATTCGACAAAGGAAGTTACAAAGTTTCGGGTGGATTACATGGTGTAGGTGTTTCATGTGTGAATGCACTTTCTACTTTGCTACATGTTGAAGTCTCGCGCGAAGGCATAAAATATATGCAAGAATATTCTTGCGGCACCCCTCAATTTCCGGTTAAAGAAATTGGCACATCCACTACAAATGGTACGCTGGTAACCTTCTTACCCGACAGTTCAATATTTATCGAATCAGTATACAAATACGATATTTTAGCAAGTCGTTTGCGCGAGTTATCATTTCTAAATGCTGGTATAACGCTGACTTTGACCGACAAACGACACATGAACGATGACGGAACATTCAAATCAGAAGTTTTTCATTCCGACGAGGGATTAAAAGAATTTGTTGAATACATCGACGAAGCACGTGAACCACTTATTGATAATGTGATTCATATTTCGACAGAAAAAAATGGCACACCAGTAGAAATTGCCATGACTTACAACACTTCTTACAACGAGAATATTCACTCTTACGTAAACAATATCAACACTATAGAGGGTGGAACTCACTTAGCTGGTTTTCGTCGTGGATTGACACGTACGTTGAAAAAATATGCCGAAGATAGCAAAATGCTCGACAAACTGAAAATTGAAATTAGTGGCGATGACTTCCGCGAAGGATTGACAGCTGTTATTTCTATTAAAGTGGCTGAACCACAGTTTGAAGGTCAAACCAAAACAAAACTTGGTAACAACGAAGTAATGGGTTCGGTGGATATGGCTGTAGGTGAAGCACTTGGAAATTATTTGGAAGAAAACCCTAAAGCTGCACGTATCATTGTTGAGAAAGTAATACTAGCTGCCACAGCGCGCCATGCAGCACGCAAAGCACGCGAAATGGTTCAACGTAAATCGCCTTTATCGGGTGGTGGATTGCCTGGTAAACTGGCAGATTGCGCCGACAAAGATCCTGAAAAATGTGAATTATATCTTGTCGAGGGAGATTCGGCTGGTGGTACTGCCAAACAAGGAAGAAGCCGTCAGTTTCAAGCCATTTTACCATTGCGTGGTAAAATTTTAAATGTGGAAAAAGCAATGCCTCACAAAGTTCTCGAAAGCGAAGAAATACGTAATATATACACCGCTTTAGGAGTTACCATTGGCACCGAGGATGATAGTAAAGCGTTAAACATGAAAAAATTACGCTATCACAAAATCATTATCATGACCGATGCCGATGTGGATGGTAGCCACATTGCAACGCTTATAATGACTTTCTTCTTCCGACACATGAAAGAATTAATTGAGCAAGGATATTTATACATAGCCACTCCTCCACTCTATTTGTGCAAAAAAGGCAAAAATGAAGAGTACTGCTGGACAGATTTACAAAGACAAGCATTTATCGAAAAGTTTGGTGGTTCTGAAGGGAATATTCATACTCAACGTTATAAAGGTCTTGGTGAAATGAACGAAACTCAATTGTGGGATACTACAATGAATCCCGAAAATCGTACATTGCGTCAAGTAAATATCGAAAATGCAGCTGAAGCAGATCACGTTTTCTCAATGTTGATGGGCGATGATGTAGCACCTCGTCGTGCATTTATCGAAGCAAATGCTACTTATGCTAAAATCGATGCGTAATTAAGTTGATAATTGACAGTTGATAATTGATATTATATTAACACTGTAAACTATCAACTGTAAACTAATAACTGTCAACTAAAAAATGAACATTGCAGTTTACTGCTCATCGAGCAACCACATAGCCGAACACTATAAACAAGCGGCATTCGAGTTAGGTGAATTTATAGCCAAAAGCGGAAACACACTTGTTTATGGTGGCGCTACTGGTGGTTTGATGGACGCAGTAGCAGAAGGATCTTTCAGTAAAAATGGTAAAATAATTGGGGTTATCGCCCAAGCCATTATTCGAATGAAACGTCAAAGTTCATTACCATCAGAACTTATAGTTGTTGAAACTATGAGTCAGCGTAAGGACAAGATGAAAGAACTTTCTGATATGTTTGTAGTGCTTCCAGGTAGTTATGGCACTTTAGACGAAATGTTAGATGTAATTACCTCTGGTATAGTAGGCGAACATAATAAAACCTTAGTTATAATAAACCAAGCTGGCTTTTACAATTATTTTTTGGAACAAATTGATTTGATGCGAAACGAATTATTTATCCCAATCGAAGAAAGGTATAAACCTATAATTGTAGAAGACATTACAGAATGTATTAAAATTATCAATTCCAGACAATTATCTTTTTGAAATTACAATTTTTTATTCACTTTAAACCCATGAAATCATGAATTTGTTTTGGAAAAGGCTTTTTGGAGGTATCACTCCAACTGCAAAACTCGAAAAAAATGAAGCTGATCTAGTAATTGCTATGCATCGCTACGAAGAGGTTGGGAAATCTATTGAACTTGCCGAATACAAGTCATTATATCATATTGTTAACTCGGCTAACTTTAAAGAAAACAAAAAGACTTTACAAAATCGAAAATACAAAGATACAGAGGAATATCAGAGTTACAAGAAGTACACAAAACTCAAAAACTCACCATCTATTCAACTATATTACAGCGTTTTGGATTCGGAAGAACTGAAGTCGTATCAGTTATTCAAATCAACACCCGAATATGAACAATTAGGCGACAAAAAGAAGGTAAGCGCAAACGAAACACTAAAAAAATTGAAAGATTTTGAGCATTCAAAAGCTTATAAAACTTACATGCGTTTTCATGAATCGTTTATTATCAAGGAATATGAACAATTGAAGCTCAAAATTGCATCACCTGATTTTATAAAAGCAAATGACTTTTGGAAAAATCAAAATAGGTGGACAAGTACGCCAGAATATGTTCAAGAGCAACGAATGTTTGAATTAGCTAAAAATCCAGACATTGATTTCTACGAAAATGAAAAACCTGAACGTTTTGATAAATACAAGAAATTAAACTTGACTTTCAATGATGAATTTAATTGGAATACTTTAGATAAATCGCATTGGAATTTTGGCTTTCATTATAAAAGTCCAGCATTAATTGGCAATCATTCGTTTGCAAATGAGAAACAAGCCAATCATTCGGGCAAAAATGTATCTGTTGACAAAGGTATTTTAAAAATTGCTACTAAACACGAAAAAGTTGTTGCACCAGCATGGCACACTAAAAAAGGGTTTATCGAAAAAGAATTCCAATTCACGTCGGATGTGCTGCAAACCGCAGACAAATTTCGTCAGAAACAAGGTATTTTCCGAGCCAAAATCCGATGTTCAGGAAACTTCCATCATGCATTCTGGTTGGGAGCTGATTCAAAATTACCTTTCATCAACATTTTCCATTACAACGGAAAACATATAACACTTGGCAACACCAACAAACATGTAGTGGATGGAATTAAAATAACTGGTCTTAATCACCTAGAATATTTTATTTACACTTTAGTTTGGACTGAAAAGGAATTGTATTGGATGATAAACGATTTAGAAGTTTACAGAACCGCTAGTAACATACCAAAAGAAGCTATGTATTTGGCTTTCAACTCTTTTATTTCCGAAAAACAACATGGAAGCGCTGGTCATCTTGAAGTAGATTGGGTGAGAGTTTATACCATTTCATAAAGTTTTTATTGTAGGATTGAAAAGCATTGATATGATTATCAATGCTTTTTGACAAGATAATTTTAACTACCAAAATTCTACTTACATACATACTCATTAAAAGTCAGATATACTTCGTATTAGCTTTTAACCAAGTTTTAACACCTATTAAATTGATTGATAGGAAATTGTGATAATATGCTCGAAACACATAAAATAAACGTTCTTAATCGTTTTGATATTGGAGGAAAAAATCGGTTTGTATTAATTGCTGGTCCATGCGCCATCGAAACCGAAGAAATGACAATGTTGGTAGCTACCAAGCTTAAAGAAATATGCACAGAGTTGGACATTCATTTCATTTTCAAGTCATCATTCGACAAAGCAAATCGCTCGTCAGTAAAATCACCTCGTGGTTTAGGAATGAAACGTGGTTTAGAAATTTTACAACGTGTAAAAACAGAACTCGACCTTCCTATCGTCACAGATGTGCACGAAACATGGCAATGCGCAGAAGTTGCCAAAGTGGCTGATATGCTTCAAATACCTGCCTTCCTATCACGCCAAACCGATTTATTAGTAGCGGCAGCTCAAACTGGGAAGATTGTAAATGTAAAAAAAGGGCAGTTTATGGCACCATGGGACATGAAAAATGTGGTGGATAAATTGCGTGATTCTGGGAATGAAAATATCTTGCTATGTGAAAGAGGTTCAAGCTTTGGATACAATAATCTTATTGTTGATATGACAGGATTAGTTGAAATGCGCAGTTATGGCTTTCCAATAGTTTTTGATGCCACGCATGCAGTTCAAAAACCTGGCGGTCAGGGCGATTCCACTGGTGGAAATAGAGAAATGGTACCATATCTTATGCGTGCTGCGTTGGCTGTTGGAGTTGATGCAATATTTGCCGAAGTACATCCCGACCCCGATCATGCATTTTCTGATGGCCCAAACCAACTGTATCTTTCTGATATAAAAACGATTTTGCAACAAGCAATTGCTATTGACAATATTACAAAACAGTTGACAGATGACAGTTATCAGTTATCAGATATCAGTAAACAGCAAGCTTTGAATGTCAAGCAACCAACTATCAACAATCAACAATCAACAAAAATTAAACTTCTTTTAACCGACGTGGATGGTGTTTTAACCGATGCAGGAATGTATTATTCCGAATCTGGTGACGAATTGAAAAAGTTCAACACACACGACGGAATGGGTCTACAACTTATTCGTCAAAAGGGAATTAAGACTGGAATTATTACATCTGAAAACACAAAATTAGTTGAACGTCGCTTCAATAAATTGAAATTAGATTATCTTTATCAAGGCAATCGGGAAGGTGGTAAACTCGCCACTGTAAAGGAATTATGTGCCAACGAAAATATTTCACTAGCAGAAGTTGCATATATTGGCGATGATATAAATTGCTTTGAATTACTCTCGGCGGTTGGTTTGGCGGCATGCCCATCTGATGCATTGGAAGCAATAAAAAATATTCCAGGAATTTATCAGATGAAGAAAAAGGGAGGTGAAGGCTGCGTAAGAGAATTTGTGGAAATGATATTGAAGACACAAATACGTTGAAACCAAAACTTCATAAAGCAATAGCACTGAAAAAAACAAGACAAAAAATAACAATAAATGATTGTTATACGCAACAATCAGATTGTTAGAACAAAAACTGAGTAGCTAAAATATGGATTTTATTAAACGTAGCAAAGAAATTTTTAATTCCGAAATCACTGAACTTCAGAAATTATCCGATAAGATTGGTTCTGAAATAAACGATGTAGTGGAACTTATTTATGCCAACAAAGGCAAGTTGGTAATTATGGGTGTTGGCAAAACCGGAATTATTGGTCATAAAATAGCTTCTTCACTGGCTTCTACAGGCACTCCCACTATATTTATAAACGCAGCTGAAGCAATGCATGGCGATTTGGGTATGGTAAGCAAAATTGATATTGTATTACTCATTTCCAACAGTGGAAGTTCAACCGAGATTCTCAACATTATTCCACCACTAAAAAAAATTGGTTGTACACTCATTGCCATGACTGGAAATCTAAAATCAGTTTTAGCTAAAGAAGTTTCATTTGTGCTAAATGTCGGTGTGGAAAAGGAAGCTTGCCCACTTGGATTAGCACCAACAACTTCAACTACAGCTACTTTAGTTATGGGAGATGCATTGACAATTTGTTTGATGGAACAACGTGGTTTTAAAGCTGAAAACTATGCAGTTTATCATCCAGGAGGAGCGTTGGGTAGACGACTTATTTCACGTGTGAAAGACGAAATGTCTACAAATATTCCTAAAGTGTACGAATCAACACTATTTAAAGATATCATGCATGAAATGAGCAATAAAAGACTCGGAATGACTATCGTATTTAATAATGTTGAGCAACCAATTGGAATTATTACCGATGGTGATATACGAAGAGCAATTCAGCGGTTTGATGATATAAAATTATTGACAGCTCAAGAATTTATGACACTCGGTTTTAAACAAATAAACGAAAACGAATTGTTGACAGAAGCACTTGAAATGATGGACATCAACAAAATTACTTCACTTACTGTAATGAATAATTCCGACCAATTGGTGGGTATACTTTCTATACACAATATTATTGACTTTAGATAATTATCAAATACTTAAGGAACTAGAAATAAATATACATATCTGAGATTCAAGAAAATATATATTGAGATAACAAATAGCTGCAATTTCGATTGCAGCTTTTGTTTTAAAACTACACGCGTTTCTAGGTTTATGTCGCCAGAAGAATTTCGTTTGGTAGTGGATAAAATTCGACCATTTACCAATTACATTTATTTACATGTACTTGGGGAGCCACTTTTACATACACAATTGGATGAAATACTTACTATTGCAGAATCAGCTGGTTTACAGATTAATATCACTACAAATGGTGGCTTATTAGAGCGAAAATCGGAATTATTATTGAAACATAATATCCGACAAATCAATATTTCATTACATGATGCCGAAGAAAATATAGCGCCAGAAAAATGGAATACATATTTGGAAACTGCTCTCCAATTTGCCACTAATGCAGCTCCAAAAAGTTACGTTTCGCTGCGACTGTGGAATTCTTCAATTAAAACAAGTAATGACTTCAACATGCTTTGTTTGAACAAAATTGTAGCAAAATTCAAGCTCTCAGCAGATATATTGAACGAACAAACTAATGGTAATGGACAAAAATTATCAGAGCATATTTTTCTACACAGTGCACCTCGATTTGATTGGCCAAACAATTCAAAAGCTAAAATTTACTCAGAAAAAACATGTTATGGATTACGCGACCATATCGCCATACTATCTGATGGACAGGTAATTCCATGTTGTTTGGATGCCGATGCCAATTTACTTTTAGGAAATATATTCAATGAAAATTTAATTGATATTTTGGATAGAAAACGAGCTAAGGACATAAAAAAAGGGTTCGAACAACATAAAGTTGTTGAACCATTTTGTGCTACTTGTGGCTTTATAAAGTCAATTTAACGATTTACTATTGTGCTGATATTAAAGAACTGTTTGAATTTTCACAAATAAATATCAAAGTTGTTTTGCTAGCTATTAGAAGTTGTTTTACAACTTTATACCATCTAGTAATTTAATGTAAATATCAATTGCCTCTTCAATTTCAGCCAAGGCAATATATTCATCGGCTGTGTGTGAACGTGCGGAATCGCCAGGTCCCATTTTCATACTTGGAAAAGGCATTAACGATTGATCGGAAAGCGTTGGCGACCCAAACATTGAACGATTCAGCTCAAGTCCACGTATTACAATAGGATGATTTAACGGAGTAGCAGTTGAACTCAAACGCGTGGAACGGGCTTGCACATCACAAGAAACATGTTTGTTTATTTCGGCAAGTATCTCGTTATTAGAATACATTTCATTACTGCGTACATCCACCACAAACGTACATTTATCTGGAACAACATTATGCTGTGTACCTGCATTTATTTGAGTAACGGTCATCTTTACAGGTCCAAGTAAGTCAGTTTTTTTTGGAAATTGATAAGTCATAAACCAAGTAATATCTGACAATGCCTTATAAATAGCATTAACACCCTCATTGCGTGCAGCATGTCCTGCTTTGCCAGAAACTAGGCAATCGAGCACCATTAACCCCTTTTCGGCCACAGCCAAATGCATTTTTGTAGGTTCACCAACTATAGCAAAATCGATTCTGGGTAGTTCCATCAATAGACTCTCAAGCCCATTTTTCCCCGAAATTTCTTCTTCGGCAGTGGCTGCAAATATCAAATTATATGTTTGAGTTTGCTGTGTCAAATAAATAAAAGCACTTAATAAGCACACCACACTTGCTCCAGCATCGTTACTTCCCAAACCATATAGTTTATTATTCTCGATTTTTGGAGAAAATGGTTGATGAACCCAACCTGAAGCTGGTTTCACTGTATCAATATGAGAATTGAGTAATATTGTGGGGCGGTTACTATCAAAGCCGGTACTCAAAATCCATACATTATTTTCTTTTCGCGACACTGTATAACCTTTAATTTCGATATACCGTTCAAGAAAATCGACCAAAACATTTTCTTCTTTGCTAAATGACGGAATTGCAATTAATTGCTGCAATAAAGCAATAGCATCGTTTGATAGTTCATTATTCATAAAGCATTACTTACCCCAGATGAGGATTTAGATTTTTTGGAAAAACTCAACAATTTAAAATTTCATCTTTCTTGCAAAGACCGATTTGACTATTATTTTTGAAGCGGCAATAATTTCTGAGTCGCCATCCAAGCTCTTAACAAGTTAGGCCAATTTGACGAATCAATATCTTTTACACGCATACCAAAACCATGACCACCTTTTTCAAACATCTGAAATTCAGAAGAAACATTATTATCTTGCAAAGACTTAAACAATTGCTCACTATTTGCTATTGGGACAACTTTATCATCTTTGGCATGAAAAATGAAGGTAGGAGGAGTTTTTTTTGTAACCTGCAACTCGTTTGAGTAAAGAGTTACTAATTCGTCGGCAGGGCTTTTACCTAAAAGATTATTGCGTGAACCCATATGTGTTAGTTCCTTTTGCATAGTCACTACAGGATAACCCAATATCATAAAAGCTGGTCGTTGAGCTTTAGATTTAAAATGCGTACCAACCGTAGAAGCTAAATGTCCACCAGCCGAGAAGCCCATAATACCAATTTTAGATTTATCAATATTCCATTTTTTTGCACCTTTGCGAATAATATTTAAAGCCATCTGAGCATCTTTTAATGGAACTGTTGAATGACCATTTGGCATGCGATAATACAAAACAAATGCCGATACACCCAATGAATTAAACCATTTTGCTATTTCGAGGCCCTCTTTTATAACAGAAACGCCAGAATATCCACCACCGGGACATATCAAAACAGCAGTTCCATTAGCAGAATCTTTTGGTACAATATACTCATACATACGTGGTTTAGAAATATTTATCACAAAATCATTTCGTTGAAAACTTTCATCAACAGCAATTTCGTTACTTTCTTTGGGTTCTTTTGGATAAAGCTTAATCTCATTTTGAGCTGTCATTGACATACAAAAAAACAAAAATGGAAGAATGGTATAAATTAAATGTTTCATGATATTTGAGGAATTAAAATTATTTTATATTAGAACAAAAGTAAATAAGTTTTTTCAAATACTTTCAAATAATAATTGAATAAATACTATGTTTTGATCCCAAATTGTCAAATAGCAAATTTTAGACAAAGCAATTTAGCAGTAACAATCTAGTTTAAAGCAAGATAATTAAAAACACTTACGTAAATCAATCTATATTAATTTTCAAAAAAAAAGCCTATCAAATATTTTTGATAGACTTCTAAGATGTAAAAAACGTCGATAGTAAAATATTAAATTACTTTGACATTTACTGCATTCAATCCTTTTTTGCCTTCTTGCAAATCAAATTCAACTGTGTCGCCTTCGCGAATTTGATCAATTAATCCAGAGATGTGTACGAAATGTTCTTTGTTTGAACCTTCTTCACTAATAAATCCAAATCCTTTAGATTCATTGAAGAATTTTACTGTTCCTTTACTCATTGTTACTTTTTTATTAATTATTGAGCGACAAAGATAGTATATAAAAATTATATAATACTATCTTTTGCAAGAAAATAGTGTTTTTTTTTCAAATCTATAATTTTGATAGCCAAAAATCTATCATTTAGAAGTTTATTCAATTGATTGAGGCAAATCATAAATGGTATTAATACGATTAGATGTACGATGTAGTTTGTCAAGAAACTCATTAATTCTATCTTGATAATCTATCATATAATCGGGATGAAGTTTTTTGGCAACAAGCGAAATTAACTTTTTTAGTAATAGTCCAACTTTATAATCGTAGCCTGAAAAACGTGCTCCAAAAATCTTTGTTGACTGCGCAAACTGCAATTCTAATACATAAAGTACCAAATCAGCTTCCAACTTTTTGCTTTTTGTCTCAATTGTGAACTCTGCAATTCGTTTAACACAAGCATTTAGCCGCTTAACCATTTGATGCTGAATTGTGCGACCTTTAAATTCTTTTTGCCACAGTTTTTCAATATCTTCTTTAGCGTCTTCAAACAGTGTTTGTTCACCACTTTCTTTGTCCAGAAAATTGACCAATAAAAATTCGTAATTATACCTTTTTACTGCTAACTTCAATACAATATCCACCAACTCTTTTTTGGTCAGTTCGGTAATTTGTTCTTTTAATATAGCTTTATTGATAGCCATTGAATACAATTTAAGTGTTTGCTTTGTAAAACATAATATAACTAAGTTTATTCTATGACTAAATCACGTTGCAAACTTAGTTCTATTAGTTTGCGTGAAACTTTTTGTCTTTTTTTGTAAGCTTCATAACTATAAGTATTTAACGACAAATACACCTATAAAAATAGGTTTTTTATATCATCAAACCCCATAGTGATTTGCCTATCAATTAATATAATAATCTAATACATTAGAGTTTATATAGATTAAATGATTATTATGCTCAAAAACAAAGAATTAAGATTTACCACTAAGTTACTAAGTGCACTAAGATACACTAAGAATATCAGCTGAACAAAGAACACTAAGGAAAAACATAAATGTTTTTTTACTGTAATTGTTTCTCAATAAAACATTTATGTTTTATACTTAGTGGTCTCCATGGTTTTAGTGTTAAATTTCATATTTTTAATTGCGTAGCAATTAAATCAATATAAACTCTATTGCAAAAAGAACACTTTATAAAATTTTTGAATTCAGTAATTTCAATTTAGGTAAAAAAAAAACGGCAAATTCAGAATTGAACAAGCCGATTTTAGTTGTATTTATGTATTGGTTATCAAAGAGCTTTAAAACTCATATCCAAGCTTTTAACTGAATGTGTCAATGCTCCTACCGAAATAAAGTCTACACCACAATCGGCGTATTCTTTAAGTGTGTCAAAAGTAATACCGCCAGATGACTCAGTTTCGTATTTTCCAGCAATAATTTCAACTGCTTTTCGAGTATTTTCAGGTGTGAAATTATCGAGCATTATACGGTCTACGCCACCCACTGCCATAACTTGAGCAAGTTCGTCGAAATTGCGCACCTCTATTTCTATTTTTAAATTCTTACCTTTTTCTTTTAAATATGCTTTGGCACGCAAAATTGCTTTATCAATACCACCTGCAAAATCAACATGATTATCTTTCAATAAAATCATATCGTAAAGCCCAATTCTGTGATTTACTCCACCACCAATTTTCACGGCTTCTTTTTCTAATAAACGAAGTCCTGGTGTAGTTTTGCGAGTATCAAGCACCCTGGTTTTCGTTCCTTCAAGCGCTTTTGCATACTCTCGTGTGCGGGTTGCAACACCACTCATTCGTTGCATAATGTTCAGCATTAAACGTTCGGTTTGCAAAAGAGATTGAATTTTACCTTCAACCACAAATGCCACATCGCCAACTTTTACTTCAGCTCCATCGTTAATAAATACTGTCATCTGAAGATCAGAATCGAAAGCTTTAAAAATTTGCCGTGCTACTTCAACACCAGCTAAAACGCCGTTTTCTTTAATAATTAGTTGTGATTTTCCTATTGCCGAAGCAGGAATACATGAAAGAGTTGTGTGGTCGCCATCACCAATATCCTCGGCAAACCAAAGAGAAATAAGTTGTTCGAAATCGTTAGCCATTTGAAGTTTCAATTCTGAGTTGTTGAATTTCATTTTTTCTTGTTAATACATATACGCGGAAGTTCCCCGATGCAGTTTTAAGAGTTCCTATTACAAAACTTGCCGCATCTTTATTACCTTTGTGCAATAATTGAAAACTATTGACTTTGTTTTTTCGAAAAAAATCGGTAATAATCCCTGTAGCTTGTTGTTTGCTAAAAACATCGTTCTGATTGCCGATTACAAGTTCAACATTGGCGTTCAAAAATGTACATAGCTGACTTGCAGCACCTTCGTCGAGAGCCGAAATTATTTCGGATGGTACTTCCGCTGATTGTGACATAAGCATTGGAACACCAAAAAACAGACAGAAACTAATTAGAAATAGTTTGAATTTTTTCATTTTGAATTGATTATTTACAAAATTATTTTTTTGTTTTTAATGTTTTCTCGTTAAATAATGCCATATTTGCATTGAATTACAAATGATTCTGCAAAAGTACACTAATTATTTTATTTCAGCCAATTTTTCGGGCTGATTTTTATATTCAACAAATAGCACGCCAAACACTAACAAATCATCAAGTATATGAAAATAATACTGTTAACTGTTGGAAAAACAACCAATTCATACCTTATTAAACTTCAAGAAGAGTACCAAAACAGATTAAAGTTCTACATTCCATTCGAGATGTTGGTGATACCTGAGTTAAAAAATACTAAGAGTATTTCGATAGCTGAACAACAAGAAAAAGAAGCTGATTTAATTTTAAAGAACATTGAATCCAATGATGAAGTTGTATTATTAGATGAAAAAGGCAAACAGTTTACTTCGGTTGGATTTTCGGAATTTGTATCAAAAAAAATGTTGGCATCCCACAAGCGCGTCATTTTTGTTGTAGGTGGTCCTTATGGCTTTGCTGAAAAAATATATAACCGCGCAAACGGAAAAGTTTCACTTTCGGCAATGACATTCTCGCATCAAATGATTCGACTAATTTTTGTTGAGCAATTATATCGCGCTATGACAATTTTAAAAGGGGAACCTTATCATCATGAATAAGCTAATTTGAAAAATTGAAGATGAAAACCAAAAAATCAAGTCGAATATTTATTATTACATTGATTTCATGCATTTTATCAGGTTTAATTTGCGATTATTTATATCGCATTTCACCTCAACATGCCATTCAAATTGAAAATTTTAGGTCTGAACTTACTTTAAAAGAAAAACAGTCGGCCAAAACTTTAGACGAAATTAAGCAAATCATTATCCACACCTCAATCGACTCATTAATTCATTACCCTTTTATAAAAAATGATATTGCGTATTATGTTTTTGAAAAAGGGGAACTTGTGTTTTGGTCGGACAATAATCTTGACATAAGCAATATCAAATTACCCACTTCAAATGATTGGCATTACGTTCAATTATCCAACGCACATTGTGTAAGTCGTTTAATCTCATTTGAATCAACAAAAATCTGGGCATTAATTACCATCAAAAACAATTATCCTTACGAAAATGAAGAATTGACAAATAACTTTGCACATGGTTTTGATATGGACAAGCAAGTGCAAATTGTAAATGGCAAAAGCACTGATAAACAAGCTATTTTTTGTGCTCATGGTGATTATTTATTTTCATTATCGGTACCACAAACCCCAATTTATAACGAAATATGGGCAGATATCGGACTAATATTTTATTCGATTGCCGTATTACTCCTTTTTCTAATTTATGCAAACGCCCCTTTTCTTGTTGACAGAAAAAGAATTGACCCAAAATCATTTTTAGCATTGGCTGTAAGCGTTGGAGTTATAATTGGAATTGGATTATACTTTAACATACCATCTTTGCTTTTTGGTAACAAATTATTTACACCGTTCCAATATGCTTCAAATCCGTTACTAACTTCCATTTGTCATTTAACAGTGGCAACAGGATATTTTTCGGCAACTATTTATTTATTTTATTTCTATGTAATTACTCAAAAAATCAAAACTAAAATTGGATGTTTTTTATTGCTATTGAGTTCAGCTTTGTACTTTGTATTGGTTTATTATCTACTTAGTGGACTTATTTACCATTCTAGTATTCAGCTAACTATACTTAAATTTAGCGATTTTTCCGCTATATCACTTTGGATACATTTTCTTATTTTACTTTGGGGAATCAGTTTGTTTTTATTGTTTTATAAAACTCACAATTGGTTCAAAATCAATAGAAAGCTAAAACATGCTATAATCTTCGACTTCAGTTGTTTATTGATATTGATGTTGGCATGTTATATTACTTCCGCCGAAGATCTATATAGAATTTCGGCTTCTTTTACAATACTTTGGATAGTATTCTATATACCATTTGTAACAAAAAAGAGCAATAATACTTATGGTTTTGTTGCGAGTTGCGTGGTTATTTTCACTACTTTTTTTGTCTGGAATTCGTATATTATAAACAATAACAAGAAAGCAGATAAATATAAAATTATTGCTCAGAATATTTCAATTAATGGAAATACTGAAAATGACCGAATGGCAGAAGTTTTACTCGAAGAGCTTGATATACAGATAAAAAACGATACGAAAATTAAGCTCTTAATCACAAATTCAGATTCATTGTTGGCAGCAAATGATTATTTGAGCAAAACATATTTGAGAGGTTTCTGGAATAAATACGATATGCGGCTAAATGCTGCAACAGTCAATACAGATTTATACAACGAATATGCAAAATTCATTAGTAATATAGGTACTCAATTAAAAAGTACACACTTTTACAGCGTTCCTGCCAATGACAACAACATGTCATATATTGGCAAATTTCTGGTTACATCACCCGACAATGACTCCATTTATTACTTCATGGAGTTTTATCCACGCAGAAATTTTAAAAGTTACAGTTTCCCCAATTTACTTATTGCTTCATCGCCCGACATTCAATCGCAACTCAATCTTGCTATAACAAAATATGAACATCAGAAATTAGTATATTCATCGGGCAAAGTGGAATTTCCAACAAACTCAAACTGGATACCTAAGAATAAATTTGATTTTTTTACAACTTTCAACAATGGAAGAATTCATTTTGTTTACGCTCCAAACGACCATACTTTCATAATTATTACCGAACAGCAATTGTATGATCCGAAAGCATATTTACTATATTTTGCTTATGTTTTCTTAGTCTATTTTGCCATAACAAGTTTACTGGTTTGGATATATATGCTAATAAATAAAAAGAGTAACTTCAGACTAGGAATGATAGCCAAATTTCAGTATTCATTTATTAGTTTGCTAATATTCAGTTTTTTAGGCATTTTTTACGTCTCGGTAGATTTTATACAAAAAAAATATCAAGAAGAGCAAATTGCTAAACTTGAAAACAAAAAGAATTACATTCAAAAGGCACTACAAGAAAGATATTATTGGAATCAAGATTTAACGACACTAAACTCACAAGCCTTAAATTTCGACTTACAAGATCTTTCATACCTTTATCACACCGATATACACGTTTACAACAATCGTGGTTTTTTGGTGGGTAGTTCTCAACCATTAATATTCAATAAAAGTCTAACCAGCAAACTAATATCTCCTACACCTTACTTTAGTTTGAATGCTAATATTAATCAATATGAACATATCGGGAAACTTAAATATCTGACTGGATTTAGCGATTTCTACAATGGTGATTTTTTGCAAATTGGCTATATTGCGGTTCCACAATTTTTTAGTCAAAACGAGATAAGAAGTGAAATTGAAAGTTTTTTATCAGTAATTATTCACATTTATCTTATCATTATCGTTCTAGCAATTCTTTTTAGTTTATTTATTGGCAAACAACTATCAGCACCACTTAATGTGCTAGAAAACAAACTAAAAGAGATGCGATTAGGGCGAAGAAATGAAAAAATAGATTATAAACTAAATGATGAAATTGGACAATTGGTAATTCAATATAACAGAACGGTAGATGAATTGGAAAATAGTGCAAAACTGCTGGCACAATCGGAAAGAGAGACTGCTTGGAAATCGATGGCTCGTCAAGTTGCCCACGAGATTAACAATCCGCTAACACCAATGAAACTTAGCATCCAACAACTTCAGCGCACAAAAGCATTGAATGACAACCGTTTTGATGACTATTTTGCTAAGTCTACAATAATGCTGATTGAGCAAATTGATAATTTATCACGCATTGCGGGCACTTTTTCGAACTTTGCAAGAATGCCAGAAGCTAATTTTGAGCGAGTTGATGTGGCAGCAAAACTTTATTCAGTTACCCAATTATTTATTAACAACCACGAGCAAGTTCAAATAAAATACCATGGTTTTGAAAAAGGAATATTTGTATATGCCGACCCTGAGCAGCTAGTACAAGTATTTAACAATCTACTGAAAAATGCAATTCAAGCCATTCCAGATAGTCGTTCTGGTATAATAAATATCAACCTAAATTTAGCTGATAAACAAGTTATTATCAAAATATCTGATAATGGTATTGGTATAAACGAAGAAGTGTATGAAAAGCT
Organism: uncultured Bacteroidales bacterium; assembly: GCA_903911085.1. Lineage (GTDB taxonomy): Bacteria > Bacteroidota > Bacteroidia > Bacteroidales > Paludibacteraceae > Paludibacter. The sequence continues at coordinate 146,224 of CAIWCC010000084.1, read as the reverse complement.
CTTTAATCCTAATTTCACGACAAAAACTACTGGAATGGGGCTTGGATTGGCTATTTCGAAAAATATTATCGAACTTACGGGTGGGGAAATTTCATTTACAACAAAAGTAAATGTTGGAAGTACTTTTATTGTTAAATTGGTGCTGGCCGAATAAATTATTGAAATAACAAATCTAGCATCATTTTTTCAACTCTAACATTCTCGGATTTTCGGCTAAGAATTTGTTTGTTGCGTCATATCCTTGTTGATAAATGGCTTGATAGGCATCAAAACTAAACTCATTAAAATCAATAATCGCTTTAGGTTCAATTATAAACTGACATAAATTTCGTCCAGCTTTTGAATTTTGATGCTGCATTGCTCTAACAGCAAATGCCAAAGTATCAATAGGTTTATTTAGCTCAGCAGGTACAATATGAGGCAACACATCTACCCCAATAATAGTATGACAAAATTCATTTATGCCTTGAGCTGGCATATTATTGAGCAAACCACCGTCGACATAAAACACATCTCCAATCATCATTGTTTCAAAAAGTCCAGGAATTGTAGCCGAAGCCGCCACCCATTTATCCAATTCGTTACCAGTTTCTACAATTTCCCATTTGGCATTATTCAAATTCGCAACACAAATATGTAATTTTAACTGCAATTGCTCAAAACAATTATGAGGAATTAATTCCTTAATTAAACCGCGCAACATACTATGATTAGCCAAACCAGATTTCAAGAACCCAGCACGAAAAGTCATTAACTTACTGATTCGATATAATTTATCGTCCTTTATCAGTTGAAGCATATTGGCTGGTGTATAACCAGCAGCATACAACGTACCAACAATTGCTCCCATACTCGACCCTACAATTCGCTGCGGAAAAATGCCATTATCTTCGAGCGATTGTAAAACTCCAATATGTGCGAAACCCAATGCACCACCTCCACTTAAACAAATTCCGAGATTCCCAATTTCCGTAGAAATGGAATTTATTTCATTTTTCATACCTACATCAAAGTTACTTAATTTGGTGTTACAAAGATAGTAAAACAAACTGTATGGATAATAAATGACCGTTCATTTCATCCTTGAATTCCGTTTTTTTTGGTTTATTATTACTACTTTTGCTGTTCCATTATTCCAAAACAAAAAATGATAGAGAACCAAATTTTCGAACGTGTCGATTACACAGTAAATAGCTTATTAAGAACAGAATATGAGAATTGCAAATTCATGAATTGCAACTTTTATAGCGGAGATTTATCGCACATAACTTTTCGCGAATGCCATTTTGAAAACTGTGATTTTAGTTTAGCCAAATTTAAAAACACAGCATTAAGCGATATACATTTTAAAGGCTGCAAATTACTTGGAGTTTCTTTCGAAGAATGTAATCAATTTTTATTATCACTCGATTTTGAAGATTGCTTATTAAAATTGGCCGTTTTCAACAAATTAAAGCTCAAAAAGACCCGTTTCAAGAACTGCAATTTGCAGGAAACTGACTTTACAGAAACGGATTTAAGTGCCTCAAAATTTGACAACTGTGACTTTCAGCGGGCTATTTTTCATAGAACAATGCTTGAAAAAGCAGATTTTCGCACTTCCTTTCATTATTCAATCGATCCAGAAAACAACAGAATAAAAAAAGCAATGTTTTCGAGAATGGGAGTTGTAGGACTGTTGGATAAATATGGAATAGTGATAGAATAAGATTTTACAGTCCTTTGCTTTAAATTACAAAAAAAAACGGTAATTATCAATATAGACAATCACCGTTTTTTAATTCGTTAAAGATATATTAGCTCCAAATTGGACCACCCAAAGGTAGTATAGTTCTGCCGTACATTTTATTAAGTAAATTGGCACCAGCAGCATAAAAACCAAGAATCGAAATAGTCAATTCGGTCCAAGCTGCAATTTCATGCCAAATTTGACCCATACCAAACGAGTTTAACATCAAGCCTACAAATAAAACGTCAATCAAAACCATAATTGCAATTAATGCTTTATTAGTTTTTAATGCACCAATTGTAAGAAACACTGATATAATAAGATAGCCTAAAAATACGACTCCTAATTGACGAACATCAAATCCGTCGGCAAGTCCTTGCCCAAATGCACCAGTTTTAATCAACCATGTAGCAGCCATCGAAATCCAGAATAAACCATAAATTGGAAAAGCTGTAGAGCCAAACAAATTATTGTGTTTAAAGTCGTAAATACCAGCCATAACTTGAGCAATTCCACCCAAGAAAAAAGCCCATGGTATTAAAACCGAAAGACCGTCAGTTAAACCTAATTTTTGTGATGCGGCTACCAATGTAACCATAGCCAAGCCTGTAAGCCCAAGTGGTGTTGGGTCGGCGACTTCAATACGAATAGAAGTTCCTTTTTCGAGCATAAAATGTTGTTAGTTTTTTATTAAAATTTATGGGTACAAAGGTAATAAAAAACTCTAAATCCCACAAAAATGTAAAAATACCAACAAACCAGAAATGATTATGAATACTGCTCCATTAAATAAACTACTAAAACATAAACGCCTACAACTATGAAAATTACGGCTGTGCTACGTCTAAACCACACTTCGAAAACTTGTAGTTTATTGTAAAATTTTCCCACGCTAGCAAAACTATAAGCAATAATCCAAGCAATTATTATTACAGGTAAACCTGTGGCAAAAGCAAAAACTACTGGCAATAATAAACCAGCTGGTTCGGCTATCGTTAATGGAATAAGCCCCCCAAAATAAAGTACACCACTGTAAGGACAAAATGCCAAGGAAAAAACTATTCCTAAAAACAATGACCATTTTGCACTACCTGACTCCGATTTACTAATAATACGTTCGCTAAAACTGCCCGAAGCATGATGTTTTGACTCATGTTTGTGAAACTTAAAAAATTCAAGCATAAACAACCCTCCAATAATCAGAAAAGGACCTAAAAGCATTTCGCCATAAGTTTCAAAAAAATGTTGTGTAGGTAAAACGCTGCCACCAAAAACAAAAACAGCTGCCAAACCAGTAAATGCAATAATTTTTCCAATAGCAAACATCAATCCATTGACAATAATTTGTCTTTTGCTTTTAACGTCTTTACTCAAAAAGCCAATAGCGGTTACATTTGTGCAAAGTGGGCACGGACTAATTGTGGTCATTAAACCTAAAATAAATGCAGTAAGAACAGGGAATGTGCTGTTTGCCAGCAAGCTATTAAGTAAATCCATTAATATATGTTTGATTTAAATATAATATCTAATTACAATTTTTCGCCAAAAGCCAAATCGCCTGCGTCGCCCAACCCAGGTACAATGTAAGAATGCTCGTTAAGTTCTGGGTCGATGGCAGCTGCCCAAACAGTTGTTTTCGCATCAGGAAAATGGCTTGCCACATAATCGATAGCAGTTTGGCTTGCAATTACAGTAGCAATATGAATATGAGCAGGCTTACCTTTTGTTAATAATGCGCCATAAGCTAACTCCATAGAACCACCTGTAGCCAACATTGGATCGGTGATTATCAATGTTTTGCCATCCAAATTTGGTGAGGCAATATATTCGATATGAATATCAAATTTTAAAGCATCTTTATACTTTCGGTAAGCAGATACAAACGCATTTTCGGCACCATCAAAATAGCTCAAAAAGCCAGTATGAAAAGGCAGTCCTGCGCGTAGAATAGTTGAGATAACTATCTTTTCGTCAATAACTTCGGTATGAGTTATGCCAAGCGGAGTTTTCACATCTTCGCCTTTGTAGCGCATTGTTTTACTCATTTCGTAAGCCATTATTTCACCTATACGTTCCATATTTCGGCGAAACCGCATTGGGTCTTTTTGAATTTTCACCGAACGAATTTCTTTTAAATAATGTTTTAGAACGGAATTATTTTCTGAAAGATTTATTATTTTCATAAGATTAGAAAGTGTAAATCATTATGTTTAATTTATTGTAATTTTAATTTGTACAACTTCTATTCAACGAATTTTATCCATAATTGTTTTGAGCGATTCAATTACAAAATCAGTTTTTCGTTGAATTTTATATGTTCAGTGAACTCAATAAAAAATATTTTATTAACAAAACAGTGTTTTTTTAAATCTTAAGAGCACTACCAATCACATTCTTCTACAAAACTCATATTCGTAATTTCAAATAAATTATGCTCAAATCTGCATAAATAAAACATAATTTTGAATGCAATTTAATGCAAAGGTAAAAATTTAATCTTAAATGACTAATAAATTTGATTTCAAAATAAACAAGATTCAATTTCACCTAACATATATCATTGTATTTATGACTTTTAAACAACAGAAGATTAATTGTATCTTCAAAAATAAAGCAATTTTAAATTTACAAAAAACACATTTCGCTAATAACATTGTAAATATACTATGATTTAGAGACATTTAGATATGATAAATTCAGCGTTTTATATAATTAGAATTAAATATTTAAATTTCTTAATTCTAAATTGAGATTTTATTTCTAATTTTGCAAAGTTTTATCAATAAAAAATTAAAATGAAATATAAATCAATTACTAAGGGTATCCTACTACTATGCTTCTTGGGAATCGCTTCATCAGCATTATATTTATTAGGTTATAGTGTTGATATGATTTTATTACTTCTTGTTATTTCAATTTTTTTTGGACTGGTGATTAGTATTGCAAATGGATTTTATATACCTTCGAAGTGGTTTTTCAACAATCGATTCTGGTTATTTGGTGCTATATCGGGAATAATAATTTTTACAATTAATAAAATTTTAGATATTGATAAAAGCATGGTGTTTGATGTCAACATGTTATTAGCGAGCTTTTTAATATCCATCATTACTGGCATTTTGATTGTTGGCACGTTCTCATATCAGCGATTCAGAAAACTCAAAAAGAAAACACAATACACTAAACGAGCCTTGGAAATCGAAATACTATCCGATTCGGCAGTATTAATGAACGACGATGATTACCCCAAGCGCGGTAGATTGATACTGACTAACAAAAGACTTTGTTTTGTGACGGAAAACGATCAACAAACTGTAACATATTTTGAATTTACAAAGATAGAAACTGACATTCAACTAATTAAGAGGCTGCATGTTCCATATAAAATACTAATGCAAAATTTAAAAACTGAAATAAGAGTTGCATTTCCAAGTTTATGGAAACAAAAAATTGAAAAAACTGCATATAAAATTAACACTGAACTCGACGTTTTTTAATGCAAAAACAATTGGAATGAGTATCGACAATATAAAAAAATTAACGAGAATATTTCTTTACGTATTTATTCTAACATTCACTTTATTAGTTACTAACACAGTATCTGCCGAAGAAACTGTAGTGGTAGGTCAAGTGTATAATAAAACTGACAATAGCCCAATTGCGCAAGTGAACGTAGTATTTAAAAACACTACCAAAGGCACAAAAACGAACGATGAAGGTTATTTTCTCATACGTAATTCAAGCAAAGAAACAACGCTTGTATTTTCGTCGATAGGATATAAATCTCAAGAAATCAGAGTAAAACATGGGCAAAGTGTAGGATTAGAAGTAAAATTAGAAGAACAAAACACTTTACTTCAAGAACTATTCATAACTCCAGGTTCCAATCCGGCATTAGATTGGATGAAAAAAATACGTTTGTTGAAAAAAATAAACGACGTTACTAAAAACAGCCAATTCAAATCGCAAAGTACCGAACAAAATTTAATACTTCTAAATAAAATCAACCAACAAAATATTAGCAAACGAATTTTCAAACAACTAAAAAACGGTTCGTTGTCAAAAGCAGATTCAGTGTTGACAGTGCCGCTGTACATGACAGAATGTAAATATCAAATAGTGTCAGGCAGTAAAAAAGAAATTTCAAAAAGAGTATTTTCATCAACCACAAAATCCGAAAACATACTCGAATTACTTACTGCTCAAACAATTGAAAATATAAATTTTTATGACAATGCAATTACTATTTTTGGCAAAAACATGATAAGTCCATTATCAAATATGGGGTTTTCGTTTTACAATTATTATTTGGCCGACAGTATTAATTCAGATTTTGGGAAACAGTATGAAATTCATTTTATATCCAAAAACACCAAGAATTTAGCTTTTAACGGTCGGTTTTTATTTGACTCAGCCACTTTGGCTCTCACCAAAATAGAAGCAGAATTGCCTTCAACAGCGAATATAAATTTCATTCGAAATTTGCATATCTCTCAAAAATTCGAACATTTACCATCCAACCAATGGACTCGAAAAAATGAAGAATTGGCATTAAATATGAATTACGAATTGCTAGGCGACAGCATAAATTCACGACCTGAAATTTTTATAAAACGCAGTACATCATACAATTACTCAGATTCACTAATTAATTCAACAAATAATTTTGCCCAAAGTAATTACGACCAAAACACCTTGGACGAGAAGCTTATTGCTATGAATAATACGCCCGTATTGCGAACAGCAAAATGGTTAGCCGATATTATTTTCACAGGCTATATTCCAATGGGGAAAATTGATATTGGAAAAATCCAAAACCTTGCACGATTGACCGAAATTGAAGGTTTGAGAATTAATTTACCTTTAAAAACCAATCAAAATCTTTGGAAAAATATATCAATTGGTGGCTACGCGGGATATTGCACTAAAACAAACGAAATAAAATATTCAAGTTCAAACAAATTTCGTTTACCAGGAGAAAAAAGGCGCATCGTTGGCATAACATATACCAATGATTATCGGACAATTAACTTCGACTACAACAACTTTATTTACCACGAAAATCCACTTGTTACAGCCGATAAAGATATTGCAAACACAATAATTGGGTTTCACTACGGAAACAGAATGAATCTTAGAAAGGAGTTTGCTGTAAGTTTTTCAAACGATTGGAACTCGGATATTGAATCAAATTTATATATTCGCTCCAATCAATTATTTGGAAATGCCGATTTACCAATGACAAATGGAAACGCTGTTTTATCATCGGTTATTCAACAATCGGCGACAATAGAAACACGTTTTTCCTTTGGTGAGCGAACATACGAAGACCATTTGCAGCGTATCTATATTGGCAATAACAAACCAATTTTGTATAGCGTTTTTGAGTTTGGAAAATATAAAATGGGTGTTACAACGGGTAATTATGGGAAAGCAAGTGCCGCCATTAAACAAAACATCCGCTTAGATTTTGGACAGTTTAACTATGTTGCAGAAGCTGGTTGTGTAATTGGGAAAGTACCCTACACATTGCTTCAGATTCCATTAGGAAGTAATACTGGAGGCTATGGATTCTATAGTTTCAACTTAATGCAATTAATGGAATTTGCTAATGACAAATACATTAACCTTCACAGCGAACTCACATTAAATGGGCTGATATTGAACCAAATACCATTGGTTAAAAAACTGAATTTGCGCGAAATTTGCTCTTTTAAAATGATGTATGGCAGTCTTAGCAATTCACACGAAAGCATACTTAATTTTCCAAGTTACTTAGGTCCTTTATCAAAACCATATATGGAAGTTGGAGTTGGGATAACAAATATCTTGCACCTATTCACCTTCCAATCAGTGTGGCGATTGAATGATTTAGACAAACAAGGAGTCATTCCGTGGAAAATAATGGGTAGCTTAAATCTAAGTTTTTAGATATTGCTACATATTTTCGGAATGAGGGTCAATAAGTACGTTTTCTACAATTTTATTGCGCGCTCCAGTATGAAAACGACTCACTTTTTTATTGATTATCAGAGTTGAAGGAACATTACTCAATTCTTTATTTTCAGACTCTGAAAGAATATTCCAAGCTTGATAACTTATAAGCATAAAGCTAAATTTATTCAAAACACTTAAAGTACTGCGAGAATTTTTCAGTATTTTCACCGAATTTGGGAATTGTAGTTTCAAGTCATTTACCGCTTTACGAATAACATCACTTTCAACCGTTACTTTATTAACATCCAAGATATTGATAATTACTTGAGAATTATTCTTCAATAACCGCTTAGCATAGCGCAAAAGGAATTCATCAGAATCGCTATGTAACATAATCAAAGTACTTGATATAGAAGTAAATCCTCGATTCACAAATACGCCAACACTACAATTACTATGTTCGATAAAATATCGTGTTTTGTCTTTTATTAAAGTGCCTGGATAGAAAAATGCTTGTTTTTGAGATGCTTTATTAATCAGCAGATTAAGCCATTTTATATTTTTGAAAATTGTTGTTTGTTTAAAAAATGGAATTCCAGAAAGCGACACACCTGCACCCACCAATAAAAAATCGAAATTATTGTAATTCACCGACTTAACAATACCTAATTCAATATTATCAGTAACTTTGTACTCAGTATCAATTGGTAAATTAAGCAATTCGGCTTCATCTTTTACACCTTTAAAACTATCCACCGAAAATTGCTCACCATAAATGGGATTGGTGTCGGTACCTGGGGTAATATGCAAAACAGTAACCGCCAAACTATTTTTTGTGCCATCAAGTACCGTTTTAGCCACATTGAGCAATGTTTTTCCATTTTCGGGATTTCCCAAAGCAATAATTGCCTTAAAAATACCTTGTGCTTGTTGACGAATATATTCTTCTTCGATATTTTTGATTGGGAAAAATCGGTTGATAATCGACAAAGCAGGTGTGGTCATAAAAGTTGTTACTAATGCCATTATCACCAACATAACAAATATCGGCGGTGGCAGAATGCCCATTTCATACCCAATATTCAATACTATAAGTTCCATTAAACCGCGTGTGTTCATTAACACTCCAATAGAAAGGCTATCGCGCCATGTTTCACCAAGAATTTTGGCAGTAAATGCACCACCAACAAATTTACCAGTAACAGCAACCAAAATAAATAAAGCACAGATCTCCCATAAATAAGGCGTATTTAATAATCCAATTTCGGTTCGCAAACCTGTAAATACAAAAAATAGTGGTAAAAGTAATGTTACCGAAACATCCTCAATTTTTTCGATAATCATTCTTCTAAAATTTGGAAGCGGAGGCATTACTACTCCAGCCAAAAATGCCCCAAAAAGAGCATGAATACCAATAACTTGCGTAACAAAAGCCGACAATATTAACATCAACAACAGAAAAGCAACTATACTCTTATTTAACACTTCGCTATTGTGGTAAATTTCCCCAACACGTTTGAGAAACGGTCGAACTACCATTAGCATAACTCCCACATATATAACAGCAAACGCAATGGTATAGAGCGAACTAATAAAACTTCCGGTTTTAGCAATAGCAATAACTGCAGCCAAAATACACCATGCTGTCACATCGTCATTGGCAGCGCTAGCAATAACCATGGTACCCAGATGAGTTTTGGATAGTCCTTTTTCTTGTACAATACGTGCCAACACAGGGAAAGCGGTGATACTCATTGAAATACCAATAAATAAGGCAAAGGATAAAAAATCGGTGTGACTTGCAGCAAACTCTTCGTACACAAAAAATGCCAATAACATTCCCAAAAAGTAAGGAATTAGAATACTTGCATGGCTGATGACAAAAGTTTCACCAAACTTTTCTTTTAACTCACCAATATTCAACTCCATACCAATGGTAAACATGAATAAAATAAGCCCAACTTGACTCAGAATATACAAATTACCAAGCGAATTAGCAGCAAAAAGAAAATGAAAAGCATCAGGATAAAAATAACCCAAAAGCGATGGGCCGAGCACAATACCTGCTAAGATTTCGCCAATAACAGTTGGTTGTCCCATTTTAGTAAATACGAAACCAAATATACGCGAAACAATTAATATTGAAATAATTTGCAGTAACAGCATTGCAGCTGGCTCTCCGATATTTGTAAGAAGTGAAAGTTTGAAAGATTCTAAACTATTTATATTTATAGGTGCAATATTTGTTTTTCCAATACCATGAAAAACTTCTGCCTTTTGGAATAATATGTATGTTAAGGAACAAAACAAAATCAACATTACTCCATAAAAAAGCCATGTTTTTGAGTGATTTTTCGCCATACAATTTAAATTAGATTTAACACTACGAATTTATGTTTAATCGCTCATAATTCTGGATTTTATCGTCAAAAAAAAGACATAAAAAGCCAATTCAGACATTAAAAAGGATTGTGTGCAAAGATAAGGTTTTTTTACATTAAAAAACAACATGACAATCAAAATATATTTTAACAACAATATAATGATTCACTTTTGTGATATGAATATTAATGAGTAATTTTGTTGCCAAATTATTGATTAGATATATTTTAAAAACAATTTATTAATTTATTCACAGTTATAAGTATAAAAAATGGAAGAAGGTGTTTGGTATTGGGTTGGTTTTATTGTATTTGTATTATTGATGTTGCTCCTCGACTTAGGTGTTTTTCACAAAAAAGACACTGTTGTAAAAGTAAAAGAGGCAATTGGTTGGAGTATATTTTGGATTTGCTTAGCATTAATTTTCAACACTGGAATTTACTATTTTATCGATCACACCAAGGCAGTTGAATTTTTCACGGGATATTTGCTCGAAAAATCGCTAAGTGTAGATAATTTATTTGTATTTATTTTGATATTTGGGTTTTTCAAAATTGAGCCAAAATACCAACATAAAGTACTGTTTTGGGGAATAATTGGCGCATTGATAATGCGGGCAATTTTCATATTTGCAGGCGTTGCACTAATTGAGCGTTTTGCCTGGATAATGTATGTTTTCGGCGCATTTTTAATATATACTGGAATACACATGTTATTTGAGAAAAAAGATGGTGATGATTTTGACCCAAATAAAAACATCGTTATTAAACTTTTTCGAAAAATAATGCCTGTAACCGATGATATGTCCGTTCCACATTTTTTTGTAAGAAAGAATAAAATTCTATATGCAACACCATTTTTTATAACACTCTTGCTCATTGAGGCATCGGATGTAATTTTTGCAATAGATTCAATACCAGCAATTTTGTCGGTTTCGCAAGATACATTTATAGTTTTCACTTCCAATATTTTTGCAATATTGGGTCTGCGTTCATTGTACTTTGCTTTGAACGGCATTTTGGAATACTTTCATTATCTTAAATATGCTTTAGCAGGTATTTTATCTTTTATTGGTGTTAAAATGTGTTGGAATGAATTTGCCAAAGAATTTGGTTATGAAGCATATAAAATATCGAATTTTACTTCACTGGGTGTAATTGTAGGACTTCTTACAGCATCCATTTTACTATCAATAGTAGTGAAAAGAAGACAAGAAAGCAAGCTAATAAACTAATTTATAATTGATACTTTCTACCATAATACAATGACATTCAAGCATTTTACTATTCAACAAAAAAAATAATATGCGAATAATTATTGCTGGTGCCGGAGAAGTTGGCACATTTTTAGCCAAAATGTTGGCACGCGAAAACATGGATATTACTTTGTTGGAGGAAGATGCTGAGAAAATGAGAGACTTAGAGTCAAGCAATGATTTGCTAACTCAACAAGGTTCGCCAACTTCGATAAATGATTTGATAGAATCAAAAGTCGAAAATGTAGATTTATTTATAGCAGTGACGCCAAACGAAAGTGTAAACATGACGGCCTGTATGCTTGCTAATAATTTGGGTGCGAAACGCACTTTGGCACGAATTGACAATTACGAATATTTGCTACCAAAAAATAAAGAATTCTTTGAACGACTGGGAGTCAATCACTTAATTTACCCCGAAGTGCTTGCAGCCAATGAAATTGTGGAGTCAATAAGAACCAATTGGCTACGTCAAAATCTGAGCTTTTGTAATAATGCATTAATTTTATTGGGAATAAAAGTTCGTGCAAATGCTGTTATTGTGAATCAAAAATTTAGAACAAAATTTTTCGATCATGGCAAATTTCGTGTAGTAGCTATCAATAGAAAAAACAAAACAATTATTCCAAAGGGAACTGATGAAATACAAGAAAATGACATTGTTTATTTCATGACTACACCTGACAATCTTGACTTTGTAAAAACACAAGCGGGAAAAGAGGAGTTTCAAATCAAAAATGTAATGATAATGGGAGGCAGTCGTATTGCCAAGAAAACCATTCAAAATCTGCCCAGCAATATTCGCGTAAAAGTACTGGAAAGTAACAGAGAGCGAAGTTATGCATTAGCCGACAAACTAAGCAACTCGCTAATTATCAACTGCGATGGTCGAAATCTTGAAGTTTTAAAAGAAGAAGGCATACAGGACATGGACGCATTTGTGGCAGTTACAGGTAGTTCTGAAGCAAATATCTTAGCTTGTTTAGCTGCAAAACGTTTAGGTGTAAAGAAAACTGTTGCCGAAGTTGAAAATATCGATTATATAATGTTGGCTGAAAGTTTAGATATTGGCACTGTTATTAACAAAAAGCTTATTGCAGCCAGTTATATTTATCAACTTACACTCGATGCAGATGTGCTTAACGTACGCAACTTGACATCGGCAGATGCTGAAGTAGTGGAATTTGTTGCAAAAGCAGGTTCAAAAATTACCCGTTCAGCCATAAAAGATATTCATTTACCCGATGAAGTTAACATTGGTGGTATTGTCAGAAATGGCATTGGCATTATTGTATATGGAAATACCGAAGTATTGCCAAACGATCATGTAATTATTTTTTGTGTTTCATCTGCTATACGTAAAATCGAAAAATACTTCAACTGATGTACAGAGAATTTAACTACCGATTGGTGCTCAGAGTCATGGGCAGTTTGGTATTAATCGAAAGCGCTGTATTGCTAGCAATTTGCTTAATACCAATAATCTACGGAGAAAATGATGCTTCGTATTTTCTGCTTTCATCAGCAATTTGTCTTGTGGCAGGTGGTACTGCTTTATTTTTTGGAAGAAATCCACCCTCAAGAATTGGTAAACGTGAAGGATCTGTAATAGTTACCTTTACTTGGATAATTTTTACTTTATTTGGGCTATTGCCATTTTGGCTAAGTGGTTCAATTCCAAAATTTACTGATGCGTTTTTTGAAGTTATGTCGGGATTTACCACTACTGGCGCATCAATTCTTAACAACATAGAACAACTCTCGCATGGCATGCTATTTTGGCGAAGTTTCACACACTGGATTGGTGGTCTTGGAATTATAGTTATTTCGTTGGCAATTCTCCCTGTATTTGGTGTGAGTGGCACACAACTTTTTGCAGCCGAAACCACTGGCCCTACCAAGGACAAAATACACCCCAAAATTCATGAAACCGCTAAACGTTTATTTGCAATTTATTTAACACTTACAATTGCCGAAACTTTTTTACTTCGTTTGGGTGGAATGAATTGGTTCGATGCTCTATGTCATTCGTTTGCTACAATTGCCACTGGTGGATTTTCTACCAAACAAGCCAGTATTGGTTTCTGGGATTCGGCTTATATACAGTATATTATATCACTATTTATGATACTATCGGGTATCAATTTTAGTCTATATTATTTTGGGTTAAAAAACAAATGGCAAAAAGTTCGTGAAAATGAGGAAATGCGGTATTATTTGATTGTACTTTTTTCTTTCTCCATTATTGTAGCATTTTCACTAATCGATTTTACGAAGGTTCAAAGCCTTCAAACATTGGAAAAAGCATGGCGCGATGCATTTTTTACTGTTTCATCGCTAATGACTACTACAGGCTTTGTAACAGCAGATTATATGTTTTGGAAACCACTTACATGGATTATTCTACTTATTGTAATGCTAACAGGTGCGTCGGCAGGTTCAACTAGTGGCGGTATTAAAATGATTCGTGTGGTAATTTCGGCAAAAGCAATTTATTACGAATTTAAACGTCTTATTCATCCAAATGCTGTTCTACCAGTAAGATATAGCAAACACATGGTACGTGAAGATATTGTAACACGAGTTTTGGCATTTACCTTATTGTATTTGGTTGTAGCTGCATTTGGCATTTTGGTTTTAGCAATATCTGGTATGGGATTTTTGGAATCAATTGGTGGTTTGGTTACTTGTTTGGGCGGTGTTGGTCCAGGTTTGGGATTGGTTGGTCCTACAGGAAATTTTGCTTATATTCCTGATTTTAGCAAATGGTTTTTGTCATTTATAATGCTAATTGGTAGGCTGGAACTGTTTACTGTTCTCCTACTGTTTACACCAGCATTTTGGAAAAACTAAATTAATATTTTGATTATTATTCGTCACATTACTAGAATCGTGAAAATTCTTACAGGCTATATCTTTCACGACTCACTTTACAAGACCGCAAATTACAATTATAATTCACTGAATATGAATAAATAAACCAAGGGTATAGCTTTATTCATTCATATAATTTCCTGCATCATTTACTTCTCTTTCATCAAAATCAGCTCCTTTATCCTATTTCTAACATTCTATTATTGAGCTTTAGCATCGTTATAACAACTCCTCACTTTTCAAATTTATAGGCGATATCAAAACTTAAAGAATGTTAGATATACGATTTTTAGTTAATGAAATACTCATCTATCAAAAACACTATTTTTTCGATAATTGTTAATTCGCCTACTTCTCGGTCATATAATTAACATTCTTTTTCAGGCAACACAAACTCTCGTACCACATCTTCCTAACACTTCATCTTGCAAAATTACAAATCAAAAATTCAGAAACCACTTAAAAAAAGTTTGAATTAATACAATATCAATAAATTGGATTGTTACTTTTAATAAAAAACTAATAGAAAATTTACTCTTACATATATTTTTATCAACTCATTTTTAATTACTTGATTTTTAGATATTTGAAAACACAAAATTGATTAAACTTACAAATATATTTTTTGTATTTAATATTATTCTTGTGTAAATTTGCACACAGTTAATTAAATCAAAAATGAAGACGATTTTCAGAATACAAAGTTAGCCAAAAAGATGTTTAACAAAATCTATCAATCTTATTGTCTTATGAATTACTCACTTGAATACATATTTAGTAAAAAAGTTTTGTATGTGAAAATATACGAGAACATGGATCTTATTGATATTTATTCCTTAGGGAAAGAAATAAGACTGAAAGCTTTAGAACTTGGTTATAGGCTAGTGATTGATTTTACCAGTTGTAAAAACTCGATTTCTGCAGCGAATGTGTGCTATTGGCTTCCAAATCATTATTATTTAGAAGAAAGTGATTTCATCCAAATTCCAACTGCACTAATCAAAAATGAAAATGATTTAAAGTATTACGAAGAGAATGAATATAGATACAGAGAAAACAATATTCAAGTAAAGGTTTTCACTGATAAACATTCTGCTTTGGAATGGGCAATACTAAGATAGATTTAACTTATTGAATTAAGCAATTGACTGTTAGCACATTTCAACATAAAAAAAGATATGACAGACAAACACTTTTGAGCAGAAATTCAGAAAAATAAAAAAAATAACCGTAAGTTTGGAAGTTTGTTTACAAATTACTTCTATGCTAAACCAGTCAAGAAATCAAAACTTCTGACTGGTTTTTTACTTTTAGACACTTTCGGATGCAAACTATTACTCTACAGGATTACGAGATTCATCTTCCTCACCAACAAAAGCAAGTATCCACTTGTCTAAATCGTCAGTTGAACTTAAACCTAAACGCTCCTTAATAGTGTTTCTTCGTCGATACATTGTATTCTTACTTACATCTAATATGTTGCATATATCGGTAATGTCGAGTTCTAACGAAATAAGTGCAATAACAATTTTATCCGCTCTTGTAAGTTCATAAAATTGTTCTTCAAGTCTAATTATAAAGTTGTTATGAATAAAGTTAACTTCGCTAATAATTGCAATCCATTCATCCGCATTAAAAACAAATTCATTTAATAACTCTTGGTAATAACTATTTTTTTGACTGTCTTTGGGGAGTTTCAATTTAAGAGCCTCCATTTGAATGATTGATTGTAACCGATTTTGAAGCTTAAAAAGTAATAGTTGTTTTTTGTTATCAATAGACAAAAGCAACTTTTGTTTTTTTTGTAGAGATTCCAGATAAGCCTTTCTTCGCTTAATTCGAAGCAATCGTAGTTGTACAATCATTAGCATCACAGTTGCAAGTACAATGATTAATGCAATTAATTTATTTCGGTTAGCAATCTCAAGTTCAGCTTTTTCCCGCTTTTTTACACTCTTATCAAAACGTTGTTCTATCTTATATACTTTGGATTTTTTATTTTCGGTCTTTAAGGAATCGTTGTAGGTGTTATATTTAAAATAATAATCAAGAGCCGAATCGTATTTCTTATTCACTTTTTGTGCTTCTGCCGCCGCCAAAAGTGTATAGCCACGCTCAAATTTCTTGTCATACACCGTGGATACAGAGTCGAAGATGGTAGTGGTATCAGCTAGCAACTTTTCAAAATAAAAATGCGCAGAATCTGGCATATTTAATTTGGCATACGCCATGGCAAGTCTATTAAAATAGTAGGGCGAATAATGATCGAACTGGTATGCGCTTAAAAAATATTTTTTGGCTTTTTCGTATTCTTTAGTTTTTTGGAGTAAAGTTATTGCATAGTTACAACTTATGTCATGGTAATTTTCCATGTTTTTTGTTTGAAGAGCATATTTTTGAGCTTGTTTGTAGTAGTGAATTATTGAATCAAGCTTCATGTTTTGTTTGTCCATTGTTTCGGCAATTTTCCGATAAACATAGGCTTCACCATAAATATCTTTTCTACGATGCAAATAGAAGTATGATTTTCGGTAATTAATCATTGCCTTGTCATTATTGTCTTCTGACAAGTATAGACTTGCTATGTCATAATAAAGATAGGCAAGAAATGGATGGTCAATGGGAAGATAGTATGATTCAGATGTTTTGTAGGCAATCATAGCATTGCTTATTTCATTATTATTTTCGTAAGCTTTACCAAGTAAAAAATATGCTAGTCCCGCTTTACTCATGAGAGGAGAACCCGTGTAATAGTTTACAGCATGACGAATGAGGCTATCACTTTTAAAATTTTTACCTAATATGTATTCTGCACGTGTATATTGCAGACACCACGCAGCATAATCACATTCATTCAATCTCTCGGGATTTGGCATACTTTTTAGAAGCTTATATCCCGCGTTAGTAGAAAATTGAAGCAATCCATCCGCTTTCAAAATAGTGGCATTATGTGTGTACTCTTTTTTACAGGAGGAAAAAATCAAAATTAATATTAACCAATAAAGAATATTCTTCATTTTTTCATTTTTAATTAAAACTATTACTAATGTACTTCTAGGTGTTTCTCAATATCATTTAAAATCCACTTATCAAGATCACATGAAGCTTCTATGTTAAGTCTTTCCTTAATTGTGTTCCGGCGTCGGTATATCGTATTTTTATTCATGTCTAAAATAATAGATACATTGGTTATATCAACTCTTAACGATATTAGTGCTATCACAATTTTGTCAGTTAAAGAGATGGTTGGAAAACGTTGAGTTAAAATGTCAATGTGGTGATTGAAAATCAAATTCACTTCATCTATATATAATTGCCACTCTTCTTTTGTTAAGATGAAGTGTTTAGAAATATCCCTTAATTGTTTTTTTTGTAAGTCGGTTTCTTTTGGTAATTTGAATTTCACATGTTCAAATCGTATGAATCCTTCCATTTTATTTTGCAATTTCGATAATAACAACATTCTTTTCTTTTCAATTTCAAAAAGAATTTTATCGTTTTCAATTTGTAATTCTAATAGTTCTTTCTTTTTAGTAAGCTGAGTAGTTTTCAGTTTTAACACTACCAGAATTCCAACTACCAGAAGAATGATAATAATAATTATTTTATTTCGGTTGGCGATCTTTAATTTTGCATTTTCACTATTAATCTCATTTAAATTATATCTGTTATTAATTTTATGTAGAATACCTTTTTGGGTGGCGTCAAACGCCTTGTCGTGAAATTCTTGATAAAAATAGTAGTTTTCCAATGCTTTGTAATAATTCCCATTCAACCGTTCGGCATACACACCTGCCAAATAAGCATTTTCCTTATTGAATATATGTAATGAATCTTGTGTAAAAATGGCTGTTATATTTGTTGCATACATATTGGTGGTATCAGCTATAGCTTTATTGTAGTAATACATAGCGGAATCGGCCATATTAAGTTTTGAATAGACAATAGACAATTTGTTAAAATAATATGAGGAGTTATCATTAAAAATGCAAGCACCCAATATGAGTTCTTTTGCAAACTTGTAGTTCATTTTTTTTGCTAGTATTGTTACTCCTAAGTAATAACTTGCATCATAATAATTTGCAGTGTCTTTATTTTGTAAAGCCAACTTACGGGCTTTGTTCATGAAATATACTATTGAGTCAATGCTATTGTTAGCAATTAACATGGTGTTGGCAATTTCACGAAAAGAATAGGCTTCGTTTTTGTGGTTTTGCGCATAATGAAAATTGAGTCTTGATTTCTTGAAATTCTCAATTGCTTTAGGATAATTCTCATCCATGCGATTTAGTTTTGCAATTCGGTAATAAGTAAGACCCAACATATTGTAATCATTCGCCAACTTCAACAATCTTACTGCTTCTAAATAAGCCTCCATAGTGTCGTCGAATTTATTTTGGTTTTCGGAGGCATACCCAAGTAAAAAGTATGATAAACCTTCATATTTATACATGCCCGTACCTTTGTAGTATTCAAGTGCTAAACGTATGAGTCGGTCGGATATGGGGGGAGTTTGTAGTTTAAACAGTACTTGGTTGTAATGCAGACACCATGCTGCATAATCGCAATTGCTGAGTTTCTTAGGTTTCTCAATCGATTTAAGAAGTCTTTGTGCTTCTACAGCATCAGTATTCATTAATGCCGCTGCTTTCAAAATCGTAGCATTGTTCGTGTATTCTTTTTTACATGAGGTAAAAACAATTATTGACAATATAAGTAAAAATTGGTACAATTTCATAGATAATGTTTTACCTCCGTCCCCCCGGATATATTTTTTAAATGTACAATAATGCTACTTCGTTGTTGGGAACTATTTGTCAGCGACTCGGTATTCGGAGCTAATTATTTATAATCTCAACTCTTGTATTCTTAAGATTTTTAATCCGTTCTTAAAAAACTTTTGTTTATCGGAATACAATTCCTCATAGTACATAGGGTGGGATTAGAAATAAATCCCACCCAACAGTGCCAAACTTTGCTCAGCTAATCAATATATCCACGAGGACAAGGGTTCTTAGTCCCTTTCTCATAATAAACATTAGAGCTTAATTTTGTATTTCCTTTTTCCTTAAAAACAAGAATTCGGCCATCTTCTAGTTCGACTGCTGCACCCTCATGATGTCTTATTTTAAATTCAATATTCTCATTATACTCTCATCAAAATATTTGTCCGAATCAATTATTATAATATAAAAGCGGTCATTACTATTATAAATCAAAAACAAAACTTGTTTTTGAAATGGCACATAATCAATAAAAATTTCATGCTCATTATTCTCATTACTAAATGACATTCTGTTTATTGAGCCAATAAATCCTTTATAGTTCTTTCCTTTAATATACTTATTGACTTTTGAATGATTATCTACATTTACAATCATTCTCACGTATTCAAACCCAAAATTTATCGATATTCTTTGCTCTGACTTTGAATTAAGTATTTCTCCTCCACTAAGTTTAAGATTTTCTAAATTTTGATTTGAGCGAATATCAACTTCATTGACTTTTACATGCGACAACTTTTTAAATTCCCAAAAAACAACATTATAAGAGGTATCTTTAGGATTGTAATTAAATTTTTCCCTCCCTTTCTTTCCCGAATCATTTGAAATATAACGAAACATGGTGAGAACATCGTTTCTTGTAACATCACTAACTGCTAAAAATGTGTCCACATTTTGAATTACTGAATCGTCAAATAAACAAATATATTCATTCCATTTTTCCCGTTCAGTTGAGTGTCCGTAAATCATAAAGTCACCGATAAAATATATAATATAGCCTACAATAACCACCGCAACGGCTCTTAATAAATATTTCAGTCTTTTATCCATTTGTCTTAATTTATATCTTTTAAAAAAGCAGAATTATGCATTAACGTACAGGTACGAATCGTAAAACTGGTCGCATTGTTGGCACAAAAAGTGGTGCAGTATAATACATGAAGGTATTCACCATACGAGAATTAAGTTTTATTGTAAACCCGCCAGTAGTTCCCGTACCTGTCGGAATTGACACATCCATTATATAATTCCGTCCATCACTTCCAACTTGTATAGGTTTATTCTAAATTCAAAATATTTATTATATTTTTATCAAACTCATTTTTTGAATTTATTAGTATAATAAATAAGTTCTTATGTTTCTTATAAAATAGTAATATTGTTGGAGTTTGGTATTTAACAAAATTAAAATATACCTGAGCATCCCCATCTTTATCAATTAATGACATTTTGTCCATGAGTCCATAAAATCCTTTGTAGTATTTTCCCTCAAGATTGCTTATAACTTTTGAGTTAGTACTTATATTTAAACTTATCCCATCAATTTCATAAAGATATTTGATTGATATAGAAGTAGTACTGCCCCATCCTCCTGGAGTTTCTTGAAGAATAAATTTAGAATTTCCAACAAATTCAACTTTATTAACAACGACTTCGCTTAAAAGAAAATTGTGAAGTGTCTTAAATTCCCAAATTGTGATAAAGTATTTGTTTTTATTTGTGTTGAAAATGTAATCATTTAGCACATCGGAGTCAGTAAATGAACTAGAACTGATTGTGTCCAAGTTATTTAATGCGGAATCTTTAAAAAAATATAGATATTTCCGACTAATTGTATTAAAATCTGATCGATGACTTGTAAATAATTGGTGAAGTGTTATACCAAGTACAAAAACAAAAACAATTAACAATGTGTATTTAAAATAAACTTTGAACATAATATTTTTTTAAAATGAAACAGCGGTTCTAAAATACTGAATAATACGAATTGATGGAGTTGCTATCAATGCTGCATTTAATAAAAGTTGGGGTGGTGTCATTTTAACAGTAATACCTCCACCTGTACCTGCAGCGTTACGGAATGATGCATCAATAGTGAATAAAAGGCCATCTCTTCCTACAGATAGACCATCTACTCCTATCGACCAAGAACCATCATTTCCTCTTGTATTTTTAATAACTTTATAATCAAGAGTTGCTTCAGCTTCAGGCATCCCCGTTTTAGCATCAATAATAATCTCGGCATTTGATGAGCCTTGTTCTGTTTGAGACCCATAAATATCAATTTCGCAAATGAGTGTATTAGTTGGGTTATGTCTTTTAGTTGTAACAGTTGGTTTTGCAATCTTTTTGTTATGTACTTGACTATGATTCAACAGCCCAATAACTGCCCCAGTAGAAGCACCTTGCCAAAAATTACCCCCAGAAAGTTCAGCACCAATACCACCTGATAATGCAGAAAAACCAATAACACCTAATGCATTATCCTTTAATACGCCGCCATAAGCTTGAAATGCTGAACCGCCCAAAGAGCCAAAAGCACCAGCGGCAGCTCCTTGCCAGAAATCACCCCCACTTAGTTCCGATATTCCACCTTGCGCTGTAGCATGAGCACCTGCTCTTAAAATTTCATGTCCAATACCTCCTACATTACCAAATATGTTTCCAATACCTGCTGTTGCCATAGCACTAGCTCCACCGTATATACCACCTTTGGTTCCAGCAATTAAGCAATCACCAAAACTACCTCCATTCAATGCTGTACCTAATACTGCGCCAGTAATGCTTGAAGCGGTAGCAGCTGTCATACCAGAAGCAAGAGCTAGTGCAGGTGCAGCCCCAATTCCTCCAGTTATTAATGTTACTCCTACAAAAACTCCAATTCCAGCCGCCGTAGTTACTATTGGTTTCCAATTCCGGCTTAACCAACTATAACCACTTGGGTCGGTATAGGCAAATGGATTTCCCATGCAATACCCATACCTATTGTAGTTTACCCAATTACCCGGTGCTTGTACAAAAGGGTCAGGACTAAAAAACTGTGCCGTAAGTGGATCATAAACCCTACCATTCATGTTTATTATACCAAAAGCATCAAGGTGTTCATGTCCAGTATAACCACGATTAATAATAAGGTTAGTACAATTATCTTTTACATTCCAGTTATCAGCATCACGGCGTGAGCCCCAAGGGTCATAAGCATATCTACGAACAATACCTCCATTAACATCAGTTAGTGCTATTAATGAACCTTGGTTATCTGAATATGTATAAAGTAAACTATCTGCTTTACCTTCGTTCTGTATCAAAATTGCACCACAAAGGTAATGAATTTTGCGCACTTTGCTATCAGCACCTATTTCTTCTTCATAATCTCCCAGATAATATCGGGTCAGCTTGGTTACATCGCTTACTTTATAAACAGACATACGGCGTTGGTCGTCCACACCATAAGTTAGATAATAATCATTGTTTTTTTCTTTAAGTGTGGCTATTTTTTTGAAATCGGTATATGTAACACTTAATTCTGCGGTTGGATAAGCAGGTAGTTCCACTTGCGGAAAACTTGCAGGTACTCCCGAAATAGCTGACAATGCATGTGGGCCGATAAGTGAGCCATCTGGTCTGCCTGTTGTAGTTCCATTTGGATTTTCACCCCCATAATTCAATGTAAATGCACCAAGGTCTGATTTCTGGGAGATATTGCCATTACCATCAAAGCCCATGGAATTATAGGTGGTTGTACCACCGCGTGTAACATCCCAGTTGGTAAGGCGGTTTTGAGGGTCGTACACAAAATGTTCACTTTGATTGGTAATACCATCCGAACGCCATTCTAGGTTATTAGCATGATTCGTATTGTCTGCTGCATAATAACTGTATGAATAATCAATAACACCAGCTGCATAAATAGAAGTAGTTTGATGGTTTACAGGGTCATAGGTGTAGGTTGTTTCCTTGCCTCCTTTAAAAATACTGGTGGTTTGCCCCAATGCATTTTCGGTGTTTGCTTTCCAGATAGAACGATTTGAATTGTCTTTTACCTCCGTCAAGTTACTGTATTTGTCGTAGATATTTACGTTAAAGTAGCCCGAAGGATAGATTTCTTTTTTTATCCGCCCAAACACATCATATTCTTTTCCCGAAATGTAGGTGCGTGTAACTCCATTTGCAGTTATATCTTCCGTTAGCTTGTTTACACGGTTGAAGTCATCGAACCCAAAAACCTGTTTGTTTTTACCTGTTATTTCGATACTGTTTACCCGGCTTTTGATGCTGGTGTCGTAAGTATAAGTAGTTATCTCACCGTTACGATCGATATTCTGCAACAATCCATTGTCATCGTAAGTGTTGGTTGTAATAATGAAATCAGTAAGGTTACGCATCTTTTGCTTTTCCTCTGTCAATTCGCCAAAACCATTGTAGGTTGAAAACACTTCGCCTGCGTCAGGGTCTTTCAGGTAGGTGCGATGTCCCTGCAAATCGTAATCCATAGTCAATGCCTGACCTCCTTCTGGTGTAGAAGTTTTGGTCAGTCCCGAAGGGAAATAAGTGAAACTTACCGTTTTTCCATTCACATTGCTGGACATGGTTTGTCCGGCAGCGTTGGTAATAGTTTCAGAAGTTCCTTCGGGAGTGGTTACTGTTGTTTTAAGTTTGTCGTACACAGTATAGCTTGTTCCTATAGGAGAAGTTACCGCACTCAGATAACCATAAGTAGGGTCGTAAGTGTAAGTACTCGCCCATGTTTCGGCACTTGTATTAAAGGTTGGTTCAGAAACTTGATAGACTTTTCCATCAGGTTTATACTCTGTAAATACCGATATTTTCTTGTTGCCAAGTCCAATTGTTTCTTTGCGAACTTCGCGCCCTAATCCATCATAGTACACCCATACTGGGGCATTGCCCGAAGTTTCGGAGTAACTAAAATATTTGGCGGAGCTATCAGTATTCCACTGCAATACATTGGCAGTTCGAATACCTGTAGGATAGGCGGTTTCTACCAGTTGTCCCCAGCTGTTGTAATTGTAGATCGTAGTTCTATCCTTAGTGCCTACTTTGGTTGTTTCGCTATAGAGCAAGCCAAATGTTTCATCCCAATTGTAGTTGGTGGTTTCATTCAATGCGTTGGTTTTACTGGCAATAAACCGTCCCGAAGGTTTATACAAAATCGATGAGCTACGTGTTTTAGCATTGGCAACTACCGAAATAGACTGCATGTGTCCCCACTCATCAGGATTAGAATAAGTAGTAACCACTTGATTAGTGTCACCCATGTCGGTAGTTTCAGTACTTTTTGTAATTCTATATATATTTGGTGACGCAGCATACTCGTAGGCATAATCCGTTACTCGACTCGCTGATTGGTTATTTTGAGTTCGGGTGGTGGTTATTTTTGCAGGTAAATAAGGTGTTAAACCAGTTGATGGACCTGTAAAAGTAGTAACTATCTTGGTTGTTAAATCAATTAGATTTGTAGTAGAATCTTTTACAGTACTTGTTTGGGTTATAGAGTTTGGATATAAGCTATAATTAGTGCTATCCTTTCGTACAACGTTTTTGAGTTTATCAAAACTATGTTGTGACCTTACAATGGGAAAATATCCCTCGTCCCCCCGGATATATTCTTTAAATGTACAAATAATGCTACTTCGTTGTTGGGATTTTTTTTCTAATCCCAACTCTTGTATTCTTAGGATTTTTAATCCGTTCTTAAAAAACTTTTGTTTATCGGAATACAATTCCTCATAGTACATAGGGTGGGATTAGAAATAAATCCCACCCAACAGTGCCAAAATTTGCTCAACTAATCATTATATCCATGTGGACAGGGTCCCAATGCATCATATTCCTTTAGCTTGTTATATACACGTGTACCAATTTCTTCTCCTCGTCCCACCGGATATATTCTTTAATTGTACAAATAATGCTACTTCGTTGTTGGGATTTTTTTTCTAATCCCAACTCTTGTATTCTTAGGATTTTTAATCCGTTCTTAAAAAAAACTTTTGTTTATCGGAATACAATTCCTCATAGTACATAGGGTGGGATTAGAAATAAATCCCACCCAACAGTGCCAAACCTTACTCAGCTAATCAATATATCCACGTGGATGGAGCTGTATCTATTGCAGCTATATAATAACCGCTTGGGTCGTCTTCGCCAGACGAGTAATGAAACCATGTTCTATGCAATTCTTTTCTTGCTATTGAACGATATTTCGTAGAATCGCCCCACTCGGCTACAATAGGATGTCCATTGATATACAGCGTGTCATTATAATACTGTTCGGCAATACCAAAGCAGGACATACACTGCCAGTATTTGTATTTCTGTTTATTCCCGAACTTAGTCAGCAACTCGCTAAAACTACGATTGGCAATACTATCGGGTATAATATGCTTCACAGGCGTTTCCCCAGCACTTGTATTTACTGCACAAACTAATAGTAAAGTAAGAAATAATGGTTTAAAATATTTTTTCATATTTTTTATATGTGTTACCAAACAGGAAATGCCCTACCTACAGGAAATGAATAACAATCGTAAGACGTATTCGCCCTATCGACAAGGTTAAACCAGTCCTGAGGCTTAAATACTGGAGCTAAGCTCATTGTTTCATAATCGTCATATTTTTTATAATATTGGCCTAAGGTTGGTTTCATACTTGAGTAGGATGACTCATTCCAACTTTTCACCGCATTGTATTCCCCCCGCTGGCGCGGGTCTGTGACCCGTGCCAATATAAACAATTAAATATCAATACTTTTGTCCATGCCATGATTCAATAACTAATATATCCAACATTCCATCTTCACACGTTAGCGCAGGTCTGTGACCTGTGCTATTCAAAAAGAAAGTTTCTTATCTTTTATGTAT
Organism: uncultured Bacteroidales bacterium; assembly: GCA_903911085.1. Classification (GTDB taxonomy): domain Bacteria; phylum Bacteroidota; class Bacteroidia; order Bacteroidales; family Paludibacteraceae; genus Paludibacter. Next base: position 120,385 of record CAIWCC010000084.1, on the reverse strand, counting down.
TGGCACGGGTCACAGACCCGCGCCAGCGTGGGGCATATCCCGAAGGACAGGTGGTGTTAAAGACATTTTCGCCAACATCCCCACTACTAACCAGCTAGAGCCATACGCCGAACAACCAAGACCACCAAACTACGCTTCGCCGAACGGAGGACTGGTCTACACTACACCTATCTGAGATCTTTTCTCATTTAATAACTAAACTCAACGCAGCAAAGTTGTTCATTATATAAAACAACAAAAATAATGTTGTAGATATATATATAACAAAAACTATTTTACCAACCTTTTCTCTTTTTGATGTAAACCCCTCCACTTTTCTTATTATTTCAGTTCTTTTACAATACAAATGAAAATAATTTACAATTGAAATTGAAACTGAAAGAAAAATACCCACAGGTACAATAGAATCATTTGATATTACAATACCAAATAAAGAATTAAGGACTCCCCATAAAGTGAGTATATTCATTCCTTGAAAAAATGAAATCCCTATTAATGCACTAAAAAATTTATTGTTATCGCTTTCATTTCCAGTGTGTATTTCATATAGATAATAGCAAAATTCTTTAAACATGTTTTTTATTATTGTTTAATGATGAAAATACATAATTTGAGGAACATCTGCAGGTTGATATTGTGGCTTTATAGCATCTTGCGGCAGAATAGTATTTGGAACATAATTATTTTCATGATACTCTGGAGTGAAATTCACTCTATCAAAAGCACCATTTCTATACATAACCCAGCCAACTGTCAGGAACAAAGCAGGAACACCACAACCAGCAGCAGAAATAACATAAAGCGATATATATACACCTGTGTCATTACCAAAATTCACAAAAGTTTCTTTCCCGCTTAGCACCATTAGACCTTCTACAACTGTGCCCGCATAAATATTGTATTTTGTTGCACCTTCAAGGACTCCAAGTACTTGTTTGCTAGAAACAAATGCCTCTGTTCCTTGCAATGTAGTATATGCAATTTTACTTGGATATTTCAATTCTTGTCCTACCGAAATGAATATACCAGTACCGTTGGAAAGATTATTTATGAGTTGACTTGTCTGTATCCCAGCTTGTTCTGCTTTCCTTACTTGATATGCTGTTTGGTCTGTCTTTTGACTATACACTGTATAATTTGATACATATCCATTATAATTACTTGTTGTTGTAAATGTACCATTTTTATAATTACCTCCAAAACTGGAGTTACCATTTAAATTTCCGTTATAAAAAAAGCCTCGACCATTATTGCCAGGTAAACCAGCTCCATACCCAATTTCAAAACCATTAGGAAAAGTTTTGTTCATGAAATTTGAAAAATTATTCCATTGGTCTTTTATCCACGACCATGGAGATTCCCCACTCGGGTCAATAAACATCAATGGGTTATTCCTACAATAAATATAACGATTAAAATCATTCGTCAAACCAGAGCCAACATAAGGATCGGGAGCTAAGAACCTTGCTAATACTGGGTCGTACAAGCGCGCATTCATATTGATGATACCAAATTGGTTCAATTGTTCATGCCCTGTATAACCACGCATACCATAAGACATTGTAGGCTGTAAACCTTGTGGATAAGCTGTCCAGTTTAGTGGATTTCTCATTCTGCCCCACGCATCATAGCTGTATTCAGTTACAAAATTACCACTATTATTTGTGATTTGGGTAATACTACCCAAATAATCTCTGTGTAAATAGTAAGATTGTATAGCTGACGCACCAGTTTTTTCGAGTAATACGGAAGCATTATAAGGCGAACCATCTACGTAAAGGCGTTGTTTTTCAATACCTCCCACTGTTTCTATTTCGTACTTTCCACCACCAAAATAAGTTTTATTCATGGTTACAGTAGTGCCTTGTTTTATTTGCATAGTTGCTCTATCGTAACCATCGTTATAAGTAAACGTGGCACTTAAACCCGTAGAGGTATTCCGTATGGAAGTAGGACGCGACATAACAGTGTAATCAATATCCAGCTGATTGGCCAAGTCCACGGTTGTGGCATTATATATTTTAAACAATGTATATGGTTTGGTATTGGTATCATCATTATATTTATAAATGCTTTCAGCACCCACATCGCTTTTGGTATTTATATTTCCGTTAGGGTAATAATCCATAGTTTTTGAACCAAAGCTTTTCAGGCGATAAAGACCATCGTAAGCAAAGCTTTCGGACAAACCTCGTGTAACATCGGTACGCGAAGTCAGTGTTCCGTTTATGCGGTTGAAGTCATAATTCATATTTTGAATACCATTCGATGTGGTTACATTTGTCCACAGTCCTTCGGGTGTGTAGTTTTTGGTGGTAGTGAGCCCATTACCCAGCAATACCGATTTTTCTTGCCCTAACTCATTTACGCTATCTACTTCACACAGTCTATTGCACGCAGCATCTTCTAATCGGTACAAATATCCGTTACCATTATATTTATAAACCACCGAAGTAAGATTGGTAAGTAAACTTTCTGTACCAGTATTGTAATTAATGTTTCCTATCCGTCCTTTATCATACCCATATACTTCCTGATATGTTTTCCCGCTTACGGTTTCGGTTGATTTCCATAAACGACCATACGTATCATATTCTATACCTTTAGACGTTCCATTTGTAGTAGTACTTCCAGTTGGTCGTTTATAGGTAGGATCATAACTATAGGTAGTTGTAAAATCGGGTGTTGTTTTTGTTATTGGTTGTCCATATTTATTGGTTACGGTAGTAATAATTTTTCCACTATTCATAGTTTGAGTTATCGTATGAATGGCATCGTTGTAATCTGTTTGTATAGTGCCTGCACTTGGGTCAATCAGTTTGTTTTGCCTGCCATAATCGTCATATTCAAAACTTGTTACTACTCCTGCTGCATCTACACTTTCGGGTTGTCCATCTGCTTTATAGGTATATTTCACCTCACCACCTGCATCGGTAGTTGCAGTGGTTTTACCTGTTGAGTCCGTTGTTTTAGAAGTTGCCACACCATTTTTGTTTTCGCTTACTGTATTACCAGTATAAGTATAAGTTGTGGTACTTCCGTTGGGTTGCAACACTTTCAAGGGTCTGTCATACTTGTCATAATCGTAGGTTGTCCACAAAGGACTTTCTGTTGAGTTATAAGGTGCAGAACTGCTTTTCAGATGTCCAAAGTTATCGTATTCTTTGTCGGCAAATACATTTGTTTTAATTTTAAATCCAGCAATGGCTTTGCGGGTTTCCCTGCCAAACACATCAACATAAGTTGTAACAGTTGGTTGCCCAGTGGTAGTTGTGGTTTGTTGGATGAGCCTTTTAGGTTCAGATTCTGTATTCCATACTAAACCTAGCGTAGTAGTGATAATATCGGTACCTACTTTACTCACTTCACTGTTTTTTCGTCTCCAGTTATCGTAACTATATGTAACTGTATTGCCCAAATAATCAGTTACATCCTTCAATAGCCGTGTGCCGGGATAGTATGAATAAGAAGTAACAAGCCCCATCGGATCGGTTTTAGTTTTCAACGAACACTTGTCATCATCCCAATAGGTATATGAAGTTGTCAAATCATCTGCAGCATTATTTGTTATTGTATTATGTACTGTTTCTTCACTCAATGTTCCATAATCGACATTATACTTATATTCAGTATCTGCAAGAGGCATTTTTGTTTGCCCATTTTTGTAAACAGATTTGCGAATAAACTGCAATCTGAATTTCTTGGTTTCATCATAATACTCGTACCCTTCATTCTGAACAAAGGTTTTAGTCCCCCGCTCTGTTGTAGTTTTTCTATTTGTAAGCATTCCTAACATATAAATGTTACCATTTACTTTGTTATCCCAAGCGTTTTCAATGGTCGATTTATTTAAAATATCCCCACTGAAATTAGTTACTTCTGTACCTACATTTCCATAATCATCGTAATCTGTATAAGTAACAGTTGCAGTATTACTTTTCATTTTATCAGTAACAGTTTTGTTGTTCAGCTGTAATTTCATTTTTTTGATGCCACCAGTTGCATTACTATAGTTGGTAAAAGTATAGTCGAAAGTTGATTCTTCCCTGTCAGAGGTTTGTTTTACCACTGCTCCCATTTTATAAGGGTCAAACTCGGTGCTAACCACCTTGTTTGTCATAAGGTCAGTAGCTTTCATAGACGTAAATCCTCGTAATCCCAATCCTTGTTTGTGCAAAATAGCTCCTGTGTAATTATAGGTTGTATTGCTAATCAACTGCTTGTTATACATTACACTATTTTGCGTAGTTACCCAAAGTGGACCTTGAAAGTCGGTGTTGGGGAATGTTGCGGTAGTGCCTGGTATGTAATTAGCTCCTTGATGCAATTGGTCGTAATTGGTTTTATCTGCTATACCCAAGCTGTTAATCATTAATGATATTTGGTTGTTTTTGGCTTGGTTTTGAGAAAATGTGTATTTATCAATGCCTGTTTTAGTTAGTGCTATCAATTGAGAGAAATTCTTTTCAGAGTTTACATCATAATTCATGGTTTGTGATACTATATCAAGACTTAGTAATTCAGATGCATTCGAGATGTTGAAAGTGCTAATTGGTGTAATATCAAATGCTTGGTTATTATCACGGTATGGATATATTTTAATACCGCCATTCATGTTCACAATTAGTTCGGGTGTATTATCCCCGTCAATGTCTTGAATAGAGTATTGATGATTATATTCTCTGTTTACAAAATCCTTTTCTATTACCAATGGAGTACCTAAACCATTTGAATATAAATATCTCCACTTTTTATCATAAGTTCCAGATAATGTGAAGTAATAATTATATTTTGAAACTGACACTCCATGTGTTGGACATGTACCATTCCAAGGTGTATTTTGACCACAAATTACACAACATCTATGATTTTGAACATTAAAAGTCCCAGGTGGAATATAAGTTGCCCAATTAGGATGCAAAACAGAATAATCCAAATATATATTGCAATTTGAACATTTAGCTCCAGGATAACTAGGACCCATCCCAACTGGATCTATTATACCATTTAAACCTCCACAATATGGACATTTAACACATGAACCAACTGTGACATTATTGTAAGTATAGCAATAAGTTGTTGCTGCTTTTGGCGACATAATAATATCAGTTTTGCCGTCTCCATTGAGATCAGAGAATTGAATCTGCCTATTGTCAAAATCAGACTTCGTTAATACCCATGTTGCTACATCTACAAAACCGCTCCCACTTTTATATTTATACACTTTTGTATTAGTAGTTCTAACATATACAATTTCTGTTTGTCCATCTCCATCTATATCCATAGGGTAGATATAGGTATTACTTGTTTTGCTAAAAAGTTTGCCACCATTTACTACATTAATATTACTTCCATCAAAACTCAAAATAGAGCTACTAGCAGGTATTTCTATAGGTACACATAAAATATCTGTTTTTCCATGCCCAGTGAAATTGCCAGTGTAAAATTCTTTAGGTATTATAGTTGTAACTGATGGATATGGCGCTTCAGCCGGAAAAGTAATTGCACTAAGACTTAAAGACAACTCTCTATCTAATACTATACCTAATGATGGGTTTGATTTATATATTTTAAATTTTAAAATCTCTCGATCCTGTATTATTGCTGTTGAATTTATTTTTATTATTTTATCAGAACCGACTCCGTCGATATCTGCGGAATAAACTCCTAAAAAACCTTGTTCAGAAGTGATATTATATGGCGTTGAAATAGACCCATTTAAATTCTGATACACTTTTATATTCTCTTGAGTTGGGTAAGTCAACACATAACCAGTCAAATAATTGCCAGTAAAGAAATCTTTTTTAGGATAAACCAAAAATGCATCATTATGATTATTAAGATCAAATTTTCCTCTAACTATATTGATTTTTGTTAAATCAAAATTTGAATTTATCAATGTTGTTGATTGAACACTCGTAGATATTGTTCCACTCTCACCATAATAAAACTTCAAAGGATTTAAATTGTCAGTTACAGAACTTCCTGTATTTATAAAGCTACTAATCTGTTTTAGGCGTGACACATCGTTCTGATTGGAAGGTAATCTAGGGTCATTGTTGGAATAACTTAATGAATAAGTTCTTATCAAATCAGTATTTGCAAATGATTCAATCTTGCTTAATCGCTTCCTATAAATACATGTTGTTGTTGATTGAAGAGAAAAGATTTCATCTGAGCGACTCTCATAACTAAATTTTATTTTACTAAAGTCCAGTTTATCAGCACACTTTCCATAATTGATTTCATCGATATAATATACTTCATTATTCATATTTGTACTCATAGATATATAACCTCCACTATTAACAGTAGTTGTATTGCCTGTTTCGTCAATATTATATGAAAATGTAATTTTACTTCCATTCAAATCAGTCAATGTGGTTATTGGATACGAAAGTTTTGAGGTTGTATTACTAGTATAACCCATAATACCTACAGACCCATTGGGATATAAAACTTTAAAATACTTTATAATATCTCCATTTACATACGCTATTACTTGCGTATTTCCTGTCACAGTTTCAAAATTAAATACAGTAGAAGTACTTGTTTGTATATTTTTGATTAATCTTACTCCATCCAACGTAAATACATCTTCAATAGTTAATGCAGGTATATCATTCATCCCATCAAAAAACATATTCTTATTCACCCTTTCAATAGATGATAATCCATTAATGTTCCATCCTATGCCCACTACGCCATTTCCAGCCTGACTATTATAGGATAACGAGATGTTGGGCTGAAAACCTTGTCGTCCTGGCACTATTTCTATGGGTACATTGTAACATTTAGCACCACTTGGGCTCACCGACGAAGAAATGGGAATTTGACCCACTGCCGCGCTTGTATTTATGGCTGTCAAAGTTTCGGGAGTAACAGTAGGGCTATTGGTGGGGTTGGCAATAGACAGAAAGTTAGCGGCTGCTGCGGGAGTTAAACCACTTTGCACTTTTGCATTCATTATACTGCCTGTACCAGCCTTAAATGAATATCCGGGCAGCAACCGCACATAATCTCTTCCAATATAGGTATTGGCAGCATCGTTAGTGGTTTGTAAATCATAGTTTTGGTACTGCGCATTCACTATGCCCATGCTTGCCAAAAGGCAAACAAATATGTATTTTATTTTCATAATATCATCTTTTATTGTTTAATTACTTTCCAACGTGATACTTTATCGCCCAAGAATATATCCAGCAGATAAGTGCCTACTGGATAGCTGGAAATGTCTATATTTGTCAATTCACTAGATATGTTCTTCCCTGTTAGTTTTATGCCAGAGAGAGAATATAAATTATAGTAGTTTTTTTGTTTGCTATCAAGTATATTTACAGACACTTGAAATTGCCCCTTGGTAGGGTTAGGATATAGGATTACCTTTTGCTGACCAATTACTTCGGAAACCGAAACGGTATCTTTAGATAAAGCTTTGACCCCGACTGGACCAACTGTTAGCACTTTACGTTGGTATATATTACCATCATTATCGTAACTAAAACTTACGGTTTGCGCTTTAGCTTGTAATACAATGCATAACAAGGCGATGAAGAAAAGATGTATTGTTGTTTTCATAAGAGTCTGTGGATTGATTTACCTCACCGCCTTCCCTCTCTACAGTCCTCTATCCTCCTTCGGGTACTTTCTCCGACCTCTATCCCCTTACGGGTACTTTCTCCTAAAAGAGAAAGGATTTTTTTGAGTTTAAGAGAAAGGAATAGGTAATAGAGTTTTTGAGAGGGACTATATGCGGGTGCGAGATATGTTTTTTATTTTTTCGCTTTTTTCAACATATTTATCTCTTTCTGTTGCTCTATCACATACAGCGTCAGTTCTTCAATTTTTTGCAGCAGCTTGTTTTGCATTTCGCCAATGCTTACACCGTTTTTAATTACCTCAGCAGCTGATGGTATTTCGGGCAAGTGGCTATTGGTTTTTACGTATTGCTCTACTTGACTGAGTGGCATTAGGTTGTAGGAAGGGTGGAATACATAGTCGGCTGGTATATTTACATCAACTATTACTTCTTTGGCATGAATTGTACCATTAACGGTAAGCAGGGCATTAGTTGGATCAGCGAGAGTTGTACCAATTAGAACATTACCATTAGCATTAATTGTCAATCTTTCTTTTAGGCTTGTTGCGCTAATTCCATCATTAACAAAGAAAGATAACTTTGAACCATAAGTATTGGAAGTTTGTTCTGTAGCTGATATTCGTGCTTTGTTACCATTGTCATATCCAAGAAAATCTATTCTTGGAAATAATGGTGATGCTACTGATCCATTAATTTTATTTGTACTTATAGACAGCACACCACCTGTAGAATTTGCAACCTCTAAATTTCCAGTTGGTGTTGTAGTTCCTATTCCTACGCTACCATTAGTATTACATTTAAGTAATAATCCATCATAGGCTTGTGCAGCTTCGGGATGAATAAAATAGATTTCTGAAACTCCCATTTGACCACCAGGAGTTGAAGAAGGACAACCATCGAAAAAGGTAAACTTTAGTTTTGTGAATGAACCATAAGGAACTTTTACTATATATTGTTCCAAAGTATTATTGTCAATGTCGGAAATAGTAACCCAATTATTAGTACTCCAACTATCCCAACCTTCTATCTTGAATTTCTTTGGAGGCCAATATCGGGTACTAAACCCAACCCAAGCTCCTACTTGAACATGTACATTTGGTAAATTGTCTATTTCAATTATCATTGGATCATTTGAACTTATTGGAATACCCCAAGTATAATTTACTTCCATACTTCCATCAAATAACTTTGACAGTTCATTGCTATCAAAACCCTGCTTTCCTGTCTGAGTAACTGTAAATCGGGATGTAGCATTAAATAGTATATTTTTTTCTAGAGAAGCAGATATTGTTCGGTTACCTGGAACATATCCTTCAGGTATTTGTGTTTGCGCAGTTAAAACACTTATTGAAAAGAAACTAAAGAAAATGGAGTAAAGAATTTTTTTTTTCATATATATGTATTTTTAGCAATAAATTGATTTTATGTTTTTTTAATTGGAAATTTAAAAATTAAACAATCATTGGTTATCCAGACCCGCGCCAGCGTGGGTGCAGGTTTGTAACTACGGAGGCACTACTTTAGCACAGTTTATAGTCTTTTGTTTTCAAATTTTTCCAATTCGTTTGCTAACAAATTGGAAAAATTATTATAGACTTATCCCACCACCATAGCATTTATTGTTGTACTCCACGGGCCAGCCTCACCACGGGTATTTACCCATCGTAGCCAGTAATAAACAGTTTTACCTGCTTTTGAACCATCAAATTTGCTCGTAAATGGTGAGGCAGTGCAAGTTCCTACATAGCTCAATTCTGAAGCAGCTTTAGGGGCATCGCCATCCACTTTCATGTAAATTTCGCATCCATGTACACCAACTGGTTTTGCATTGCTATGTGCTGATGCTTCATCGTAAAAGTGAATAGAATGTTGCAAACGTACAGAAAAATCAATAGTTCCCACAGGGCTTGTTGTTGGCACAGGAGTTGGTGTGCGAGTTCCTGATTTTACAGTAAGACCCATACGGGTGCGGTCGGTGTCGGTAACCTTTGTATTGTTAGCTAACCATTGTGCTACAAAACTGCGTATTGTTTTTTTGTAATCATCACCCGAAAGGTCTTTGGATAATACATCAGCTGCTGTGCGGTTTTGTTTGTTACTTGCCTTGGAATATGCTGTTGTCCAAGTGCTTTGTTTAGATTTTACTACTGCAAAATCGTCGGTAGAAATGCCCCAAACAGTTATGTTGGGTTCTACAATTGTTACTAAATTCCCTTGCCACACGTTCATGTCGGCATCGTTCTGAGGGATGTAATCTGGCATAATCTAAAATAATTAATTGTTTAAAAATCTGATTGATAAAATGAAAAAAAAATAATTTATTAAGAAAGTTGAAGTAAATAATGTCGTATAATTGTATTAAAAAGAAAGTTCTACACTCAATTGTATGGGTTTATTGAAAAATACCTTTAAAAATAAAGAAAATAAAACCACAATAGGCACAATAGAAGATATTTAAAAGAAAAAAAAAGCACACAATAGACAAATACCTTACGGTATTATAAGATGAATTATAAAAGCTTTAAGCATTTATCCTATTGTGAACTATTGTGCCTTATGTGGTTATCATCTTTTACTTGTTGCTTTAATGGTTTAAAAATATCAACCCACACAAAAAGAGGTAGAACCAAAAAGAAAAAGAATGAAACGCGGATGAACGCTAATTGAGCGGATAAAAGAACGGATTTTAATTATCTCTCGTTAGTCAATGACCATTGGTTCCAACAAATCGGAATCGAAAATCAACGTAATTAATGATTATCAATAGTTTAGGTGTTATCAGTCATGTTTACATGACTTTAATCAGTTTTCAATCCGTATAAATATTATCCGTGTATATCCGCTTAATCCGTCAAATCCGTGTTCTATTCATTTTATTTATATGACATTATATTTTGTCCATTAGTTATTTAAGTAAGTGGAAGTAAATAATGTCGTATTTAATGTATTAAAAAGAAAAAGAATTGAACGCGGATAAACGCTGATTGAGCGGATAAAAAAAACGGATTTTAATTCCGATAAATCGGAATGATTTTCAATAGTTTAGGTATTATCAGTCATGTTTACATGACTTTAATCAGTTTTCAATCCGTTTAAATATTATCCGTGTATATCCGCTTAATCCGTCAAATCCGTGTTCTATTCTTTTTTATTTATATGACATTATTTTTTGTCCATTAGTTATTTATATTGTTTTTTACTGTTTCTTTTCCAAGGTTGCAATAGTTTATTCCAAGGAAAGAATGTTTTATTCCAAGTATGGAATGTTTTATTCCAAGGAAAGAAACTTTTATTCCATGGCTGCGAACTTTTATTCCAAGGACGGAAACATTTATTCCAAGACTGGATACTTTTATTCCAAGTAAAGAAAGTATTATTCCAAGGCTATATACTTTCATTCTTTGGCTACAAAATCAATTGCTAGTTGTAAAATAGGTAATTTAACGAGCTAAATAATTAGCGAAGCTTCAAACGATACTGCTTTTAAGACCCATACATTATATTTTTCAGGCAGTGAAATAAATGATGGTTGTGGGTTGGGATTATTCACTATCATAACATTTACATGTCTTTTCAGGCTGTATCGCTTGTTACTTTGCTTGTTTGCGGTAGTTATTCTATTGCAAATGAACCATTCAAAGTTATACTTCCATAACTAATAGTAAACGTATAGTCACCTGCTTCTAAACCATCCACTGGAATATATAATTCGTTAGTAGTGTCGGTATCTAACAATTGCAGATCAACGATAGAACCATTACTATCGGTTAGAGTAATAGTGGCTTCACCTACAGAACTTGTGAAATAGAAATAAAGATCGGTTGCAGATAAATCGACAGTTACCGGAATAATCATAGGAGCTCTTTGACGGGAACCACTTGATGAATTCAAGTTTCTTTCAATTGGAACGTTTATTGCATTTGTAACTGTAAATGCAGCTAAGAATAATAGCACGATAAATGAAATAGGCTTTCTCATAATGAAAATGTTTTAATTTAATAATTGATTATTTTTTATTAATTTTGTACCCAAAGTTACTCATGGTACATTAGATTAGCAAAAAATACATCGGTACAGCAAGTCTTTTAGTCAAATTCTAATTACCTATTAATGAATGTGATAGGCTGTGTTTAAAATGTTTATACGGTACAGTCAACTCTTCATTAATGAAAAGGGCTATATTTAACTAACCAAAATAAGAAAAATGAAGAAAAAACAGATATTTCTTTTGAGTATTCTTTGTTTGCTACTTACGGCTTGCGGTTCATCTTATACCGACAATGCTATTATACTAAAAGCAGAAAGTTTGCTGAACGAACACCCCGATAGTGCTTATCAACTTTTATCGGGCATCAACAAGCCCGAACAATTGTCAAAATCCGATTATGCCGCATGGTGTTTGCACTATACACATGCACGGTATAAATTATACTTGGACATAAAATCGGATAGCTTGATTAACATAGCCGTTAATTACTATGCCAATAGCCATCTAAAAAAATACTGTGGAACTTCTTACTATGTGTTGGGCTGCGTTTCGGACTTATTACAACAAGAAAACAAAGCAATGTTAGCCTACAAAAATGCAGCTTTAGCATTGGACGGAACAAAAGAGTACAATACCATCGGTCTGGTGTCAATTAATATGGCGTATATTTATGAGCTAAATAAAAATTATCATCAGGCAAAAGTTTGCATTAAAAAGTCTCTTGTTTTTTTTAAACTATCCGGAAATAAAAAATGTCTAGCTTCAGCATATTTGGAATTATCCAATATGTGTTTGGAATTAGAATACCCGTTTGATAGCACTCTGTTGTATTCAAACAAAGCATTGAAATTGGCAAAAGAAGCAAATGATAATACCTTGTATTATATTATTATGTCACGCCAAGGTGAATTGTTAAATAGGAAAAAGCCGAGACAGGCAATATGTTATTTACTTAATGGATTTATTCATTGTTCGGAACTTAAAATCCGAAATGCTTCGTTTCTTGCATATATTTACTCAACAATCAATATGCCCGATTCGGCATCTTATTATTTAAAAATAGCAAATAAAGAAAAAGGTAATAACGAACTGGAACAGCTAAAAAATTTGACAGGAGCAGCAGTTTTTGAAAGTCGTAATGATTTCAGACAAGCATATCATTTAATTGAAAATGCATACTTAAATCAAGATACAGTTTTTCGGAAAAATCTTCAAAGTCAGTCATATAAGATTGATAAGCAATTTGACTTATCAGAAAAAGAAAAGGAAAGTGCTGAATTAAAAATAGCTAACCGTACTAAAATTATTTTTATTGGTATGTTGATAATACTAGTACTTATAATTCTATATTTGTTCCAACGAAGAGATAGTAAAAATAAAGAGAAACAAGCGGAATTTGAAATAAAGCAACAAAAGCTGGAGTTTGAATTAAGAGAAAAAGGATTGGAAAATAGCAAAAAGCATGAACTGTTATTGTCCAAACTTCAGCAAAGAATTGAAATGACACTCCGTTTTAATAGAATCCAACAAGGTGTATTAAATCCAAAGAAACACGAAGAGTTTGTTGAAACTATGATAAATCAAGTGATATTAGTAAAAAGTGAATGGCAGTATTATATTGACGAGACAAACAGTTTGTTCAACAACAAAATAACAGATTTAAAGGAAAAATATACTGAACTGACTCCATCCGATATAATAGCCATTGTGCTAATCAGCTTGGGAATGGATATTTCAGACTCTTGTGTTTTGTTGAATTCGAGTAAAGAGACCATGTATGGACGAAGGAAAAGAATAAAGAAACACTTGGGATTGGGGAATGAAATTGATTTGGAAGAATGGATAAAACAGATGATTAGTTAATTATCTGGTGTTTCTAATAACAATAGTTCGTTATAAAATATTTTTTTTGATCGCAAAGCAGCTGAGTTGCAAAGCCGCAAAGAAAAACTGAAAGTTTTTGTCTTAGCGTTCTTTCTCTTGTTGTTGAATATAAGGTATTTAAAACTTAGCGGCTTTGCGTTTACTCTTTGTTTTGAGCAAAGCTACAATCAGTTAATTTATGCTATTTAAACCCATATTAATCAACTCAATACAACTTTTTATAACGACCCATTGAATAATACGACATTATTTAATTCCACTTACTTACAATAGTACCACTTTGTATAAGTCTATTCCCAAATCACTAAGCAAAGGTTAAATTCGATGTTCAAAACAATTATAATGACCATATAAAAAAAACCGAATAGTGGTTTTAATTTCGCAAAATAGTTCATTTTATTCTATTTATAGACACCTATTGTTATTTTTTTCAACATGTTCTAACCGCTTAATAGTAATATATTTGTACCCTCATTATTTAAATAACAGAAGGTATGCGTCATTATTATTCGTTTTTAATTACATTTCTATTTATATCAATATCTTTATTAGCTAATAATCAGTCAAGAACACAAGATTTTACCGAAAATTGGAAGTTTGCGTTAACTGATACTGCTTTTAAAGCATCAGCATCTAGTTTCGACGATAGCAAATGGCGCAAACTCAATTTACCACACGATTGGAGTATAGAATCGGATTTTGATAAAAAATATCCAGCAAGTCCGGGTGGTGGTGCATTACCTGGTGGATTGGGTTGGTATAGAAAATCCTTTTTGATTGATAAATCATTAAAAAACAAACAAATATACGTCGATTTCGATGGTGTATATCGCAATAGTGAGGTGTGGATAAATGGTATTTCGGTCGGAAAACGTCCTTATGGTTATATTTCGTTTCGCTACGATTTAACACCATTTATAAAGTTTGGAGAAAAAAATGTTATTGCTGTTCGGGTCGATAATTCACAACAATCTAATTCGCGTTGGTATTCAGGGTCAGGAATTTACCGCAATGTATGGCTAACTGTCACCAACCCAATACATGTTGACTTATGGGGAACTTATATTACCACACCAGAAGTCAGTAAAAAATCGGCGAAAATAAATATTGAGACAAAAATAAAAAACACTACTAGTCAATACAATACAGTTACTGTAAAGCAAGTTTTAATTGATGCTAAAGGCAAAAATATAGCTAAAACCGAAACAGAGATTAAAATTCAACCCAAATCAACTTCCAAAGTTACTGCCGATTTACTGGTAAAAAATCCTACGTTATGGAATATCGAAAATCCATATTTATACAAAGTAATTACATCAATATTTAAAAATGGAACAATACTGGATGTTTATGAAACATCAGTAGGCATTCGTACTTTTGTTTTTGATATAAAAAAAGGGTTTATTCTTAACGGTAAACGTGTAAAAATAAATGGTGTATGCAATCATCACGATTTGGGTGCATTAGGCGCAGCTGTTAACAAACGAGCTATAGAACGACAGTTGCAGATTCTTAAAACTATGGGATGTAATGGTATCAGAACATCTCACAATCCACCAGCGCCCGAATTGCTCGATTTGTGTGACCGCATGGGTTTTATTGTTCAGGACGAAGCTTTTGATATGTGGAAGAAACGAAAAACTACTTTCGACTATTCCAAAGATTTTCCGCAATGGTATGAGCGCGATTTAACTGACATGATAGTGCGTGACCGCAATCATCCATCGATTTTCTCGTGGAGCATAGGCAATGAAGTAGGCGAGCAATGGCCAAATAATGATGCCGAAAATCTCGACTTACAAAAAGCAAATATACTCTTAAATGCTCCAAAAGACACTAAACCCGAAGATTTAAAATCGGGAAAAGTAAACCTAAATGCGTTACTAACAACTCGTTTGGTCGAAGTAGTAAAACAGTCGGATTCCACACGACCAGTATCGGCAGCTGCTAACGAAACTGGAGATCAAAATCCTTTGTTTATATCTGGTTCATTGGATATTATTGGTTTCAATTACCACGAAAATGAATTTGCCGATATTACGAAACGTTTTCCCACCAAACCATTTTTGGTCTCCGAATCGGTTTCATCGCTTCAAACACGTGGCTTTTATTTGATGCGATCAGATAGTATGTATATTTGGCCAAAACATTGGAGTATTCCATTCAGCAATCCTCTCCAAAAATGCTCTGCCTACGACAACAACCATGCTCCATGGGGTACAACACATGAAACTACGTGGAAAATTGTAAAAAAGAATGATCATATTGCTGGGCAATATATATGGACAGGATTCGATTATTTGGGTGAACCTACTCCCTACTGGTGGCCGTCACGTAGCTCCTATTTTGGAATTATTGACCTTGCAGGATTCCCCAAAGATGTGTATTATATGTACCAAAGTGAATGGACTATAAAGGATATGTTGTATATTTTTCCTCATTGGAACTGGGAATTAGGCAAAGACGTAGATGTTTGGGCTTATTATAATAATGCCGACGAGGTAGAATTGTATTTAAACGGAAAATCGCTTGGCAAAAAAAGCAAAACGGGCGACGATTTACATGTATTTTGGCGTATACCATTTACACCAGGCACTTTGAAAGCTGTGTCGCGCAAAAATGGGATTGTAGTATTGACCCGCGAAATTAAAACAGCCGAAAAACCAACAAGTATTCGACTTACCGCCGACCGCAAAACTATTGCTGCCGACGGAAAAGATTTATCCTTTGTGACTGTAGAATTGGTAGATAATTTTGGAACCGCATATCCACTTGCCAATCAGCTAGTTAAATTTTCAATAGAAGGACAAGGCGCCGTTGCAGGCACAGATAATGGTGATCAGAACGATCATAATTCACTAAAAAAATTAGAGCGAAATTTATTTTTTGGCAAATGTTTAGCCATTGTGCAAAGTAACCATAATGCTGGCAATATTATTCTAAGTGCAGAAGTGACCGGTTTCAAAGCGCAAAGTATTAAAATTGAAGCCAAATAAAACTACAAATTCTTTGAATTTTTTTCAAACCATCTTTATCTCTTTGAGATGGTTTTTAAGCCACTCAGTGATTTCCTTTGAAAAGTTGATTATACATGTGTTGTTACATATTGCATGTTAAATAGACCTATTCTGAATGGACGAATTTGATTACATACACCATTTGTTATTATTTCGGTAATATCCTATACTTTTTTGTAAACTATCTTTGTATCTATTTCAATAATAACGGCTAATATTGTAAACAAAAATAAATACTTAAAATGGTCACAAAGAAAAATAAATTAACGATTGCATTTTCCATCCTCATTTTAAATATATTTCCTCAGTTTGCGCAAAATAACACACTTTGGTATAAAACTGCGGCCACAAGTTGGAACGAAGCCCTTCCTTTAGGCAATGGAACTCTTGGTGCGATGGTTTTTGGAACATTTCCTGCAGAGCGTATACAGTTCAACGAACATTCGTTGGTAAATGGCACAAGTACAACGGTTGGGGCATATCAGCCATTTGGTAATTTATACTTCACAGTGCCAACAGTTTCAATTACTAATTATCGACGAGAATTGCGCATGGACGAATCTGTTCATCGGGTTACTTACGATGCAGGTGGGGTTAGTTATAAAAGCGAATGTTTTATCAGTTACCCCGATAATATTCTTGTCGTGCGGTATACAGCCAGTCAACCAGGAAAAATTACTGGCAAGGTGAAATTGACTGATACTCACAGTGCTGTCATAACTATTGGTGCGGACAGAATTACTTCTGTAGGAAGTTTAACTTCAAACGCCATGAAATTTGAAGCACAGGTTTTTGTAAAAAATGCTGGTGGAACACTTGTTACCGATACTGCAGGAATTAATGTATCGCAAGCGGACACATTGACATTGTATCTGGCAGCAGGTACCGATTTTTTACTCGATATGTCTAAGAATTTCCGCACCACAGCCCCACATACTCGCGTAACCAATACTATTGCAGCTGCAACTGCCAAAAGTTATGATGAACTTATGGCTAATCATATTGCCGATTTTCAATCCTTGTATAATCGACTAAAAATTGATTTGGGCGGTGTGGATAATGCAACACAAAGTACATCCGAAAGACTAACAGCCTACAAAGCAAAAGCACGTATGTTGGGTGATCCGTTTTTGGAAGAATTACTTTATAAATATGGTCGATATTTACTGATAACCTCTTCTCGTCCAGGTGGTTTGCCCGCCAATTTGCAAGGAATTTGGAACAATGATTTGGCGCCTGCATGGTTTTCACAACAGACTACAAATATTAACATCCAAATGAATTATTGGCTGTCTGAACAAACCAATTTATCAGAATGTACACAACCTTATATCGACTGGTTGGACAATTTGGCAAAAGTGCATCGTGCAACAACTATTGCCGAATTGAAAACAACCAAAGGATGGATAATTTATAACACTGTAAATACCATGGGAGGTGGCTCAACTTGGGGTATCAATCGCCCTGGACCAGCTTGGTTGTCACAACATTTGTGGGAACATTATGCTTTCAACAGAGATAAAACTTTTTTACAAAGCAAGGCGTATCCTATTCTGAAAGAGACTGTTGAGTATTGGGAAAGTAAACTAATTCCTAATGCTAATGGAAAATTAGTTAGCCCTGCTGGATTCTCACCCGAACATGGTCCAACAGGTGTTGAAGGCGACCGTACACTGTATCCGGGTGTAACTTATGATCAACAAATAATTTATGATTTGTTCTGCAATTATATCGAAGCCGCTCAACAATTGAATGTAGATACAGCTTATTGCTCAAAAATAAAGAAAATGCGCTCACAACTTCTTGGTCCACAAATTGGCAGATGGGGACAGTTGCAAGAATGGATGGAAGATGTGGATAGTCCAACTGATACCCACCGCCACTTTGCCCATTTGGTAGGTGTTCATCCTTTTCGTCAGATTAATCCCATAATCACACCTGAATTTGCCAAAGCTGCCAAAGTTTCACTTATTGCTCGTGGCGAAAGTGGTGTGGGATGGAGTACAGCATGGCGCATCGGCGTATTTTCTCGTTTGCAGGAAGCTGAACTAGCATATCTTCACGTTACTCGCTTGCTTAAAGTATCAATATTACCAAATTTTTTCGATTCTTATCCACCGTTTCAGATTGATGCCAATTTTGGTTACACAGGATGTGTGACCGAAATGTTGCTGCAATCGCAATTATTGGCCGAAAAAACTGGAAAATTCACTTCCAACCCCGATACATCTTCACTTTATGTTATAAACCTATTACCTGCGTTGCCACAGGCATGGCCAAAGGGCTCCGTTAAAGGATTGCGTGCTCGTGGTGGTTTCGAAGTAGATATCTACTGGAGCAATAATAAACTTGATTCTGCAAATGTGCGCTCTTTGAATGGCAATACTGCTTTTGTGCGATACGGAATTATAATGACTAAAACAACGGGGAATATTTTCAATTTTATTAATACTTTTGAAAATAAACTGACAGCTACAAGTACAGCAGTTAATACATCAGACTTAGTTTGGAGTAAATCAATTTTTAATAATGGTGGTTGTATTATAGAGCGTAAAGATTTTTGTGGCGACTATAGCTTAATTGCAGATATATCTAATGTAAACACTGTAAACTATCGCGACGAGTCAGCCAGTAAAGGTGGAAGCATTACCTACAGAGTAAAATATTATAATGCCGCTCAAGATTCATCTTATTATTCAAACGAAGCTACAGTTAAAGTTTTGGGTTCAATACAAACAAACGTTGCTTTAAAGAAAAACGTAACAGCAAGTTCGGTGAATGGAACATATTCTCCATCTTATGCAGTTGATGGGCAGGTAACTGCAACCGATGCCAACCGATGGGTTTCAGCAAGTGGTTCACCTCAATGGCTTACCGTGGATTTGGGTGGAAAATTTGTAGTTAATGCATGTCATATCCTAAATGGTTATCAAGGTTTTAACCTTCCATTAATCGATTTTAAACTTCAAAAACCAGGAAGTGCTGGTACTTGGATTGATATTCACTCGGTAACAGGTAATGCTAATGGCGAGTATTCGGGTTGCTTTAATTCCGATACAATAAGTCAAGTACGTTTATATATAACTAACACTTCTAACAACACCGCTCGTGTATATGAGTTTGAATTGTTTGGATCACCTTATGTGCCTACAAGTTTGAGCAATATAACACAATCGGCAATAAGTATTTATCCAAACCCAGTTTCAGACAAATTGCAAATTGTGGGATTGAAAACAATGTCAAAAGTTGACATTTTTAACCTACAAGGTCAAAGAATACTAAGTCAATATACAGACAAAGAACTTAATACAATCAGCTTACCAGAAGGTGTTTATTTATTGAAAGTAAATAATATGCGATTCAAGTTTACTGTTTGTCGTTAACAAAACAAAATCTACACATATAATACACCGAAAATCACATGATCAGAATATTTTCAACTATCTTTTTTATTCTTATTTCTACATTTATCAATAATTTAGTTGCTCAAACCATTATCACCCGTCCTGTTATTGGCGATTGTGAGTTGATATTCGAAGATAATTTTGATAGTACAGCGCTCAATGTCAATAAATGGACTTACCGAACTGATAGCAAACATTGGAGTACTCAATTACCAGCAAATGTAACAGTACAAGATGGTTTTTTATATTTGAATGTAAAAAAACAAACCGTTGGTACCATGAAATATACCGGTGCAGGTGTAATAAGTAAAGCTGGTTTTCGATACGGATATTACGAAAGCCGTTTTAAGATTCCTGTCGGAATGGGATGGCATACTTCATTTTGGATGATGGGGCATAATGGAAGTGGCGGAACAGCTACAACTTCAGCATATCAAGAGATTGATGTGTGTGAAAATGATTCGAGGAGCCAAACTGTATATTCAACTAATTTGCACAACTGGCTTGGAACTCACACTTACTCAGGTGCCAAACAGGTTACAACCCCTAGTTTATCAGATGATTTTCATGTATTTGGATGCGAATTTACTCCTTCGGTTATAAATTTTTATTTCGAAGGAAAATTAGTAAGAACTGTAGATGCCTCTAAGCAAAAGCACAATGATTCAAATATTTGGCTCACCACAATTGCTTCTTATTTGGGATCTACTGATAGTGTTGCAGATAGCAAGTTGCCATCAGCAGCCATTTTTGATTATGTTCGATATTATAAATTATTGAATCCTGTCTATCCAGTTGTTAATCCGGCTGACACTAGTACAGTAACGCCAATTTCATCTAATCCTCAAATCATTATTGACAATACTGATTCGACATGTACATTTGACTCACCGTGGACTGCAAGTACTAGTGTTGTTGGTTTCGAAGGAGTAAATTACTGGCAGGACAATACTGCTGCAGCCGACCCTACTAAATGGGCAAAATGGACACCCAATATACCAGCCAATGGTGATTATAATGTTTATCTGAAATGGACTGCCGGAAGTAATAGACCAATTGCGGCACCGGTAGAAATTCAACACGCTGAGGGTTTAACCACCTGCATTGTTGATCAAACTATTAATAATGGATCGTGGCGTTTTTTAGGAAAATATCTTTTACTCAAAGGTACCAGCAATTATGTAATGATTAAAGCAAGTGCCCCTGGATATACTGTTGCAGATGCTGTATTGTTTGAACAACTAAACATCAACACAGGAATTAACAATAGTGCAACCAAAATAAATAAACTTCGCATTTTGTCCAATGCTTCAAGAAATGAAATAAATGCAGCATTTGAAGTTCAAAATAAATGTAAAGCCACTCTCTTAGTTTACAATGCTTCGGGTAGGTTGGTAAATAATGTATTGAATGATTGTACTGTCAATTCAGGAAAACAACTTTTTGTGCTTAACAATTCGTCAATGAAGCAGGGTTTATATATTGCTGTTTTATATGTTAATGGGAAGATAGTTGGTAGTAATAAATTCATGATTGACTAAAAAGATATTTCAAACTAAATATAAAATGAAATCCAAAATTCTATTCATCTACTTGCTATTTTTTGCAGCTGTTCATTCAGCCACGAATGGAAAATTATTCCTCGTTGCTGGGCAAAGCAATGCCGTTGGTCAAGGAACTGCATCTTTGAGTCCGGTGTGTGTGGTGGGAACTGCGTTTGAGTATAATGCTCTGACTAATAGCATACAACATTTGCAAGATCCAATGGGTCAAACGTCCAATAATTTAGAACCTGCTGGTACAGGAAGTATTGGTCCTTCATTTGCAAAAACTTTAAATTCACTTATTAATCAACCCATTTATATGGTTTCAGCGGCTCGTGGTGGTGCTTCTAATGGCGTAAAAGCTGAACTTTCACCTTATGGCACTTGGGACGATACAGGTAATTTGCAAGTTTTTAACAGTGCAGTAAATAAAGTAAATAATGCCATACAAGCTACTGGGCTTGCACTTTCTGGTATAATTTGGATGCAAGGTGAAAGAGATGCCAATGCCATTCGCACTATAAATGAAACTGAAGCAGAATACAAAACTGCTTTAGAAAAAGTCATTGCCCGCTTTCGTACACAATTTGGACCAAAACTTCCATTTTATATTGTACTCACCGGATTGCAAGGCTTTGTAACAAATGGAGTTACGGTTGCCACAGCCACAGATGCCAACTATGCTGTAAGACGTATTCAAATGGAGGTTGCAAAAAATACACCCAATGTTTTCGTGGCATTTACTTCAACGAATACTTTCTTTGACAAAGGCTGGATGAAGCCTGAAACTACTACTGTACATTATTTGCAACCAGCATACAATCAAATTGGAGATTCGGTGGCACGCTTAGTGGCTACTATTCCGTATGATACAATTGCGAAAATTGAACCAATACCAACACCTAACAGTGCCAACCTGCAAATTATTGTTGATAATACCGATGCAGCTTGCACATTTGATACTCCATGGGCAATAAGTACCTATACCGCAGGTTTTTATGGCACTAACTATGCTCAAGATGGAAGCGCTACTGCTAACCCAGGAAAATGGGCTAAATGGACGCCAACCATCCCACAAACAGGGAATTACCGTATTTATATGCAATATGCTGGTGGGGCAGGTCGACCTACAGCCGCACCATTACAAATTCAACATGCCAGTGGAATCTCAAATTTAACCATCGACCTATCTGTAAATGGAGGTAAATGGAATTATTTAGGCATGTACAATTTTGCTGCGGGCACTTCCGGCTACGTAAAATTACTTGCCGATGCAGTAGGTTCAACCATTGCAGATGCGGTGTTATTTGAACAAATTATTGGCACTACTGCTATTAAAAACACAATATCTACCGAAATAGGGTTTGATGTAATTTCCAATCCATCAATATCTCAAATTCAAACAGTATTTAATCTCCAACAATCCTCAACAGTTTCATTGAAAGTGTACAATACTGCAGGACAACTAATTAATATTTTGCTAGATGATAAAAAAGTACAAGCTGGCGCTCAAAGTGTTTCGGTAAATACTTCCAACATGCAAAAAGGTATTTATATCGTTGTTTTTAAAATTGACGGATTGATAGTTGGCACAAAAAAAATATTACTATAAAAGAAATTAAAATAATAACTGATAAGAATTTACAAGAATGAAAATGAAATTTGCAGCTTTAATGCTGCTAACTAGCTACCTGGCATCAGCGCAAAAAGTAGAATGGACTTCAACAACTGAGAAGAATCCATGGACTACGGAAAAATCATTGGTAGTAAAAAAAACATCAAATGATCAGAGTTCAATCATTGAAATATATCCGGATCGTAATCTGCAAATTATGACAGGTTTTGGAGGATGTTTCAACGAGTTTGGATGGGAAGCGCTGAAATTGATTCCGGCCGAAAAACAAGAAAAAATTTTTCAAGATTTGTTTTCACCCGAAGGAGCAAATTTTAGTTTGAATCGTTTGCCAATTGGTGCGAGTGATTATTCGCTCGATTTTTATTCGTTTAATGAAACCAAAAATGACTTTGAAATGAAGAATTTTTCAATCGAACGTGATAAAAATTGCCTCATTCCATACATCAAAAAAGCTCAGAAATACTCACCTGCAATGCGTTTTTTTGCATCGCCATGGTGTCCGCCATCGTGGATGAAAGCCAATGATAATTATGCTAGTATTTCCAACCCAAAATGCAATGCACTTTCCCCCAACATGGAATCTGTAACTGGTACCACTGGATTCAAAATGCAAAAAGGGATGCTGAAGTCATATGCTTTGTATTTTTCAAAATTCTTTGATGCTTATGATAAAGAAGGAATTGTAATTGGCGATTTACATGTACAAAATGAGGTATTGGCCGAGCAAACTTTTCCAAGTTGTATTTGGCAACCACAAGATTTGGCCTTATTTATTGGCGATTATCTTGGACCACGCTTCGAAAAGGAGAATCGTAAAGTTAACATTTGGTTGGGGACACTTAATGTGCCAGAATTCAAATACATACAAACAGCAATGAGTAACACTAAAGCTGCCAAATATATCAAAGGTTTTGGTTTTCAGTGGGATGGAAAAAAATCGATAGCGGATGTACACCAAGCTTATCCACAATTACACTTGATGCAAACCGAAAACGAATGTGGCGGTGGCGAAAACAATTGGAAATCGGCCGAATATACCTGGTCACTCATCAAACATTATATCAATAGAGGTGCTGAGGCATATATTTATTGGAACTTCATTCTCGAAACACCAGGTGTAAGTCATTGGGGATGGGTTCAAAATTCGATGGTAACAATAAACAAAACTACAGGTGAAGTTATATACAATCCTGAATTTTATGTTATGAAGCATTTAAGTCACTATGTAAAACCAGGAGCTTCTTTACTTTGTGTTACCGAAAATAAAGATGTTTTAGCATTCAAAAATCCAGATGGAAAAGTTGTAATAATTATTGCTAATACCACCACTGCCGACAAACACGAAACAATTAAAGTGGCAGACAAATATTTAGAAATGAATTTAAAGGCTAATTCGTTCAATACCATTGTTTTATAAATTATCATCAATACATGAATAGGTTAAATAAAATTATAAAAGTACTTTGTTTAGTTAGCTTAGTTACTTTTTCTGTGAGCGCAATTGAGAATAAAAATACTGAAAACCCATCATTAAAATTGTGGTACACTTCACCAGCACAGTATTTTATCAATGCATTACCGTTAGGAAATGGTCGGTTGGCAGCCATGGTTTATGGTCGTACCGCCGAAGAAACCATTAATTTGAATGAAGAAACATTATGGTCGGGAGGTCCAGTAAACGAAAATCCAAACCCAAATGCCTCTACTTATCTGGAACCTGTGCGTAAAGCATTAGATGATCACAATTATCGATTGGCGGATAAGTTAAGTCACAATATGCAAGGTTATTTCAGTCAGTCATACGCACCCGTTGGCGACCTAATAATTAAACAAAAGTATGATGGTGAAGTTACAAATTATTACCGCGATTTAGATATAGAGAAAGCCATTTCTACGACACGTTTTCAAGCAAATGGAACAACTTTCACTCGCGAATATTTTGTATCTGCCCCAGCCCAAGTTGTGGTTGTTAAGTTTACATCATCGAAACCTAAGAGTCTGAATTTAAATATCTCAACTAAGACTTTACTTAAAGCAGAAATTGGTATCGAAGGGAAGGAATTAGTTACTAGTGGGCGGGCACCATCACACGCCGATCCTACTTACTTGAGTACATCCGACAAGCCTATTCAATGGGGTGATGAATGCAAAGGAATGAGGTTTCAGTCGCGTATAAAAACTTTGAATAACGATGGAAAAGAAGCCTATACAAAAAATGAAATTATTATTTCGGATGCAACCAACGTTACTTTGATTGTTTCTATTGCTACTAGCTACAATGGTTTTGATAAATGTCCAGTGAGCAATGGCAAAGATGAAGTGGCATTAGCAAAAGGGTATCTCACAAGACTTGGCATTACTACTTACAATAATCTCAAATTAAACCACATAGCAGATTATAGTAAATATTTCAAAAAAGTAAATTTCTTTTTAAAAGGAAATAATGATGCTGAAAAGTTGCCTACTGATGAACGATTGGCAAGCTATAAAACCAACAAATCTGACAACCAATTAGAGACATTATTGTATCAATACGGACGCTATTTACTAATTTCGAGCTCACGTCCAGGTGGAATTGCCGCTAATTTGCAAGGAAAATGGAATGTAGATTTACGTCCAGCTTGGAGTTGTAATTATACCACCAATATAAACCTTGAAATGAATTATTGGGCAGCCGAAAAAACAGGACTAGGAGACATGCATCAACCAATGATTCAACAAGTTGTAAACATGTCGAAAACCGGAAAAGATATTGCAAAAAATATGTATAAATTACCTGGTTGGGTTGCTGGTCATAACTCGGACATTTGGGCGTTAACAAATCCAGTTGGTCATATTGGCTTGGGCGATCCACAATGGGCAAATTGGATAATGGGTGCGCCTTGGGTGTCGCAACATTTATGGGAAAAATATGCCTACAATGGCGATAAAATATATCTAAAAAATACCGCATACCCTGTAATGAAAGGGGCGGCAGAATTTTGTCTGGCTTGGATGATAGATGATGGAAATGGTCATCTTTTAACATCGCCTTCCACATCGCCTGAAAACAGATTTGTAGGCGAAGATGGCAAAAGTTGGGCTGTGGTAAAAGGAGCTACAATGGACTTGGGATTGATTCGTAATTTATTGGAAAACACCATTGAAGCATCGCAAATACTGAATGTTGACAATGATTTTAGAAATAAAATGAGTATAGCGTTAACAAAGATGCTTCCTTATCAAATTGGTAAAGCTGGAAATTTGCAAGAATGGAGTGTGGATTACAAAGAGTTAGACACTCAACACAGACATGTTTCGCATTTATTCTGTCTTCATCCAGGAAATGATATTTCGGCCAATAAAACTCCTGAACTTTTCAATGCTTGCAAACAGACACTTATCACTCGCGGAGATGGTGGTACAGGTTGGTCGCGTGCGTGGAAAATTGCTTTTTGGGCACGATTACTCGACGGAAATCACGCTTACAAACTGATTCAAAGCGATTTGGAGTTATGTAATGACCGTGGATTTTCCGAAACTGGTGGCACTTATCCCAACCTTTTAAATGCTTGTCCACCTTACCAAATTGATGGAAATTTTGGTGTAGTGGAAGGAATATCAGAAATGCTAATGCAAAGTCATTTGAAAGAAATTCATTTACTCCCTGCACTTCCCGATGCCTGGGCCACAGGATCAATATCGGGTCTGAAGGCGCGCGGAGGATTTGATTTAATTAAAATGTCATGGGCAAACGGCAAACTAACAGATGCATTATTGATGAGCAAAAATGCTGGTGTATGTAAGCTGAGAACTCAAAAACCGATTCAGATACAAGGCGTTAAATTAAAAACTATTCAAGAAATAAGCCCAGCAGGTAAAACATATTTAAATACCTTTGCAGTTAAAGCAGGTGGAAAATACCAAATTGTATCCATATAATGAATTGGATTATATGAACTGCAAAGATGAGAACTTAAATTTTCATGAAGTAACACGAATTGATATATTAGAAAATATACTTGAAGTGGTTGTCAATAGAGAATAATTCGTCTAATATATTTTTGCCTAGATATAGGAAAGTTGATTTTTGCTCTTCTCTTATTTTGAATAACAGAATACTTTAAATTGAGTCTGCTAAAAAACCTTTATTATGCTCAACAACAACAACAATATAAATTCATTTTTTCAAATTTGTATACAAGTAATTTTCAACTTATTTAACAATAACCATTCAATAAATTGAATATTTTCTCAAATAAGAACTCTGAAGGAGTTAATTTCAATTGAATGATGATATTGAACACCTTCAGAGTTCTGCCTTAATACATTTCATCCCCGAATTTCATTCGGGGCTAATCAAATTAAACCACTTCGTGGTTGTAAATAGTTTTTCAGCAGACCCTTAATAGCTTTTAAACAGTAAATTATAGAAAGTGACTGCTAAAAAAACGAAAGTTTAGAAGACAAAAAACTCAGATTAACTTTAAACAAAATCAGATAATTCACACTAATTTTAAATCACTTTTCAATATGCAAATTATCGACAAACGATTTATTTTAAAGTTGGCAGCATTTCAACTCTTAATTCTAACATCTCTTTTTTGCTCGCCAGCCAAAGCGCAACTTATCGATTATAATTTTGAAGAGTGGGTTCAACCTGTTCCTGTTACGAATAAATTTGTCGACCCCAATTATTTTATCTGGTGTGGTTCGGTTATGAAAGAGCCTCGTGACGGCAAGTATTACATGCTTTATTCTCGTTGGCCACGTACTGATGGATTTTATTCATGGGCTGTTACCAGCGAAATTGCGGTAGCTGTTTCCGACAAACCGGGCGGTCCGTTTAAGCACCTAAAACTGGCACTTCCTCCAAGGGGTACGAAGTTCTGGGATGGTTCAGCAACTCATAATCCCGCACTTACCTATTACAAAGGCAAGTATTATTTGTATTATATGGGGCTAAGTAGCACTACACCAATGACATTCCCAATAACAGGTATGTCGTCGGAGGCTTGGTACAGTTACCGTAACAAACAACGCATTGGGGTGGCGGTTGCCGATAGTCTGAGTGGCGATTGGACACGTTTCGATAAACCGGTAGTGGATGTTGATACTACCAACGTCAATAATCCTGATTATGATGCCGTTAACAATCCATCGGCTATTGCCACCGCAGATGGTAAAGTACTGATTGTGTATAAACAAATAGCCAAAGGTACCGATTGGCATGCTGGTGCTGTGCGTTGTGGAGCTGCTACTGCCGATAACCCACTAGGGCCATTTGTAAAATATCCAAAACTAATTTTTGCCCCACCAGCTGGTTCAACAACTTTGCCGGTTGAAGATCCCTATTTGTGGTACAAAAATGGTTATTATTATGCCATTATGCGTGATGCTGCCGGACTTTATACTGGAGATAATAGCGCGCTAGTATTAATGACTTCGCCTGATGGTTTCGACTGGGTAGTGGCTAAACATCCCAAAGTATTGGGCGCATATTTCTCATTCGAAGACGGAACAAAGAATGTATCGAGGGTAGAACGCCCATGTTTGCTTCACGAAAACGGTGTCCCAATTTATTTTTACGGCGCTACTCGTGGCGATGCCGGTATGACTTATTCGTACAACGTGGCCATTCCACTTTCCGAACCAAAAATTGTTGCCAAAAAAGATTCTGTTTTTAATAAAACAAATGGTCGTATTATTGTTAGTGGTACAAATGGAGCCGATGGATCTGAATATAAAAGTTTTAAAGTAGCCTTGGATTCTATTCAGGCTCAAAGCCAGATAGGAAAAGATATACTTATTTCGGTAAAAGATACTGTAGCAGATACAAATCAAGTCGTTATTTCGGGACAATGGACCAAAATGACCATTAGACCCGCAACACCAAATGCCATGCTTTATGCTATAATCAATTCTGCTTTCATTAAATTATCTGGGGCTAAAAATGTTGTTTTCGATGGGCGTGTTGTCGGAAAAGGTACTGACAGAAACCTAATAATTAGAAATGCTGATACCTACTTTTCGCAAGCAATAAAATTTGTAGAAGATGCATCTAACAATATTGTAAAACATTGCAGAATAGAGAGCAACTCGAAAAATGCGACTGTTTTGTTCTCAAATGCTATTGTGTCAGGCAATAACAGTAATATTATTGATAGTTGTACTATTGGTGAAGAAAACTCATTGGCTACAATGGGAGTTAGTTTCGAGAATTCATCAACTAGTGTTTTCAATACTGGTAATGTTGTTTCTAATTGTTCAATTTTCAATATTGGAAGTATAGCAGGAGGATCGCCAACAGGGATTAATGTAGCTCTAAATACTAACTCAACATCATTATTGAACAATAAGATTTTTTGGACTAAAAAAATGGTTCCATCAGCTGTAACTACCTATTATGGAATTAATAACAGCGGATTGAAAACTATTATCAATAGCAACACCATTGGATATGCCAATGATTTGTCGACTGGAAAAAGTGTGTTTGAAAATGCCAATGTTGATATAAAATTCCTTGGAATTGTAACTACTGGAAGCACAGTTGCAACTGAGCCAAGCCTAATTAAGAACAATACCATAGCAAATGTTTCATTAACTACTCAGTCGGTAGGAGATGCCATTGCTGGAGTAATGTCGGGCATTTATGTAAAAGCGCTTACCAATTCTTATGTAAATATTTCTGGTAACACGCTGAAAAACATTTCATTGAAATATGCTGGATCAAAAAGCAGTTCGGTTTATTGGACTTTGACAGGTATTCTGTCTTTTGCTTCTGATAACAATATTTCGGGTAATACACTCGATGGCTTAAGTGCTATTGGTACAACTGATGCCACTATCAATATGTTGCGCGTTATTCATGTTGATAAAACGGCAACACTTTCGGCTAAGATTTCTCAAAACCTGATTGCAAATATAACTTCTGGTTCTTCAACTTCAACTGCTTCTAATCAGATTTATGGAATGTTTTCCGGTGCTCAGGGACAATCTACTGTGGAGCGAAATCTTATTTACAACCTTAATGCTTTGAATGCTGGATTAACCTCACTCAATGTAGGAATTTTACTTTATAATCAGTCTACAACTTCTACGGCCACTTCTATTGTAAAAAACAACATGATTCGCTTGGGTTCATCCATTTCGCAAGGTTCAGCTTTTTATGGCATTTTGCAGCAAGATAATAAGTCGGCATCAGCAAAGATAAGCATTTACAATAACTCCATTTATATTGGAGGCACGGTTACTACTCCTACCACTTCGGCAAGTGCTTGTTTGTACCGTCAGGTATCTAAAGTGGAAGCACCAATTGATTTAAAAAATAATATTTTTGTCAATATGCGTTCTGGAGGTACCACAGGAGTACATTCAATTTATAAACTTACTGCTGCCACCGATTATTCCAGTAGTTTTGCGAGCTGCAATAACAACTTGTACTACACCAACGGTGCTGCCTCAATGGGTATGGTGGCTTCAACTCCAGTTACCACATTTGCCAATTGGAAAACAACTACCGCTTACGATGGTGCTTCATACTTTTCTGATCCTGCGTTTGTAGCGTCAGATGCGCTTGTTCCCGATTTGCATATACTGAAATCGACTAAAACAGATGTCGACAAAAAGGCAAGTGATTTGTTGGCAATTGTTTCCGACGATTTTGATGGCGAGCTACGTTCTGCTTTTACTCCAAATGATTTTGGAGCCGACGCTTTTATTTCTGATTCAGATGCAAGTGACATTGAGACAATTATGCAAAACAGATTCAATGTTTATTGTAATAAAAATCAACTAAAAATCAATGGTCAAATAAATGAAAGATGTGTAGCGATGATTAATGATCTGTCAGGAAGAATGTTGTCAAAATCATTTATTAATGTTGGAACTTCAAATGTGGTTGATGTATCTAATCTTAAATCTGGCATTTACATCCTAAAAATTAGTGATGCCATTGGAATACAAAATTTTAAATTCAAAAAAGAATAATATCAAATTAAATGTAGAGTTTTAGTAAATTCAAGATATTGTTCATGAATAGAAAAACTATATTAGAACAATAATTATAAATCAAATACAAGAAAAAAATTTTATTTCAATTCAAAAATCTAAAAATTACAAATGAAAAATTCAATTTTCTCAATTTTATTTATGTTTCAGTTTCTAGTGGCAGCCGCACAAATGGTGACGCCAACAATGTATTTTGCCGATTACTCACGAATAAAAGATGCGGCAGGGGTTGCAAAACCATTTGCTAAAGACCCCTCAGTTATTTTTTGGGTCGACCGCTTTTATATGTATTATTCAATCTGTGGCGCTTCTACCAATGGTTCACCTGGAAGTTCTGGTTGGGGAATGGGCATAGCTGAAAGTTACGATCTTGAACATTGGACTAAAGTGGGTGAAATAGCTGCAAATTCTGCTTACTCGTTCGAGTCCAAAGGCATTTGCGCACCTTGTGCCAAAGTTTTCAACGGCAAAATTCAACTTTTTTACCAAACTTATGGAAACGGTGCTGGCGATGCTATTTGCCATGCATGGTCAACTGATGCTATTCATTTTACACGCAATACTACCAATCCAATTTTTAAACCTACAGGCACTTGGAATTGTGGACGTGCTATTGATGCAGAAATTTTCCACTTTGGCAATAAGTATTACTTGTATTTTGCAACTCGCGATCCTGCTTATGTAAAACAAATTACAGGTGTGGCTACTGCGCCCGACACAACAACTACTTTTAATAAATCAGTTTGGACTATGGCTTGTACAGCGGCCATTGTAATTCCCGAATATTCATGGGAAGGTAATTGTACTGAAGGTGCATCTATCATTCAACGAAATGGCAAGTTATATATGTTTTATGCTGGTAATTACAACAATGCACCTCAACAAATTGGCGTGGCAGTAAGTACTGATGGTTTAACATGGACAAAACCTTCGACAACACCATTTCTAGCAAATGGTGCCAATGGAACTTGGAATAAAAGTGAATCTGGTCACCCAGGCATCTTTGATATGGATGGCAAACAATCTTTTTTATTTTACCAAGGTAATAATGATGGAGGCAAAACCTGGTGGTTGTCGCAAATAGAAATTTACTGGGGTGCTAACGGCCCGTCAAAAACACCTGTTACTGCATTGGAGAAACTGAATGATGATAGTCAAATTACAGTATCATATCAAACAGGTGTTTTACAAATAAGCGCACCTTCTATTCAAAATGCCAAAGTTGAATTATTTGACATCTCGGGCAGAAATATAGGCAACTATTTGCTTCAATCCGAAAAAACAACTTTTATTCCTATTTTATATCTCAAATCTGGTGTGTATCTTTGCAAATTGAATAATGGTGTCAAAACGCTTTCTAAAAAATTTATTATCAAATAAACACAATTTTATGTTTCGCAAACTAGATTCTATCGTTTTATCATTTATCATTATTTCTTTTCTATTCTCAGGTAACACATTAGCTCAAAACACTTTGCCGCGCATGATGTTTGGTGACACAACACGTATAGGAGTTCCTTTTACAAAAGATCCGCATGTCATAAAATTTGGCAATAGATATTTGATGTACTACACCATTCCAGCAAAAAAAGCGATTGGTGGAGGTTCGGGTTGGAGTATTGCCATTGCCGAAAGCAAAAATCTTGTCGATTGGAAAAGAATAAATGATGTAAATTTCACTAAAGCTCCACTTTTTGCAGCTGAGCAGAATGGGATTTGTGCCCCATGTGCATTGGTTATCAAAGGAAAAGTGCACCTTTTTTATCAAACCTATGGCAATGGAGCAAAAGATGCTATATGCCATGCTGTTTCTTCCGATGGACTTACGTTTGACCAAAATCCAACAAATCCTATTTTCAGAGCTAGTGGTTCTTGGAATTGCGGACGAGCAATAGATGTGGAAATTACAAAATTCAAAGGTAAATATTTCCTTTATTTTGCTACCCGCGACCCTAAATATCAACAGCAAATAATGGGCGTAGCTACTGCACCCATTAATACCAATTTCAACCGGGAAACATGGACTCAAATTAGCAACGAACCAATACTGAAACTGGAATACCCTTGGGAAGGAAATTGTACTGAAGGTGCTTCAATTATTCATCGCAATGGCAAGTTGTATATGTTTTATGCTGCCAACTATAACAATGCACCTCAACAAATTGGGGTTGCTGAAAGTGCTGATGGTATTAACTGGAAAAAATGTTTCGACAAACCTTTTCTTGCCAACGGAAAAAAAGGTACTTGGAACTCAAGCGAATCGGGGCATCCACATATTTTCGACAACGGTAAAACCTCTTTCCTTTTTTATCAAGGCAATAACGATAATGGTAAAACTTGGTTGCTCTCTAATGTTGAAGTCTTCTGGTCTAAGAATGGACCTTCTTTGAAATAATTTATATTTCAAAATAAAATTATTCTCAGTAAATCAACCAATTATACAAACCAAAATTAAGCTGCAACGAAATTAGCATTCTATTAAAAAATACTCAATTTTTGACCTACATTCGATGTTCATTAATAAAACTGAGTGATTCTCCACAAAGCAGTGTTACAATAATGATAAATCCAAAATGATTTATCATTGTTGTTTTAAAATTATATTTAGTAATTTTGCGCAATCAAATTATTGAATATAAAAATTTACTATGCTCCCAATTTTAGATGAATATCATTTATACTTAAAACTTGAAAAATCATTATCAAATAACACGGTTGAAGCTTACGAACTAGATTTGCTCAAACTGTCGAGTTATTTAGCTGATATTCATATTGCATTGGAAATGGGCACTACCGAAATTTTGCGTGATTTTATCATCGAAATTAGCAGTTTGGGCATTCATCCACGTTCGCAAGCACGCATTCTATCGAGCATCAAATCATTTTATCACTTTTTGATTTACAAAAATTATCGCAATGATGATCCTACTGAATTACTCGAAAGCCCTAAAATTGGCCTACGTTTACCCGAAGTATTGACAGTTAGCGAGATTAACGATATTGTAAAGGCTATTGACCTTTCCAAACCAGAAGGTCAACGCAACAAAGCAATAGTGGAGGTACTTTATGGTTCTGGACTGAGAGTATCGGAACTTATTGGTTTACAGTTATCTAAATTATATATCAATGAAGGATATATGCTTGTGGAAGGAAAAGGAAGTAAACAACGGCTAGTGCCACTCTCGCCCGAAGCAATAGAACAAATTGGATATTGGAAAATTGACCGTAATGTGCTGAATATCAAAAAAGGACAGGAAGATTTCTTATTTTTGAATCGTAGAGGTTCTAAACTCACTCGTGCAATGATTTTTACGATTGTAAAAGATTTGGCGGTTATAGCAGGTATACATAAAAATGTTAGTCCTCATACGTTTAGACACTCATTTGCAACACACTTGCTCGAAAACGGGGCAAATTTGCGTGCCATTCAACAATTGTTAGGTCATGAGTCTATCACTACTACAGAACTTTATACGCATATCGATGTCCATTTTTTAAGAAAAACAATATTAGAATGTCATCCTATGAATAAAGGAAAAGCGTAAATTAAAAGAGATATAATTAAAGACATTAGAACAAAAAGTAAAGACAAGACGAAGTTTATCAACACTTTACCAAATTCGAAGTGTAGATTATGAATAATGTTTATTATCGTAATTTTTATGTTACAAAAAAAACCAAATAAATGAATAGAATTTTTTTAATCGGATACATGGGTTCGGGCAAAACTACCATAGGTAAAATGCTGGCCAACCGTCTTAATTACAGTTTTGTGGATATGGATGCACGAATAGAAGAACAGCAATTCAAATCTATTAATGACATATTTAACGAAGTTGGCGAAAATGAATTTAGAGTATTAGAGAAGAAATGTTTGCACGAAGTAGCTGAATTTACAAATGTTATTATTTCTACTGGAGGTGGCGCACCATGTTTTTTCGACAATATCAATTACATGAATTCCAAAGGTCTAACCATCTATTTAAAGCTCACCACTGAAGAATTAGCCATCCGATTAGAGTCTTTCAAAGTAAATAAACGCCCACTTTTAGCTAATAAAAATGCAAATGAGTTACGTCAATTTATTGCTGACGGACTTTTAAAGCGTGAGCCTTTCTACAATCAAGCTACTCTGAGCCTACATGGCTCCGAAAAGGAAATTGTTAACAATATCTGCGATTATGTCAAACTCAATTAACTAATCAACAATAAAATTACTTCTTTTTCCAAAAACTAACCTCCGACAAACGGTATTCCTTGATACGTGAAGATTTACGAATTATTATTGGTAAATCGAAAGGTGTGTCAATTGGTGTAAAATGCTCATTCAAAATAATACTCATTCCTTCGAACGAAGAAACGGGCTCCCCATCTTTTTTGAAACCACCAGGCCAGTGTTCCCGTTTAACTTGATTATTTTCCCACTGGTAAGTACTTGCTATTATGAGTGTTCCATTTTCATTCAACCTTTCGTGAATTGTTTTCAAAAACAAAATTGGACAAATAAGTTCTTCAATTAGATTTGGTACTATGATTAAATCATATCCACTGAAAATTGGTTTCAAATTGTTGGCGTCGGCTTGCATAAATTGAATATTTAGCTTACCACTTTCAAGACCCATTTTGGAAAGGAGCACATCGCGATAAAAAACCAGTTCGCCATCATCTTCTACAATATATCTGATAAATCCTTTTTCTTGCAATTGAATTGGCATACGAATAAACCGCGCTGAAAAATCTAACGCGGTCACATTTTTAAAATGTTGTGCCAACTCAAAAGCCATTCTGCCAGTATCGGCATTTAAATCCAACACTTTAATATCAGACTGATTTTCAAATGCTTTTATTACCACTTCAGCCAACTTAACTGAAAAGTTTGGTTGTAGTGCATCACACCAATTACTTTCACATGAATTGGCAATTTCAACATCCATTTCGTACTCATCAATGTGAATTGCTAGTGGAGTTTCCGATTTCACAATTCGAAATCCTGCGTGTTGATAAAAGTGCCTGCGAAAAGCATAACGTGAATCTCTAATAGCCTCATTTCCTGTTGAAATCCAAGAACCACCTTTAATCAAATTATGTTTTCCATCAAAAGTTGGAGTCGAGAAATCGTCATACATGGGATGTACTTTAAAGCCAGGATAACCCGTAATTGGCGTTTCTGTCCATTGCCAAACATTACCAATGACATCAAAGAAATCACCATTCTTAAATTTATCAACAGGACATGGAGATGTAAAATATTCCAAGTTAATATTACCTGGTGCAGTTTTCCATTCCATTTGGTCAGCTACGTTGCAAATCTGAGTTAACCTCACCCACTCCGCTTCTGTAGGCAAACGATATATTTCTCCTTCTTTTTGAGTTTTCCAATTACAAAATGCCTTAGCTTCTAAGTAATTAATTTCCACAGGCCAATTCCATGGCATAGATATTTCTTCGGCCACTAACCGTAAATTATAGTTATCACCATTTTTTCTCCAGAAAAGTGGCATCTCGGCTTGTTTATAGGAACACCAATTCCAGCCCTCTTCTGTCCAAAAAATTTGATTTTTATAGCCACCATCATTTACAAATGCCAAGTATTCACCATTAGAAACCAAAAATTTCGATGCTTCGAAATCCTTAACATCTTCAGAATATGTGCCATATTCATTGTCCCAACCATACAGTGGGTTATTAAATGTTTTGCCTAATTGAATTTTTGAACCCGTAACAGATAAAAATTCATTCGTTGGAGCAATGCCTCTTTCAGAACAAATATTTCCAAAACGGCCAGCAATAACCTCTTCCAACGGAAGTTGACGAATAAGTACAGACGAAGTTTCAATATGAATTCGTTCATGTTCAATACCCATAATGATAATCCAAAATGGATCATTCCACGAAATCGGCAAATTAATTGGAGTAGTAAGTATCACGTTTTCAATTACTTGCATAGCTTTATTACGATAATCACGGACAGCATCTACAGTTGGCCAATTGTAATGTCTATCATTCAAGTCATCCCAACTCATTTCGTCAACCCCGATTGCAAATATCGACTCAAATTCAGGATTTATGCGAGCATCAATAATTTTTGCAAGAAACAATTTATTGATAAAAAAAACTGCTGTATGTCCAAAATAAAACAAAAGAACATGACGCAATGCATCTCCACGATGGTAAAATATTTCATCGGATAGCAATTGGGTGTACAATTTTTCGTCTACTGCCCATGTTTTCTGAAAATACTGAAGAATTTCGTGACGCTTATCTTCAGCATTAACTCCAAGTAAATCAATTGTTCTCGTTGATAGATTTTGCATTATTCAGTAATTTTTTTGTGTAAATACAATTTATTCATAACAAAAGTACCACTCCCATCTACTTTTGTTTTAGTTTGCTCAATGCTCGTTTCAAATTCAAATCCAAGCTTCTTATATAAAGCTATTGCTGGTAAATTTTTATCCCAAACACGAATAAAAGCATCGGTATATAATGCTATATTGACAGTTTCGAAAAATTTATTTAACAACAATTTTCCTAATCCATTACCGCGCGCATGTTCTACAACCATCATTTCAGCAACATAAACACATTTTTCAACAAAATAATTCTGTCGTATTTCAGCTGGTAACAAGTTATCAAAAGCAAGTGGACAGCTCAGCAAAGCTCCAATAATATTCTCATTATCAACACAAACAAGTATATTTCCTTTTTCGAAAATATAATCGACATACTTATTCAATTCATCCAAATCAATAAACTGAGATGATTCGCCAGTAGCAAAAGTTTCAACATAAAGCGAAATTATCTTGCTTTTAAAATCAGAATCATTTGTTTGAATAATATGCATTTACTAAAATTTCAGATTATTGAAGCGGCACCCATTTAATTCCTATAGAAGCAAAATTAGTAACAGCTGCTGGTGTTTGTACCTGTTCGGCGGCTCCTTTTGTGAAAGTATAGGAAGTATAACCACCACTTGAGGCATTCTCTGTCAACTCCATACATACTTTATAATCTCCATTTGGCATTATTATACCACTTGTATTAGTACCATTCCAACTTGCTGTAATTAAGCCATGACTATTTCTTGTGGCGCCAGTAGTAGCGTTTGTGGTATTACCTTTTGAAATACTCATCCATTTAGTCAAATCGGATTTTCTTTGGCCAGCATTAATCAATAGCGATTTAACATAAACACCAGCTGAAGTCTCAACCCAAATAGCAACTACATTTTTTGGCGCATATTTCCCCTTAGATGTGGTGGTAACGGTCGAAACAGTAAGTCCAGGCGTAGTAGAACTAGTATCGGCAGGTGGATTGGCGGTAGTGCAACTTTCAAATAAAGTGATAGTCAGAATTGTAAGCAATAAAAAGATAGTGCGAAATTTGTTCTTCGATGTCATAACCGATTAATTTTACATATTGTTAATAATAGAATTATTCACAAGCACGTAAACGTCCTAATTATCGAACAGTTCATTGAATGTCGTAAAAAAAACATAGTTTATATTTACAAAAAATTGCTTGTTTTTAAAAATAACTCGAAAATCACCTTAATATTATAAACCAGGTAAGTTAATTAGGCAAATTTAACACTAGTAATTATTTCTCAACTATCTTAATATCTCTGATCATTAATTGAATATTTGTATTTCCATTAAAATTATTTTCCTCCAATGTGTAGCAAATATCCAATGGATTAAGTGCCTTAAGATGAGCGTTATATTCGTGCATTCTAAAAGCAATACCATTAATAACATTTTCGGAGCTCGAATCAACTAATTCTAACTTTAAATGTTCTTGCTCTTTTCCAACTAATCGGCTTGTTCCAAAGTCCAATACATTTTTGGATGCAAATATTGGCTTCATATTGCCTGGACCAAAAGGTGCAAACTGCTTTAAAACTCTAAAAAATTTGGGAGTAATATCTTTAAATTCAAGTATTGCATCTATTTCAATTTGAGGATATGTTTGCTCTTCAAGAATATTCTCAAACACGTATTTTTCAAATCGTTCGGTAAAAGCAGCAACGTTTTCTTCTTTCATCGACAATCCAGCAGCGTACATGTGACCCCCAAAAGTATCGAGTAAGTCGCGACAAGAATCAATAGCTTTATAAATATCGAAACCTGAAACAGAACGCGCCGAACCAGAAGCCACACCATTTGAATTAGTTAGAACGATGCTTGGTTTGTAAAACTCTTCGATTAACCGAGAAGCCACAATGCCAATTACACCTTTGTGCCAATCGGCTTTATAAACCACAATAGATCTACGACTTTTGAACCTTTCGTCAGCATCAATAATTGCAATCGCTTCATCAGTAATCACTTTATCCAAATCCTTACGATCATTATTATAATCGTTAATGGTATCACTCTTTTCCTTCGCAAAAGCATGATCGCCCGAAACTAACAATTCAACTACTTCCGATGCTTGTTTCATGCGCCCTGATGCATTAATTCTCGGTCCAATTTTGAAAACTATATCGCTTATAGTTATCTCTCTGTCAGCCAGACCACATACATCAATAATTCCCTTCAAACCAACACTTGGATTGGAATTAATTTGTTTTAAACCAAAAAAAGCTAGAATTCTATTTTCACCAGTTATTGGCACTATATCGGAAGCAATACTTAAAGCCAACAAGTCGAGCAAAGGGGTAAGTTGCACAAAATCTATATTATTGGTAATGGCAAAAGCTTGCATCAACTTAAATCCTACACCACAACCCGAAAGATGCTTGTATGGATAATTACAATCATTACGTTTAGGGTCGAGTACAGCCACAGCGGCAGGTAGAACTGCATCTGGAGTGTGGTGGTCGCAAATTATAAAATCGACGCCTAAATCAGATGCATATTTAATTTTTTGCATTGCTTTTATTCCACAATCCAGTGCTATTATTAGTTTAAAATCATTAGCAGCAGCATAATCAATTCCTAAAATTGATATTCCATATCCTTCTGTATATCGGTCAGGAATATAAAATTCAAGATTTGCATAAAACTGTTTTAGGAACTTATAAACTAATGATACCGAAGTGGTTCCATCCACATCATAATCGCCATAAACAAGAATTTTCTCGTTTTTTTGCATTGCCATAGTCAATCTACTTACCGCTTTATCCATGTCCTTCATCAAAAAAGGATCGTGCAGATTAGATAAATCGGGGCGGAAAAAACTTCGTGCATCTTCAAAATTGAAAATGTCACGTTGAACCAGCAACTGTGCTAATATAGGACTAACAGTTAATTCATCAGCAATATTTGTCTGAATTTCAATCTGTTGTTCTGATAGCTTTTTATAAATCCATGTGTTTATCATTGTGTGTTTTATTATCAAGTATCAAATTTGTCACAGCCAAAATCAAATCAATTTCAGATGATTGATGTGCAAATAAATGTCCAAAAACAACTTAATTCATTATGAAATGACTAATTTTTCCAGAAATGAATTCTTTTATGGAGATTAAAAATAAGAATTATCAAATAGTAAATCAAAAAAAAGCGACTAGCTTTTTGGCTTGACGCTCTACGTTAAATTTGAAAAATTGTCTAGGTTTGAGAGATTCCCACCTCATGCCAAATTATGAGGCAAATATAGAAATAATTAAACGCAGCAAACATTAAGTTATCAACAAAATAATTATTCCTTTCATTTCGATAATTTAAAACTTCTTCTAATTTCGTCAATTTCTTGCAACTATTTCACAGAAATGAAAAACAGATGATTGAAATTAATAAAACATTATTCTCAATTTATTCGTACAATTATATCTTTCTAATGGATAAAAAGAACAAATTTGTTTGAACGTATTATTTTATCTATTTTTGTATTTGGTATAAAGTCACAACATTAGATTGTATTATCCTTTTCACTTAACAATATAATATTTATACTATACAGATAATCAGCACAAAAACAGTAGTCTCGCCGGGAATCGAACCCGGATCTAGTGTTTAGGAAACACTTGTTCTATCCGTTGAACTACAAAACCATTTTTTAAAGAGTTGCAAAATTACATTTTTTAGAGGACATATACAACGAAATACGAATAGTAAACAATACTAAATGAGCAAAAAAAAATTCTTTGTAGTTTGGGAAGGCAAAGAGCCCGGCATTTATCGCTCGTGGGAAGAATGTAAGCGTCAGATACATGGTTTTGAAGGCGCACGTTTTAAAGGCTTTTCAACCGAAGCTGAAGCGAGAGAAGCAATGGTCTCACCCTGTTGGGACTACATTGGTAAAAATGCGATAGTAAAAAAGCCATCTGCAGAAGAAATCGCTAAATATGGTGTTCCGAATTTCGAAAGT
This sequence comes from uncultured Bacteroidales bacterium, assembly GCA_903911085.1. Classification (GTDB taxonomy): domain Bacteria; phylum Bacteroidota; class Bacteroidia; order Bacteroidales; family Paludibacteraceae; genus Paludibacter. The sequence continues at coordinate 79,009 of CAIWCC010000084.1, read as the reverse complement.
CTATCAGTGGATGCCGCATGTAGTGGTAATCCAGGTGCAATGGAATATCGTGGAGTGTATTCAAAAACTGGGCAAGAAATTTTTCGGCAAGGACCATTCAAAAGAGGAACAAACAATATTGGTGAATTTTTGGCTTTGGTACATGGATTGGCTTTTCTTAAACAAAAAAACAGTCCACTACCATTATACACCGACAGTGAAACGGCTTTAGCGTGGCTGAAAGCAAAAAAAGCAAGAACAAAACTCGAAAAAGACGATTCCAATACTGAACTTTTCGATTTAGTCAGACGTGCTGAAGTATGGATTCAGCAAAATTCCTACACCACAGAAATATTGAAATGGGAAACTGCGGTTTGGGGCGAAATTCCAGCTGATTTTGGACGCAAATAACTATCATTCAACAGCTTTAATCTTTTGATGAACTTCATTATCATTTTCAACCGAAAGTAATATTATGGTAAGTAAACCAAATATAAGTGAAAATGGACCAGTAACAAACATATCAAAAATTGATTGATATGCACACATAAGCATTAAAAAAAAGGCAAAAATAGTTCTATTTTTATGGGTTATAATTATTGGATAAATATACAGGAACAATAGAATAATAAATCCCAATACCCCAAACTCCATAGTGGTTTGCAAATACTGATCATGAGAATCCAAGTGTTTAGACGTCAAAGAATTGACTCTAAATTCCTCTGTTTGGAATTTGGTTCTAGCTACATCAAATTTTTCTTGAGCATCATTTATTCCATATCCGAATATCGGATTTTCTTCAACAACCGTTAAAGCACCATGCCACAAAAACAAACGAGGTTCTGTTTCAATCATATTTTTTGACAATCTTTTATGTTGACTTGCAATTCCAATTAATATAAATGGTATTAGCAAACCTAAAACAATGCCAACAACTTTTTTTCTCTTCCATATTTCTACAAAAATAAAGCTTAGCATTAGTAAGATACTAATTATAAAACCACTTCTACCTTCCGAAATTGAGAGGGTAAGAAAATTGATTGAAAAGGCACCTATATACAAATATCTTTTCCACCAAATTGTCTGTTTCCATGTTTGTGTTAGAATGTACCAAATACTTACTGAAGACAGATTTAAATAAAAATTAAAAATCATATGAGAGTTCACATGTTTAATTCGCTCTGCACTAAACAACTCATTTCTATATGGATTATTGAGAAATTCGATTATTCCAATATCGAAGAATAACAAATAAATTATACTAACAAATGAAGTAATAATAATGGTATTAAGAAAATAATTTAGTTTATACAACTTATTAACTCCAAACAATCCGACTAAACCAAAACCTAATAATGGGTATCGTTTATCTAGGAGTAATCTTGTGTATTTTGAGGAATTTTCAAATGGAAAATAAAGAAATGCCATAAAAAAAAAGAATAACATCACCATGAAGTAAACATGCTTCTTATCAAATATGATACTCTGCCATTTTTTTTCGAGAAATAATTCAATCAAATAGCTTATAAAAAATACAAAAAATGCGATTTTTTGCCATGCATAATAATGAATTGAACTTGCAGTTAAGTATATAATTGATAATAAATTAATATAGTTTACTACTTTTATGATTTGAAATTTCATTATATTAAATTATTTTTTTTCTAAAATATGAGTTTATCCAAACTGAATAGATGCGTAATCTGAGAAATAACATTAAAAAATTTACCCTCTTAGAATCTGCAATTTTTGCATAAAACCTGTATATCTCAATAATATCTACGGTTTTAATTCTTGAGCGAACAAGTTTTTTCAAAAGTTTATTAATTGCTTTTTTTTCAAAAATTGGAATCAATTGTTTTTGTTCTTCTTCTGAAATACTATGCTCAAATAAAGGTAAATAGTTTTTCCACTTTTCATGCACACACATTATTGATTTATAATAAGTTGCATTAAAATTTCCTCTTGAATAATGGCTTACATCAATGTCGTAAATAACATAATTGAAATATCCTGCAACTATCGATTGAAGCGATATGTCGAAATCGTAACCATGAAATTTACTTAAAGCTTCATCGTATTTGATTTCGTTAAAAAGCTCACGTTTTGAGCATAAAAACACACCATCCAATAAAAGTACCGATCTTGTTGGCTCTGAGTAATTATCTGGTGACCAAATTAAATCATCAGGTACTAATTCTTTTTTATCAACATGTGTAATGTTGGCACTAGGATGAATTGCAGCATAATCGTAAAGAATTTTTAATGCAGCATCGCCACCGGCTAGCCCAATAATACCTGTTTGAGGCATGTCTAAATGTGCAATAACTTTTTCTCCCCAGTTTGGCGAACTGAAATAAACATCATCATGCACAAAGCATAAGTATTGATATTTACTTTTTAAAATTCCTTGGTTATAAGCTTGTGGAATTGAATAATTTCCAGAAGAGTTATCAATACAAATTAACTCATATACAACGCCTACAGTGTTTTCAATATTTTTTATAAAAGTTTCAGTAAGAATACTTGTTCGTGAGCACACAATGATAGAAAGCATATCTGAATTAATTAGATGTTTGTTGCAAAAATACTATTAAAATTGCAGTAACACAAAAAAAATGATTTTAAAAGAAATAGATTATTGGTATTATTGAGATTTTAAATTTAATTCTTTTATTCTAATATCGATAATTTCCAAACAATTACATTCTTAATTATATGAATTATCTAATACTTGTATTTGATAATTTATATCAAAAAACCTACTTCTTGAAAAAGAAATTATTCATACTTCCAAATAACTTTTATGCAATATAGCATTTTTCGAATTTTGGATCTTTTTTTAAAATGAAGGAAAGCGTCTCTGTTTCTCCAATATATCGAAACCCGATTTAACCTCATAGAAATCGATTTATTAGAATATGTGTTACCTAATTGTTCGAGGATAAGACGTTCTTTAGACAAGTGTGGCGCTACATTTTTAGCAAATGTTTGCATTCTTATTAATGTTTCACTTAAAACCTCAAAAGTTTCCTTGTTTTTTACTGCTTTTACTCCAAAAGCCCCAATAATATTATTTTCATGTTGCCTATAAGCCACTAAAGGTTCATTAACAAATTTTATTTCGCCAAATTGCGCTGCTTGAAAAGAAAGCCAGAAATCGTATGGAACATCTAAGGGAAAAGGCAAAGCACTATCAAGTAAGCGTCTATTTATAAGTATAGTATGACCTGAAATAACATTATACAATGTGAAATTTAAGCAATTAGTAATATTAGTAAGATTACGTTTATCTGAAAATTTCAACCCCAATGGTTTTCCTTTATAATCAATATATTCATTATCTGAATAGGCCATTAAATTATCACCAATTGCTGTTACTAATTTTGAAATTTTGCTTGTATACCAAATATCATCTTGGTCAGAAATAGCTATTAATTGGTTGCTAGCTAAAGTAATTGCCTTTTCATAATTCTTAATAAACCCGAGATTAATATCATTTTTAAATATTTTGAAAATCGGATTTCTTTTAGCATATTCGTTAAGAATTTTCCATGTATTATCGGTTGACCTGTCATCAACACATATTATTTCGTCAATATTCTTGTAATCTTGACTCAATATACTATCGAGTTGTTCAATTAAAAAGCGTTCTCCATTGTATGTACACAATGCAATGGAAACAGCTGGAAGTATTGATTTATTTTTATTCATTCTGATAATATAATTTTACTTTCAAGACATAAATTAGTTTTGTATCGCTTTGACAACATAATTATTGTAGATTGATTGTTCGTCAAACAAACTATTACTTTCCTAATAAATAATACTCAAATTCTGTAATTCTGTCCTTAAGATTGAACCTCCGTAAAACACTTTCGTAACCATTTTCACCCATTTGTTTCCGAACTTCTACATTTTGAATTAGAAACTGAGTTTTTTGGGTAAACAATTCCAAGTTTGGATATTTAATCAAAAAGCCTGTTTCATTATTTGCAATAATTTCGGGGTTACTTGATATATCAAATGCAACTATTGGTTTTGATTTTATCATCGCTTCAACTAATACATATCCAAAGCCTTCCCAAATTGAAGTTAACAAGAAAATATCTATTGAGTTCATAAAACTATCCATATCTTCAACAAAACCGAGTAGAATAACCTCATTTTGAAGACTGTGTTTCTCAATTAATTGTTCTAATTCACCCTGCAATTCTCCTGAACCTGCAATGAAAATAGTAAAATCTATCTTCTGTTCTTTTAATTTTACTGCAATATCAATTAAATATTTCTGACCTTTTTGATGCGTTAGTCTTCCTGCATTTCCAAGAATTACACCTTTACCTTTTAAAGCAATTTCAGTGCATATATGGTTATTTATTTTACTTTCGGCTGTATAAATGCCGTGATAAATAGTTTTAACTTTGTCGTGATTAATATATTTTCCGATATTTTGAAGAATACAACTTTTAGTAGCCTCTGAATTTGAAATTATATGAGTCAGTATATATTTAAAAAGTAGATTATTAATAAAATTAGATTTAATTGGGGCAGCTAAACCTCGCAAATAAACTATTCGTTTTACACCCGCAAATTTTGCTGCAAAGCTGCCAAGTTTTAAATCCTGCGATGTAGAAAAAATTACTGTATCAATCTTATGTTTTTTATAGAAATATACTAGTTCAAAAATCTTAAATAAATTCAAAAATGAGATGTTTCGAACCGTTAAGTGAAACACTTCTAAACCTTTTGAAATTGCTTTTTCAGACAATGATGAGTGAGCTTTGGCAATTATTATTACTTTGTAATTTTTCTTTCTGAATTCTATTGCATATTCAAGGTGAAGCTTCTCGCCACCGCCCCAGAACTTTATGCTATCAAAAAAACAAACATTTTTCATTTTCTCTTTAATTCAATAGATAATCAAATTCTCAATTCAAAAAATTTAATTATCTATGTGATTTTATATGATTTAAAATCAAATTAATAAATCATTAATTATCCAATAAACAAAATCTAATCTCAAATTGCGATTAACAATCAATGCTTTAATTTAAATTTTTCAACAATTTCCTCATTGTTCGATAAAAATACCAATAATGGCGCAATGAATATCCTTTCACCGGATAACGAAATAACTCAAGATCATTTGCATAAGCGTTATTTCCGCTTTTAGTGGTAACTCCAAATTGGTATCCCGTTTCTAATGCAATTTTTAAAACATCATTATTATAACTTCCAAAAGGATAGGCTACAGAATAGACTTCTCTCCCGAGTTCGCTCTCAAGTATCAGCTTCGACTCCGAAAGCTCGCTTTTTATTTCATTTAACGACAATTGAGGTAAATGAACATGATGACATAAATGCGAACCAAATTCTATACCAAAATTTGTCATTTCGTGAATTTGTTCTTTAGTCAGAATATTCAGTGGGTCGAGATTTTCATTTAATGGCCACACAATATTCCGTGCACCTATAGATTTTGCAACTACATAAATTACTGCTTTTATTCCATATTTTTTTAGAACCGGAAATGCATTGTAATATAGTGAATCACAACCGTCATCGAAAGTCAAAATCACATTTCGCTTCTTTTTTTCGTAGTTTCCATTTCGAACATCTTCGAATGTGATAAAAGCAAAACCTTTGGACTTTAAAAATTTAATTTGCCATTCAAAATGCTTTACACTTGTATATAAACCTTTTATACGAGTATTGGCACTTGGTAATTTAATAAAATGATAATATAGAATTGGAATATCTGCTTCCATTTTTATATGCTTTTAATTACTGCCTCATACCTATCAATAGTCTTTTTGATAGTGAATTTTTTATACAATAAATCGTTTCCACTTTCACCAAATTGGTTTCCAATTATAGGATTCTTGAGTAAATATGCAATCTTTTCAGCCATAATATCAATATTCATATTTGGAATTAAAAACCCTGTCTGATTATCAATAATTATTTCATTAGCAGCAATATGATCAAAAGAAACGCACGGAATTTTCAGCTTCATAGCTTCTAACAAAACTAAGCCAAAACCTTCCCAACGCGAAGTTAATATTAACACAGAACATTGCAATAAATAACTTTGCACATCGCTCGTAAATCCATGAAAAACTACTGAATCCTGAATTCCTACTTCTGAAGTTAAACGAACAAGCTTGTCTTTTTCTTTTCCATCACCAATTATCCACAGCTTTGCTGCAGGCTCAAGAGTTAGCAATTTTTTCATTGCTTTAATTGCTAAATCCACTCCTTTTTCGTTGGACAACCTTCCTACAATTGCAATATTTTTATTGTTTTTCTCAGCAAATATCGAAGATTCGGGCTGAATGCCATGATAAATAACAGTTGGTGCTTTTTTTAAGTATTTTGTAATATTTGAGATGCTGTTTTGAACGTAATTTGAATTTACAATTACATCTGAAACTACATTGGAAAAAAGAAAGCGTTTTAAAAGATTTATTTTCATGATTTGTGGAATTCCACGCATGAAAATAACCTTTTTACAACCACTTGCTTTAATTTGAAAACCTATCGTTTTAAGTTCTAATGAACTGTTAAGTAGTATTGCATCTGGCTTAATTTCAATAAGTTTCTTACGAATATTTAACTGCTGATGCAAATCAAAAAAAGAAAACCGATTGATTGAAATTCTATGAGTCTCAAATCCTGCACTTTCAGATTTAATACTTAATTCGCTCTTAGTATTTGATAATAGTACAATTGTATGATTGCGCTTTCGCAATTCATCCATTAATTGGTAATTCCAACTTTCGCCACCACCCCAAAACTTAGTGAAATTAATAAAAAGTATTTTCATGCGTGGTTAATTATTAAATTTCGAACAAAATAAATTCACTACTTTGCATCTTCAAACAAAACGATTTATCTTAAACAAATATCGAGGACAATTAAACATTCTGATTAGTATAATTCTGAATTTTAGAAATTTAGTCGCCTTATCGAAATCTATCATTTTTGCATAATAAGTTATTTCTTTTACAATTTCGTCAATTTCAAAACCTTTTCTAACCATTTTTTTTGTAAGTTGATAAAGCTTTTTTTGTTCAATTTGTAGTACCTGCTTACGTTCATCAGCGGTAATATTTTCGCCAATTAATGGCAGATATTTTTCCCACTTTTTATAGATTGAAATTAGATTTCTAAAATAAAGAATATCTGTTTTCCCTTTCGAGAAATGTTCAACTTTAATATCGTAAATCACATAATTAGTATATCCAGCAATGGTAGACTGTAGCGATATATCATAATCATACCCATGAAATCCCTTTAATTGCTCATCGAACCTTATATTTAAAGTTAATTCTTTGCGCATACACAAAAAAATTCCATCAAGTGTTACCGAAGAGCGTTTGGAAAACTGGTAATTTTCGGGGTCTAACAAATGTGATGTTTTATTTTCTCTTTTATCGGTTTGTAAAATGTTCTGACTTGGTGAAATTAAAGTTGCCCATGAAGCAGGAACTCTTGTTACTAAATCGCCTCCTGCTATGCCTAGTATTCCCGTTTTTGGATTTTGAAGATGAGCGATAACATGTTTGCCCCAATTATTTGAGTGAAATAACACATCTTCATGTACAAAACATAAATATGAAAATTTACTTATATTAACTCCTAAATTATATGCCGAAAATATTGAGTGTTTATTATCCGAATTATCTATATGAATTATCTCATTATCAATACCTATAGTGGAATTAATATTATTTACAAATTCCTCACTCAAGGTTTTGTTTCTTGAACAGATAATGATTGATAGCATAAAAGTTTCGTTTATTATGTTTTTAACTAAGTTTTGATATACTTATTCAATCCATTTTGAGTATAAGTAACTTTATTGACAAAATTATCATTATATAACTCAATATTTTTTTCGTTAAATGGTCCTAAATCTTTGTGAAACATGTGATAAACTGTAACATAATATTTTTTGGAGACTAATATGGCGCCATTATTTCGAAGTCTATTTTCCAAATCGGAATCTTCACCCATGCCAGGATAAACAAATCGTTCGTCAAATCCATTCACTTTCATCAAATCATCTTTACAAATAGAAAAATTGCAACCTAAAATACCTTTCTGCTTATCCTTAACAAAAAATCTTCTTATGGTCTTATTTCTAACTCTAATCATATGCATAATTCGAGTTTTACTTTCACAAAAAACACTTGGAATTAATAATTGATAAAATAAAGAAGAATGAAAATTATTACTTCTCACCTTATCTAGGTTTACTCTTTCAGTAATTTTTTTTGTAAGTGTTACTCTTCGTCCGCATACGACCTGATTTGACTTTTTACTTTCTAAATGCTCTTGTATAAAAAATGTATGTGGTATACAGTCACCATCAATAAATATTATAAAATCTGATTCTGATGCCACAACTGATTTATTTAGAATAGTATTTTTACGCCAACCTATATCTTCGTGCCAAATATGTTTAACTTGAAATGATGACTCAGAAATTAAACTTTTCAATTCTAATACAACTTCAGGTCGAGAACCATCATCTGCTATAACTACCTCAAAATCTCGACAAGTTTGATTTTCAAGGGCAGCAAATATTAATTTAAGTATATCAATTTTGTTGTAGAAGGAAATAATTAAACTGACAGATTTCTGCATAACTTAATTTTTCTATTTAATAAATTTTGATTATTGTAAATGACTGCTTAGTTAATTTTTTAGTCTTAGGATAGAATTAATCGATAAAAAACAATGAATAGCTTAACCCTCAGTGTTTTCATTGTTTGTACAAAATTAGGCAAAATTAGTCAAATAAAAAAACACAAGCATTTCAGAACTGTATAAGCCAAATCTTGGAAGAAAAAAACTTGCAAAGCAACTTGTAATAGATCAATGACACACAGCCACTTATTAAGTTATCACGAAACACAATTTGACTTTAACGATTGTCAATTAAAGCGTTAACTTCTATATATAGCCATTATTCTCCCTGCTATTTTATCATCTGTAAATTTGTCAGCATGAACCAAACCCTCAGATTTCATTATTTCCTGAAGTTTCGAATCTAACAGTACTTTATTTATTGCTGAACCGATTTCGTCAGCATTTTCAGGCTGCACATACAAACTAAAAAGTCCGCCAGTTTCTTCAAAGCAACTTCCTGTAGATGTGATTACAGGTGTCTCACTACACAAGGCTTCGAGAATGGGAATGCCAAAACCTTCAAAAATTGAAGGATAAACAAATATCTGCGCCATTTGATAAATTGCTGGTAAATCATTGGTTTCTACTTGATGCAAAAAACAAACTTGAGTCGTAAGATTCAGATTTTCAGTCAATTTGCGCAATTCATTAACGTAAGCAGTTTGTCTTCCTACAATCACCAACGGAACATCAATTTTTTCATTGGCAATAGCTTGAAGTATTGCAGCAATGTTTTTGCGAGGTTCTATAGCTCCAACAAACAACAGATAATCGGCAGGTAAATTATATTTTGCTACTATTTTTGCATTGGCTTCTGGTGTTACCTTTTGCCTAAAGATATTATTGCAACCCTGATAAACAACATCTACTTTTGCTGGATCAGCATTGAAAAATTCAATGGCATCTTTTTTTGATTGTTCACTTATGGCAATAATATTATCGGCAATTTTACAACTTCGTATGTTTTTAGAAGTAAATATCTTGCGGTATGAACTTGGATATAACTCTGGATAACGAACAAAAATTGCATCATGAAATGTAATAACTTTTTTGATTTTTAGCTTTTCAATTCCAATTGGTAACTCCTGGCTTAATCCATGAAACACCTCATTATCATGCCTTTGTATTTCAGCATTCATTCCGTAAGTTCGCCACACCGAAGATGGAAGTAATTTATAAATTCCTGTTGGCTGAATAACACTCGTATTCTTTGAATTTATCTGAAAATCAATTTCTACTTTAGGAGTATATAAGTCATAATGATTTTCAGGAAAATAGGCATTTAACAACCTAATCAAATCTCGACTGTAATTTCCAAGTCCACGATGATTACAAAATAACCTTTTTGCATCAAAACCTATTTTCATTATTTATAATATGTTACTTCCTATTTGAGAAAAATTTCGCACTGTACTTGATTATTTTTTGTATTGCTTCCTGTTCATCCAAATTGGTGGCAGCTGCATAATATTTTGCAATTTTGGTCAGCACTTCTCTATTTTCGGATAATCTATTGAAGTTTTTGAACCTCATTTCAGTTGAAATATCATTAATAAATTGCATTCTATTTATATCAACCGCAGTAAATTGCACATCATCTCCTACCCTTTTGTACAATAAATTTCCTGGTGAAATATCCAAATGTAAAACTCCATTTTGGTGTAAATTTACAATATAAATTGCCAATGCATTCAATAAATCATCATCGACTTGAACTCCATCCATCAAATCTCGAATGATAGAATACTCTTTTTCATATATTGAAATTAGGTAACCATGGGTCAGTAATCCACACTTAAATTGCTCGATATAGGCAATTGGAGCAGGTGTATCTACTCCAAGCTCCAATAATTTTAATGCGTATTCATAAGACCTTTTGGCCTTAGATGAACGAAAAAAGGTGTATGCTATTCTGTTTATTATGTGTGGTTTTTTAAAACGTTTCACCACAATATCGTAATCATCAATCGAATAGCATTTTAATATATTTCTTTCTTTGTAAATTATTTCTCCTTGATCATTGAAAATGTTTGGCAAATTTTCGACGAAAGAGTTTAATGAACTATATTTTTGATTTATTACTATTTTCATTTTGACTTATTACCAGCTAACATATATTTAATCTGAACATTAATATCCTTCAGTAGAATATTTGCCTCATCTCCCCATTTATCTTTTATCTCCACAAAATTATCTAAATCTACAAAAGGAATTGGTTTTGCTTTGGTAGTTAATCGACCAAAATGATGGACATATATGCTCATTATATTGCTGGCTGGCAGTATGTCGCCAACTTCAATATGACGTTTTTTGGTTTTTAGATAAATATCAAAATCTGCACTTTGAATCCTTTCATCCCAAAGCCCAATTTTGTCAAGTGCTTTTCGGGTGCAAATTACACATGAACCCGATAGTCCTTCGCGAATTACATCTTTGTATTTTACAGCCCAATTTTTCGACCATTTTTCCCAATCGCCATACATCCATTTTTGCATCCAACGCAATGCAAATGAATGAGTTCCAAACAAAGTGTGTATCGGATTCTTCACATGTTTCCATCTTCTTTTTAGTGGATGTATATCCTCATTACCTTTCTCGATAGAATCATTACATCCAAACCCACAAACATCAAGATTATGCTTTTTCATTGATTCCAATAATCGCACATCCCAATCTGGACTTACAATTATATCATTATTAAAAAAAGCTAAAACATCGTATTTTGCAATTCCAATTCCCTGATTTTGACAATATGGATAAGAATAATTGGCAGTATTCTGAATTAAAATCGCACCATGTTTTTTAAACAATTCCTGACTACCATCTGTAGAAGCATTGTCGATAATAATTAACTCGTAGCTATTTCGGGTATATTTCTCAAGTGTTTCGAGAAATAATTTATTCATTTCATACTGGTTGTGAACGGCAGAAATAATGCTTATCATAATTTTCTTGTTTCGTTGAATAAAATTTTATCTGATATTAAATATCAGAAAGATTTGTCTCAATGCGCCTAATAATGGCTGTAGGTGTAATTTGGTATAAACAGGCATAATCTCCTCTATAGCAAGGCTTGTTGCCATAAATTGAACATGGACGGCAATTCAAATTCTCTTGAATGGCATTTTCGACAGTTTGATTCCAACCCATAAATCCGGCAAAAGGATGAGTTGCGCCCCATACCGAAACAACTTTTGTGTTTACCAACGAAGCTAAATGCATATTGGCAGAATCCATAGAAAGCATAACATCCAACCTGCTTATTAACTGCAATTCCTGATTCATATTGAGTTTACCAACCATTGAAATTATTGTCTCAAATTTTTCAGTCCAATTAGTCACGATTTGTCTTTCTGTTTCACCACCACCAAAAATAAAAACTTTAAACCTTTTATCATTTGAAAAATGCGCAATCACTTTTTCTATTAATTCTAATGGATAAATTTTCCCCTTGTGTTTGGCAAAAGGTGCAATACCTATCCATTTTAAATCATTTTTTTCACCTACAAGTTCTTCAATTGCAGAGAAATCTACGTTTTGATTGCAATATAATGATTCAAAGTGTAAGTTGAATTGAAAACCAAGTTTTTTAAAAACTGTATGATAACGATTGAAACTTGATTGTAGTGGAACCAATTTCTTATTGTTTTTAAGCGTTAACTTTCTTTTTTCACTTCGTCCCTTATTAATGCTTGCTACAGTTATTCCATTAAGTTTAAAGCGTAGAGCAAGATACTTTGAACGTAAAACAGAATGTATATCAGCCACATAGTCAAATTCAAAACCCCTAAGTTCATCGTATAAAACATTTAGACCTTTAATGCCATTGTGTTCTCCTTTTAAATCGGCACCTTTAAAAATTACATTTTTCGGCAAAAATTCAAATAACGCCTTCATCGACTTTGCACTCAAAACTGTTATTTCAAGATCGGGATATGCTAATGCAAGTGAATAAATCACAGGAACTGACATTGCCACATCGCCAAGTGCCGAAAAACGGATGATTATAATTTTTGACATAAGTCAGCAAAAACACATTTAACAATCAACAAATTAAATAACCAAAAAACAAAGCGAACCTCTCCCCAAATAGGAGTTCCAGACGAAGTCTGTTAGGTTAATATGAACACGGTACGCGAAACGCAAAACTATTTAGAACCGTATAAAACAGGATTTAACGCAGGATCATTATACATTTTCATTTGTTTGTATACTTTCATTTTCTTTTTTCCTGAAGAAATATCATCAATCAGTTGACTAATTGCTTCAGACAAATCGATTTTTTGCTCCAACAAAACATCTAATTTATTACTACATTGAAGTTTATGATCTGCGGTAGTGTCATTTCTGTCAACTTCTTGCTTCATGTGATAGATTTTCAAATGTAAAATTGACAAACGATCTATGGCCCATGAAGGACTTTCGGTATTTAAAGTAGCATTATCATTTACTTTTACATCTTTGTTTTGATCCAAAAAATAGCTATCAATTAATTCCACCAAATCAGTACGATCCTGGTTTGAAGCATCAATTCTTCGCTTAAGTGCAAGTGCATCAATAGGATTGATTTCAGGATTGCGAATAATGTCTTCTAAATGCCACTGTACAGTATCAATCCAATTTTTCAAATACAAATAGTATTCAATTGATTTAAACGGATAAAGATTTTTTATCGGTTCGTCAACATTATCTGTTTTGTGATAAGTGGTTACAGATTCATCGAAAATCTGGTTGCATAATTGAATGAATTTCATGGTTTTATAGTAGTTTTATTTTGATTATTATTTAAAATAACGATTAAGTCCAGGAATTGATTTTAACGGAAAATCGCGTTTTACCAATAGTACAAAGAAAGCAAGCATTAATGCCGATTTAAGTGCTAAATTTAGAATCGAATATGGCGTATTGATATACATACTAATAACATAAAGTAACAGTGTAACAGCCGTATAAAGTCCAATGGTTTTTAAATCGTACTTTATTGGCATATATTTCTGACCAAAATAATACGAAACCACCATAACCACAAAATAACAAATAAATGCTGCCCAAACACAGCCCATATAACCATATTGAGGCACAAAAGCTACATTCATAAGAACAATTATCACTGTGCCTATAACTGAGAATAAAGCTCCATAAATGGTTTTATCAGTTAATTTATACCAAAGAGAGAGGTTGAAAAATATACCTTGAAAAATAAATGAGAAAAGCACAATCGGCACTACCTTAAGACCTTCCCAATAATCATGATGTATAATGTGTTTGAAAACGTCAATATATAATACCATTCCAAGGAAAATAAGCAAAGAGAATATAATAAAAAATTTCATTGCATCGGCATAGGTAGTTAGGCTATTTTTATCTTTGTGTTGAGCAAAAATAAATGGTTCGTAAGCATATCTAAATGCTTGAGTAAACATCATCATTACCATAGCAATTTTGGAAGTAGCACCATAAATTCCAAGTTCTGTTTTCCCTAAGTCGCCCGTTCTTAAAAATGGGAATAGAATTTTATCCAAATTTTGGTTCATAATACCAGCAATTCCCAAAATAAGCAAAGGAAAAGAGTATTTTAATATTGGATTTAATACTTTAAAATCAAATTTAAATTTTCCAATAAAAATGTATGGCAACAAGAATAAAGTTTGAATAATAGTTGCAATAACATTAGAAACAACTACATATCCCACGCCATAATTTGGATTGTAGAACCAACTAATCGTTTCGGGAGCTTTAGCCAACAACCATGGGCAAGCAACTAAGAAAAATAAATTTAATATGATATTAAAAACCACATAAAGCATTTTCAAACCTGCAAATTTGATTGGCCTGTTTTTGTATCTTAAATAAGCAAAGGGAATGCAGGCAAAAGCATCAATTGCCACCGTAATGCCCATCATGGTAATGAATTCTGAATTTTTAGAATATCCTAAAAAGTTAGCAATTGGTACTTCAAAAATAAAACATAAAGCAATGAATATCAAAGATGTAAAACCTATAGCAATAAGTGTATTACCATAAACACTTCGTTCTTCATCCTTGCTTTTATTCACAAAACGGAAAAAACCAGTTTCCATACCATAAGTGAGTATAACCAACAAAAGCGATGTCCACGCATAAAGATTTGTTACAATTCCATAGTCGGCTGGACCACCAGCTAAAAAGAAAGTATAAAAAGGCATTAACATCCAATTTAGGAATTTTCCTATGATGCTACTTACTCCGTAAATGGCGGTATCTTTCGCCAATTTTTTCATTTGTTCTGCCATAATTCAAGTTATTCGTTAATGTTAGGTTTTGTTCTCAATGAATTTTCTGCTAATTCGATGTAGAACTCACGTTTGACGTGGTCTTTGATATAAATTATTTCCCGAATATGACTCCAACTCAATTGTGCACACAGTGTGTGCACAATTTGAATATCGGTATGTATTTCATTGAATTTGATAAAGTTATGGAGATTTCTTTTATTAAATCCTTCGCCGTATAAAACAGTCAATTCTCTGCTAAGTTCAAGTATTACAGCTTTCCCATAATTAGCCCTGCCATTTTTCAGAACATCGTCATTAATTTGCTTCCCAATATTCCAATATAAAAGCGTCAATTCGCTATTTACAGTGGCGGCAATGCGCTGCCTTGTACCGTCAATTAACGTTACAATTGATTGTAATAAATCTTTGCTTTTTGACTCTATGTTGTTCATAAATAATTATTTGTAATTGTGCATACAGTGTCTGCACAATTACAAATCCATTTTTTAGAAAATCTATTTCACTCCAAACCACTTCAGTATTTTTGTTACCCACTTCATTTCTGCTATAGGTTCAAAATCTTCAGGTTTCAAATACCCAGCCTCCATAAGTATTTTTACAGCTTCTTCGGCTTGTTCAGTTCGTACTTGAAGTTTAATACCACCATTTGCATTTACATAATCGCGGTTGATAATTTCATCTTGACCAAAACATTCAATTTCAAAGGATTCAAGATATGATTTTGCCATCTCAAATTCAGTTGATAAACTAAAAGTACGCACTGTTACAAGTCCTTCCATAATATATTTTTTAAACGATTATTTCTCCAGTCCACAATTTTTCAAATACTTTCATGAAAATTCCAACCATTGCTTTGGATTATCATGATATTCCAAAGTAGAATTGATTGATAACGAGCCTATACAACTACAAATCAACGAATTATTTACTTTGTTCAAAATAGACTGTATCGAATACATTAAATCTAAATCATTACTCTTCCCTCTCTTTTGAGTAGGCTGGGTGGAGTGTCTAAAACAGCGTTCCGGTTTCTCCAAACTTTATTTTTCCCAAATGTTTATAGGCCAGTTCTGTTACTTCGCGACCCCGTGGCGTGCGTTTCATAAAACCTTCTTTTATCAGAAACGGTTCATACACCTCTTCTATTGTGCCGGCATCTTCGCCAAGAGCTGTGGCAATGGTTGTAAGACCCACTGGACCACCACCAAATTTATCTATTATGGTGGTCAGAATTTTATTATCAATTTCGTCCAGTCCATATTTGTCAATATTCAGCGCTTCAAGTGCATAGCAAGCAATTTCTATGTCGATGCTGCCATTACCCTTTACTTGAGCAAAATCTCTAACTCTGCGCAGCAAAGCATTAGCAATACGAGGCGTTCCACGACTACGACCCGCAATTTCCACCGCAGCTTCGTGTCCAATAACCACATTTAGCAAACGAGCCGATCGTTTAATAATAGTAGTAATCACCTCAATATCATAATACTCGAAATGGCAATTGATACCAAACCGTGCTCTAAGTGGAGCAGTAAGTAATCCACTTCGGGTAGTGGCTCCAATCAAAGTGAAAGGATTCAGTTCCAATTGAATAGAGCGCGCACTTGGTCCTTTATCTATCATTATATCAATGCGATAATCTTCCATGGCCGAATACAAATATTCTTCCACAATTGGGCTCAAGCGATGAATTTCATCTATAAAAAGCACATCGTTGGTTTCCAAACTGGTGAGT
Organism: uncultured Bacteroidales bacterium; assembly: GCA_903911085.1. GTDB lineage: Bacteria > Bacteroidota > Bacteroidia > Bacteroidales > Paludibacteraceae > Paludibacter. The sequence continues at coordinate 62,320 of CAIWCC010000084.1, read as the reverse complement.
AAGCCCGCCAAATCGCCAGGTTTATCTAATACTGGACCCGATGTGATTTTAAACCCAACGTTCAGCTCATTGGCAATAATATTCGAAAGGGTGGTTTTTCCAAGTCCCGGAGGTCCATGAAGCAGTACGTGATCGAGCGATTCGGTACGCATACGAGCAGCCTGCACAAAAATCCGTAAATTTTCGACAATCTTATTCTGTCCGCTGAAATCCGAAAATGTCAGTGGCCGCAAAGCGTTCTCGAACTCCTTTTCGCCTTTTTGGTTGTTTCGTATGTCGAAATTTTCTTCTTCCATAATTTTATTGTCGCAATTTCTTCAAACAATCTGCTTGACTTTTATTTCAATTTAAATCCACAATCTGGACAATTAATATCGTCATTACTAAATAACATATAACCACAATTTGGACAATTTTCAATTACTAACTCTGAATTTTTGTTATCAATATAATTTATTCTCTGTCCGTCACTAAAAATTAATTTAGATTTCTGAAAATAGGATGTTTTAATTTCAAGCCAGAATTCGTGATATTTTTGATTTCTTTCACCAACAATGATTAGGTATTCATATTTTGTCCATTGTACTCCTCTTGTAAAAGGACCTAATTCATATTGCGATGGCATTTTAATTGGACTTCTTGACCAATCTTTTTTCTTTGCGCTAAATGTTTCTACATATTTATATCCTTTTTGCCTCAAGTATTCATTTATTTCAAGTTTATATGTTCTTAAATATCTATTATAAAACAATTTTATAGTGTTAAATAATAGATACATAGATAAAAAATAGAAAATAATTAACAATAGAATCTCCATAGGTGAATTTTATTATTTTGTCAAGCTCCTGAACACCTCTTCCATGCTTCGTTCAATTTCCTTTATCGTCAGAATTTTATTGTTTGTTTTCACTGCAAAATCAAAAATATTAGCACGAATATCTGCTGATGCAATTATTATAAAGTGATTATTGTCGATTGATTTTACACTGATTATTTTTTCAAGTGTTTCAATTTCTTGCGTTTGACTTGCAAATTCCACTTCGAAATGAAAGCTATTTTCATCAAAAAGTTTGATTTTGGAAATATCTGGATAATCTGCCGCAATTTCACCTTTATTAATAACGATTACCCGATTGCATATTGCTTTAATTTCCTGCATAATATGCGTACTCAGCAAAACTGTACGTTCTTTTCCAATTTCACGAATCAGGCTTCTAATTTCTTCCAATTGGTTTGGGTCAAGCCCAGTTGTTGGCTCGTCCAAAATCAGCACTTTAGGGTTGGGAATCAATGCTTGCGCCAATCCTACCCGTTGACGGTAACCTTTTGAAAGTTGTCCTATCTTTTTATGAAACTCTGGTCGCAACCCTACTTTATCTATTAATTCAAGAACTCTAGCATTTTTGGCTTTTCCTAAACCGTAAGTATCAGCCACAAACAACAGATATTCTTTAATGTACATTTCAGAATATAACGGATTGAGCTCTGGTAAATAACCTACAAAACTTTTGGTTTTCAAAGCATTTTCACTAACTTCAAAACCACAAATCTTTACAGAACCAGTATTATAACCCAAGGCGCCTGTTAAAATCTTCATTGTGGTGGTTTTTCCGGCACCGTTTGGACCAAGAAAACCAACCACTTCGCCAGTTCCTATTTGGAAGCTAATGTTATTGAGAACAACTTGTTCTCCGTAGTTTTTGGTTAGACTGGATATGCTGATTGACATGAGGATAGTTGATAGTTGACAATTAATAGTTAATAGTTAACAGCTAAGAAGCTAAAATCTAAAATTTTTAATTTTTAAAAAGATTAATACCAATCGATAATAAAATATACCAACCAATAATTGGGGCAAATGCATTCAGTTGTAATACAGCTAGAAGAGCTATAGTTATGAGTAAAAATAAATATTGAATTTGATTGTTTTTCAAAGCATAAGTTTTGAATTTCAAAGCAAACATTGGTATTTCCGCTACTAATAAATAACTGAATATCAATGTTAATGCTATTAAGACCCAGGCATTTGAAAAAAGGAAATCGGCATATGAGAATACTAGACCCGCCCAGAAAATAGCATTAGCCGGTGTGGGTAGTCCAATAAACGAAGAAGTTTGACGTTCGTCAATATTGAATTTGGCTAGTCGCAGTGCCGAAAAAACAGGAATAATAAAACCTAAATATGGTAGGAGTTCATGCATACCCATTTTAGATAAAAGCGAAAAAACAATAGCGCCAGGTGCAACACCAAAACTAACAACATCTGCCAATGAATCTAATTCTTTGCCCATTGGCGAATAAGCTTTGAGCAAGCGAGCAGCAAAACCATCGAAAAAATCGAAAACTGCAGAAAGCAAAATGGCAATAAAAGCACCCTGATAATTGCTTTGAAAAGCCAATAAAACGGCAATACAACCAGAAAATAAATTAAGGCTAGTTATAAAATTTGGTATATGTTTCTTTATCATACTTATTTTAATATCTATTTATAAAATAATCATTATCAAACTATTAAAACCACATAGCATTGGGAAATTGCTTCAATGATATTTATTTTCAAAAAAAAATACTCAATAAAAAAACACCATTTACATTATTACAAAACACAAAAATGAAATTACTCTTTATTTTTGCTATCCATCCATATTGTAACAGGTCCATTATTGACTAAAGCAACTTTCATATCGGCGGCAAATACACCAGTCTTAACTGTTTTACAAATCTTTTGACTCAAAAGTTCGCAAAAATGTTCATACAATGGAATTGCAATTTCGTGCTTTGCAGCTTTAATGTACGATGGGCGATTTCCTTTCTTTGTCAATGCATGTAAAGTAAACTGGCTCACTACCAGCACTTCGCCATCTATATCTATAACCGATCGGTTCATTATTCCTTTTTCGTCATCGAAAATTCGAAGTCCAACAACTTTGTTCGATAACCATTCGCAGTCCTCTTTAGTATCTTCAGTTTCTATTCCTACCAAAACCAACAAACCAGCACTAATTGATGATTTAACAACTAAATCAATTTCTATTGAAGCGTGGCTAACGCGTTGAATCAAAATACGCATGAGATAAAAAATTAGGATAGATAACGGCCTGCAAAATTACAAAAATATATTGAATGTTTGTGGATGAGAATCTATAATTTAGGAGTTACAGTTTCAATTGTCATAATTTAATTTCTTATCGTCTATTTTTAAATGCTACTTGATTCATTTAACACTAAAATCAAACACAACTTATAGACAAACAGCAATTTACAAATACCATCAAACAATCAAATTAATAAAACAAAAACCGATTTCATTTAATTGAAATCGGCAATAATTACAGTCATTTTTTTCAAAATTATCTGATTCTTAAGCGTTGCCCAAGTTGCAATTTAGTTTTTGTTTTAATACCATTCATTCTACACAATGCATTAACGCTTGTACCATTTCTTGCAGCAATTTGTCCTAGATTATCGCCTTTACGAACGCTATAATACCTAGCCACTTGCACAGCTTTAACTTCACGTTGATAATAAAAAGATTTCTTTTTGGTAAGTAAATATGTTGGTTCATAAACCAAACCAGTATTGAAATTTATAATATTTGCTGGATTGATAGCATTTCCAATATATCGAGTTTCAAAATGAAGATGCGGTCCAGTGGAATGACCTGTATTTCCTCCAAAAGCAATTAATTCTCCTGCTTTTACAGTTTGATTTAGCGACACCAGAACAACCGATAAATGGGCATAAACGGTTTCTAAACCATTATCGTGACGAATAACAATATAATTTCCGTATCCACGACCCTCATAATCGATAATACGAACTTTACCCGAAAAAGCAGCTAAAATGGTGTCACCCACCTCCACTTTTAGGTCAATACCATAATGATAACGATAACGTCGTGGTCCAAACTGTGAAGTTACATAACCATGTGTTGGAACCACAAAATTGGAACAATCAATGCGCACCGAATCGGGCAGACTGTCAATAGGAATTTTGTATGGATTTATTTTTAGGCTTGTCCAAATATTATTGTAAATATCTTCGGCGGGATGATTTTCCATTAAGTCATCCGACTGATCATTAAGCATTTCTTGGTAAATATTTACCGTGTCTTTTTTGTTAATTAGTGAAAATATTGATTGTTGGGACAATCCCTCTAAAGTTGAGAGAAAAAACAAAACTAGTGAAAGATATTTTATTTTGTAAATAGGCATCATTAAATATTAATTTCAATGACTGCACTTAATGTACAGTCATTGAATATAGTATGGAAAATCAGATTAGTTGATTTGAATAATTAAAATTCATCGTTTGCGTAAAACACGTTTTTGCTTAACTTTTCAAACTCAAAAATTTCGTAATCTTCGAAAAATCGTTTAATTTCTGTTTTTCCGTTTTCAACAGTATCAGAAGTATGTAGAATATTTTCTTGAACACTAACACTATAATCGCCACGGATTGTTCCTGGAGCAGCTTCACGACCATTAGTAGGACCAGCCATAACATGAGCAATATGAACAGCATCTACTCCTGTCCAACAACAAATAATAACAGGAGTCATCATCATCGATTCAACAATTCGCTGATAATAAGGTTTTTGAACTAGGTGTGCATAATGTTCTCTTAATACTTCTTCTGTCAATTGAACCATTTTCATTCCACTTAACTGCAAACCCCTACGCTCAAAACGTTGAATAACTTCACCAATTAAACCTCTACGAATTGCGCATGGTTTAATAATTACAAGTGTTCTTTCCATCTAATTCTTTATTAAATTAATTATAGTATTATATTATTACTCCCCAAAATTAGAGATTTGAGAGTATAAAACAAAACAAATTCTGTTTTCTTAACTAATTGAGCCCCAATTTAAGGTATTTGTTTTCAGTTTTCGCAATTGATTGGCTAGAACATTATTTTCAATATTTATCAATTGTGGATCAGTATCAAGTATTTCCATGGCTGCATTACGCGCAATTTCTAGCATTCTTCCGTCAAGTGCCAAGTTTGCAATTTTAAGTTCAAATGGCATTCCACTTTGCTGAGTACCTTCCATATCGCCTGGTCCTCTGATTTGTAAATCGGCCTCGGATATTTCAAATCCATCGTTAGTACGTACCATAATTTCCATACGTTTGCGAGTATCAGTTGCTAATTTATAGCCTGTTAGCAAAATACAAAACGATTGTTCGGCCCCACGCCCTACTCTACCGCGCAATTGGTGAAGCTGCGAAAGTCCAAATCGTTGGGCACTTTCTATTACCATTACCGAAGCATTAGGTACGTTCACTCCCACTTCAATAACCGTAGTTGCAACCATAATTTGAGCCTCGCCCGACACAAATCGCTGCATCTGAAAATCTTTCTCTTTGGGTTTTAATTTGCCATGTACCATGCAAATTGTGTAGTTCGGAAACACTTGTCGCATATATTCATATCCTTCTTCAAGATTTTGTAAATCAATCTTTTCAGATTCCTGAATAAGCGGATAAACTATATAAACTTGGCGTCCTGCTTGAATTTGTTTTGCAATAAAACCATTTAATGCTGAGCGCTTTGTGTCGTAATAATGATAAGTTTGAATGGGTTTACGGCCTGGTGGAAGTTCATCAATAACCGACACACTCAAATCGCCGTACAATGTCATGGCCAATGTGCGTGGAATTGGTGTTGCTGTCATTACCAATATGTGAGGAGGCTGCACATTTTTACGCCAAAGTCGCGCGCGTTGTTCCACTCCAAAACGATGTTGCTCATCAATTACCACCAAACCTAAATTAGCAAATTGTACAGTATCTTCAATTAAAGCATGAGTTCCAATTAAAATATTTAACTCCCCATTTCTTAATTTTTCGTGTAAAACTATTCGGTCTTTAGGTCGAGTAGACCCTGTCAACAAAGCAATTTGCACTCCTAAGTTGCCTAGAAATTCTGTTATACTCACAAAATGTTGATTGGCCAATATTTCTGTTGGCGCCATTATGCAAGCCTGATAACCATTATCAACCGCTATTAGCATTGACATTAATGCTACCAATGTTTTTCCACTTCCAACATCACCTTGCAGCAATCGGTTCATTTGCCGTCCCGAAGCCACATCGATACGAATTTCACGAATAACACGTTTTTGCGCACCTGTCATTTCAAAAGGCAAAAAATCCTTGAAAAATGTATTAAAATAATGTCCTATTGTTCCAAAAACAAAACCTTTGGACTGAAGTTCGCGCCAGTTTTTTTGTCGGAGAATACTTAGTTGAATATAAAAAAGCTCTTCAAATTTTAATCGCTGTCGGGCTTTATTCAGCAAATCGGCATTCTTAGGAAAATGTACATTTACCAAAGAATCAGTTAAATTCATCAATGCAAATTTTTGCAAAATAAATGCAGGTAAAGTATCGGGAATACCAGTTTTGATGGCTTGCACCAATGGGAAAATTATCTTCTGAATTGTTTTTGAATTCAGAAAATTGCTTTTCATTTTCTCCGAAGTATTGTAAAACGGTTGCAATCCCATTTGTTCAGGTGGAGGCATTTTGGATGCCAATTCAATTTCGGGATGTACAATATTGAATTTTCCATTAAAGGGAGATGGTTTGCCAAAAAGCACGTAGTCAACCTTGGTTTGATATTTTTCTAAAGCATACTTAACTCCTTTGAACCAAACTAAATCAATGGTATTTTTCCCATCAGTAAATACAGCCGTAAGCCGCTGATTATTACCTTCGCCAACTTTATCAAATCTAACAATCTGCCCTTTTACTTGTATAAAAGGCATATCTTCGTTAATTTCATGCAAATAATAAAACCTACTTCTATCCACATATTTATATGGATAATACCGAAGCAAATCCTCAGCACTTTTTATACCAAGTTCCACTCTAAAAAGTTCGGCCTTTTTAGGGCCAACACCTGGCAAAAATTTTATATCTTGATATGAAAAATCCAATTTCTACGAATTATTGTTTAAGTTGATGAATTTGAAAGTATAATTTCTTTGCTATTTTAACAGCATCTCAGCCATTTGTAAATCAAAGCTAGTAGTTATTTTAATATTCTCGCGATTTCCTTCAACTAGATTTATCTTTTTTCCAAAAGCTTCCACCACGGATGCGTCGTCGGTAAAAAGCGAAGAAAATTCTTGTTGATATGCTTTTTTAAGGATTTCACCATCAAAAACCTGTGGAGTCTGCACCAGTTTATAAGCCGTTCTGTCTACAGATTGACTTCCATTTTCAGAAATTTTTCTAATACTATCCACCAAATCAATAACAGGTATTGAAGCCTCGTTTTTTTCGGCTTCACAAAAGCAACGCTCTATAGTATCAATACTTACCAATGGACGAACACCATCATGAACAGCCACTAATGCTGGAAATTGAACTGCGGACAATCCATTTTTAACAGAATCGAAACGAGTTTTACCTCCTTCCACTATTTGATGTTTGAGAGTAAAAAAATGCTTTTTACAAAGATTTTCCCAAAAAGCAAGTTGAACAGCTGGAAGTACAAGTATTAATTTAATAGAAGAATCAAATTTTTGAAAAACTTCTAAAGTATGCATTAAAATTGGCTTGCCTTTAATCTCGATAAATTGCTTTGGAATGTCAGTTTGCATTCTCTCCCCTTTTCCGCCTGCAACAATAATGGCAATTCTAACTTTTTTCATTTAAATATATTTAGAAAAACTAGAACAAAGATAAGCATTAAGTAGTGAATAATGAATAATTGATAATTATTATTTGCTATCTCATTGATTAAACAGTAGTTGAACAACAAAAAAGTATCATTTTTGGCAAACATGTACAAAAACTGAGAACAATTGTTTAACTTTGCACCCAAATTATTGCAATGCATATAAATTTGAGTTGCAAACCTCCAAAAAACATCCAAATGAAAATTATCAACCTACTGCTAACTGGAACATTATTATTGTTAGCGGGCAATACCTCGGCGCAAAACAACACAAAGAAAAACATTTATGAAGCGCTTCAAACTACCGATTCTGCAAGCCATGCCACAGTGAAAATGCAACATGACAAACGTATTGAACAATTGGTAATAGCAAGTAAAAGCGGAATGTCTTCAAATCAGGGTACTTCATCGGGTTTTAGAGTTCAGGTTTTTTCGAGCAATACGCAACGAACTGCTAAAACAGAGGCTTTCAAAATTGAGAAAAAGATTAATGAAGAATTTCCAGAACAAGCCGTATATGTAAATTATTCATCACCTTTCTGGAAAGTGAGAGTTGGTGATTTTAAAACGCAAGCACAAGCACAAGCCTTTCGTAGTCAACTAATTGAGGCTTTCCCAACGATGCGAACCGAAACATATATAGTAAGAGAACAAATACACACTTCTGGTTCAAAATAAACTTATGATGGATTTTAATATCAACCAACCGGTTCAGTTTGACGACGAAAAGACCGCACAAATTGCCTTTCATTATCAACAAATAATCGAATTGTTGGGAGAAGATACAAATCGCGAAGGATTAATAAAAACACCCGAACGAGTTTCGAAAGCAATGCAATTTTTGATGCAAGGTTACGAGCAAAATCCAGAGGAAATTATTCGTTCGGCAATGTTTACCGAAAATTATCGTCAAATGGTGATTGTAAAAGACATTGATTTTTATTCGATGTGCGAGCATCATATCCTACCTTTTTTTGGCAAAGCTCATGTAGCCTATATTCCGAATAAACAGATTACTGGATTAAGCAAAATTGCACGAATTGTGGAAGTTTATGCACGAAGGATGCAAGTTCAAGAACGAATGACAACTCAAATTAAAGAATGTATTCAAAAAACTTTGAATCCGATGGGTGTTATTGTGGTTATTGAAGCACAACACTTATGTATGCAAATGCGTGGAGTTCAAAAGCAGCATTCTATTACTACCACTTCCGATTTTACAGGTGTGTTTGAACAAGCCAAAACACGTGAAGAATTTTTGAATTTGATAAGTAGAAAATAAATTTGATTAGTATTTAATCAGCCGTTTAGAGTTTTTTTTGAACAAGCTCATCCGCCATGCGCACATATTCGGCGCAAGTAAAATGTTTATCTCTAATATCGGCACACAAAAGTCCACCTGCATTTTTACTAAACTCTTCTACCACAGATTCTTTTCCTATTTGACGCAGCAACCTATTGGCAGCAAATAAAGCGCCACATACACCTTCGGGTGCTCTTCCACCACCAAATGCTCGATAATCATCAATTTCTTGATTGCTAATACCAAATTCTTGTTGAAACCCCCTCAAAATTGCTTGTGCACAATTCAAGTTAGCAGGAAGCAAGTGAAAATAATTAACTGAATTCTGATGGTTCATTGGTCATAAATTTATATTTACTTTTACCACTTAAAATCAACCAGTTTATTGATTTCTAGCAATTTCAATTTGTTTTCGTTTAAAAAAACTAATAAGTCTTTTGGTTCTAATCTCACGTCCGTTTTTATCAAGATGACTTTCAGTATCAAAAAAAAGACTGTCATCAAACACCATTTCTGAAGGCGTACACAGAATTCTATCTCCAAATTTTGCTGCCATATCGTTATATAAATGTTCAATAACTTTTGAATTTTGCAAATATGCAGAACGTGATATAGGCGGAAAAATCACATAAACTTTTGCCTCCTGCTTGTTTGCTAAATCGATGTATTTTTTAATCAAATCAATTCCTTCGTAATAACGATAAGTCAATTTTGGAAATTTCGCTTTAGTTTTTGGACTCTCATATCTCAAATAACCAATGGCATCACCATATACATTTGCTTCTCTACTATGTTTGAAAATTGGACTTTTTTGACTCATCGGTTTCAGAACAAACGCAAAAATTGATTCTACATTATTCTGAAAATTTGAAGTAATTTGATCAATATAAGTCACTTTAGAATCTTTTAAATACTTCTGTGCGTCAGGATAATACCGTAAAATATCATTTTGTGCAACATTTTTAATATTTACATTTAAAAAATATTCGGGATTTAAAAATACAACATCTCTTTTATTTAAACAATCACTGGTTTGGTCTAAAATAAATTTTAGTCCAAAACTTCCAAATTGAGCCATATTTACAATATTATATGGAAATTCCCGCTCTATTAACTCTGAGTTAATTCCAAAAAACGAACTTGAACCACCTGCAATAATTAATTTTGGAGACTTTAACGATTTGATTCTATTCGCTTTATCAATTATCAATGCAGTTGGATTGTCAATAAATCTCCACGAATCGCCTCCTATTTTAAAGAATAAAAGTGGTGAAATTAAAAGCAGAAGCAAAATTAAAAAAAGTAGCGATTTGAGAATAAACTTTTTCATAATAGATTTTAAAATTGTGCATAAATAAAATCTTGCACCTTACCAAACTTCACTAAAATGCTGATTACTAAAATGTAGTAAAACATCCATCTTGCAATTGAGTTATTCTTAAAAATCGTTGCAATGGCATAGTGGTTTTCTCGTCCAATCCATTCAACAAGAAAAAATAACGCAGTAATGAATAAAACAATTATTGAATCGAATCTTGAAGGATATACTGGAATCTGAAACAATGAATTAGATAAAATTTCAGAATAATAATTTAAAGCTTGTTCGACATTATTTGCCCTGAAAAGCACAAACGAAAACATTATTAATGTGAAGGTCATCAGTACATTAATAAATTCTTTAATTGATGGTAAAGTACTTCCTCTCGCTATTTTTCTTCTTTTATTCAACGTTCCTTTAATTATTAGAGGAATAAAAAAACAACCATGCAAGAATCCAAATAAAATATAAGTCCAATTAGGTCCGTGCCATATTCCACAAATAGTAAAATTTATGATAATCGAAATTATTATTCCAAATTTACCATAATCTCTAAATGTTATACAAAGCGGCGTAAAAACGTATTCGGTTAACCATGAGGTAAATGATATATGCCATTTTCGCCAAAATTCGGCAATATTTTGTGAAAAAAAAGGAAAATCAAAATTCTTTGAAATATTAATTCCTAAAAGTCGAGCAATTCCTATAGCCATGTCGGAATATCCAGAAAAATCGGCATAAGCTTGAATTGTAAAGAAAAATGCACCTACAACTAACGTACTTCCTGAACAAACTGCGGAATTATCGAAAATTATGTTGGCATAAACCGCACAGCTATCCGCAATTACTATTTTCTTAAATAGCCCCCAAAGAATTTGACGCATTCCATCAGTTGCCTGGTCGTATTCGAATTTTCTATTAATTTCTAATTGTGGAACAAGATCTCGCGCCTTGTCGATAGGTCCAGATAATATAGACGGAAAAAAAGAAACATAATTGAAAAATACCACCCAGTTTTTAGTAGCTTCAATTTTACCTTTATCAACATCCAATAAATAACTAACGGTACGGAATGTAAAGAAGCTAATACCCAATGGAATAATTAAATTTAATGTGTGGAAATTTAAACTTAATCCAAGTTTTTGAGAAACATCGTTGAATGAAGCCACAAAAAAATTGAAGTATTTAAAAAATGCTAAACCACCAATCCCCTGTAAAACACCAATATAGAGAAGTATTTTCTTTGTACTAATTTTTTCTTGTTTTTCAATTTTTAGTCCCAATATGTAGTTTAAAGCCGAAACTCCAACCAAAAAAGCCAAAAATCTCCAATCTGCCCAAGCATAAAAAACATAACTTCCAACTAACAATATGAGGTTCTGAATTTTAAGACTTCTGGAAAAAACAAACCAATAAAGTACAAAAAAAACAAAAAAGAAAATGATAAAAGTAGTTGAATTGAAAATCATTTGAGATTGATACTTTAATAAAGTTTTAAGCGCTTTTATCTTTCAATTAATTCAAATAAATGTGCTTCAGGCGAAAACAAAAAAACACATTTATTCCCATTAAATGCTTCTGAATAAAACACTTCCATTGATTTATAGTTTAAAAGTTCAAGTTTAGAAATTGTGGTTGCAATATCGTCAACCATATAACCAATATGATAATAACTCGAACGTTTCTTTAGAAGTTTAGAAACAACAGAATCTTCAGAAGTTGGCTGCACCAACTCAATGTAACTATTTACTCCATTTTTCACAAAGCAGACTTTAACTTTCTGTGATTCAACTTGATAAATGTCTGAAACATATTCTTTCCCAAACAATTCAACATATTGTAAAATTGAGAAATCTAAATCTTCAACCAAAAGCCCAACATGATGAAATTCGAGCAAACGGTCAACTACTTTTTTTTTAACCAAAACAGCAGCATACATCATCGAAATATTAAGTCTTTCAGCTATTTCGGGTGACACATCTTCCGAATAAACACAAAATTCTTCTTCAATATCGAAACCTGCATCCGAAATAACTTTTCGTATTTCATCTGCATTTTTAAAAAGATATATATGATCTATGGCAGGTGCATTTGTAGGAGTTGTTATTGTCAACTTACCATTTTCCGAAAGTAATGACTGTAGTTTTTGTAGTAACTTTACAGGCTCTTCAACGTGTTCCAAAACTTCTCCCATAGTAATAAAATCATACTTCTTAGTTGGAAAAAATTCAAACACATCAGTCAAAATTGCATTTACATTTTCGTTGGAAATCATTTTTTTTGCAATATCCAAAGAGCTTTTGCTAATATCTACCAAATCGTAATTAGCGTGATTTCCAATAATTTCGGTTGCTTCCGAAATATACAAACCATGACCACCACCTACTTCAAGATAATTATTAACTATGTCTCTATTCTTGCTAATTATTTGATTAAACCACAACAAAATATCATAATGATGCTTCCAAAGAAATTGACTCATTAAAAGCCCGTGCATATAATATTCCATAACTTCTGGATTATTATAAACTCGCATATTAACATCTTCGAAAGATTTACTTGAATATTCACCAGTTTCTTGAAATCGAACTGATTCAAAATTCACATCTGCCAACATTTGCAAGTAACAATCAATGGCATAATCAATTGATTTATTTTCGCTTAAAAGCAACAATTCATATTTTTTTAAAAATAAGTTCGCTCTTTCGAAATACAATTCATCAAACTTCTTGATATTCTTTTTAATTTTTTTGCAATGTAATGGATTCTCTGAACTAATTCGCTCAACTATATATTCTAAAATTGTTTGCACCTACGTTTACATTTTATTAAAGTTTGCTGAAAATACTATCAACCATTTTGCCCACATTGGTCCAACTTTGAATTTCTTTTGACGAAAATCTAATTTTAAAATGCCTTTCGACAGCAACCACCAACTGAATGTGTGTCAATGAATCCCATTCATCTACGTCATTAGCAGTAGTATTTTCTAAAATTACCAAATCTTCATTGTCAAGTATATCGATAAAAATTGTATTTATCTGTTCTAATATCTCATTTCTTTGCATAAATATCATTGTTTGTAAGTTATATAATTCAATCTATTTTGATAATTTTTCACATTCAAATTCCAAAATTCATTACTTTCCCGAAAACCCAAATGTAAATAATGATCTTTAACCATTTCGTTTTTTAATGTTGGCAGATATTGTCCCTTTAAAGTACTAAATCCATTTTCATTTGCAATTTGAGCAATTGAATTCAAAACAAAATTTTCCATACCCCTTTTTAAGACTCTACAACTCATAAGCCATGTATCAATAAACAATACATCAGCATTTTCTTTTTTGAGTATAATCACACAAACCAATCCATTGTCGCCAAATTTATCTTCGAGAGTAAAAGTGATGGTAAAATGACTTTTAGAAGAAATTAGTTGTAAAATATCGGTTTCAGTATAACGAACAGTTCTTAAGTTAAATTGATTTGAACGCTGTGACAACTGCGCAATTCGAGGCACATTGAATTTATTGAATGAACTTACAATCGAAACCATATTTAAACTTTTCAGAAAATCATCTTCATTAGTAAAACAATCCTGAAAAGTTGCCCTTTGAGCCTCAACTTGATATAGCGCAGTTCTTTGCAAATCGACAGCGGAAAAAGATGCAGTTTCGAAAAGATTGGATTGATAAAGAAACTCCAAATACTCTGCAGGATCGTCAGGTAATTCTGGCACGCAAATATCGGGTAACATTTCACGAACCATATTCCGCTCAAATGGATTATCATCCAAAAAAACCATAGTATCGAAACCAATATTCAAAACACTTTGAATATACTTAATATTGTCTACTTTATTTTCCCAATTGGCAACAAATACAGCTATATCTTTGAGCTGCAACACCATATCAGGATGTTTTTCGAATGGTTCAATTGCAATTGATTTTGTATTTTTGCTGCAAACGGCAACAATTACTCCTCGGTTTATTAATTTTTTAATCCAATACTGAAATTCAGTAAAGGCTTTTCCAATTCCTAAATTTCCAATCTGAATATTTTCAATTCCATCGTCGCCAATGGTACCACCCCAAATAGTATTATCTAAATCCAAAATTATACATTTTCTGAATTTTCCATATATTGCACTTATAATGTCTAATGTTTTGGTAGCTACTTTGGGCAAAACATCAATGCTCAAAACCATATCTGAATTCACATACACAGATGGTTGAAAGACATTTGCTTTACCAACAGAATTTTGAATAGAAGATAGGTCGCACAAAAATAGATTTTGATATTTTGACGAGATTGTCATTAACTCATAATTGAGTTTCCGCAATTGAAACAAAAACGATGACTCAATTTTATTGGAAAAACTCCCAAAAACCGCATCATCTATTTCGTTGAAATTGTAAAAAATTACTTTTGTATTAAGTTTCTCAAATAAAAAAGTATAGATATTTTCTAACGCTTTTAGTTCGTTGGACCCAAAACTCAAATACTGTTCAGGATTTGTTTTATTATATTTACCAAGAAGTTTGTGAGAGGATTTAAACACAATTACAAAATCAGGCTTAAAAACGTGTAAATCAGAATTTAAGTCGAAGACTTGGCGCTCAATTTGGTTATAATCAGCCTCCCATATATCGAAATTATAACCATAATCAAATCCCAAACCACGAAGTGCTATTGTCAAAAACTGAGTTGCAGTATCACCTAAAACGGCAATTTTTATGGTATTAAGTTTTGAGAAATCTTTTTTGATATTTTTTTTAAGTTGCGAAAAATCTTTCATTTGATTTTTATCATTGGTTGGTTTTTCACTATATGACATAACACCTAATTGATAACATTTCAATCAAAATCTTAACATAGCAGTTGGAAGACTTTAATTGATTTAAACTAATACTTATACTTTGAAAGTGCACACAATTAGAAACTATTGCAGCGATGTAAAGTGGCATTTTTTGCAAAAATTAATGGTAGTGTTGCTAAACCAAGCCTTTCTGAAGTTAACATAGGCTTGATTATTCAAAACATCAATTAGTTTATTTTCGAACACATTGCCAAATGTTTTTTCTTTAGGAAATGGTTTTGCACAACATGGAGCAACTTCGCCATTCCAGCAAACATAAAAATGAGACCATGGGAAAGGACATTCTTTAAAACCTTGTCCAGTTTTAAAGTTGGAGTTCACTGCAAGTTTTTTTGTCTTATTTTTGGCCACTTCTACCTCCGACAGAACATCTAAAAATTCTTTTGACTGATAAAATTTATAGTAAGAAACATCGATATTTGTAACGGCTGCCAAATTAAACTGAGAGAAATCTAAGAAATCAATACCAATATTCTCAGCATAAGAAATCAGCTCTGGCATTTGAAAATAATTATCTTTAGTCACAACCATATTTAACATCAGAGTAGTTTTAGTACCTTTACAAAGTTCAACCATTGTTTTCAAATTTTCATCTAAACGTTTGAAACTTGCATTCACTCTAATACTCTCATATACATCATCTAATCCATCAATAGAAATTTGAATAGTATCAATTTTGCCAACCACTTTTGTGGCCAATTCAATGAAGTTAGGCAACATTGCATTGGTAGATATTGAAATAATAATTCCCTTGTTCTTGGCTTTAATATAATCAACAATAACGCTAATATCTCTGTAGAAGAAAGTTTCACCAAGTCCAGTCAATCCTATTGAATCGAGATATGGCCATACTTCATCTATTGTTTTTTTTGCATTTTCAATTGTCATGTTACCTTTATCCATTTCAATTCCATAATTGTAAACTCTTGGACAAGTTGTACAAGCTAGATTGCAAAGGTTTGTCAATTCTAACATTATGTTTGAAGGGTAAGCTACCTTATACGATTTGGTATATTTATAGTAAAATGTCTTCAGCTTATTTGATAAATAAAGGAAAAAGAACTGATTTTTAGGCAGATTTAACAACCTAGTTATTGCTTTCTTTAATTTTCTCTTGTTCATAGTTGATTAATAAGTGGTTTTTAGAGATTTGGGGGTTAATTAATTACCATAATCTTAGTAATAGCACTTTGAGTACCATCTTCGCTAGCACAAACAGCTAGATAAATACCAGTACTCACTTTTCGTCCATGTACATCTTTTCCATCCCAAGTGGCAATACTACCATTTGAAACAGTTTCACAAATCAAATTTCCTGTCAAGTCAGTTATTTTTACTTGAGTGTCTTTTACCAAACCAGTAATAGTTATTACACCATTATAATTTTCTCGAACTGGATTTGGATAAGCGTACACTTCGCCAAAAGTACTACCAGCATCTGCGGCATCACTTTGGTAAGATATTATCCCCAGTGAAGTCCCAAAATAAACTTCGCCACTAATAGGATTAATTTTAATAGTCATAACATAATTTGAAAGTAGCGGGCTATTTGAAACAGTAAAATGCTGAATGGTTTCTTGACCATTTTCTGACATTAAATACACACCTGATGCTTTTGTTGCTATCCACTTTCTATTTGCCCCATCAATAGCAATTGCATTAATAATCTCATTTGCAAGCAAATAATCGGCTAAACCAGTACCATCATTTCGAGGAATTTTAATGCGAGAGCAAGTATAATCTTTATCAAAAACTTTCGATGGATTGTGAAACAAAAAAGGACCTTGCTCTGTACCTGCCCATACCACTCCATTTTTATCTTGAGCCAAACAAAAATAATTATTTGGAGAAATAGCACTTCCTAAATTATCTGGATCAGTAAATGATTGATAAAATTTCCATTGGTCATCAGACTGATCGGTAAGTGTACCTTTATCATCATAAATAAAAATTCCCTTTGCATATCGAATAGACGGAATCCATTTTTGATTGGGATTCTGGTTTGAAATTAATATTTTTCCCATCGAAGGTATAACAGATTGCTCAACATCACACGGATATGAAAGTTGCTCCCATTTACCTGCCTTTGTAAGTATTTTAATTTCAACTGATCTTTTCAACGCTCTGTTCACTAACAATATATTTCCTGATGCATCGTAAATAGCTCCATCTAACAACGTATATACATAAGGTTCGTTGGCAACAGCTGCTTCTAACTTGCAATCTAAACTTAGAGGGGTATATTGATTAACAAACATATTATTTTTAAATTCGAATAATCCGGTACCTAATGACGTTACAAAAAAATGAGTATCATCAAGTGGATCAACCGCAACATTCATAAAATCTCTTGCACTTTTATGTGTTGAAGTAATGATATCTGATTCATAAATATTTGTCCAATTACCATTTTTAAACATCATGACTATGCCTTCTTTGTTATCTTTAGATGCATAACCACCACCTTGAACCACAAAGAGTTTTTCTCCCGAAAATGTCATATCCCACGAAGCATTTACAGCAGGTCCTTCGGGCTTAAAAGTATTCACAACAGGCTGATCATTTCCCGTTTTTTTGTATGAAACCACTCCCAATGCTTTTGCAGCAAACCAATATGTTTCGTTAATTTTGTCGTATTCAGCATCTTTTACATTAACTATATCGCTTTCGTTTTTTTTGAATACACTATAGTCCAATTCCGACTGTTGAAGCAGGTTATCAAACAAATAAGCCTTATTACTAGTAAATACAGTCAAATTACCATTAGATACATTAATACTATCCACTACCAAATCGGGACGAAAAGCTTCCCATGTATTTACACTTTCTTGTTTGAAAATTTTTCCATTGCGTAATAAAAATAATTTACCAGCAAAAGACGCTGTTGTTTGAAAATTGCCACTTCCTGGAAGTCCAGAATATGGTTTCCAAAAAGCATAATTAACTAAATTAGGCTCAAATATAGATGCTTTGTATATCATTGATTGAGTTAAAGCATAAATAGAATCGTTGTGTACACTAACACTTAAAACTTTTACCTCTGATGCATTTGGTCCAATATAATAGGTGTCAATTACCTCTTTTTTTGTTGTGTTTAGCACAATAATTCCAAAATCGCAAGATAAGAATGCTTTATTCTGATAAAATTGAATTTGATTGACACCCTTACTAGCACTCATTTGCTTGTTGTACAAATCTGGGACATTAACAATTCCGCCTTCGCCCAACATATCAATATTCCCATTTGAATAAATGATAATGAGCTGTTTGTTAAACTGATCGTATTCAATTCGTGTAATACTCGAACCATTTAAGCCACTCAATTTGCTATAAAACTCCATGCCACCATCAAGCTTATCTACCGAAAATAATGCTCCATCACTAACTGCAAAAATTTTGTTTTCAGATTGTGCAATTTGTGTAACGCTATTGTAGGCCAAATGAGTACGCCATTTGCCCATTGCAACTTGTGCCACTGCAATTGTTGAAAATGCGTAAAGTATTATTCCTATGGCTATTAATTTATTTCTCATATATATTTTGCTCTATTTGAAAATCTTTTATTAGAAATTTGAACTGACTATTAGAATTAATAAACTCAATAACTTGAAATTTATTTTATGGTATCCGAAGTGACAGCAGTATTTTGACGTAAATTATTAGTTTGCAAATAATTCACCAATTGTTCAACTGCAAGAGCACGGTGGCTAATGTTATTTTTTTCGCTGGGACTAAGCTGCGCGAAACTGGTAAAATATCCTTTGGGGACAAAAATTGAATCGTAACCAAAACCGCCATCTCCACGTGGTTGAGTGGCAATATCTCCTTCAATCTTCCCTTCAAAAAAATAAGTTTTACCATCTTTAATTAGTGCAATTACAGTACGAAAACACGCTGATCTGTTGTTATTTTCGCCCAATAATCGAAGCACTTTGCATATGTTTTTTTGAGCACAATTTTCTTCTCCAGCGTAACGAGCAGAATATACACCAGGTTCTCCATTTAAAGCATCAATTTCTAAACCTGTATCATCTGCAAAACAATCTATTCCAAATTTGTCGTGAATATATTTTGCCTTAATTAAAGCATTTCCCTCCAAAGTATTGGCTGTCTCGGGAATATCATCTGTACAACCAAGTTCTGATAAACTTATAATTGTGTAAAAAGGGGCTAATATTGCTCTGACTTCCGCCAGTTTATGTGCATTATTGGTTGCAAAAACCATTTTTTCCATAACAGAATAAAAAAATTAAAAATCAACTGACCGCAAAGATAATTATTTTCGAGCAATAAAAACAGTCTAACTGAATAATTTCGACTAATTTGATGTGTTTAATTTTGAAATTATAGGATAATAATTGAACCATATTATTTGCTCAAAACAATACATTACAAAACTGGTGTGTCGAACAAACAGAAATACGAAACATTTTTGTTATTTTTGCATGATTATTTAAAAATTCGGTTGATGAAAAAAACATTTTTTCTTTTGGTAAATTTTCTTTTGAGCCATTTTGCAATTGCTCAAAACAATGATAATCAGAAGCATTTGCTCACCTCAAAAGTTAATACAATTGAAATCACATCTTTTAGTTTAACCGATCCTTACCTCTCGCCATTGCCTTATAAAGGATTGGGTGGAAACTACGAATATGAGAATCGCAAATTCCTGAATACAAACAATGATAATTTATCTAGTCAAAGTAGAGGTAATTTTACGGGTGGTATAGGTTTAAATCCAGCGCAATCAGCTATGTTAATTTATATGGGATGCAATTTTGGTTGGGGATTGTATTATCACTTTAGACCAATAAAAAATTTGCAATTTCTAGCAGGTGGGCTTTGCGAATTAGACTTTCGGTTCAAGTATTTGGAACGAAATGTAAATAATCCAGCAAATATTGACTTGGCAACTAATCTCAATTTAGCTGGTATAGCTCGTTACGATTTTCGGATTTTAAAAAGAAATATCCGAACACAAATGACTATTGAAAGTCCAATTTTAGGTTGTATGTTTGTTCCAAGAAGCGGTGCATCTTATTATGAAATGTTCGAATTATGGAATCTTGATGAAACAATTCATTTGAGTTCGATGTATAACAAAAGAGGCATAAAAAGTAAATTCATGATAGATGTCCCTTTCAACAAATGTACTTGGAGAATAGGTGCTGGCTATAACACGCTAAAATACAAGGCTAACGATTTAATTTTTAAGCGAAACGAGATTAGTATTTTAACAGGATTTACCTTTGATATCGCAACTTTTTCGGGCAGAAAAAACGTTCCGCCAAATAATTTCAAAAGCACAAATAATTAAGATGTCGAAGATAGTGAAGATAGTGAAGTCAATATTAAGAATGTAACAAAAATGAAAAACTACATAATTATTTATTTTATTGTTCTAAATCTGCTTCCATCGTGCATGAATGAACCAGAAATAGAACCAAATACCAACAACGGAAATTTTGAATCTTTGTGGAAAATTATTGACTCAAAATACTGTTACCTCGACTACAAAAACATTAATTGGGATTCGATACATACTGTTTATCAAAAAACAGTGTCGGATACTACTGAGCAAATTACTTTTTTCGATACAATGGCAGCTATGTTAGCAGAATTAAAAGATGGACATGTAAATCTATACAGTAGTTTCGATCGCAGTCGTTATTGGAAATGGTATACAGATTACCGTTCAAACTTTAGCACTTCACTCATTTACAAAGAAAGATATTTGGGTGATAATTACCGTATTGCAGGTGGCTTATTGTATGAAAAAATTGATAACGACAGTATTGGATATGTCTATTATGGAAGTTTTTCGAGTGGATTTTCAGATAGTAATATGCGTTATGTAATGACTTATTTTAAAAATTGTAAAGGTTTAATTATCGATGTTCGCAATAATGGTGGTGGCTCATTGGATTATTCGAAGCAATTAGCATCTTATTTCTTCAAAGAAGAAACTGTAACTGGATATATTCGTCATAAAACAGGAAATGGACATTCCGATTTTTCTGATTATGTAGAAATAAAAACACCTGCCCACAAAACCATTCAGTGGCAAAGACCTGTGATAGTGCTTTCTAATCGAATGTCGTACAGTGCCACCAACGATTTTGTAAACAGAATGAAACAAGCTCCAAACGCCACAATAATAGGTGATAAAACTGGTGGTGGAGGTGGTTTACCTTTTTCGAGTGAGTTACCCAACGGCTGGATGGTTAGATTTTCGGCTTCGCCAATGTACAATTCAAATAAACAAAATACCGAATGGGGCATCGACCCTGACATTAATGACAGCATAAAGTCAGCTGATGAGTTGAAAGGTATTGATACAATAATAGAAAAAGCCATATTAAAAATAAAGAGTCTGTAAAAGAGAGGATTAACTTACTCACAATCTTATTTTATTAATGAAAAAACTTAAAATTACCGAAATGAATCGGCTCACTGCTGATGAATTTAAAAATGAAATAAAAACCCCATTAATCGTTGTACTTGATAATGTTAGAAGCTTACACAATGTAGGTTCGGTTTTTCGCACAGCGGATGCATTTTTGGTAGAAGCCGTGTACCTTTGTGGTATAACAAGTACTCCGCCACATTCCGAAATTCACAAAACAGCTCTTGGTGCCGAAAACACTGTTGATTGGAAGTATTTTGAAGACACAAATCAAGCATTATCCGAATTAAAATCAAATAGTTACACAGTTTTTGCAATAGAACAAGCAGTGGGAAGCACAATGTTGCCCAATTTAAAGTTGGAAAAGTCGAAGAAATATGCCGTAATACTTGGCAATGAGGTAAAAGGCGTTCAACAATCCGTGGTAGATGCATGTCACGGCTGTATCGAAATTCCACAATTTGGCACAAAACATTCGCTCAATGTAAGTGTCACTGGAGGAATTATTATTTGGGAAATGTTCAATTTATTGCAGGACTCAACTCTATAAACTTCCGACGAAAATTATAATAAAAAGAAGTCGGTGACTTAAAATAAACTTAGCATTTAAAATTCTGAATTAATATTATGGATTGGAGAGATAAACTTAACGGACTAAAATCGGAACTTCCACAAGTAGAGGAGGTTACAGACAACAAGCCAATTGCAAAACCTGCAAAAAAACGACAAATTGAACCTTTAAGGGTAGAACTAGATAAGCGAAATGGCAAGCCTGCTACTTTGGTTACAGATTTTATGGGCAAAGACGATGAATTAAAAGACCTTGCTAAACTACTAAAAATAAAATGTGGTGCCGGTGGTTCATCCCGCAATGGTGAGATATTGATACAAGGTGATTTTAGAGTGAAAATTGCTGATATTTTGCTGGAAATGGGCTTTAAAGTGAAAAAGATAAATTTTAAATAATCGATTCTTGATATAACTAAGTTATTGGAACAAAATAATGTACTATTTTGATCGGGGCTAGCCCCGCACCCCACTCACTTTTTTGCCTTGACGTAAAAAAGTAAGCAAAAAAACACCTCACCCGCCTACGGCACCCTCTCCAAACTGGAGAGGGAAAATAGGAATTGAAGTGTTTGACTTCGCCCGCTTCACTCGAAAAATTAGTCGTTCGTAGGCTGAAAACTTTTAAACTCGCACCGACGGAATACGTCGGCACTCAAACACAAAAGTTTTCTACGCCTACTTCACTCCATTTTTCGGCTCACCGGACGATGTCAATCCGTTTATCAATGGTCGCTGATACAATAAAATATTCAATTTCAACACATTACAAAACTGTCTTTTTTTTGTTATGTACTATAGCAAATTATCGCAAATTGGGGCTACAAACCAACGGATTTCTTGTAGACATTAATTGGCTGTTATAATGATTTTAAATTAACTATTGCAGCACGAATACACAAATTTGAAAGAAAAGACACCTAATCACTTTATTTAAACTGGTAAAATATGCTAAACATTTATCGCGCCTCTGCTGGTTCGGGTAAAACATACCGACTAACGCAAGATTACATACACTTGCTATTCGACCCCAAAAAAGAGCGGGCGCATCGTCGAATTTTAGCTGTAACATTTACCAACAAGGCAACCGACGAAATGAAGTCACGCATTCTCAAGGAGTTGCATGCTTTGGCACAAGGCGAAAAATCGGATTATCGCGCAGGCTTGATTCATAAATTCAAGATGGATGAAAAGTCGGTGGACGAAAAAGCTAAGCATATACTAATCACCATTCTACACGATTATTCATCGTTTTCGATAAGCACAATCGACAAATTCTTCCAACAAGTAATTCGTTCTTTTGCGCGTGATATTGGTGTGCATGGAGGTTATAATTTGGAGTTGGATAGCAATTCTACACTTGAACAATCGGTTGATAATATGTTTCTCGATTTATCGAAAGACGAAAACAAACAGCTATTGCACTGGCTTACAGCTTATGCCGAAGAACGCATCGAACAATCGGAAAACTGGAATATGCGGGCAAATATAATGGATTTAGGCAAAGAAATTTTTAAAGAGAGCTATCAGCATAAAGCAGAAGATACAAACAAAAAATTGCACGAACGTGAATTTCTTAGTAATTATCGCAAAAATTTAAGACAAATAAAGTCAGATTTCGAAACCAAAATAAAATTAACGGCTTCGGAAGGTTTAAGAATTATGGCTAGAAATGGCTTGTCACATGAAGATTTTTCATACAAAACAACAAACGTTTTTGAAAAAATCATTAATGGAAAATTTGAAGTTAGTAACCGTTTTATAAGTTTTGCCGATGATGTAACTAACTGTTATACAAAAACTAAACCCCAAAACATCAAAAACATTATTGAAAATGCATATCAAAATGGATTGCAACAATGTTTTTTACAAATAATAGAATTGTTACATATTGATATAATTGCCTACAATTCAGCTATATTGGTACTTAAACACATCAATACATTAGGCATTTTATCTGACTTGGCCGTTCAAATTAAAAAGCTTACCGACGAGCAAAATACCATGCTCATTTCAGATACAAACTTGTTACTCAATAGAATAATTGACAATAGCGATGCGCCATTTGTGTACGAAAAGACTGGAATTCATATTGAAAACTTTATGATAGATGAATTTCAAGATACTTCAACATTACAATGGAAAAATTTCTATCCTTTGGTTTCAAATAGTTTGGCAGCTGGAAAGTTTAATCTGGTAGTGGGCGATGTAAAACAAAGCATTTATCGTTGGCGCAATTCGGACTGGAAATTGCTGGATGAACAAATAATGAACGATTTCCGTCCCGAGCAAATACACGTTGAAAACCTCGAAACCAATTGGCGCAGCGACCGAAACATTGTTGATTTTAATAATTCATTTTTTTACCGAGCAACACAATTATTGCAAAACAAACTCAACGATAACCTCAAGGACATTTTATCTGTTTATCCACAACTTGAGGTATTAACAAATAAAATTGAACACGCTTATGCCAATATTCATCAGAAGACTTCACCAAATGCTGCATTAGGACATGTTCAAATAAATCTTATCAATACCGATGAGACTGATGATGGCTGGAAATCTGAAAGTTTAAAACGATTACCTTTAGTTTTGGAAAAGTTGCAAAATCAAGGTTATCGTGCTGACGACATTTGCATTCTGGTTCGAAAAAACGAAGAAGAGCAGCAAGTAATTCATAAGTTGCTGAATTACAAAACTACTCCCGAAGCAAAAGTAGATATTTGTTACGATATAATGGGAAATGAAGGTCTAATGATAGCTTCGGCGGCTTCGATACGGTTTATACTTGGAGTTTTAAAGCTTTTTGTCAACCCTACAGATTCCATTCAGCAAACAATTGTCGATTACGAATATGCCAGAGGAAGGCAAAACAAGAATGAAAATGAAGCCTTAAATGCCTGTTTTTCATTAATTTCAAAAAGCGAAAAAAAAGAATTTTCATCTTTATTTTCGGAAGCTGAAAACAATGAATTATTTTCACTTCAGCACAGTTCATTGTTTGATATGGTTGAAAAAATTATTGCACTTTTCGGTGTCGGCTCATGGCACAATGAGGCTGTTTTTGTTCAGGCATTCCAAGATGTAGTTTTCCGTTTTTCGAATAATAAAACGGCAGATTTGAATAGTTTTCTATCATGGTGGAAAAAAAATGGTGAGAAACAATGTATTTCTACACCAAATAATCAAAATGCAATGCGAATTATGACCGTTCATAAATCGAAAGGATTGGATTTTAAAGTGGTGGTAATGCCATTTTGCGATTGGGAAGTGGATAGTAGAATGAGAAATATACTTTGGTGTGAGCCCAAAGTATCTCCGTTCAATGAGTTGCCACTTTTGCCAATTGAATATGGTTCAAAGTTAGGCAAATCCATTTTTGCCGACACATATTTTGATGAACAAATGCATCAATACATCGACTGCCTTAATGTGGCCTATGTAGCATTTACTCGTGCCAAAAATGAATTGATTTGCTTTGCTCCTGCTCCCAAAAAAGAAATTGATGGATTGGAAAAAATCAACACACTTTCTGCATTGTTTGCAACTTGTTTTCAAA
Organism: uncultured Bacteroidales bacterium; assembly: GCA_903911085.1. GTDB lineage: Bacteria > Bacteroidota > Bacteroidia > Bacteroidales > Paludibacteraceae > Paludibacter. Next base: position 36,593 of record CAIWCC010000084.1, on the reverse strand, counting down.
TAGATACGCCAAACGCCGATAAAGAAATCATTTCATTAACTGCATCATACAACAATAATAATCAAGTTTTTGAACTCGGAGAATCGACCATAGCAATATACAAAGATAAACCCAATATGGATATTGACGAAAAGCTAAACAATTACTTTTCGGTGAGTAGTACATCACGGTTGAGAATACGGCACCAAAGTTTAGATTATCTTTTAGAAAATTCTCAACTTACAGATAGTCAGCTGAATTATGGCATTATTATGCACGACATTTTACGTCAAATTAATCATAAAAGCGACCAACCGAAAGCCATTGACAACTTAATTCGTAGCGGTCGCATCAGCGAAGAAGAAAGTAAAATTGTGATTGATGAATTGCAACATTTCTGGAATTTGCCTGAAATTGAAAATTGGTTTGCATCAGAAAACAATGTGTTCAACGAAACTACGATTCTTACCCATGAGGGTGAACAATACAGACCCGACCGCGTTGTTATTCGAGGAAATGAAGCAACAATTATTGATTACAAATTTGGAAATAATGAAAGTGAAAAGTACCTGCAACAAGTAAAAAAATACATGCAACTTATTGCCGAAATGGGCTATCAAACCAACGGTTTTGTGTGTTATGTAACATTACGAAAAGTAGAAAGTATTGTAGTTGACTTTTAATTATTATAAAAGACTTTAGAGCAAAGAACAAAGAGCAAGACAAGACGTAGTTTTTCAATGCTTTACCAAATTCAAAGTTTAAGTTATAAATGAAGTTTATTATATTTCGTTAATTTTCAAGATCCAAAGTATAAACAATTCCTAAATCTACAAGGTGAATTTAACTGTATTATCTAGCAAGTAATACATTTTTTTGAATTACCTTTGTATAAAAATACATTTAAAGCAATGGTTGAAAAAGAAAGCTCGGTATTATTGTTATTTACTGGCGGCACAATTAGCATGTCAGAAAATCCATCGAATGGTGCTTTACGTCCAATTGAGTTTGACAGATTGCAAGAGTATCTACCTGAATTAAAGCAAACTGGCATTCGCGTCAAGAGCATTCCCTTTCTCCCATTAATTGATTCATCGGATGTTTTCCCTGACGTTTGGGAACGAATAGCAAGAATAATTCAAGAGAATTTCGATGAATTTGATGGTTTTGTAGTATTACATGGAACTGATACTATGGCATATACAGCATCTGCTTTAAGTTTTATGCTCGAGAACTTGTCAAAGCCAGTTATTTTTACAGGCGCGCAATTGCCCATTGGTATGATGCGTTCTGATGCAAAAGAGAATTTACTAACTGCCATCGAAATTGCCACTGCCAAAGAAAATGGACAGCCGATTGTTCCCGAAGTATGTATTTTTTTCGAAGACACTCTTTTTCGTGGCAACCGCACCACAAAAAAAAATGCTGAACATTTTTCAGCTTTTAACTCATATAATTATCCACCGCTTGCCAAAGCAGGCGTGCATATCAAATACTTCCGTTCATCAATTCATTATCCAGCAGCTGGAACCAAACTAAGAGTTCGCACCCATATCGACCAAAACATTGCGATACTCAAGCTATTTCCAGGTATTACTGAACATACTGTGAATGCAATACTAAATATTCCAGGGTTAAAAGCGATTGTTCTCGAAAGCTTTGGAGCTGGAAATGCACCACGCAAAACATGGTTTTTTAATGCTTTAAAAGAGGCAACAAATCGTGGAATTCTGATTGTAAATAAAACTCAATGCAGCACAGGTTCAGTAGAAATGGGGCGTTATGAAACAAGCCTTAATTTAGTTAATGCTGGTGTTATGAGCGCTTACGACTGTACCACCGAAGCAATTGTTACAAAGCTCATGTATCTATTAGGCGAATACGATTCTATTGACAGTGTAAAACACCGACTTAGCACAAGTATATGTGGTGAAATGACTGTGAGTTGAGATATTTTAATCGAAAACTTTCTTTTTACGAATAAAAAAACACTTACTCCAAATATAAATAATCGCAATGTACTAATGGTTTTTGATTTTTCTTGCCAAGCAATTCGCGAGCTTTAGTACTATCATACTGCACTTTACCCACACCAAGTTCTTTGCCGTTGTGGTCAACAATTTTCACAATATCATCTTTCTCAAATTCGCCAGCAATTTTTACAGCACCTATAGGTAATAGACTTACAGCTTTTTCGCCTGTGAGAGCTTTAGTTGCGTTTTCATTTACATGAATTTCACCTTTGGCAAAACCGTGACTGTGAGCAATCCATTTTTTCACACTCGAAACTTCTCCGCTTGAAGCAACAAAATGGGTACAAATCACCTCAGCTTTCTTATCGAGCAACTTTAATAAAATATCATCGTATTTACCATTAGCAATAATAACATCAATACCTTGATCAGCAATTTTACGAGCTATAGTAGTTTTAGTTAACATTCCACCACGTCCAAATGTAGATTTTGAACTTTGAATAAAATCTGAAATATCTTGTCCTTTTTCAATTTGACGAATAACCTTCGATGCTGGATTGGTAGGTGCACCGTTGTAAATGCCATCAATATTACTTAAAATTATTAAAGCTTGCATATCCATCATTGATGCTATCAAGCCCGAAAGCTCATCGTTATCGGTAAACATAAGCTCAGAGACAGAAACTGTATCATTCTCATTTACAATAGGCAACACTTTATTTTCGAGCATCACCTTCATGCAATTGCGTTGGTTGAGATAATGGCGTCGGCTACCAAAATTTTCCTTAGTAGTAAGCACTTGTCCAACGGTAATTCCATGTACGCGAAACAAATCGTAATAGTGATTTATTAATTTTGCTTGCCCCACAGCTGAAAAAAGCTGCCTTTGATCCACAACATCCATTTTTTTTGAAATACCCATCACACTGCGCCCAGAGGCCACTGCACCCGACGAGATAAGTACAATTTCGACACCTTTTTGATGTAACCTGGCAATTTGCGCTACCAAAGCCGACATACGATCTACATCTAATGTTCCATCGACACGTGTTAATACGTTACTACCAATTTTAACGGCTATTTTTTTGAATTTCATCAGTGAGTTTTATTGTTTAATTTCAATTTAATTCTTAAATTTTCGGCTATCAACAGCAATTGTTCTTTTAATACATTGTTTTTTTCCTTTAATGAAAAGTTGTCGTTTAAAGAGCCCATAAAATGCTGTATTTTTTGCAACTCATTTATTGGCAATAATGTACAACTAATACAATAAAAACTTTTTGAACGACCATCATCATAATTATCAATGAAATAATTTAGGATATTCATTCGGATTTGTTGTTTTTGAATAAAGCGCTCAATGCCTTCATCTTTTATTAGATTATGATTAGGAAAAATATTTTGATGAGTAACAAATGAATCGTATCCATTTTGTTCTTTATCAAATCGTTTGCAAGGAAAATCATTGCAAAATGTACATACTTCCTGGTTGTTTTTTGTAACACAACAAGTCAAAAATCCGCAGGAAGGATGTTTTTCTTTAAAACTTTCGGCACCGCAACCAGGACAGGCAGAATCGCCTTTTGTGTGGTATCTTGGGCACAATCCACAATCAATTCCACAACATCCGATTGTGTTTTGACTTTTCATTATTTTAGAGTTTAAAACTTAACTTAAGTAATACGATGAATAAAATGTCGTAAAAATTTATAAAATAGAACGCAGATTAAGCGGATAAAAACTGATAACATTTAAACGGATTTATAACTGATTAAAGTCATGATAATATGAATGATAATACTCCAACCTCTTAATTATTAATTATCAATTGTCAATTATTAACTAATTATCAATTTGCTTTCTCATTATAAATCACATGCATCAGAGTAGTTCCCACGGCATTAAGTGTGTTTTTATCTACGTTTTCCATGGTGTCATTTATTGTATGCCAATAACTTGCAAAACCAGTTCCTGAATTATTATCATATTGAATAATATCAATGCTAGGAATGCCAATCAATTTATTTACATACACATGATCGTCCGTTATCATTCCACCTTTTTGATTGACAAAATATTGTCCAAAACCTAGACTTGAAGCTTGTGACCAAACTTTATCTAAAATATTTGAAGCATATTGTTCGGAAATTTGTTCTCTTAAAAAAGTGGCTTGTTTACCGCCAACCATATCAAGCAAAATTCCATATTTAGCAGTATATGAAACTTTGTGAGGATTTTTTGCCCAATACTGAGTTCCCAAGCACCAAAAATCTTCGGCATTTGCCCCGGTAAATTCATGATTTGGACCGTAATCTTCAGCATCAACAAAGATAATATCCACACCAATAGTTGGTTGTTGAATTTGAAATTGACGTGCCATTTCCAATAACACTCCAACTCCACTTGCACCATCATTAGCACCAGTAACTGGTTTTTTATGATTTGCGGGATTTGGGTCATTATCGGCCCAAGGACGAGAATCCCAATGTGAAAAAAGTAACACACGAGTTTCAGCTTTGGGATTAAAAGAACCCACGATATTTATTGATTTTAAAGTAGTTCCATCAAAAGCCATCAAATTGGATTTTTGCTCAATTACTTCAGCTCCAAATGTTTTTAATTTATCCGACAAATAATTTGCACATGCAATTTGCGAGTTTGAATTTGGGATACGTGGTCCAAAATCGACTTGTTTTTGAACATATTCGTAAGCCGAATCGGCCGAAAAAGCAGGAACAACTATCGCTTTTTCTACACTCTTCACGGGCTTAGCTGACTGATTACAAGCAACTAATGGAAAAACTACAAATAAAAGGAAAACATATTTTTTCATATTCTAATTTTATTGGTACAAAGATACTTATTTTTCACTAAAAATCGGAATAGAGAAACTGGTTTAAAATTTATATGCAAATTTTCTATTTAATAAACGTGTAATTTGAGTATCTTTGTGGTCAGTTTTTTAATTAAAGTATGGAAAATAAGACTTGGTATATTAGAATGCTATCGTGGCGCGAGTTACATATAAACCAGCGACAGTTTATATTGATTCTCAGCTTTATAGTAGGAATTTTCACTGCTATTGCAGCATTTCTTCTTAAATCTACAATTCATCTAATTCAGCGGCTAATTACAGAAAATTCAAATCGTTACGATGTAAATTATTGGTATTTAGTATTTCCAGCGATTGGCATTTTAATCGTCTCATTATTTGTGCGTTATATTGTAAAAGATGACATTAGTCATGGGGTTACCCGCATTTTATATGCTATTTCGCAGCGTAAAAGCATATTGAAGCTACATAATACTTGGACATCGTTGGTTGGTAGTTCAATCACAATTGGTTTTGGAGGATCGGTAGGAGCCGAAGCACCGATTGTATTAACTGGCTCAGCTATTGGTTCTAATTTGGGAAAATTTTTCAAAATGGACCAAAAAACTTTGATGCTTTTAGTCGGTTGTGGTGCTGCTGGTGCCATTGGAGGCATTTTCAAAGCGCCCATTGCAGGTTTGGTATTTACACTTGAAGTACTGATGTTAGATATGACATTAACGGCTATAGTGCCAATTTTGATAGCATCAGTTACCGCCACTTCATTATCATACTTCTTTTCGGGCAGTTCGTTTATGTTCGAGTTTACGACTTATGAACCATTTTCCATCTCACGAATTCCATATTTAATACTGCTGGGTATCGTCTGTGGACTAGTTTCGCTCTATTTCACACGTGGAATGAATTGGTTGGAAGGAAGATTTCGCAGATTAAAAAGTCCGTATAAAAAACTTGCAGTTGGCGGAGTTATTTTGAGTTTGTTGATTTTTCTTTTTCCTCCACTTTATGGCGAAGGCTACAACACTATTGAAGCTCTTTTAAATGGACATTCGTCATCGGTACTCGACAGCAGTTTCTTTCTTAATTTTGGAGAAAGTCCGTGGGTTATAATTGTTTATTTGGTGCTGATAATAATTTTCAAAATTTTGGCTGCCACTGCCACCACAAGTGCTGGTGGTGTAGGTGGAATTTTTGCACCATCATTATTTATTGGTTGCTTAACCGGTTTTGTTGTAGCTCGCGTTTTCAATTACTTTGGTTTTATGGTGCCAGAAGCCAATTTTGCACTTGCTGGCATGTCGGGGCTAATGTCAGGGGTAATGCATGCGCCACTCACAGGAATTTTCCTTATAGCCGAGCTCACAGGTGGTTATAATTTGTTTATGACATTAATGATAGTTTCCACAGTTTCATATTTAACTATTATTCTTTTTGAACCTCACAGTTTGTATGCCATGCGTTTGGCGCAAAAAGGTGAACTACTTACCCATCACAAAGATAGAGCAGTGCTTACATTGCTTAAAATGGAAAATGTAATTGAAACTGATTTAACAGTGTTGTCGCCACAAATGACACTTGGTGAACTTGTTACTGTAATATCGCAATCGAGGCGCAACATTTTCCCCGTTGTAAACCCATTGAGTGGCGTATTGGTAGGAGTAGTATTATTAGATGAGGTTCGAAATATTATGTTTCGCCCAGATTTATACACACGTTTTACCGTTCAGAAGTTGATGATTTCTCCGCCTGCCACTATTAATGAAAACTTGGCAATGGAAAAAGTTATGGAGATTTTTGAAGATACAAATGCGTGGAATTTACCTGTAGTTGATAATCAAAAAAGATATGTTGGCTATGTGTCTAAATCGAAGATTTTCAATTCATATCGTCGTGTTTTAGTTCACTTTTCGGATGAATAGTAATTATTTACATCAATATTTTTTCGAGGCAAATTAACAGTATTTTTTACCAAAGCATCAATATTCACATTCTATTATAAAACAGTTTAAATACTAAATTATATGGCAAAACAACAACTCACCTATACCGAAGCGGTTACGGAATTGGAAGCAATACTTGCAACACTAGAAAATAATGCTGAAGTAAATATGGAAGAAATTTCAGCTAAAGTAAAACGTGCAGCTGAACTAATGGAATTATGCAAAAAACAATTGCACATATTAGATCACGAGCTTGACAAAGTTATGAATAGTTTGAATGAATAAAAAGTGTAGTTTCACAACTCAATTAAAATGCTTGTTATCGCATTGATAAACTTCACGTTATACCAACTATTCAATTTAAGAAATTGGCACAAAAAAAATAACGGCTATCTTCCAAAAAGAGATAGCCGTTTTTTATTTAGTTATTTTTTATTAGTACGAAGCAGTCAAATTTTCACCACTTTTTTTGTTGTAAACAACCCATTATTTGCAACAACTTTCAGTACATAAATTCCTGCACCTAATCTTGACCCTACTGTTGCCGAATAATCACATTTACCACTTTCAACTTTAGTTCCATTGGTATTAAATATGGTATATTGGACGGGAATTGTAGTCGTAAATACAAGATTATCAGAGAAAATGCTTGATTGAACAGAAAGAATCTTTGAATCAATTTTCAACTCGGGTGCAAAACCTGTATTTGTAGCAACTTCGCCACAAATAATTCCTCGCCCCCACGAACTCATAAAAACTCTACCGTATTTATACATATCGCCTTCCACAAAATTAGCATTTCCTAAGCCACCATATTGATGCATATCATCGTTGATACGCAACCAAGTTGCACCCTCATCGGTCGACCGATATAGTGCACTGTTGGTAATACCACCATTAACTTTACCCCAAATATAAATGGTAGGAAAACTTTTGTCGGGCGCTGCTTTTCCAAAACCTAGTGCATAGCAATAAACCACATTTGAAATTTTAGTAAAAGTTGATCCTGCATCTTTAGTCCGACATAAACCATTACTATTGGACGAAATCCAGACGTCACCTTCCACTCCCGGCACTGCTCTAATCACCTTACTACCACCCGTAGGCAATGTTCCTGCAGTGGTATTAAATGTTGAACCACCATCAGCACTTACATAGAATTTAGCAGTAGTAGGATTGTAAGTATAAAATTTTTGTTCCACTATAGGATCAGGAACAATATAAGCTCCACTAAAAAAGCCAATCAATTTAGTCCAGTTAATACCTTTGTTAATTGATTTATAAACTGTGTCGCGCGGACTATAAAGTATAATCCCTCCACTTCTTGAAATTGCTAAATTACCTTGCTTAGCTGTTGCTGATGGGTTATTCATTTTTGTCCATGTAGCAGCTGAATTGTCTGAATAAAAATTATATCCACCCGATCGGACTAAGATATTTGGTTGTGCAGATGCTACTGCCAGCGAAAGATTTGTACCATCGCCATTGGAAAAACCAACGGGCACAGATGTCAAATCGGTGTGTACAAAACCAGCATAATCGCCTATAATAGTAACAAATTTATTGTTAGGTAATGGAGCAATACCAAACGGAACAGTTTCTTCAATTCCTTTAACCTGAAAAAACCAGGTAGAAAAACTCGAATTACTAGCAGATATATTATTAGTCATAAATAATCCGTTACCAGAAGTAACAAAAACACGTTCGGGATTAAAGGGGTCAATTTCTAATGAACCAGCCCAGTGTAAAGAAATGTTGGTGTTCCAAGTATCTAGTGGGCTAAGTTGGATTTTTTTTGTAGAAAACAATTCAATCCATGTCTTGCCTCCATCGGTGGTACGATACATTCTGTCACCCCATTGACCTGATGTTGTCCAAGCCTGTGGTTGATAAACATTTATGGTAGTAGCCATCAAAACATCAGGATTGGATGCATCTTGCGTAATACTTCCAAAAGGCAAAGCCGACGGCGAGATGTCAGTCCATGTGGCGGTGCTAATATTGTATTTTTTTAATGCGCCACTTCCTGCATTTCCTGGGCCTGCTTTATCGGCATAAGCAATAAATAAAACGCCATTGGATACAAACATACGTTGAGGCATAAAATTATTGATGGCTCCAGCCACAGGATTCCAAGTGGCACCAGCATCCTCGCTCACAAACAGATTATTACTTCCTGTGCGCGACACGCCGGCAAAAATTCGTTGAGAAGCATTGCCCGGAGTACCAGAAGATTTATCGAAAGCAACAGCACATACTCCATTTCCATTGGTGGTAGTTGCAGTAGCAAAAGTATTTACCTGACTCCAGTTGGCACCATAGTTTGGACTTTTGTAAATTGTTCCATTTCTAAATCCGCAGAATAAAATGGAGCTTTTGTTGGGGTCAACCGCTAGTCGTTCACCATTTTGGCGACCGTCACCATTTCCATTTATTTGAGGAAAAGCATCGTTGGACATTTTGAAAGTTGCTCCATAATCAGTTGAGCGAAGAATATTGCTAGGACTGTTGTTGTAAAGCCCACACGACATATATACTCTGTTAGGTTGCTGAGGATCAACAGCCATCGATTCAACACCTAAAAATGTCCATTGTGAGTCGTTCACCCAATCATTCAAAGAAATCCAGCTTTTATCGGCTTCGTTCCAACGGTAAGCTCCACCAACATCGGTACGTACAAAAATCAAATCTTTTTGAGTAGGACAAGTTATAATTCCACTCACAAAACCGCCTCCACCCATACGAATGGAATTAAAATTGTAAGTGTCATTTTGAGCATCTAATCTACAAGAATACAATGCTAAGAAAAGGAAGAAGATACTTATTTTTTTCATTTAAAAATATGTTTATGGTATGAATTTCAGAATCAAGATTTTTCAGATAAATTGGTAAGGCAAAAAGATGACTTCATCAAAAAAGATAGATAACAATCGTTTTTGACAAAGTCATTTTTGGTATTAATAACACATCATTATTTCTTAATCAATTTTGAAACAGTAGTTTGAGATCCATTATTGATTTTTACCACGAATACACCGTATTTAAGTGAGCTAATATCAATGCGTTCTTGATTTTGAACTGACAAAACTTGCTTTCCTTCCAAAGTGAAAATACTTACCGATTTAGCACCTTTTGCAACAATATAATCGGAAGCTGGATTGGGATAAACCGAAATATTGGTCAATAAAGATTTGTTCAAATCTGTAGGTGTTCCAGCAACATGTGCACGACCAATTATTTTAAGATTGTCGATAAAATATGATATTTGTTCTGCACGAGAAATGCGTAAGTTAATGCTACTTACATTATTAATAGCAAGTCCTAAATTATCTTTCAAAATAAATGTCTGTGTACCCCATGAACCATTTGCATTGGGCTTACTTGTAATTTGACGAATCCAATCACCAGTACCAACTTTTACATCGAAAATAGGAGCCTTTTTACTATCATCAATATTTATATTGTTGAATGCTGCAACTTCTCCCGATGCCATAGGCCACTGAGTATCAACTACCACTTTTAAGGTATCAAATCCATTCACATCAATATTAGAAATAGTTATCGCTGGTGCAACACCTAACATAAACTTGATATTCTGGTTATTGGCAGTTCCATTCCAGTTTTGTATTGAAACAGTAGAATCCAATACAGTTGTAATTGCTGCACCACCTGACCATGCTTTGGTGCTTGGAGCTCCTGTCCAAGAGTCCCAGTCATTTGTTCCTGTTACTTTAAATGGCTCAACATAAGCATTAAGGTATGTAGAAGTAGATTTCAAGAAAACAAAATCATCAAAATAGCACACATTATTTTCCGGTGTAGCCGAAGGATTAAAATCGCGTTGAAAACTTACCATCACACTTTTTATTCGTTTTCCGAGAACTAAATTTCTAGTGTATTTTACCCAACCAGTACCAGCAGTAGTATTTACAAGATACCAATCGAGTTGAGCTCCAGTAGCATCAAAGCACGCAATCTGAATTCGTCCAGCAACAGGAGTGTACGCTTTAACTTCGTACGAGGAATAGATACGAGGATCTACATCCGTATTCATTTTAACTTCGCTCCACGCACCTTTGTGAGTGTAAATACCTACATTCGTTGATGAATTTAGTCCATCAACTACTGGATTTGCAAATGATGTAAAAGTATCTGCCCAAGAAGAAATTCCTGTGGGACTAATTCCATCAAAATTGAAAACCGTAATGTCTTGAGCTGCAACTGTTCCTAAAGAAAATGCAAGCAATGTTGCTAATTGTAGAAATCTTTTTTTCATTTTCGTTGTTGTTAATTTTTTATTTTAATAATTAGATTTAACTCTTAGAAAATGGAGGGTGAATTGAGTAAAAACACCCTCCCAATTTTATATTTATTTTTTGACTAATTTAGCCACTTTCACTTGACCTGCCTTAGTCGCTTTAACTATATAAATACCATTATTTAGATCACTTATATCAAGTTGTTCGACATTTTCAACTTCTTTCAACAAACGACCATTTAAATCTGTAATACTTACTTTATCATATCCTTTGGTAATAATATATTTAGATGCTGGATTAGGATAAACATTAAATGTTTCTTGTTTTGCGGTATTTAATGCAGTTGGAGAATATTTTCCTGCAAACCACAAATCATCAATCCAAAAAGCAGAACCAGCTTTATAGCTAATGTTAATTGCAATAGTTTTAGCTGCAGTAAGTGCACTTCCATCTTCAGCAGTGATAGGATAATCAACCAATGTAAAAATTTGATCTTCATACACATTCATCAACCCCCAACCTTTGTCAACTTTCTCACCTGTAGCTTGTAAAAAATTACTCGCTGAAAAAATTTCATAAAAAGCACCTCCATTTATTGAAACTTCAATTTTTGGACGAGCATTGGCAATTGCACCGTCGTAAGGCCACCAAGTTTGAGTACCTAAACCAAAACTTAGTTTCAAATCAGAATAACCAGTTACATCGATATTGCCAGTCATTAAAGCACCTTTCAAACCGTTACTTAATCCAAAACGACCATTATTTGAAGGTCCTTCGTATTTTGCTCCCATTCCCCATGTGCGAGCTTCCATCACAGCCATTGTGTCGGCATTCATAAATTTAAAAGGTATTCCTGAATCAAAACCTTTTATAGAAGTAAAAATATCTGATTTTCCTTTTTCAGCTTTCCACATTCCGTCTAATTTTCCATCTTGCCATTTTTGGTTATATTGTCCAAAGGTTTCGTAGAAAACTGTTGCAGGTAATACACTTCCATCGGCTGGAGCTTTAAATCCAATTTGGTCGATATAATACTCTGTTCCACCAAGTTTGGATAACGAATCTTCAGGATTTATGTAAATAATAATGGAATTGTACTTTGGCGAAGACTTTTGTTTTCCTACAAAAATACTTACTGTAGTCCATTCGTCTTGAGCAATGCCACCTTTTGAACCACCTGCACCAATCACTTCACCTTTATCGTTGACTAGACTAACATTAATCGAAGTTTTTACAGGCGATTTTCCTAAAACTGGATAAATTTGGACTTGTAAATAAGGAGTTTCTGAGAAATTTATGTTTTTATCAAAACGGAAATTAATAGTTTTATAAACACCTTTTGGTCGAATAAATTTTAGCGCTTTTGCACTTTCATTTTCCAATGGAAGAGGATTGTCGGCAATAGAAACAAATGGACTTGGAGTAGTTACAGGCGTGGTTTTTAACGAGTCAACCCATAAACTATCAGTTATTATAGGAGTTTTGGTTTCAAAATCGGAAATCAAAACATCTTTTGCTCCAAAAGTAGAAGCTGTCTGTGCATAACCCACCCCCATAATGCACATTAGGGACAAAGTAAAAATTGTTTTTTTCATGATAAAATTGATTTAATTATTTAATTTATTGATTGTTTGATGATTGTTTGTTGTTTGTAGTTTAAAATTGAAAATTGCTAAATTCTTAATTATCAATTGTCAATTCTTAATTATCAATTATTAATTATCTTCTTACCATTCACTATTTTGCAGAAGTAAAGTAGATTTTTGCATTTCGCTGTATGGAATTGGCATAAAATTCATTTTAGGTTCGAACACACGATCCTCAACTTTAATTATATTATAAGTAAAAGTATTTGTAGCAGTTTTTGTAATTTCCATACCATGAATTGGCACATTGAAGTATTTCACACCTTCATTCCAACGACGAACATCCCAAAATCGGTGCCCTTCAAAACAAAGTTCGACACGACGTTCATTCTTCACACGCTCCATAAAACTTTCTTTCGATAAAGCTTTCATTGTTGTAGGAGAAGCAATATTTGTTCTTTCTCTAATTTTCTTAAGTGCATCATAAGCAGTAAATGTAGTATCGGGAGGAGCGGTATTAGGTCCATAAACTGCATTCACAGCTTCAGCATAGTTGAGCCAAATTTCGGCCAAACGAAAATGTACCCAAAAGTGTGTAGCAATAGTTCGGTTATTGATAATATCGGCTGTAGGATCAATAAATTTTCGAATATAGTAACCAGTCTTTGTAGCACCTTGACGACTATTTAACCCATCCTTTCCACCGACATACGAATCGACACTCACAGTGGCAGTGGCTGACAATTTGGTACCATTGAGCATAATAAAATTACTCAAACGTACATCGCGTCGATAATATGGATTGGTAGCATCGTACTTACTATTAGGTATATCGGAAGTTGGATAACCGAATATTGTTTCAAAAGCGTCAACCAATTCTTGTGTAGGATTAATCTGACCTCCACCCGAATAGCCAGGAGGCAAGTTATTGGCTTCAAAACTATTAGTTTGTACTACTGGACTTGAAAACAGTACTTCATCATTGTTGGGTTTTGTAAAAATACCTAACATATTATCAGTAGATGCATCTGCTTTACTTATTAGTTTATATGTAGGCAATTTTAGTACAGCTTTGGCTGCTGCAATAGCCAGTTTCCATTTTACGACATCGCCCGTTGGGTTTGCCAATGGACTTGCAGCATACAATAACAATCTGGATTTTAGAGCCAAAGCAGCAGCTTTTGAAGCTTTTCCATAATCCACAGAGGTTTGTCTATTAGGTAGTTTTAAGGCAGCAGCATCACAATCGGCAACTATATAATTCACACATTCATCATAGGTATTACGTTTAAAATCGAGCGTATCGGTAATGCCCAACGTTCGTTCGGGCACAATTGGAACACCTAAATCTTTGCTAGGATCGCCAAATCTTTTTAGTAATTCGAAATAATAAAATGCACGTAAAAAGCGAGCCTCTGCACGAAGTTGAACTCGCATTGTATCATTCACCCAAGGCGTTAATTTATAAGTATTTGGATCTAGGAAAATGGCTTGATCTACATTTTCCAAAAACACATGCACACGGCGTATTCCACTATAATAATGGCTCCATCTCCATGCTTGAATGTAAGTTCTTGAATCCCATGAACCATTATTCATAATTTGATACGAAGAACCATCAATACAATACTTTGCTTCATCGCTTATTACCGCCTCATCCCACTGATCGTAAGGCAAATAGCTATAAATTGTTCTAATATAATTAAGAGAATAGGTATAAGATGTGAATACCTCATTCTTATCCAAATACTCATCATATCCAGGATCTAAATAACTATCGCAGGCTGTAAAGAGTAAAGTTACAGTAATAATGAGAAATATTTTTGAAATTATTTTTTTCATGGTGTTTATTATTTGCCCCCTACTCCCCCGAAGCGGGAATAGAGAGAGGTTTGTTATTTATAATCAGGCTCATATATGTCCTAATTCTTATTTCTTAATTCTTAATTAAAAAGTTACGTTAAGTCCCACTGTAATAATCCGTTGAAATGGATAACGGTAAATGGCAGCATCAATGTTTTCGGGGTCATAGTCTTTCACTTTATCAAAACAAAATAAGTTATATCCATTGACATAAATTCTTGTTTTAGAAATACCAATTTCATTGATAATTTCTGTAGGTATATTAAATCCTATTTCCAGTGTTTTAAGTTTGATAAATGAGCCATCCTCAACCCAAAAATCTGAAAATTGCTGATTATTACTGTTGTTATTAATTGACAAACGTGGGTACAAGGCCGTTTCAGCCGTTTCTGGTGTCCATGCTTGTTTAGCATATTCAGTGGCATTGCCACCACCGTTAAAATTATTTCTATACGTATAAGGAGCGACAATATTTCGTTCGCCCATAGCCATAAATTGCGCCGAAAAATCGAATTGCCAAAATTTTATTCCGAGATCCAAACCAGCTATAAGGTTTGGTATAGTACTGGATGCAATTGCTTTGGTATCGCGACCATCAATTTTTTTATCGCCATTCAAATCCACATATTTAATATCGCCAGCACGAAGGTTGCCACCATTTTGAATAACATCGTATTCCAACGCCTTTTCTTCGTCAGTGAGGTTGCCAGCAGTACGGCGTGTAATTTCATCTTGTGTAAAAAGCCCATTGCTTACATATCCAAACGAAGTAGACAATGGATTACCAGTATAGTATTGATAATCATCAAGCTTAAAAGTTTCGTCGATGTTGATAATTTTACTTCTGGTAAGCATCATATTTCCTTTAATGGTTACTCTGAACAACTTAGAAATTTGTTTATCAAAAGCTAGCTCTGTGTCGAAACCCCAACTTTTGGTTTCACCAGCATTTTCGTAGGGCAAAGCAAGACCTGCCATGCTTGGTGTAGTGGCATATTTCTGAACCAAAATATCTTTTCTATTGTCTACAAAACCATCAATTGTCCAAAGCAAGGTATTGTTGAAAAATCCAAAATCGAGTCCAACATTTGTTTTATATGAAGTTTCCCATTTTAAATTATCATTTCCAATGCGTAATTGGTCGGTACCTCCACGTGTACTGCCGCTTGTCCCGAAAGCATAACCACCTGCCGAACCCCAATTTTCGCGATATAGGAAACGATCGCCATTGGGTCTTTCCAAACCGGTAACACCATAAGAAGCACGCAGTTTAAGAAATGAAAGGTTACTATTGTTTTTCAAAAAATCTTCTTCGCTAATAATCCAACCTCCAGATATTGAAGGGAATAACCCAAATCTATTTCCACTCGAAAAATTTTCGGAACCAGTATAGCTTGCTGATCCATCCAACAAGTATTTATTTAAATATGCATAGCTAAACTGTGAGGCAAAACCCACTGTTTTATACGGCACTGAAATTCCCATCGAATTTTGTTCTCTTAAATAGAAGAGTGTCATTGCATTAACACGGTGTTGATTCCAAGTTCTGTCGTAATTAAAAGAGGTTTGGAATGTAAATTGACGATTTTTGGAATTGTACCAAAAATTTTGAGTTTTGGCCACATCGTTATTAATTTTCGTCAAAGTATTATCACCATTCAATTGGTAAACAGCAAATTGAGTAGAAGTTAATTGTGATGTATGCCCATCAACAAAATCAATTGCGCCACGCCCATTCCAAGTCAATCCATTCAATAAATCCGAAAGATTGAGTTTGAATTTTAAATTTGCATCAAAATACCGATTCAATTGATCGCGCTGTCCCATGCTGTTCATCAAACCATAAGGATTATTGGGATATGCTTGAGAACCACCCAGCGAACCATTTTCCTGAAAAATTGGATAGGCATTTGAAGGTGTACCAGCAAAATTGCTATAAATGGCATAAGCGTAATTTCCACCAGGCGTAGTTTGATTTTCGATACGTCCAGCCATATCAACCCTCATATCCAGTTTTGGAAATACTTTAATATCGCAATTTGATCTAAAGTTGAATCTATCAAAAGTATTATCGCCATATTTGTATGCACCACCCTGATTCATATAACCAAGTAAAACAAAATACTTGGCCAATTCATTTCCACCAGTCATGGTAAGGTCGTACTGCTGTTGCTTTACGATAGGTTTAAGATAGTTTTTAAAGAAATCGTTGTTTGGATATTTATAGGGATTTGCCCCAGCCACTCCATTTATCACATCGCTATAACCTTGCAAATCGGCAGCTGAATATTTAAGATTTGCAGGATCAATACCATCTAGTTCTTGTGCTTTGTTGTACAATCGAGCATAATCATAACTGTTGAGGTATTGTGGAATTCTTAACGACTGAGCCATACCCATTTGGGCGTTAATAATGATATCTCTCTTTATATTTTTGCCACGTTTGGTTGTTACTAACAGCACACCATTAGCACCACGATTGCCATAAACAGCTAATGCAGCTGCATCTTTGAGTACCGAAATTGATTCAATTTCGTTTGGATTTAACTGACCAAAATTCCGCTCCACATCATCTACCAACACCAATGGGGCATTATTTGAATTGGTAGTTTTAAGTCCGCGAATGTAGAACGATGGATCGGAGCCTGTATCGGTCCAAGGCACCGACATAACAATCAATCCATTGATTAAGCCACCCAAACCATTCATTGTATTTATATCACGACGTTTACCAAATTCATCAAAATTGGTGGTAGATACAGCCGATGTTAAATCTCTTTTATAACGTGTATTATATGCTATTGAAATTACGTCTTCTTCAGTTCTACCAAACGTCAATTGCAAAAGTTGCACATCCATTTTTTGAAGAACATCATCAATTCGCTGCGTAACTGTCTGGTAACCTGGTATTGAAAAAGTCAGTTTATCGCCTTTTATAGCTTTAATTGAAAACTTTCCAGAAATATCAGTAACCGTAACAGCTGTAGATTCCTGAATTGTAATTACTACATTAGATATGGGAGCACCTTTAGTGCTCCTAACTGTTCCCTCAATAAAAGTTCTAGTTATTTGACCAAACAAAACAGTTGAACTAAAACATAAAAATATAATTACAATAGTTTTGACAAAAGTCATTTTTTGATATTTAAAATATGTCATATTCTTGTGTATTTTTCTTTAAAGTATTTACAGCCAGACCCCTTTTTAAGAATAAAAACAAAGGATGAATGCTAAATTTATATATACCAAGCTCTTAATTTTTAATTGTTAATTATTAATTAAAAAAAACTACCAGCCTAGATTTTGTTTTAATTTTGGACTTTTTTCCAATTCGGTATATGGAATTGGATATACATGCATATAATTATTAAATGTTCGATTTTCCAATTTACGACGTGTAATTTCGAAAATAAGTGGCGAAGTGGATGTTCTTAAACTTCGCACACCGTAAATCGGTGTTCCAAAAGTCTCAACACCTTTTTTGTATCTTATCACATCCCACCAGCGTTGCTCTTCATACACAAATTCAATAGCCCGCTCATTCATAAGCCTTTCGTGAAATTTTTCTTTTGTAGTTGCCACCACACCAGGCATACCTGCTCTTGTTCGTACTTCGTTAAGTGCCCAACGTGCAGTCCGTCCATTTCCAAGTCCATCAACATCCGGCCCATAAGCATGATTCATAGCTTCGGCGTACCAAAGCAAAACATCGGCATAGCGAATCCAAATCCAATTCATAAACACATTGGCTGTTCCACCCGGTTTTAAATCTTCGGGCCACATCTTTTTGCAGAGATAACCTGTTGTACAATAATCTCTTGCATCTTTCATTTCCGATCCACTTACCGACGGATTGGTTTTATCAAACCACATTTCCACAGCTCTGTCTTGCCATTTATCCTGATTACATAAAACTATTTTTTTCAAACGTGGGTCACGATTTTGCCACATAGTTTGTTCGGTATATCCCGAGGCTGGATTGATAATTGGCTTTGTTACGTCGCCATTTTCATAACCTAAAATTGGAATTGTACCATCAGCCATTTCAAACATATCCACAAAATTTTGAGTAGGATAAGTTCCTGCGCTGCCACCATATCCTTTTGAAGCGCCATAATCGGCAAAGCTAATCCAACCGGTAATGGCCTTGCCTCCGCTAAATGACCAGCTACCATCAACTCTGCAATAAATTACCTCAGTAGAAGTAGTTGCTGGTTCGCCATAAAATATATCAGTATAATTTTTGAAAGGCAAAAGACTATATTTATTTTTACCGTTGAGCGTTTCAGCAGTTTCAATTACATCATAAGCAGCTCTAGCAGCTTTTTCCCATTTCGTTTGTATCTCAGCTGGCGTATTAGGAGTTTCTACAAAGTACAAATCGGGGTTTCTATCACCAATACTTACATCGTATGGCTCAGTATTTAACGGACTTGCATCATATAGCAACACTTTGGCTTTTAGTGCCATAGCTGCCACCTTTGTTGGGCGGCCTAAATCGGTTGTTGCTTGTTCAGATTTGTTGGGTAAACTAGGAAGTGCAGCATCCAAATCGCGGACAATTTTTTGAACACAGGTATCATAAGGTTCGCGGGCAAAATCCATACTATCCGTTACGTTGAGCGATTTGGTAAGATAAGGCACACCACCATAGCGTTTTATTAATTCCGAATAGAAAAATGCACGTAAAAAAAGCGCTTCACTTTTTAAACTGCTTACTTTTGCTGCAGTAAAGCCAGGCACACCGTCCACTTTTTCCAATACCACATTGCAACGACGAATGGCAGCATAAGAACCAGTCCATGGCCATTTTAACTCTACCTGCATACCATAAGCACCGGTAGACCAGTTACCTAAGTTGAAACCAGCATTTGTTCCAGCCACGTCGCGCGATGCTTCGGCCAAATCGGTTGCACCTTCGAACGAAGAATAACCTATGCGCCCCAATCCACCAAAGGACTGACATGCCCAGTCGCCTGGCCAGTAATGAAGATATGTATAAATATCGTCGTGAAATTTTTGAAACTGTACAGGATCGCCAAAAACCTGTTCGGCAGTTAAAGTAGCACTTTCTTTTTTGTCCAAATAATCTTCGCAGGAACTCAATAAGAAAGCGGGAATTACTATCAATAAATATATAAATACTCTTTTCATTGTTCGATTTTCTTAAAATGTTACGTTAATACCAAAGTTATAAATTGCCAATTGTGGATAATTCCATCCTCTTTCGCGGTTACCACCGTAACCAGGTCCTTCGGGGTCGAGCTGTTTTACTTTTGAGAATACCAACAAGTTTTGACCATTTGCGTAAACACGCATTTTACTTATTCCTAACACTTTCAGTTGTTTAATGGGTAAAGTGTATCCTAATTCAATATTCCGCAGTTTCAAATAGCTTGAGTTATACAAGAAAAAACTATTTGTTGTCCAGTTGGGGCTTGAGCTTTGTGAGTGTAAGCGTGGATAAGTGGCTGTAGCGCGGGTATCAACTTGTTCGCCAGTGAAAGGGTCGGTATAATATGCCCAACGACCTTGATGAATATCCATAACTTTTCCACGTTCGCAGAATTCGTACAAACTTTCGCCAGAAATATTCAAACTAACATTAAATGCGCCTTGCCACATCATACTAAAGTCAACACCTTTCCATTCAATACCGTACGAAAAGCCATAAGTTGATTCTGGAATATCGGAATAGCCAATGGCCACTTTATCGCGGTCGTCCACTACACCATCTTTATTAATATCAGCATAATGAAAATCGCCTGGTTTTGGAGCTTCGCCCACCAATTGTTTTGCATAATTACTTTTGAGCGTACCATCAGCTTCAAAGTCGGTAATATCGAAGAAACCCAGAACTTGGTATCCAAAAAACTGGTTAATAGCTTGGCCTTCTTCTTTTTGCCACGATATTTTGTTTACTGGTTCATCTTTAAAAACAATTTCGTTTTTGGCAAAACTATAATTAGCTTTTACCCAGTAAATAAAATCTTCACCAATTTTATCTCTAAATTTTGTTTCAAATTCGAGTCCTTTATTTTTAGTTTTACCAAGGTTTCCGGCAGGTGGCGTTACTCCCAAATAAACAGGCAACGATTTTCTGTCCATCAAAATATCCTTGCGGTATTCCATAAAACCATCCAAACTAACCGAGATTTTATCGTCCCAGAAGTTAGTTTCAATTCCTGCATTGTATTTATTGGCAGTTTCCCAAGTTAATAAAGGATTGGCAATGCGCGATAAAGTAACAATACCTACAGCCGAACCATTGTTACCAAAATACGGAACTGAAGGTGCAGTCCACGAATCGCGTGAAGAATACTCTTCGGAGTACATAAACCGGCTTCCACCAATTTTATCATTACCTACCCTACCATAAGAAGCTTTCAGCTTTAAAAAATTCACAAAACTTGTGGCATTTTTAAAGAACTCTTCGTTAGATACTACCCAACCAGCAGCAAATGCTGGGAAAAATCCAAAACGTCTTCCTCTTGCAAAATTTTCAGAACCATTGTAACCCATATTAATTTCGCCTAAATAACGTTGGTCATAATCATAGGTAGCACGTCCCGACAAACCAACCATACGATATGGAATGTAAGTACCACCATTGGATTTATCTTCAATTTTTCCGAGCAATAATCCTGTAAATGAATGTTTGTCAAATTTCCTTGCATAATTCAAAGAACCTTCGAGATACAATTTATGATAACTTCCATTGGCACCGCTACTTACGCACTTCAATTCGGTATCTTCGCCAATAATAGTGTATAAATCGGGTTCACCTGGAGCAGAATCGAGGCGATACAAAGCTGTATTCTTCGAAAAGTTTTTTTGTTCGCTATAATAACTATCGTATGAGAATAATCCTTTGAAAGACAAGCCTTTGGTAATTCTGTCCAATTTATAGTTTAAATTTACAATTGATTCAACCACATCTTTTTTGTTTTGAGTAAATCCAAAGCCATTGACTTTCATCCAAGGATTTGTTCCCATAGACCCAACGCCAGGCTTACCATTTGCTTGAATAACAGGTGTTTCGTAAGGTGTAGTCCGAGTTAATGATTCAAATGCATTTTGTTTTTCAGCGCCCGAATATCCGGTGTTTCCTGGCTCGCTGGTATCTTCCATTCTGGCAGAAATACTTAGCGATAATGTTAGTTCTTTGGAAACATCAATATCGAGGTTGGAACGGAAATTGAAACGGTGGAATTGGAAATTGGTATTATAATCCTTGTTCAGATTGGTATTGAACAAACCGTCCTGCGAAAAATATCCAGCCGATACAAAATAACGAGCTGTTCGAGTACCTCCACGCACATTTAAGTTATACTGACTTTGAGGAGCAGTACTTTTGATAACTTCTTTGTACCAATCTACATCGGGGTAGTGATATGGATCGGAACCTGTGCGAAATGCTTCGAGTGCAGCTGGTTGAAAAGGCAATTGAGCAGCCGAATAACCATCGTTTATAAATGATTCGTTGCGCAGTTTGGCGGTATCGTAAGAGCGCAAATAATTTGGCAAACGCGTTGGAGCTTGTAAACCATATTGCGCCGAAAGACTTACAACTGGTTTTTGTTCCTTACCACGTTTGGTAGTAATAATGATAACTCCATTGGCACCACGAACTCCATAAACTGCAGTGGCAGATGCATCTTTTAATATCGAAATTGTTTCTACTTCATTAGCATCAACCTGTGTAAAAGTCTCACGCTCAATACCGTCAACAATATAAAGCGGACTGGCATTTACCCAAGTACTACGTCCACGTATATATAAGCTAGCATCATCTTTTCCAGGTTGTCCAGTGTTTTGAACAGTGGTTAAACCCGTCAAACGACCCGCCAATGCATTACTAAGGTTGGACGATGGACTTTGCAATAGGTCTTTTGTGTTCACAGTAGAAATTGCTCCAACTACACTTACCTTTGTTTGCGAACCATAAGCCACAACCACTACTTCGTCTAATCCTTTATCCGAAGAATTCATCGTTACATTAACAACTCCGTTGCCTTTGAAAGGTTTTGTTGTCGAAATCATACCAATATAATTAAAGGCAATAATTCCTTGATTTTGTTTACAATTGAGGGTATAGTTACCCTTAAGATCGGTAATTACTCCATTAAGACGATTAAAATTTTCACCTTTTTCAACCACGGATACTCCAGTTAATGGTTCACCCGCTTCATCTGTGACTTTTCCGGAAATTTTAGATTGTGATACTACTATGATTGAAAATAGTAGTAATGAGAATAGTAGAAATGGTTTTTTCATGCGGATATTATTCATTATTTTACAAAAAACGCTGCTTAAATTTTGACAAAATTGTGCTCAATAAATTATAACTTTTAATTCACTCTTAAACTTTTGTCAATGCTAAAGCATCATGTTTTGTGTGTTTTTAGATTTTCCAGTTAATAAATATTTTTATGTTTTTAATTTTTCGATAGGCAAAAGTAACACAACGATTTATGTAGATAGTATCTCAAATGATACGAATATATGTCTAAATTGATAAAAATAGAGTATCATCCAACACCAAAAGAATATCACATCTAATTCATATTCTTATATTTAAGCAAATATGCATGTAAATGCTAATGTTTTTTTAGGAGAAATTGAAGTCATTTTGTATCAAACAATTCAATACTTTTAAAAATATTGGAGGATCTTTTTTGCAAAATAAAAATGGAGGAGATATGAAATGAGAAAGCTGAAGAAAGTGAGTTGAATGAAAACAAGTACAAAAATTTTACCGTATTCATTTTTTAATTATTGGGCAACGAAAATATGAAAATAATTGGGGCAAGATATAAGATATATTTTCAGAATGAAAGTACAGTCAGCTGCATTGTAATATTTAGACCGCCACAAAGCTTAGTGCTTGTGGCGGATTTAATGTAACAAAACTTCTTCAAGCTATTTGTCATTTTTGTTGAATTGATAAAACTAACAGCGTTGTGCATTTTAAAAATAAAATTGCTATTAATTTAACGAATCTGGTTCATCAATAGCTTTATTAGCATTATTCTTCTTCAGTTTTTCGACATAAACGGTAGGATTCATTCCGTATTCTTCTTTGAAATACTTACTAAAATATCTTGGTGTATTAAATCCCACTTCATAAGCAATTTCGGCAATTGATAATTGGCTTTTTTCAAGCAATTGAGCTGCACGTTTGAGACGGACTATTCGGATAAATTCAATAGGCGATTTTCCTGTAATGGCTAGCATTTTTTTATACATATTTACCCTACTCATTCCTAAAATTTTGCTCATTTCTTCTACAGATAAATCGGCATTGGACATGTTTTCTTCAACTATTTGAACTGCTTTATTTATTAGCTTTTCGTCCATGGATGTGATATGAATTTCCTTTGTATCTATCTCCATTTTTACACTAATTTTTTTCTGCGACGATTTTTGCCTAGCCCTTATATTCCTGACTTTTAGCATTAAACTATCCATGTTGAATGGCTTAGTAATATAATCCTCAATTCCAATCTTAAGGCTACTCATTTTCACTTCATCAGAGACCTTAGCAGTAAGTAACAGAATAGGAATGTGTGAAGTTCTCAAATCCTCCCGCAGCGTTTTACTCATTTCCAAACCGTCCATTAAAGGCATCATTAAGTCCGTAATAATTAAATCTGGAACATTTGCCAAAGCCATTTCTAAACCAATTTTACCATTTGGTGCTTCAATCACTTGATATAATTCGGATAAACTATCATTTAAAATTGTACGTAAATCGTCATTGTCTTCCACAATTAATAAGGTAGATAACGAGCTTGAAACTTTTGGCAATTTTACTTCATCTGCCTTTTGAGTAATGAATTTGGTCTTGGGCTCAGTGGTGATATGAAGTGACTCAATTAGTTCCAAAGGAATAATAATGCTAAAGGTACTACCAACACCCAACTCGCTGACTAACTGAATGGTGCCACCCATCAACTCAACATATTTTTTTACTAAATGTAGTCCTATGCCACTTCCCTGCAGCGATTGAGTAGACTGTGAAACTTGATAAAAAGTATCAAAAACTTTCTCGATATGCACTTCTGAAATTCCAATGCCCGAATCGATAACATCCAATCTAAAAATGGCCTTTTTACTTTCCTTTTGAATATCTAACCAAATAGCAAGCTTAATTTCACCTTTTTCGTTAGTAAATTTAAGCGCGTTGGAAAGTAAATTGGTAATCACTTTTTGAATTTTATCACTGTCGAAATTAACCCATAAAGATGCAACCGGACTTGAAAAACTAGCACTTATCTGCTTTCTTTCAAAAGCATCCGAAAAAGCCAAAAACAGACTTTTGACATACTCAATAATATCTCCTTTTGAATAGACTATTTCTTGTCCAGTAATTTCGAGCTTTCTGAAATCGAGCACCTGATTTACTAGAGTTAGCAATTGCTTGGCATTGCGCCGCATCATTTCGAGCTGAGATTTCACCTGACTATCAGCAGTTTGACTAATGATTTTTTCTAATGGCGTTAAAATCAAAGTTAAAGGAGTACGAAATTCATGGCTAATATTCGTAAAAAACTGTAATTTCATTTCGTCCAACTTATGCTCCTTTTCGGCTTCCATTTGTTGATGATTTCGTTCTAGTCTGACAATAATAATTCGGTAAGTATAATATGCCAATGCAAAGAATATCAACACATAAATAGATATTGCGCCACTCGATAACCACCATGGAGGCAACACTTCTATTATTATTTGACCAGTTTTAGTGCTCATTTGTCCGCCTTTATACACCGCCTTTACTAGAAGTGTGTATTTGCCTGGACTTAAATTGGTGAAAGTAGCTAATTGTGTGTTTTCGTTTGTTTTAATCCACTGCGAATTAAAACCATCAAGTTTGTATAAATAATGTGTTACCTGTGGCATAAAATAATTTAATGCCGCAAACTCTATCGAAAAGAAATTTTCTTTATGAAGTAACGTGATTTTATTTGTTTTGCTTATGCTATTGGGTAGTATTACACGACCATTGTATTCCGTTCCCGATTGAATGCTGTGGTTGTAAATCTGGAAATTTGTAAACACAATATTCCCTTCATTAATCTTATTCTTAAGATTTTTCAGTTCAAAATAATTTACTCCTTCGGTACCTCCAAAATAAATTTTATTCTTAGAAGTGCGCAATGCTGCTTTAAAATTTAAGGTTGAGTTTTGCAGTCCATCTTTATAATTATAATTTACTATTTCTGGCTTATAAACATTATTAATATTATGAAGTTTTAGTCTACAAATTCCCTTAACTGTAGAAATCCACATATCCGAATTTTCGTCTTCAACAATTGATTGAATTACATTATCAGAAAGTCCATCTTTGTTTGTAAAATGCAACAATTCTTTGTTCTTTGGGTCATAACAGTTCAAACCTTCTAAAGTACCAATCCAATATAAACCACGGCTATCTTTAAAAACCAAATTAATGTGTGCTGTTACCAATTCTTTTTCCCCTTTTTGAATATCGAAAAGCTCAACAAACTGTTTTTTTTGTAAATTGTAAGTGTTCATTCCACCAGCTGTTCCAATTATAAGATTCGGATAATCCATTGTCAATGACAAAATAAACTGCGATTTTAGACCATTATCTGCTGGATACAAATGAGCAATTTTATTCATATTATTATCGAATCCTTCAACTCCACCACCCAAAGTACCAATCCATAAATTACCATTCGGTTCAAATACAATATCCCAAATACTATTATTTGATATTGAGTTTTTATCTTTTGGATTTCGGGAATAATTAACAAATGTCCGGCCATCAAAACAACTCAATCCACCCATGTAAGTACCAATCCATATCCGCCCACGGCTATCACATTTCAACGACACAATTACATTTGAAGGCAAGCTGTTCTTATTTCTGGGATTGTGAACATACAAAGTGTATTTACCAGTATTTTTATCTTTCATGGCCAAACCCGATCCATTGGAACCAAACCACAAATTACCCATTTTATCTTCCAGAAAAGCATTTACATCGTTGAATGGCAATGCATAAGGATTCTTTGGGTTGGCTTTTTCCCATTCAAATTTATAAATATTTGGATGATAATAATTCACACCTTGTTTGTAAGTACCAACCCACATTATGCCACATTCGTCGCAATACAAACTCTGAACCGAATTAAATGACAATCCGTTTTTTGTTTCCGGATTGGAAGAAATGTACTTTATTTGTTTATTTGTTTTATCAATAATATTAATGCCTCCTTGGTCTGTTCCAACCCAAATTAAACCCTCTTTATCTTGAGCAATTTGGTTTACATTATCGCTTGTCAACCTATTTACAAGTTCCGTTTTATTATAACTTTCCCATTTATTCGTTTTTCGTTCGTAGTGCAATACACCCCTTCCCAAACTGTAAACCCATAAATCACCAGAATTATCAACAAAGAGCCTATTAATAATCATTTGATTATACGCATTTTGAAGTGCCAACTCATTATACGACTTAAGTAATTTTGTTGTTTGGTAGTCACGTTCTTCTATTAAGCCATTATAATAAACAAACCAAAATTTATCACCTTTATCAATCACAGAATTAATTGATCCATATTTTGCAATTTTCTTTGGGTTTATCGAATACTGAAATAACTTCTTAGCGTGAGTGTCGTATTTGTAAAAATGATAATCATTGGCAAGCCATACATTTTTGCGACTGTCAATATAATGAGTAACAACCTCTTCATTCATTCCCCATTTTTTAACTTCGTTATACACGTTGCGTATAAATTTATCGGTATTGGGATTATATATTACCAAACCGCTGAAAGTATGTATCCACAATTTATGGTCGTATGCCTCTTGAATTGAAATAACAAAATTGTTGTTGATTGAGCAAGTATCACTTTTAATGTATTGATATACTTTCACTTTATAACCGTCATAACGATTCAAGCCATTCATGTTGCCAAACCAAATAAAACCTTCGCTGTCTTTAGTTATGCAATTAATCTGATTATCAGACAAACCATCGTTAGTATCAATTTTTCCAAAACGATAATTAATTGCCTCAACGCCAGCCAACTGAAGCAATAGCAATGAATAAACAAGCAAAAATTTTATACGCGTTTTCATGTGTAAAAAATAAAAAAGGTTAACAACTCTTTTTTCTGTCATTTAATTTTTTGGAGCAAAACTACTCAGCACCTAATGTGTTTTGTTATTATTTGATTTTCAGTTCGACTTTGTCGAACTGAAAATCAAATGTTGGGTTATTTGTTTACTACTACCCCCAGTTACGCTTTGCTTAGACCTCACCCCAACCCTCTCCTTGAAGGAGAGGGAGTAAGAGGGGTTAATCACATTTAACCCCTACCGGGGTTAAGACTTATTCAATTTTAGATCAACTAAATAAAACTATTGGTTCTACACTCATTTGTGTGGGTTCTATTTGAAATAAGTCTTAAAATAAAAATAAACCAAAACCACATAGACACAATAGAAAAAAGATAGAATCTGAAAAAAAGAACACAATAGATAAATAACATTCGGTATAATGTGATTCATTATAAATGCTAAAAGCATTTATAATATTGTGAACTATGTGCCTAGTGTGGTTAATTTTTTTCTTTGTTCTTTGTTCTTAATTTTTAATCCTTAATTCTATATATTGCTGTTTATCAATTGCTTAATTTCAAATAATCAAAAAATAGATATCCATCATTGACATCAGTCATTTTATACGAAATGGTATTTATTCCTTTGTGGAGCATTACGGTATTGGAACATTCAGCCCAAGTATTGGCGTTAATGGTTGAGCGAATGTCTGCAATACTAATACTTTTATTATTTACAAAAATTGATATTTTATTTCCCCAACCATTTGCAGCCGAGTATCTTAAACTCAGGTCATATTCTTTTGTTTCGGAAACATTAATAACAAAAACTGCACTTCCTATCGTTTTTTTATCAAAACCAGACAAAAATCCCATGCCCGAATAACCAAAAACTTTTGTTCCAATACCTGCAGTAGCATACACTTTTCCTGTAACTTCGGCATGTTCAGCCTCATAAATATGTAGATTGGTGTAAGTTTGCCATGCTGAAGTTGAATAATTTTCAGCACCAGCATTTTTCTTAATTCTGGTCACAAGCTTTTGGTTTTCTGGACTAAAAAACTGAGTACTATCAATGCCATAATTGTAACATCCTGTTTTACCTACAAGATTTTTTTTCTTGTTGGAATAAATTCCTTTCACATAAATGTCGTGGCTACCTGAATTAATTTTTACATTATAATCATCGCCATCTTTGTACACATTATTATTAATATTGTAGAACGAACTGCCATTATCCATGTACACACACTGTCCCCACATTACCCGATTCATATAATTGTTGCTAATTTCGGACCACTTATTTTTTTCATTTCCACCCAAAGTGTAAATGGAACCTCCATCGGCCAGCTCCAACATTACATTTTGAATATTATTATTTACAATAATATTGTTTTGCATCACCGTTTGTGGATAAGTAGTCCAACCCCAACCAATGTGCATCCCCGAATATGGCATGTTGACAATTGTGTTTCCTTTTATTAGCATATTAACTGGAAAAGCAGCAGCAATGCCAGTTGCCGAACGATATTCAACTCCACAATTTTCAATATGATTATTTAAAACTTGGTTGCCTTTCAACAGAAATGATTCGTTGAGGGGGTAATATGCATTCTCGCTCAAGCTATCTTTCCAGTTTTTGTAATCGCCCATCTGAATACCTGTGCCCGAAATATCGTAAAAATAACAGCGGTCAATTACATTATTTTTACAACCAGCATACATATTTATTGCCGCACATCCCATTTTTGTAAAACTACAATTTTTAATCACCACATTTTGAACATTATGCATTGTTAAAGCTGCACCATCTGCAATAAACTCACCATTTTTTGTTGCATTTTCGCGCAACACATTATTTTGAGCATCGGAGTGACCGTTGTTAGTATTTGGACGCAACCAAGTTGTATATTCAAATTGCAAACCATCAAAGCGAATATTTCGAACTGGCGATTTGACATCCCTGCCAGCAACAACAATTTGTTTTTCGATATTAGGTAAAATAATATTAGCAGTTTCCATATTTTCCCACGAACGTGGTTTATAAAAAAGCATGTTTGCCTTACCTGCAACCGCACCTGATTTATCGATATACCACTCGCCATCATCATCAAGTAGTTCGAAGGCATTTTCGAAATACCACGGTGTACGAGTAGAAGTAATACCTTTATTACGACAATTTACCCAACCAGGTTGTTTCATAATTATGCGCAGCGTGGTATCATTTAATTGCTGCATGGTTGCAATTCCACATCGTGGGCTTGTCCAAATTTCGCGGTATACACATTCGATATTTGAATGATTTTTCCATTTCAGCATTGATAAATTCGACGTTAAATGACCAATGCTATCGGCAGTAATCCAGCGTATTTCTGTGCCAATGCTCCGAGCGCGGGTTGCTCTTACACCGTTCACAAATAGTTGTCGCGAGTCAACATTAGTAGGCAAAATGGTTGAATAAATATTCTTGCTTTTATCATACAATTTCCAACCTGAGACTTTAAAACCTCCGCTAATAATTACTTTTTCATGTTTATAAGCACCATAAACGATATCAAAACCATTACAACCACCGTCGTTTTCGTCAAAATAAATAGGCTTTTGCAGTAAGTATTCTCCACCACGAAGAAACACATAAATATTATTTTTTGCTGTTTTATTTACCTGCCGCACAGCCTGTTGTGCTCTCTCTATACTTCGGAATGGCAGTGTAATAGTTTTACCTGCATTTGCATCGCTTCCTTTTACAGGATCAACATAATAAACTGTTTGTGCATGAACAACAGTAAAAACGGGCAATAAAACAAATGTAAAAAGTGTTCTTTTAATTTTGGTAATCATTATAAATTTAAATTTCTTAATTACTAATTCTTATCTTCTAAATTCTTAATTCTTAATTCTTAATTCTTAATTCTTAATTCTTAATTCTTAATTCTCTTCTCCTTCTAGTTGCAAATAACTTTCTTTGTAAATATCAAACCATTACTCTGCTGTATTTCAACAAAATAACATCCTGGCAGAACAGAAATATCATTATTGGTTTTATTTAATTTACCCATTACAAGTTTACGCCCTGTAATATCAATAAGTGTAAATTTTGAATACAATAATTGTGTTGGGATTTCAACATTTAATCTATTGTTTGCAAAATAAATTTTTGACTCATGATTAAAATTTTCGTTTACTAATGTTGAATTATTTGGCACAAAAAACACCATATATTGAGTTGAAGCATTCAAATTTCCAGACAAGTGATTTTCTCCACAACTTACCAATTCTCCTTTTTTTATTGATTTATAAAAGAGAGTAAATTTTGTATCTTGAATTGGATATTGAAGTTCAGTAATTGTATATTGAGAAGTGAGCCATTCTGGGCGAATAAGCCTTTCATCATGAGCAATATAAACTTTGCCATCCACGTTGGCACTAAAGGTCATCATCGGATTATTAGAATAGTTTTTATAGTCATTTTTCCATAAAACGTATTCAGCATCGTTTAATTCATCAGGCACGCTGGTAAATAGATAAGTCCTATCGGAATACATCAATTTGCCTACAGCAGGATTGGTATCAAGCGTAATAATATTTGAAAGAACGCCCGAAAATAAACCAGTAATATACTTGCCATTAGTACCTTGAGGTGCTATCCGCAAAGAATTAACGAACTCACCCAAACTTCCAGTAACAGTATTACGGAATGCTCTATTTGTATAAAGCGTTGCACAACTTGCATTATTTATTAATAATGAGTTATAATCCATCCATACTTTATCGTATTCGATTATCAAACTATCAATTTTGGGGCGGCTACTCAAAGCATTCATCGAAAGATACTTTAAGTCGAAAGCGATGGAATAAATTTGGTGCAAATACAAACCATAACGCGACGAAACCTGCATATAATCCTTATCCACAATGTTCGGCAACTGAATACTATCTGCCAAAGCCACAATACGTTTAAAAATTTCGACAGCAACATGTTTTTCGTCGATCACTCTTTTTTGTGCCACAGCATTTATAGGCAAAACAGGCGGCGCACTTATATAATGGTCGCGTGTCCACCAAACTGAAATATCAGAAAAAGTAGATCGATGACCACGAATTACTGCTTGTGCCGACAATAAAGCCAATGTGCGGAATTGAGTAAGTGAAGTGCCACTAAGACCTAATACCTGCGTGGCATAATCGTTAAAAATATCAGCCTCGCTCCTACTCGGATTTTGCGCCCATTTGCTCATCACCCAGGTATTGAGTTCGTTCCAAAAATCGTTGGTCATGTATGGACCATCCCATCCACCACCTTTCGACCATGTCCACACACCTGTGAGTAACGGACTTTGAGCATACAGTTGCTTCAAACCTGTAATTGGTGCTGTTGGCATAGTATTTTTATATTCCTCAAAACCATCAATCACACCATTGGCAATATAGTTGGGGAAAGCACCTTTACCCTCATATTCGCGAGCACATTGAACTTCCACAATTTGTTTATGACGACCAGCACCAAGCACCTTGCTAAACGGATTTCCACGATGAAAATCACCTTCGCAATGTTTAATACTGATTATCAGGTTTACATGTGGTTCAATGGCTGCGCTTACCGTATTGTAAGTTGTCAGATTGGTATCAAAACTATTCCATGTTCTAAAAATCACTTCTTTATTTAGTTTAACACATACTTCATCTCTCAAAATTTGCAATAAAGGAATAATGGTGGACGATGAAGTAATATTAAGTACTCCGCCTACATGATAAGGAGCATCTTGCATATAAGTTTCACCTATTCGTACCACAATACCATCCAATTGAGGAAAATCGAGAAACATCATGCGTAGTTCTTGGCGTAACATGCGCTGCGTCAAGGTATCATTAATGTCTTTAAACGAAGTCGTCATGCCATATTTATCAACCAATCGTTTTGGGAATACCATTAAATCGGACATACAATAAACTTGAAGACCTGCGGCTTTGGCAGCATTGTAATCTTTATTTATTTCGGCAGCTTTAGCATCAACCCATGTTCTGTCGGCTGAACCAATGGGTAAAACTTCTGGATCAAAACTTTGCCAATTAATACCCATTACCCCCGACTCGAACAGAAAGAATACTTTCCCATTTCCACCAATAGATTTTATAACTTGTGGATTATTGTATTTAGTCACAAAATATGTTTCGCCCGGATTGTGATGCACCATATCTAAAACGTATGGCAATTGAGCTTGAAGTGAGGAAAAGAAAAAAAGGAAAAGAAAAAAGAAACCCCTAAGCCCTAAAGGGGGATTGAAGTTACTTTTGTCAACTATATATTTACTATTCATGAAATCTAAATTGATTAGTTTAAAACAGAAAGTACTAACTTAAGTAAGTGGAAGGAAATAATGTCGCATTTATTGTGTTAAATAGAAAAGAATGGAACGCGGATAAACGCTGATAGAGCGGATAAAAAAACGGATTTTAATTATCTCTCGTTGGTCGATGACCGTTGGTTCCGATAAATCGGAATCGAAGATCAACGTAGTTAATGATTTTCAATTGCTTAGGTATTATCAGTCATGTTTACATGACTTTAATCAGTTCTCAATCCGTTTAAATACTTATTCGTATTTATCCGCTTAATCCGTCAAATCCGCGTGCTATTCTTTTTTATTTTTACGACATTATATATTGTTCATTACTTAGTTCCCTTTTAGGGCTATGAGTTGGGAAGCTTTTTTATAAAATATCCCTGACAGATAGTTCAATCTGTCAGGGATATCTGAACCTAATAAATGTTAACCAACACTTTCTTATTTAACCAATACTTTTCCCTTTTGAGAACCAACTTTTACTATATAAAAACCACTTTTTAACGTAACGCTTTCTTTATTTGAATAAATAAATGCAGTTTTCACCAGTTGACCAGAAATTGAATAAATCTGAGCTGTATTACCCTGCAAATTATTGATTACGATAGCATTATTATCAGAATAGATTGACAACACATTTTCGTCTGCCGAAACAACACCACTTGCTACAGAACCATAAGCCAATGCACCAATATCTAAGGTAGAGCGTACAAAACCGTTAAAATCAACTGGAACAAAAGATGATAAATCAACTCCTGCACCTTTAGCAGGCGATGTTGCAAGAATATTAAAATCTGGAGCAGTAGCAGTTGCATCCACAAATTTAGGATCGGCAACTAAACTATTGGCATCAGATGAATTATTAGAAGCCCAAGTAGCCAAATCAGGAGCATTCACAGACTCAACATTACCAAAATACTTTGTAAACATATAAATGTTATGATTGCATTTCGAAATATTTAGACCTGTTGGAACTGCCATTGCATAATGAGCTTCAGCGCTTGTTGGCTCAATACTACCCAATCCACGTGCATTAGCAAAAATATTATTTTGAATATCCAAAGCCTGAGAAACTCCAGTGTGGAAAAATGCATAAGTTGGTTTAATAGCACTTGCTGGCGATTGACCTCCAATATAAATTGAATTGTTATAAATTTTACATGCATCACCTGCAGTAGTTGCAGCTGCTTGATAGAATCCTACTATAGACAAATCATTGGTAACATTTTGTCCTAATCTAATAATATTATTTTTAATAATGGCACCAGTTGTAGTACCATTTTGTTGAATTGTGCTACCAGTGGTGCGTAAGCCATACACAACACCTGTAGTTGTAGTTGGCGCAGTAATAGGTAATAAGTTATAAATTAAATTCCGTTCCACAGTTCCAGTACTTGCAGTTACATCAAGCCCAATAATTGTATTTGCAGCTGTAGAGTTTGCATCTCCAGCAGTAAGGTTGAAAATCTTGTTATTGGTATAGTTCCACAAACCAAGCGGAGTAGCTGTACCTGCAATTTGGATACCACGAATTGTGTTCTGAGAACCAGCTGTTGTATTTGAAGCTGTAAGACCAGAAATAATGTTATTGCTAATGTTACGAGCTGGATGAGCAGCATTTGAATTTATCACCATACCAATTAAACTACTTCCACCAGCTTTAAAGTTACATGTAATATCTTTAACTGTATTACCTGTCCAGGCATTGATATCAGCAGGAGCTTTAGCTGGCTGATTAGCGGTAACCCTCACACCCATAACTGTAGCAGCGGTATTACAAGTGATATTTAGATTCTTCACTACATTGTTTTTGAATGTAGTGTTATCATTTATATTATACACAGAGAAAGTTGCTTTATTAAAGTCAATATTTACCACTCCGTTATTGTCGGCATCAGTGCCACCTACCACGTTATTTTCAACCCTATTGGCTGCTCCTGCAGAACTACCACCAAATCCAAAGACATAAAAATCTTTGTAAGAAGATTCCAATGGTTTTGTCCAATATAAACGGTTATTTGTAACTACACAGTTAGGCGACGAACTTGATGGAAAATTGAAAAAACCAACATTACCTGTAGTTGACGATACGTTAGGATTGAGGTTATATATTCTATTATTATTAATAGTTGTAAGTTCTTCTGGAGCGGTAGTAGTATTTAGGAAACAGAAAAATGATATTGGCATTGGTTTTCCATCAATATCGCAAATATCATTATTTTCGATAGTATTATTAAATCCTGCACCTTCAAACCAAATAGTTGCGTTATTACCATCAGATGGATTATTTCCTTTGAACGAACTGGTTATATTTGCTCCCTTTATAAAGCACTCACGTACAGTAATATTTGAGGCGCCTCCAAAGAAATAAAGAGTTTGAGCAGATATCACATTCGGATTTTGAATGGTTAATCCGGTATTTGCATCGGTACGCGAAACTCCATCAATAGTGATATATTTAGCACCGTAAAACACCATTGTTTTTGTTCCAGATGCTCCTGGACTATTGGCAGTATAACTACCATAACTTGGTCCAACATAAATAGTTTGAGAAGTAATTGCTGGCACTTGAGGCGTTGCAGGTGTGGCGGTTGCCAACGTGAGGGTATTGGTTGCAGGATCCACAGCACTTACTTTTGTGATAGTGGTAATACCATTACCAACAACATACATTGAAGTTGTTATTCCCTCAACACTAGGAAGAGTTAAAGTAGTTGACGTTGGTGGAACAGCGATGCCAGTAAACATCTTAGTTTGATCGGGCGTAGAAATTACCTTTTTAACCCCAGTAGCAGGTTTAATTGTAATATTATTTGTAGTGCTTGCACCTGTTTTTGCTTTAAAAGCAATAGGATAAATCTCGGTAGTAGGATCATAATCAGCTTGCAATTCTAGCACATAAGCACCTGCTAACGTAGCCGGAACAATAGAATCGTATGCCAACTGAATAGTCGTTTGTTTGGCACCTTGACTAGCACCTACTTTAATAACGGTTTGTGCACTTAATCCAGCACAACATCCCATGGCAATAATTGCCATAAAGATTTTTGAAGTAAATTGTTTTTTCATGATAAATTTGATTTGTTACGAATCTTAGCTTTTAAATCTATTTTGCTTCAATTCTGGTTTTAATTTTATTAATGTTATTTTCTTTGTTTATTAATCTACTACGACGGTACAAATATAGAGGAGATTATTGTCTACTAAGGGTATAAAATAATAACAAATTGGGTATAGTTTAATATAATCCATGTATTTTTTTGTATTAGTATTGATTTGAAGGCTAACTTCTTCATTCGAAATTGAGTTTATACATTTACTTTTATTATTGTCTTGTAAAAACAAAAAATAAAATAGTGTCGCTCATAAGGAGCTCTGGAAATACTTGTAACTTATTGATTACCATAATTTCGTCCCGATGGGACTAAAGATTTAGCTACATCGCAGCGAAATTATGGTAGAAAAATTCAAACCACAAAACCTAAGCCCCATTCGGGGCGACATTATAGTAAATCTTGTTGTATTAAGACATACAGCAATTATATAAAATGTTTACCGGACAACAATGATTTATTTTATACATTGTGGCAGTTATAACAATAATAATTTAGTACATGACAAAAATTATATAGCGATATAATTATTTGATATACAGCAAAATAACTGTTATTTTATTTGGAAAAGACCTTGAAATTTCGTATCTTTACAGCTGACTACCAATCAG
>CAIWCC010000083.1 GCA_903911085.1 uncultured Bacteroidales bacterium | reverse complement strand
TTCAATTGGTTAATAGAAAAAACTAATATTCAAAAAGCAAGTAAAGTTCGTTCTACAAAAGGTTTATTGACTTTTGTTTGTGGAAGAATTGCTGCTGCTTTCATTCATTTAATATTTTAAAATCAACTCTTAATTCGCATATTTATTATAAAATGCTTTTCATTTCAATTTCCAATACAATTTCTTTTCCTTCTCTATTGACAATAAGTTTCATTGAGTGTTTTGTAGATGTTTCGAACATCGCTTTTAACTCGCTGATTCCCATTTGATAACAATTAATTCCGTTAACTTCAATTAGTTGGTCACCAACTCTAAGTCCAGCAATGGCAGCAGGTGAATTCTCCCAAACTTTCCAAACTTCGGTTTGTGGGACAAAAGGTAGAATTTGGCTAATTTCAATGCCAGCAATATTATATTTAAATTGGCTTTTGAAATGTCTATTTGGTTTAAAATAAAATAATTTGTTGTGATAATCAATAAAATAATTAAATCGCATTAACAGCTGACTACCAATTGTGCCATCGCGATTTGAGTTTTTTATTATGCTAGAAATACTTGAAGAATCGGGAAATGAAACTATCGGATTGTTGATACAAAAACGACCAAAATAAATTTGAGGTATTCGACCAAGATTTCCTATTATTTCACCGTTCAGACCTTGTCCAATACTGCTTCTAATGGTATTTAAAGGCAATTTAAGCGACTCGTCTTTCGATGTTTGAAACCATGCATTGAGCTCGGCGCCCGTATCAATTAGCATTTTTACTTTTTTTTGAACTCTGTCGGCTTCTACTACATTTAGTTCAACAAACATCTTCTGATTTTCAATAACTATTGGAATCACCTCATAATCTTTTGGTTGAATAAAAGAATCGGTTGGATAAAAATTTATTCTATGGGAGATGTAGTTTATTTCGATTATAAAATCTTTGAAGAAATCTATCCCCATTAGTCCATTAATTTTTGCACCTGTATGTTTCGACAAGTTGAAAATATCTTCCTGTAGAACATGTACTGTAATGGGGTGAAGATTTAATTTTCCAATATTTAATTCGTTATTATTACTTACCAATGCTTCCAAATGTGAGCCAATGCCCAGCCCTAGCAAATCTTTTACATCCGAATAATTGAGTGTTACGTTATCCTCAGGAAGTAATTCTGTGATAATGGTATTTCTAATTCCAGAGTCGAGAATAAACTTTAATGGTGATGAATCATTGATTTTGACTTTTATAACCACGTAACTGCCAACCATTTCAAATGGAATGGAAGCAATTTTTTTAGGGCGCTTAATTGCATTTACATTTAACGCTATAAAAAATAGAAGTGTAAAAAGTATAACTTTTCTCATTTGTAGCAATTTCTTGTTAAGCAAAGTTACATGATTTGATTTTTGTGGAAATAAGTTGATTTCAATAAAAAAAATTATTGTTGTCCGATAAACTTTTTATTATACATCTGAAAAACCGCTTCCAACAATGCTTTGAGATAATTTCGCCCCGATGGGGCTTAGATTTTGTTTTTGTATATTTTCTACCATAATTTCGTCCCGATGGGACTTTTTATAAATAGCTTCGGAGAAGCGACATTATGGTAGTC
>CAIWCC010000082.1 GCA_903911085.1 uncultured Bacteroidales bacterium | reverse complement strand
CAATTGGTTAATAGAAAAAACTAATATTCAAAAAGCAAGTAAAGTTCGTTCTACAAAAGGTTTATTGACTTTTGTTTGTGGAAGAATTGCTGCTGCTTTCATTCATTTAATATTTTAAAATCAACTCTTAATTCGCATTAAATACTAAACTTTAGACGGCTTTTTCATTACGATGAACAAAATGAGATCAAAAAGAAAGATGAATAATTTGCAGATTACACAAATTTATACATTCAAAGAAAAATAAGTTATCAATTTGTTGATTTCATTCCCCCAATATTGATACTTCATATTGAAAATAAATCTTTAGTTATCGACTTTAAAATAACAATCTTAACTCTTCAAACCTTTCAAACAACAAACTCTTCAAACCAATGCTTTATCCACTTCATTTTGAACAAAAAATTGCTTTTACCACTATACGTCAATTGTTGAAAGACAAGTGTGTGAGCACATTGGGTGCCGAAAAAGTAGATGAAATTCAGTTTTCGTCCAATTACGATGACGTGTTGCGTCTGCTTTGCCAAACAGATGAAATGTTGCGCATACTTACAACTGATGCAGATGAATTACCAATTGGTGATTTTTACGATGTTCGTCCAGCTTTGTCGCGCGTGCGGATTGAAGGTTTGTTTTTGGATGAATTGGAAGTTTTCGATCTTCGTCGAGCGTTGGAAGCAGTGCGCCGGTTAATAGCCTTTCTCACAAAGCACGAGGCAGAAGTGTATCCACATTTACATGAATTGGTGCTAGGAGTTGAGACTTTTCCTCTAATTATTCAGCGTATTGACAGCATTTTGAATAAGTTTGGAAAAATAAAAGACAATGCGTCGACAGAACTTTCGCACATTCGTTCATCAATTTTTCAAGTGCAGAGCAGTATCTCACGAACGCTGAATTCCATTCTACGTCAAGCGCAAGTTGATGGTTATGTAGAAAAAGACGTTGCACCAACTATGCGTGATGGTCGATTGGTAATTCCTGTTTCGCCAGCATTTAAGCGCAAAGTAGTAGGTATTGTTCACGATGAGTCAGCAACCGGCAAAACGGTATTTATAGAACCTCAACAAGTTGTAGAAGCCAACAATCGACTGCGAGAATTGGAAGGAGAAGAGCGACGCGAAATAATGCGCATTTTGGTTGAGTTTACCAATTTTGTACGTCCACATTCAGAAGAAATTTTTGCTTCACAATATTTTCTTGGACAAATTGATTTTTTGAGAGCCAAAGCACTTTTTGCCATCGAAATTAAAGCCATTAAACCTCGAATAGACGATATGTGCCAACTTGAATGGGCAAAAGCTGTGCATCCACTGTTGTTTCTTTCGTTAAAAAAACAGCAAAAGGAAATAGTGCCATTGGACATTGTTTTAAATGAAAAGCAACGAATACTTCTCATTTCGGGACCTAATGCTGGTGGAAAATCGGTATGTCTGAAAACCGTTGTTTTACTACAATATATGATGCAATGTGGCCTTTTAGTTCCGATTCATGACAGCAGTCGTGCTGGAATTTTCGAACGACTTTTTATTGATATTGGTGACGAACAATCTATTGAAAATGACTTATCTACATACAGTTCTCATTTGACAAATATGAAGTTTTTCATCAAAAACAGTACTGCCAAAACTTTACTTTTGATAGATGAATTTGGAACAGGCACTGAACCGATGATTGGTGGTGCTATTGCCGAAGCAACTTTAGAACGCTTCAATAGAAACCAAGCTTATGGAGTAATTACCACGCATTATACAAACTTAAAACATTTTGCTGATGCTGCAGAAGGAATTGTAAATGGCGCCATGCTGTATGACCGACAACACTTGCAGCCACTTTTTCAATTGAGTATTGGCAATCCTGGAAGTTCGTTTGCAATAGAAATAGCACGGAAAATTGGTTTGCCCGAAGATTTAATAACCGAAGCAGCTGAGAAAGTTGGAGCAGAACATCTCGATTATGACAAACATTTGCAAGATATAGTTCGTGACAAACGTTATTGGGAAAATAAACGTCAGCAAATCAGACAAAAAGAGAAGAAATTGGAGGAAACGCTGGATAAATACGAAGCCGAAATGGCTGACATCAACCGCCAACGAAAAGAAATCACTTTGCAAGCTAAAACCGAAGCTAAAAATTTGTTGAACGAAGCAAATGCTAAAATAGAAAATACCATTCGCCAAATAAAAGAAGCAGATGCCGAAAAAGTGCGCACACAAGCAGCAAGAAAAGAATTAGAGGAATTTAAAAATAAAGTAAATAACCAAAATTCTGAAGGCAGATTGAATTATAACAATCTGAAAAAGACCTCTGATAATAATATAAAACTTGAATCTAGAAACCTAAAACACGAAACACGAAACACGAAAGCTGGAACACAAAACCCAGAACCCGAAACTCTAAAAATTGGTAGCAACGTACGTCTAAAAGGTCAACTTGCAACAGGAGTAATTATTGAAATGCAAGATAAACAAGCAGTTGTGGCTTTTGGCAATTTAAAATCGACTGTGAAGTTAACTAAACTAGAACCAATTAGTAATAATCAATTAAAAAAGGAATCAAAAAAATACGATTCACTAAAAAGTACCAGCACAGATGAAGTCCGTCAAAGAAAATTAACTTTCAGTTCAGAAATTGACGTACGTGGAATGCGTGGAGATGAAGCGTTGCAAGCCGTAATGTATTTTATTGACGATGCAATAATGGTAGGTATTTCAGGAGTTCGTATTCTACATGGAACTGGGACTGGAGCTCTACGTCAGATAATCCGCCAATATTTAGCAACTATCCATGGGGTTAGTAAATTCAGAGATGAACATGTACAGCTTGGCGGTTCGGGAATTACTATCGTGGAATTTGATTAAAATAATGACATCTCATAAAGTCGGAATTCTAGGCTTAAATACTGTTAATTTGAATGTATTATAACAAAAACACAAATTCTCCGATTGAGCCTTGAAATTTCACCATCAAAAATTCAAAATTTCACATGACAAAAAAGCCCTTCTCCATTCGGAAAAGGGCTTCTGTATATTAAACAAGAAGCTATTATGCCAATTTATTTACGTAAATAGCTAACTTAGATTTTAAGTTGCTAGCTTTATTTTTGTGAATGATGTTACGTTTAGCCAATTTATCCAACATAGCGCTGATTTTTGGTAACATTTCTGTTGCAACAGTTTTATCAGCAGTTGTGCGCAATCTGCGTACAGCATTACGAGCTGTTTTTGCATAATAGCGGTTGTGCAATTTCTTTTTGTCGGCTTGACGAATTCTCTTGATAGATGATTTATGATTTGCCATCGAAATCTTATTTTAAATGCATTAAATGTCTTATTTTCTTTTGTAGCCCATAGGGGAGTCGAACCCCTCTTTCCAGGATGAAAACCTGGCGTCCTAACCGATAGACGAATGGGCCGTTGAGTATTGATTTTAGCTTTTGGCTAATAACAAATGTTCTTCTCAATTGCGGGTGCAAATATACGGCTCTTTTTTGGATTGACAAAGACTTTCTATGAAAAATTACAAATAAATTTGTAATTGTCTATTTGTCAGAACATAAAAAGGCTTGAAATAAATAAAATAAGTCATATTTCAATACTTTTACCTGTTTTTTTCTTACTTTTGTTGTCAAAAACAGCTAAATTATGCAATTGAAAACCACCGGAATTGTACTTCATGCCATAAAATACTCCGATTCGGCGTCTATTGTAACAATTTATACTCGTCATTTTGGACGGGTATCGTACATGGTTCACGGAATAAATAAAAAAAAATCTATCTGTAGATCTGCGTTATTTCAACCACTTTCGATTGTTGACTTGGATGTTTTTCATTCGCCAGGAAAAGAATTGCAAAAAATAAGGGACATTAAAATTGTTTATCCGTTTACGGGCATTCCTATTAATCCAATAAAAAATGCTTTGGCTCTGTTTCTTTCTGAAATGTTATATCGTGCTTTGCGTCAAACTGAACCAGATGAAAGTCTTTTCTTGTTTTTAGAGAACTCTATTCAACAACTGGATTGTTGTGAAAAAGGCATTTCTAACTTTCACTTGGTGTGTTTGGTTAAAATGACTCGTTATTTGGGCTTTGAACCTAATCAAGAGGACGGTGAAAACGAATACTTCGATTTGATAAATGGAGTTTTTTTGAGGGAGAAGCCTTTGCACACTCATTTTTTGTTACCTGCTGTATGCGCCGATTTTGAAGCCTTATTACGGGTTAACTATAGCGATTTGGAATACTATGTTATTTCGCGCACAAAACGCATTAAATTGCTTGAGGTGCTAGTTGAGTACTATCGCCTTCATGTGCCCGATTTTCATGGTCTGCAATCAATTGCCGTTTTACATAGTTTGTTCGACTAGTTCGGCTTTATTTTACTTGATATTGCAATTTTACGGTAATTGAGGCTGTTTTCTTTTTGGAACTTGTATTAAAAGCGCCGCCCCAACTGTAATCTTCGGATGAGTTTTGTGCTACAATTTGAAACACGCCCATCGATGAATTCATTAAGCGACCTAATTTTCCATCTCCATTTTCGGCAATCGTTTTTGCTCTCGACTTACCATCACGTGTGGCTTCGGCTAGCATTTCTACTTTTAAATTGGATAGTTTTGTGTAATAATATTCTGGTGATAGGGATGTTATTTCTATCCCACTATTAATAAGTTCTGTTATTTCGCGCGATACGTTTTCAATTTTTGTTACTTTGCTGGATGATATACTTATTTGTTGTGTTAGTCTATAGCCATCGAATGTGGAAATTGAATTGCCATTAGATGAAACATTTGTATATTCTTTGGTGATTTCTACTGCCGAAAAAGTAATTTCTGAATTGTCTATGTCTTTGGTCTCGAGAAATCTACGAGTCGATTCGCTTTGTTTTTTTAGTTCGGCGTATGCAGCTGTCAGATTGAAGTTTTTAACTGTAAATTGACTTTTCCAAACAATTAAGTCTGATTCGAAATTGCGTTCGGCCATACCTGTTACCGATATTACATTATTCGATTCATTCCGATTTCGTATTGCACTTGATAAAATTAACACAGATATAATTAGCGCAAGTGATGCAATAGAAATAGATAGCCAATGTGTTGTTTTCATTATGATAGTATCTAGTTTACTTTAGAATAGATAGTTATTTTGTCACCGATATTTATTTTGTCTCCAAAGTTATTGTTCCATTCTTTTAATTTATCTATCGAACAACTGTATTTTTTGGAAATGGAATAGAAAGAATCTCCATGTTGTACTACATGAGTTATTGGTTTTTCTTTAGTTTGATTTTTACTTATTTTGTTTATTGAAGTTGATTCTTCAGAATAACTAAGTATTATTTCTTGTCCTGGATGTAGTTTGTCGCTTTCTAACTTGTTTATTTCCTTCAATTTAGTTGTTGATACATTGAATTTTTTGGAAATAAGATATAGACTTTCACCTTCTTTTACTGTGTGAGAATAATTTTTAGATTCTGTTTTGGTTGTGATTGGCAATTCTACTGTTTCTTTGATTGTGTTATTTCCCACCAACAATTCTTGTCCTGCTTGAATTGAATTACTCGACAGACTATTTGATGTTTTTAAATCGTCAATAGTGATTTTATATATCTTAGATATTGAGTTAAGATTTTCTCCCTTCTTTACTATATGGGTAATGTCTTTGACCCCTTTTTTATTTATTGGTTCAACAGGTGTTTCTAATGCTTCTTTTTTAGTGTTATTGGCCACAACTAATTCTTGTCCTACTTGTAAGGAGTTGTCAGACAGATTGTTTAATTTTTTAAGATCATTGATAGAAATTTTATATTCTTTAGATATCGAATTAAGATTTTCACCCCTCATTACTTTGTGAGTTAAATCTTCGTTTTCTGTTTTTGTTTTTTGTGCAATTGGTGCTTCGATTGCTTCTTTGGCTGTATTTTTTTCAACTATCAATTCCTGTCCTGCATGAATTGTTTTGCTCGATAAATTGTTTAACGCTATGATTTCATTGATAGAAATTTTATATATTTTAGCTATGATATTTAGACTTTCACCGGCTTGTACTTTATGTGTTATTGATTTTTCTGATTTATTTGTTTTTGAAAAGTTAGCAACCACATCTTTTTGTGATGGCTCATTATTCAATTTATTATCTTTTTGTTTTGATACTTTTAATTCCTGCCCAATTTGAATTCCTTCCGATTTTAGGTTATTGATTTGTATTAATTCGTCGGTTGAAATATTATAAGTTTTTGACAAACTAAACAAAGATTCTCCTTTTTTTACGATATGATTAGATGCAAGTGTTGCTTTTGCTGAATTGATAGAATCGATTGTAGCTTTGTTGTCAATTAATTTTTTTGTTGCTTGTTCGGGATTGGTTTTTGCAAGTGTTCTTACAGATTCAATCATCATAATTGTTTCTTTGTCCTTCACTTTTAGTTGTTGTTTAATACTTAGTTTGCTTCCAACCATATCATTTTTTCTTTTC
This sequence comes from uncultured Bacteroidales bacterium, assembly GCA_903911085.1. GTDB lineage: Bacteria > Bacteroidota > Bacteroidia > Bacteroidales > Paludibacteraceae > Paludibacter. The sequence goes on along the minus strand of CAIWCC010000082.1, from coordinate 9,263 downwards.
AATTCGTTGACCGTCAAGCCGTATTTGAGAGCAATGGATGAAAGTGTTTCTCCTGATTTTACACGGTGGTATTGGGCTGGAATAATTTTTCTGATATGTTGTGTCGGTTCACTTATTATCGATTGTGTGAATCCGTCATTTTCGGTCGAATCATTTTTTTGTCTGTTATTTGCAGCTAGGAATTGACGCTCAATACCGCCAATTACACGATTGGCTTTAATGAAACGTTTGTTATAATAGTCTTCTTGTGAGTTGGATATGATTACTCCGTTGTGAACTGCGGCATGAATGAAATCAAATTCTCCATTTTCTTTGGCGCCGACCACAATGCCTACGTGACCAACATTTTTTGCGCTTCTCCGACGACCTGAGAAAAATACGAGGTCGCCTACTTTTAATTGATCGCGTTTTACTGTATCGAATTGTTGCGCTTGATCTTCGGAAGAGCGGTGAAGATTGTAACCAAAATTCCGATAAACATAAGAAGTAAATCCAGAACAGTCGAATGTGTCAGTTCCTTGTGATCCGTAATGATATGGTGTGTTCAAAAACATTTTTCCATAATTCACAATTGAATCATTTATAGAAGATTGACTTGGTAAAAAGATACTTAATTTTGTACTATCCGATAATGAAGTACGAACTGTTTCCGAACGCAGTTGAGCGGTCGAAAAAATGACAATTAAAAGGATTAATATTTTAATAAATGAGTGTTTTTGCAAGGGCATAAATATGGTGCTGTAAATTATGTACTTGCAAAGATAGAATTTTTGAGCAATAATAAAGAAGCAATTTTTTCTTTTTAATATAAATAGTGATACTTTTTAAACTGCTTGATTTTATAATAAAAACTATATAAATGCTAATTTCACATTCTCATTTGTTACATCTAGGGTGATTTTTGTGCCTAAAATAAGCGGTATATTGTAACTTACATGACCAGCTGGAAAGTTGAAACATACTGGATAATGGTAATTTTCAACTGCCGAAAAAATTATTTCTTGAATACTTTGCATCATTAACGGATCTTCGTCACAATCGCTGAATTGACCCACAACTAGTCCCGAAAGCTGCGATAATGATCCACTAAATCGGAGGTTTTGTATCATTCTGTCAATATGATAGGGTTTTTCTGCAATATCTTCGATAAAAAGAATTGCACCACGATAATCGAAATCAAATTTACTTCCACGCAAACCCATAAGTACCGAGAGATTTCCTCCAATAAGCTTTCCTGTGGCATGTCCGATTTTATTAAATGCATGTGAATTAATGGAATATGTCGGAATTTCTCCGAATAAAATTTTTCGTAATTGTTGAGTCGTATCTACATCTGTTGGCATTTCGGTAAGATGCTTGGCCATAAAGCCATGAATAGATGGCAAGCCAAGATTAGTTATTGCATTGTGAAGGATTGTTATGTCGCTATAACCAATAAACCATTTGGGATTTTTGATAAAAAGTGAAAAGTCTATTTTGTCAATGATTTGGGATACTCCATAGCCACCTCTGCTACATAGAATTGCATTTACATTTGGGTCGTCAATGGCGTTTTGCAAATCAGCAATTCGTTGTTCCATAGTACCTGCAAAACGTCCATATTCAGCTCGTGCATAATTACTTTCTGAAACCTGTAAACCCCACGACGTTAATGTGTTTTTAGCACCATCAATAAAATTAGGATTTATTGAACCCGATGGAGAAATAATACGTATTTGATCGTTGAGTTTTAAAAATGGAGGTGTCATGTTTTTCTTTATTTATAAATCTAAAGATTGTTGATTGTTAGTTCTTTTGTTTTCAATGGATGAAATATTATCAGCAACTGGAAGATATTCGGGCATTGTACCACCAATTTCTTCAATTGTTTTTCTTACTTTTTTCCCAATTTCGTAATGCGTTTTATTAGCTTCTCGTTTGCCTTGAATATTCTCTTTTCGAAGTTTATCTTAGGTTTGTGTGGCACGGAATAGGTTGGCTGCCAGTTCGGTACTACCCATGTGGTCGAGAATATGTTGATTGTTTTTTAATCCCTTTTGAGAGTGTATAGCTTTTGCATCTAATCCACCATACAATCCTTTGTAGCCATGATTTTGAAAAACTGCATAATCCATATTGGAAATTACTCCTGCATTTTGAGCAGCCTCTGCCAATTGTGAATTGTGACGACGTAATTCGTTACTTAAGAATAAACGTTTTTCATCTTCGCTACTCAAGATGTTATAATCGTCCATTTGCTTAATTTCTTGCAACCGAGTTTGAACTGCGAAATAGGTCTGACCCTGAGCAACTACCGCTTTTGAAGGATCTGCATTTTGCAATATTAAATAACACGTATATCTCGATAATTTAGTGTCATCTACTTGACGTTCAGCGCCTGAGCCTATCAAAACCATTTCGGTGAAACCAACGATATGGTTTTGGACATTAAAGCCACTGTTTTTGCAACTTTCAGTGGCTTTTGTTATCACAGTTTTGAAATTTCGATAGTCGGCATAGTCTAGTATTTTAGACAAATCGCGTGCCGACCAAAATTCGTTTCCTGCATCATCTAATCGCATGATTTGCTCAAAGATAGACTTTGTAGATTTTGTTAGTTTTTTGTTCATACTTAACATCCATATTTTTGAAATCGTCGAATTTCAATCAAATTAGTAATTGTCAATTTTAGTTCTATTTGTCTGCTTAATTTTTATAGTTGTTTGAGTATTTATAGCTATTTAAACCTAAAGGAAGTCTTATTTACAGTAAACCACAAACATTAATATCTTAGCCATTTCCACAATTCTTTCCAAGTAACTTTTTTACCGTACATCAAAATACCTGTTCGGTAAATTTTACCAGCCATCCATGTGGTACCAATAAATGAAAATACTAGAATAACTATCGATATTATTATTTGCCACGCTGGAACTCCAAACGGTAATCGTACCATCATTACAATGGGCGATGTAAATGGAATCATTGAACACCAAAACGCTAGTGGACCATCGGGATTTTGAGCGCTGTATATGGCAGCATAGATGGCAAAAATTATTGGCAAAGTTAGCGGAAGCGAAAATTGTTGTGTGTCGGTTTCATTATCAACAGCCGAGCCTACTGCAGCAAAAAGTGATGCGTAAAGCAAATATCCACCAAGAAAATATATGACAAATAATACAACAATTTGTGCAAAATCAAAGCCCGACAACATGGTATAAACTTCGCGCACCATGTTTTCTGTTTCGTTTGCGGGCAGCGGAGTGTTCATTCCCATGCCCATTGTATTGGCTTGTTGAAGTGCGCTAATATCGATGTTGCCACCAATAAAACTTCCAGCCACGGTAGAAATAAACAATGTCAACACTACCCATAAAAAGAATTGAGTTAGTCCCACCATAGCTATGCCTATGATTTTACCCATCATCAATTCAAAGGGTTTTACCGATGAAATTATCACTTCTACTATTCGGCTAGTTTTTTCTTGCACCACGCCACTCATTACCTGTGCTCCATAAATAACAATAAACATGTAAATCATAAAAGCAGAAATCATTCCAATTGCCAAAGCTAATTCCGCCGAACCTACTTTGTTTTTGCCATCTTCGCCCCATTTTACAGTGCTGATATTTATGTCAACATGCGATTCATCTACCATTTTTTTTAAGTTCGGAATGTTATGTGAAGCCAGTTTTTGTTCTTCAACATAATTTTTAAGTAAATCGGAGACGTAACTTTTTAATTCCATATTTACTTGTTCTTCGGAATAAAGTGTTGCAGCTTTAGGATTTTTAGCTAAATCGTCAGTAATCAACAAAAGTGCTGTAAATGATTCATTATCTGCATTCTCCTTGCGAACTTCATCGGCTGGTTTATCAACAAAGTCGAAAGTGTAAGTATCATTGTTTTTAAGTACTCCTTGGTAACTATTGGTGCGGTCGATAACCACAATGTTCTTTTTTGAGTTGTCTTTTATGCTAGAAAGCCACAGTGGAACCATTATCATGCCAGCAAATAAAAGCGGGGTAAGAAAGGTGAGGATGATAAAAGATTTTTTCATCACTCTGGTAGTGTATTCGCGTTTTATAATCAAACTTATTTTGCTCATAATTTTACAGTTTTAATAAAAATATCGTTCATGCTTGGTAATAATTCTTGAAACGAACAGATTTCGGTTTGACTTATTATGGATTTTAATAGGGCGTTGTTTGTTTCGTTTGGTGTTTTTTTTATTAAACTTTCAATAATACCATTTTTTGTTGTCTGTGAAAGAAGTTCAAAGCCGCTTTCAGCAATATTTGTTTTAGTCTGAACAACAAAGGTATTGGTGGCATGAGATGCTCTAATTTCGGCCACATTACCTTGAAGTACGATTTTTGCCTGATTTACAAGCGAAATATTTTCGCAAAGTTCCTCCACGGACTCCATATTGTGTGTCGAAAAGATAATGGTTGCACCATTATTTTTTAAATTCAGAATTTCACGCTTCATTAAATCGGCGTTTACTGGATCGAAACCGCTGAATGGCTCATCGAAAATTAACAGTTTGGGTTCGTGAAGAATGGTGGTGATAAATTGTACTTTTTGTGCCATACCTTTCGACAATTCCTCTACTTTTTTATCCCACCAAGCTTGTATCTCAAATTTTTCGAACCAATATTTCAATGCTTTTAATGCATCCGATTTGGTCATTCCTTTCAATTGTGCCAAATATAATGCTTGTTCTCCTACTTTCATTTTTTTGTACAACCCTCGCTCTTCGGGTAGATATCCAATTTTTTCGACATCTGCTGCTGTAAGTCGTTTCCCATTTAAACGTACTTCGCCACTATCGGGAGCTGTTATACAATTAATTATGCGAATAAGTGTGGTTTTGCCGGCTCCATTTGGGCCTAATAATCCATAAACTGTATTTTCGGGAACATTCAAACTGACTCCATCCAAAGCGCGGTGTCCAATATATTGTTTTACTACATTTTCTACTTCTAATAGTATCATATTCGATTTGTTTTTATTTAGATTTTTCCTTCATCACAAAAGCTATAATACTGGCCTTGAGCAATAATAATATGGTCTAATAAAGTTATACCTATTGCGTTACAGCCTTCTTTTATGCGTTTAGTTATTTGAATGTCTTCGTTACTTGGGCAATTGTTTCCCGAAGGATGATTATGGGCTACCACCACTGAAAGAGCCGATTTTTCTAACGCTGTTTTTAGCAAAATGGGAATGTCAACAACAGTTTGCCTACTGCCACCAACTGTTAAGCGTTTAACTTCAATTATTTTGTTGGAACTATTCAGTAATGCAATCCAAAATTCTTCGTGCATTAAATCGATTAATAATGGTTCAAATAGATTGAAAAGATCTTTGCTCGCAGTAATTTTTTTTAATTCCAGAATGTCATTTGTTTTTCGTCTTTTGCCAAGTTCCAATGCTGCCATTATAGTAATTGCTTTTGCCTGACCTATACCTTTAAAACTACTGCATAAATCTGCAACAGACATCCGTGCCAATTCGTTTATATTGTCGTGACATTCACGCATAATTCTTCGCGATAATTCCACAGCCGACTCATTTTTATTGCCAGAACTGATAAGAATTGCAAGTAATTCAGCGTCTGATAGGCTTTGTGCACCTTTTATTAGCATTTTTTCGCGTGGACGGTCATTTTCCGCCCAATCTCGAATAGTTAATCTTTTTTCGTCTTTTTCCATTTGCCAAAAATACTACTATTTTTTATATTAACAACTATTATTTTAAAAACAAATGTAGAATTTATTTTGAAAATAATTGAAAAAACTAAATTTGAAAAGTGGTTATTATATAAATTGACCAATACAAAAATCTGAGGTTGTACAGCATTTTTTTTGCGAGATATTTGATTATTGAATATTAAAATACCCTCATAAGTAAGCCTATGAGGGTATTTTAATATTCAATAATTAACTCTTAACTTTGTCTGGCTACTTCGCCATGATGAATTAAATCTAAACCTACAGTTTGCTCCATTTCAGTAACACGAACTGGAATAAATTTGTTGATTGTTTTGAAAAGTAATACGGTAAAGAAAAAAGCGTAGATTATAGCAATGAGTATTGCAACACATTCTTTTACTAATAACATTCCATCTCCCCCAAAAAACAATCCATTGGGGATAGCTGCATTTATTGAGCTATTGGCAAATAAGCCCAAGCAAATTGTGCCAATTACACCACCCATTCCATGTACACCCCACACATCAAGGGCATCATCCCAGCCTTTGTGTTCTTTGAATTTAACAGCTAAAAAGCAACCTATAGCAGCAATCACACCAATAATCGCTGACGAATAAATACTCACATAACCTGCTGCAGGAGTAATTGTTGCCAATCCAGCCACAGCACCAGTCATTAAACCTATAAAAGTAGGTTTCTTTTTACCTGTATTCCATTCTATTAGCAACCAAGTTACAGCTGCAAATGAAGCAGCAGTATCGGTATTTAAGAATGCCGATACTGTTACTGAATTTACAGCCAGCTCGCTTCCTGCATTGAAACCATACCATCCAAACCACAATAAAGCAGTGCCTACTGCAACCAAAGGAATATTGTTAGGGTCGGTCTTTTCTTGACGACGTCCCACAAAATATACCGAAGCCAAAGCTGCAAATCCTGCTGTTGCGTGAACTGTAATACCACCAGCAAAATCGAAAACTCCCCATTCAGCAAGTAATCCACCTCCCCAAACCATATGAACAAATGGGTAATATACAAATATTTGCCACAAAACAAGAAAAACAACATACGACTTAAATGAAACCCTATTTATAAAAGCACCTGTAATAAGTGCCGGGGTGATAATGGCAAACATCATTTGGTACGCAATAAATATATATTCGGGAAAGCGTTTGTCAGGAGAATAAAGCGTGGAAGGAGTAATGCCGTGATAGAATGCTTTATCAAAATTACCGATAATTCCAAAAAAATCAGTTCCAGAATGCATGTTTCCGCTAAAGCAAACGGAATAACCAAAAGCAAACCAAAGTACAGTGCCTATTCCCATTGAAACAAAACTCTGCATCATAATACTCAAAATATTCTTTTTACAGCCTAAACCGCCATAAAAAAACGCCAAACCAGGCGTCATAAGCATAACAAGGCTCGTGGCCAAAATCATAAAAGTGGTCAATCCTACATCTAACATAATTTCGTTTTTTAGTTTGGTGCAAAAGTACACATTTATGTCGATATATATAGCATTTTAGACTATAAATTAAGTGAAATATGTCAGATTAATAGTCAAACGGCTATATATGATGCATAATGATATACTTTTACATTGCAATCGTGACAAAAAACAAAATTATTAACACGAGATACAATCATTATTTTGCAATAAAAACCAATTTTTGAATAGACAAATCAATCTAAATTAAGAAGCGGAAAAGCTATTTGATCTAATCTTTTTTTATCATTATACTTTCAAATAAAAAAAAATCGTCTCCTAAATTTAGGGGACGATTTTAAATTCTTAATAAGTTGATTAGCCTTATTTTCTCCAAAGTTTACTCATGTCTTCCAATGTTTTACCTTTGGTTTCGGGCACCATTTTCCAAACAAAAATTGCGGACAGAACAGACATTACACCGTAAAGAACGTATGTAAATGTAATACTGAATGCTTCTAATGAAGGGAACGTAGCCGATACAATAAAGTTTGAAATCCACTGAGCAGCAACAGCAATAGCAATGGCTTTTCCACGTATAGTGTTTGGGAAAATCTCTGAAATAAGAACCCAACAAATTGGTCCCCACGACATCATAAATGAAGCAGAATAGATAACAATAAATACCAAAGTGCTAACTCCAATGATTTGCATATAAGCCAATAAACCAATTGCAAACATACCAATTGCCATACCGATAGAACCAATAATTAACAATGGTTTACGGCCAAATTTGTCAACTGTAAAAATTGCTACTAAGGTAAAGATTATATTGATAAAGCCCATAATAACAGTTTGATACATGGCTGCATCATTACCAAATCCTAAGCCTTTAAAAATTGTTGGTGCGTAATAAAGTACAACGTTAATACCAACTGCTTGTTGGAATACAGAAAGTAAAATTCCGATAACCAATACTTTCCAACCATAAGCCAACACTTTTTCCACGGTTTCATGTGCAGATTCCTTAATTTCGGCTAAAATTTCTTTTGCTTTATTGGTACCATTAATTTTGCCCAAAATATGAAGTGCTTTCTTTTCTTGACCAATTAATGCAAGATGGCGGGGAGTTTCGGGAACAAAAAATAATAATAATCCAAAAATAGCAGCTGGTACAGCATTGGAAGCAAACATATAACGCCATCCTTCGCTATCAATCCATTGTTGGGGTTCGCCTTTAGTAATAAAATAGTTTACAAAATAAACAATCAACATACCAAAAATAATTGCAAATTGATTCCATGAAACCAATTTACCACGAATATCTGCTGGAGCAATTTCAGCAATGTACATCGGGCAAATGGCTGAAGCAAGTCCAACACCTATACCACCAATAATACGGTAAATATTGAATGCAATTAGTACATCAACTGACCCTTCGCCTTTTGTAAAGAAAAAGAATTCGGGATATGCAGCGCCCAATGCAGATATGAAAAACATAACGGCAGCTACAAGCAATGAATTTTTGCGTCCCAAATGTTCGGCAAAAAGTCCTGAAACTGCACTACCAAGAATACATCCAATCAATGCACTTGAAACGGTTGCGCCATGATAGAACGTTGCCATACTACCAAAAGTGGCTTCATCTAAATGAAAAACTACTTTCAATGAATCGACAGCGCCCGAAATAACGGCAGTGTCATAACCGAAAAGCAAACCTCCAAGTGTTGCCACCAAGGTAATGCCAAAAATATACAATTTACTTCCTTTGTCTGTGTTCATATTTTTTAGATTTAAAGAACCAAGAGCCAAGAATCAAGATTAAAGACAATTTTATTAAAGTCTTTGTTCTTGGCTCTAGGCTCTTTTGTCTATTTTAAATATACATATTTACAATCGCTTCGTAAAGCTCTTGTTTTCCGCTGATTTGTTTTGGTTCGCCATTTGCTTTAGCGTAAGCATACACATCTTCAAAAGTAAGTTTTCCTTCTTCGAATTCTTTTCCTTTACCTGCATCGTAAGAAGCATAACGGTCAGAAACCATTTTTTTGTAAGGAGATTCTTCCAAGATAGCTGCAGCAGCTTCCAAAGCACGAGCCATAATATCCATAGCACCTACGTGAGCGATAAATAAATCT
>CAIWCC010000081.1 GCA_903911085.1 uncultured Bacteroidales bacterium | reverse complement strand
CCCTTTTCCAACCCATTTCCAATGGTATATTTTTTCCAACTGCGACGAGTCCACCCCATTAAGCACCTTTCAGGCAGAGCGGTATGTTTATTACACCTTACGGTGCGTTTTTAGGCGTACCGCCAACTCGAAAACTAAGCCCCGTAAACCATATATAATTTTCATTGTAGGTTTATTTTCCGGTAGCAATGTAAATTATAAAAGGTTTTCAAAATATGGGGACAGCAGTCAAGCTCCTTTCAGCAGCTTGTTTTTTGTTAAGCACTTCGTGCAATATCCTCAATTATTCCCCACCACCCATTAGTTGTGCAGAAAATAAAATATGTCGAGTTGATTATATTCATGTGCTTGCGGTAAATGCGTTCCATTACGTCTCCATTCCGTTCTGGTCGGTTTCGTACCTCAACCGAACCAACACTTCATTTTGCCTACATTGCAAGCATACACCTCAGCACCGCACGGCTTCGGGAAATACTCATTTCCATTTCGCAAGCTCCATACATTCCGTTTTCCCCAAGCCCTTTTCCAACGCTATCCCATTGGTATATTTTATTTCTGCGACGAGTTAGCCCCATTTATATCTATTTTCTTTAAAACCCCATTTTTTCAATCAATTAATTATCAGTATATTTGCGATATTTTACTCAATAAATATTGTTTTTTGAAATTAATACACTCATTATCTCAATCTTTTTTTTATATTTCATTATTAATCATTACATTATGGATATTAATAAATTTCATTTTGAAATCCCGATAAAAAATATAAGAAATGAAAAATATGAAAAGCATGGAGGTGGTAAAACAGTTAAAAGGATTAATCATAGTGAACATGGTTTAAAATTACGTTTCCAGACAAACGAATTAATCAACACGATTAGTACTAAAAAAGACTATAATATCACAAATGATATTTATTTTCAAATTGAAACTCCGCAATCCTTCTCTATTAAAAGTCAAAAACAAACTATTGAAAAACTTGGTCTTGAAATAATTTCTTATTCTGCTGTAGATGAAACAGTTGGAGTTGCTAAAATCAGAAAAGACATACTTCCAAAATTTGAAGAGCAACTAAATACTTACATTGAAAGCATTAACAATAAAGGTAAATCTTCTTTTTCTCCAATTAATAATATTGTCACTATTCCAATAGAAAATAAAATTAAAATAGAAATTAACTCTGAATCAGAAATTGATATAATTATTAATTTATACAATGAATTAAATATTGATGCAAAACAAAAAGTTTCAGATATCATTTTAGATGACCTTAAGCTAAGTGCTAGCAATCTAACTTATAAAACATTTGCAAATGGAGTAGCCTCAATTGAATGTAGAATTAAAGGAAAATATCTAAATCAAATTGTTTCTGATTATAGTTCAATAAATGAAATTAAAGCAAACCCGACATTTTTTGTAAAAGCCTCATTACCTGCCGAAAAAACTCCAACAAACTTAATAATTAATCCTGTTGAATCTGATTCAAAAATTTGTATAATTGACTCAGGGATAAATACAAATAATAATATATTTGACAAAATAGTAAAAGAAAAAGTTGCTTATTTACCAATAGGTTCAGTTGATTGCACTTACGGTCATGGTACCTTTGTTGCAAGTAGATGTGTTTTTGGTGATGATATAGATAATTGTTTAACAAATAATTATCTTTCTCCTTATTGCTATTTAATTGACATAGCTGTATTTGGAAGAGATTCGCAAGGTATTGAATTAAACCCGAATGAATTTCACCTAAGAAATGTAATTGAAGAAGTTGTAATTAAAAATTATCATACTATTCAAGTCTACAATTTATCTTTAGGTTTTCCAAATTCAATTGCAGATTACAATTTTTCAGAACTTGCAAAATTGATGGATTTTTTATCAAAAAGATACAAAGTTTTATTTGTTGTTGCTGCAGGTAACATTAATGATATACTAGGGCAATTTCCTCATGAACATTTCAAAAACTTTTCTTCAAGAATCGGATGTCCTGCCGAATCTCTCTTGTCATTAACCGTAGGTTCAATTGCTAAATTTTCAAATCAAGACTCACTTGTGAATAATAATTTTCATTCTCCTTTTTCAAGAATTGGTCCTGGAGCTGATAAAGGAATAAAACCTGAGGTCGTGGCACATGGTGGCAATCTAGTTTCACCCTATAATATTTTACCTCGTCTATCAACATATGGTATTAGCGATGATGGATTAAGTCTATGTACCGATGTAGGGACAAGTCATGCTGCTCCACTAATTTCACAATATGCTCAAAGATTATTTGATTTATATCCAAATTCAGATCCAAATTTGATAAAAGGTTTAATATGCCATTTTAGTGATAAGCGAAATATCCATGAAGGCTTAAAAGATGATGTTACTAAATATGTTGGCTTTGGTGAACCCAATATTAAAAATTCAATTAGCGCAACAACTAATAATGCGACATTTATCTTTGAAGGTAAATTAGACCAAGATAATTATCAATTTATTTCATTTCATGTTCCAAGTACGTTAGCTGCTGAAAATATCAATACAAAACTAAAAATTAAAATTACAATTACTTACGACCCTTCAGTAAATACAAGTAATATTGTAGAATATTCAAACTCACGAATTTCGGCAAAATTGATTAAGCCTACTTCAAATAATTTTAAGCCAATTGACATATCTGGGGATGAAAAGTACAGTTTGCCTTGGAATCCAATAATGCAATTTGAAAAAACCTTTTCAAATTCATATTTAACTGGTTTATGGGATTTACGATTAAGGCTTTATACTAGAGGCAATTTAGACTTAAATTACATGCAAGATTATGCAGTAATTATAGAAATTATTGATTTAAAAAAGTATACTAATGTTTATGAAAATATCCTCTCTGAATTTGCAAATATATACAGACGAATTAAATTAAAATTTACTGCATAAATTAAAACAAGATTTTTTTATTCAGAAAAAAAGTGAATTACTATTGGCGGTTAAGCCGAGAATAACTTTTTAGTGTTTATTTTTTTGAATTAAAGTTATTTCCCGTCTTACCGAGTGTTGGCTGCAAATCTCCAAATTATATAAATTTATCAAGTGTGTAGTAGTTAGTATTGGCGGAAAAAAATGAGAATAACTTTTTTCGGGCTCGGGTGGGACGGCCCCAAAAGTTATTTCCCATTTTTTCCGAATGATGGGTGCAAAGAATCACCAGTGTAAGTCATAGATAAGCCTACCATAAGTCTACCATAAGCCTACCATAAGCCCACCCATTAGATAAAAATGTATAGAAATGTATAGGCATAAAAAAAGCTCCACTTTTCAGTGAAGCTTCTTTAAAACTTAATGCATTTTATTAAAATACATTTTTGATTTTCATGCTATTTCCAACAGAAAAGACATAATATTCAGAACCAGCTTTTTGGTAGAATTCAATACCAACACAACTCAATAAACTTGCATTTTCGGTCATTGTTGGAGTTCCGTTCAAGGCACTTACCAAAGAAATTTCTGGATTTACACCCGGTGCGATTTCAATGTAATCGGAATAAGCAACTTTTGAAAGCTGATTTAGAGCCGGTTCAATGGGTTCGTAAACCTTTGTTGAATATTTCGGATGAAACTGAGCCACTTATTTCGGATGAAACTGAGCCAGTCATTTCGGCAAAGTGCGCCACTTGTTAAAGTTGATATTTAATGTTTTTTACGAATAGATTGATTGGT
>CAIWCC010000080.1 GCA_903911085.1 uncultured Bacteroidales bacterium | reverse complement strand
TGTTTAAATCCCAAATGGGTTCACATACTTACTGTCAAATTCATTCCATCGCACAAACTGCCAAAAAGAATAATCAAAATCCTTTCTTGGCAATCCTTGCCGTGGCTAATAATTTCTAAATATCAAGTGCTGAGTAGTTACGAAATTTTTGTGTCTATAAAATATTAGAGAATGCAGCTCAAAATTGCGATGCTATTATACATATTGCCGCTATAACTAGCACAAATTTACTGCATTTTAATGATTATGCCGATGTAAATGTGAATGGCAGTAATCAAATAATAAGAGTAGCTAATGAATTGAATATAAAAAATATAGTTTATGTAAGTTCTGCGAATACAGTGGGCTACGGAACAGAACAAGTGGCTTCGAATGAGACATTTTCAATTGAATATCCTTTTTCAAAATCGTTTTATGCTCAAAGTAAAATGGAGGCTGAAAAGTTATTTGTAGAAGCCTCTTTATTGTCAAATAATCATATTATCATTATAAATCCAACTTTTATGATTGGTGCTTATGATACTAAACCTAGTTCGGGCAAATTGTTGATTATGGGTTATAAGCGATGGATGATGTTTGTGCCTAAAGGAGGTAAAAATTTTGTACCAGTAATAGATGTTTCAAATGCAGTATGCAATGCATTAACGCAGGGTAGGAGTGGAGCTCGCTATTTGACTTCGGGAAAAAACCTTTCATTCAGAGAGTTTTACGAATTGCAGATGAGAGTGGAAGGTTACCAACAATTGATTATTGAAGTGCCTAATTTTATAATAAAAGCTGTCGGAAAAATTGGCGATTTACTTCGAAAAATCGGTATCAAAACTGATATTAGTACAATGAATTTGAATCAACTTACAATAAGAGAATATTATAGTAACAAAAAAGCAAAAGATGAATTAAATTTTACTGAAAGCGATTTGGAAGTAGCTGTATTAGAAGCTATTGATTGGTTTAAATTGAATATAATGCTATAATTATTTTTTATAAAAAGTAAGAGCTTCAGAAAGATATTCTTTCATTTTAGCAATCCTATTAGCATCGGTTGGGTGAGTACTCATAAATTCCACAGGGGCATTGGTACTATTTGCTGCCATACGTTCCCAAAACGCAACTGCTTCGGTTGGGTTGTAGCCAGCCATAGCAATGAATATTAATCCCATTCTGTCTGCTTCATATTCGTGTTTGCGCGAATAGGGAAGCATTACACCATATTGTGCTCCAATGCCATATAACGAGTTTATTCCAGCTCGAGTAATTTGCGATTTATTTGTTAGCAAAGCGTCAGTAATAGTAGCACCATATTGAACTAGCATTTGTTGACTGAGTCTTTCGCTGCTATGTTTTGCCACTGCGTGAGCCACCTCATGGCCAATTACAACTGCTAATCCAGCTTCGTTTTTTGTTACGGGCAATATACCTTCAAAAACAACCACTTTTCCACCAGGCATACAAAATGCATTAACTGACGCATCTTTTACTAAATTAAATTCCCATGCATAATTTGCTATTTCGGATTCTAAACCATTGGTTCTTAAGTAATTTTCTACTACTTTAGAAATTTTTTGTCCTACTTTTTTTACCAAAGCTGCATCTGTTTTATTTGTAGAGAGTGGTACAGAATCAATAAATTGTTTGTAACTTTGTAAACTCATAGCAAGTACTTCCGAGTCGGGAACTAATAACAATTGTTTACGACCAGTTAGCAAAACGCTTGAACATGAGGATAATATAGTAACTAATAGTACAAAAAAAATAGTTTTTTTCATAATTATTTAAATTATTGAGTGAAATTAAAAAATATTTATTTGAATAAATGTTTTCGCAAAGATAATTATTAGGTTTTAAATAAAGTCAATTCGGTATAAATTATTTACAATTTCACAAAACGAAACATGAAAATAAAGAATGTTTTTTGCCACTATTGGAAATCCATTTCGGTCATATTTATCATATTATATCTCTCATTTGCACCACCTTCGACATTTAAGAAAATACCAACATTTGATAATGAAGATAAATTAGCACATTTATTTATGTATGCTGGACTTGCATTTATTTTGGCATTCGATTTTCAAAACTACAAAAAATCAAACAACATAACATTCCCTTTTGTTCTTTTGTGCGTAATTTTTCCAGCCCTAATTGGTGGAATCATTGAAATTCTACAACCGCTACTTTTTATTCCACGTTCTGCTAGTTGGTTAGATTTATTGTTCAATATTATTGGTGTTTTATTAGGTTGGATTTGTATAATTTTATTCAGAAAAGTACGTCTTTAATCTATCAAACACCTAAACAATAAATTATGAATGACGAACTATTGAAATACAAAATTGGAATCACACTAATTAAAGGCATAGGGAGTAATCTTGCAAAAAACTTGATAGCTTATGTTGGGAGTGTTGAAGGTGTATTTAAAGAAAAACAAGCAGCATTAGCCAAAATTCCTGGTATTGGCGAAATGCTTTCAAATGAAATTGTTTCGCAAAATGTACTTTCGCGTGCCGAAGAAGAAATCGAATTCATTATTAAAAACAAAATAAAAACATATTATTACACCGATAGAGAATTTCCATTTCGCCTAAAAGAGTGTGCAGATTCGCCCATAATGATTTTCAGTAAAGGTAATTGTGATTTGAATAATGGTAAATTTGTTGGAGTAGTAGGTACTCGAAATGCCACTGAAGCGGGCAAGGATAATTGTAAAAAATTAATTAGTGATTTAGCTCATATTCTTCCTAACACTATCATTGTTAGTGGTTTGGCTTATGGCGTAGACATTTGTGCTCACAAAGCTGCACTTGATTGTGGATTACCAACTATTGGCGTAATTGGGCATGGTTTAGATAGAATTTATCCAGCGGCACATCGTCCAACTGCAGTAAAAATGATGCCAAATGGAGCATTGGTTACTGAGTATTTAAGCTGTACAAATCCCGATCGTCCAAATTTTGTTCAACGAAATAGAATAATTGCTGGAATGAGCGATGCTTTAGTTGTAATAGAATCTGCTTCAAAAGGAGGTGCATTGATTACCGCCGAAATTGCTAACGATTATAATCGCGATGTGTTTGCATTTCCTGGACGAGTAAACGATGAATGGTCGGCAGGATGCAATGCGCTTATAAGGTCAAATAAAGCAGCTTTGGTGGAGTCGGCCGATGATATTTTAAAATTCATGAGTTGGGAGAAATTGAATGTTCAAGCAACTACAAATGTTCAAACAACTTTGTTTCTTGATCTTTCGGACGAAGAACATAATATTGTTTCAACTTTAAGGCAATTTCCAGATGGCGTACAACAAAATGAATTAGCAATAATACTTGAGAAACCTATAAGCAAAATATCATCTATGTTACTCGAAATGGAATTTAAAGGAGTGGTAAAATGTTTGCCTGGAAGTGTTTATAAAATTGTAAAATAGTAAATTCTTGCTGATAAAAGACCAAAGAAATAGATGTATAGCAAAGAGGAATTAAAACAACTGAAAAAAGAATTTTGGGAAGGATTTGGCATTTATTGTAGCGAAATTCCAGCCCTTAAGCGTCGAAAAAGCAAGTTTATGCTTTATAATACTAAAATGAAAGGTGTAGAGCTTAAGTTTGACGCTACACGCCATGGCGCTTTTGTAATTTTGGAAATAAATCTTCAAGACGTAAAATTGCGTTTAGAAAAATACGAGCAATTTGAACAATATCAATCCATAATGGAAAAACAATTCCCCAATGGATTGATATGGAATTTTGCTTATGTACGCGAGTGTGGTACAGAAGTTTGTCGTATATATACCGAAAAAAACGGAATTGATCTACATCGTCGCATTCAATGGATGGAATTTTATAAATTCATGTCCGAAGAAATGCTAAAATTGGAGCGTGCTTTCAAAACGGTGAAAGAGGCGATAGAATAAACCAAGTTTATTATTTTACATAAAACCGTGTAGTACCACTCCAAGTTTTTCCTGTTTTTACAGATTGAAATCCAGTAATTTCGGCAGGAAGTTTTAAATTAGGCGCATTAATAGCCCATGTTTGCGGTTCGGGGCAAACCCAATTTACTTCACCACCATTGTTCCAAAGTGTCCAATGTTTAAATTCCTTATCCACTTCATAAAATACACTCACATTGTCTTTTGAGTTTGTTAAAATAGCTCCATGGTAAGGTTTTCCGTTTACTTCAATCGCCTTGTCGGTCAGTGCAATTTCTATTGGTTTTCCAGTCACGGTCATTCCTTCATTTCTTAATTGAAGCTCTTCTTCCGACAATTCAAGTAAGTTACCAGTAGGCAAACTTCTTTCGGAAAGTTCCCAACGATTTCCAGCAGATAAGCGCATTTTGTAATCCGATTTTTCGGTATTTTCGGAAAAAGGTAAACGTATAGGTGTATGAAAACCAACACCCAAAGGCATAGGTTCTAATCCAAAATTTGTGAATGAAACAATGTGTGTCAATTCATTATCTGTGAGAATAATTCTAATTTTACAAACAAAATCGTGTGGAAAATTTACATAAATAGCATTGTTAATTCGGTTGGAATAAAAAGTAGCTTCTACCTCCACTGCGTCAGCCGAAAATCGAGTGCGCGTGATGGTAAAATCTTGTGACTTCATTATACCGTGATGATAGTTATTTTGAGCTGGAATAGTAATAGGAAATTCGTATTTTTTACCCGCAAAATTATATGTTCCGTCTTCAATACGGTTCGGCGGAAAAAGCAATGGCACACCAAAAATTTGTGGTCTTAACAAAAAAGAGCCTACTTCGTCTTCGGTTGGCGTGCGCAAGATGTCAATTTTCTTAACTTTATTGTAAAGTTTTACAAGGTTTGCGCCTACCGATGGAATCATAATTGCTTCATAAACAGTTGTTTCGAGCAAAACGGCATCAACTCCGTGCCACGATATTTTTTCTATTTTCATGATAAATGTATTACTGTGTAATTAATTTTGTAACTGTCCGAACAATTAATATATATAAAATAGAAAAGTCAAAAGTTTTCAATTTTGGATACAAAGTTAGGGAAAAAACTGATTTGTCAATATTAAAACTGATTTTAGATTTGATTCCGATCTTAAATATTCATGTTGACCAACTTGAAATGTACTGTGGTTTAATAATTTGATATTACAATTTGATAAAAATGTGTTTCATTTTTGAGCGGTAGAATTTGAATTAAAAGAGAGGAACATATTTTTTAGGTTTCTTAAATGCGTAACTATTCACATTTGCACGTAATTATTTGAATCAAATTATTAAAATTTGAACGATTATTAGTTTTTTGGGTATTGATTTTGCAAAAAATCTTTAGTTGTTACAATGATTATAGTGTTTGGTAAAATAGTAGATATTGTGCTTTTACTGATAGCTTACTTTTGCATCGTGAATTGTTCTACAACTATTATTATTAAAAAATTAAAACATTTATCATGAAAACAAATTTTACTTTTGGCTTATTTCTATCTTTTTTCTTATTTGTGAGTGCCTTAAATGCGCAAACTGTGCTTTTTAATTTCGAAACAGGAACCACTCAACTAGGTACATATTCAATGGCTTGGCCCGGGGCACCTTACATTGCAAGCTATGCACCCAGTACAAACCCAGGTTCAATCGGCATTAATACCACATCAACTTCGTTAAACTTGGTTGAATCTTCAGGGGTAAATTGGTGGGATAATCTTTCGGTATTTACGCTAACTACGCCAACAACAATTACTAATGCTAATCGATATTTACATATCATGTATCGCACTTCCAATATAGCTGGCGGAGGCTATTCTATCAATATCAATCTTGGAAACATGAATGGAATTGTGAATAGTACACGTTTTGATGGAAATTTAACTGCAAATAATACATGGCAAGATATTGTAGTTGATTTAAATTATTTAATTACAAATAACGTTCAACTTTCGTCATTTGGCATGAATCCCGACTTGAATGGTTGGGGAGGAGGTTCTGGTGGTACCTACAATTTCGACGAGATAATTCTTAGCAACAATCCACTACCACGTGGTACATCGTTCTTAACCGGAAATAATCTGTATGATTTTGAACCTGGTACTGCAGCCAATATTTCGGGTGTAAACACTTCGGCAAATACAGATAATCCTGTTACATATCCATTTGCAAACCCAATGAATAATACAAAAAACTCAACAGCCAATGTTGGTAAACGCTCGGTAATAGTAGCTAGTCCGCAATGGTGGAGTGGTTTTTCATTCAGTTTTGTTAACCCTGTGCTAATTGATGCTGAACATAAATATTTACATATTTTAGTTTCGGTACCCGTTGATGGTCAGAAAATTGCGTTAGATGTAAGACAAGGAGCAACAAATATTATTTCTGATGGTTTGAGTACTATTTCCACTGCCAATGTATGGCAAGATGTAGTGTATGATGTGTCAGGTTTGGCTTATATTTCTGGGCTTTCTCTTAAAATGGGACATTGGGACGGAGCTGCAGTAGGCGATTACTATTTCGACGAAATTTATATTGACGGAAGCGCAACTTCAAGAACTGCTGTTGCAACAGTATTAAAAGATCCTTCATCTATGCTAAAAATTTATGCCACTAATAACAAGATAAATATTGTAAATGCCGGTATCGAAAGTCAGTTAAATATTTATAACGCAAATGGTCAAAATATCATCAGCAAACAAATACGAAATAACGAAATTATTGCAGTGAATAATGCCGGTTTGTATTTTGTAAAAGTGGGTAGTCAAACCACTAAAGTTCTTGTAAAGTAACATAGGGCTTAAAAAAGGTAAAAAAACTGCTTGCAAATAGCATTTAAGGGATACTTAAATTATTTTTTTGCAAGCAGTTTTTCGTTATAATCTATTAACTTTGCAGATTGAGTTAATTGTTTCAAATTAGTAGAGATACTTATTAGTTTTTTTCTAATGAAAATTTGCAATCACTTAAATATCAATTAAAATCTAATTTATGACACACAGAGAACGTTTTATCAATACTTTGAATGGTGTAGAAACAGATAGACCACCACTTTACATTAGCATGGTGCCACAATTAGCTAAACGAATGAGTGCATACCTTAACGTGCCATACGAGCAACCCGTTTCTTCACTTTTAGGTAGTAGAATTTCGTTTAATAATATGCTTACTTATATGGGTGTTGACGCTATCGGAGTAGCAGCTTGTTTTCCTGATAATGGGCAACCTGTACTTCGGGATGATGGTATTACAATTAACGAATGGGGCATTGGAACTAAAACCGTAGGATTATATGATGAATTTGCCATTCATCCATTAGCTCATGCACAAACAATAGAAGATATTGAAAACTACCCTTTTCCGAAAGTGGATGCGCCAGGACGATTCAGATTTGCCGAGGAAACTATTGCCAAGTATGGCAATGATTTTGGTATAATTGGGGATTTGGAATGTGCTATTTACGAAATTTCGTGGTACTTGGTGGGCTTAGAGAAACTGCTGATGGACATGATGCTGGAAGAACCTTATGTGGATGTGTTGTTAGACAAAGTTACAGATATTGCGACTCAAACGGGGCTCAGATTGATAGAATGTGGTGTGGATATGATTTGGGCTGGAGATGATTTTGGTTCGCAGAATAGTTTGATAATGAGCCCTGAAATGTTTGACAGATATTTTGCGCCACGTATTGGAAAAATGTTTGCCACGTTTAAAGCGGCTAATCCAAATATAAAATTGGCATGGCATTCTTGTGGTTCCATTATTCCGCTTATCCCCAAATTTATAGATTTAGGTTTGGATTATATGAATCCTCTACAACCAATGGCAAAGGATATGGATGCTGAAAATATTAGTAATCTTTTTCAAGGAAAGATTAATTTTTTTGGAGCAATATGTGTGCAAGAACTCTTGCCAAACGGAACTCCCGAACAAATTAAGTCGGAAGTAAAACGCATTGCTTCTGTATTAGGAAAAGGTGGAGGCTATATTATTGCTCCGGCTCACAACATTCAAGACGATACTCCGGTAGAAAATGTAATGGCATTTGTGGAAGCTGTAAAGAATTTGAACTCAGTTTGTTAATTATTTTTTAATTCAAATCCAAGAAAATGAAAAAATCGCTATCTCTCATTCTTTTAATCATTATTGCGGTTCCAATTTTGGCAGCCGAAACCATTTTGCTCGATTTTGAATCGGCAACCGTTCCAACTTCTGTAACTTCATGGCTAAATTATTCTACCGCAGGAACGGCAGCCACGGTTTGGTCATCACCAAATCCAATTACATCCGACCCAATAAACACCACCGCCAAGTGTTATAAAATTACAAAGCAAGCCAATGACCAATACTGGACTGGTTTGGAAGTAACATTTGCAAATACCACTCCCATTACTACTGCCAATCAATACTTACATGTAATGGTGTATAAAACAACCACTTCGCGTATTGCACTCACTTTTACTCCCCTCGGTGGTACACAAAGTGCCGATGTATGGCAAACGAAAAATACGTCTGGAGCATGGACTGATTATGTGCTGCCTATTACATCGGGTATTAATTTGAAAACTATTGCAATTAAAATAGGTGATGCGGCTGGAATTTATTACATAGACCAAATATCACTTTCTGATAATCCAGCCTCAATTTCCCGTACAGATATTACCATCGATCCTACTATCAAAAACCAAATAATTGAAGGTTGGGGTGGCTCGCTATGTTGGTGGGCAAACATTGTGGGAAAGTATTCCGATGCCCGTATTAAATATATTTGCGATTGGATAGTAGATCCCGTTAATGGATTGAATATGAATATATTTCGGTTTAATATTGGTGGAGGCGATGACCCTACTCATAAGCACATGCGCTCCGATGGTGGAGATATGCCAGGCTATAAAGCTTCATTGACAGCAGCATACGATTGGAGACAAGACTCGGCTCAACGAAAAGTAATGCAACAATTGATTGCATCGCGCATTGAAAAAGCTGGTGTAAATGATATTCAATTAGTTGCATTTTCTAACTCACCACCTTATTGGATGACTCGTAGTGGATGCTCGGCAGGTAGTGCCGAAGGAAATGTATCGAATTTAAAATCGGATATGTATGATGATTTTGCCGATTATCAGACTGAAGTGGTGAAGTATTACCACGACAATTTGGGTATTACTTTCAATTATATTGAGCCATTTAACGAACCCGATGGTGGATGGTGGAAAGCACTTGGAAATCAGGAGGGATGTTATTTCTCGGAAAGCGACCAAATGGTTATGATTAGGGAATTATATGCTAAAATGTTAGCTAAAAATATGCTAGCTTATTCTCAAATTACAGCGAATGATGCTAACTCGTTGGATGCTGGTTACAATGCATTGAATACTTATAAAAATGCTGGCGACATTATGTCAAAGTTGAAATTAGTTTCGGTTCATAGTTATGGAGGTAGTCAACGTAGTGGTACTGCAGCCGTGGCAAAGGCATATAATTTAAAACTATGGCAATCTGAATCGGGACCTATAAACATTGGTGGAACTGATGAAAGCATAATTATGATTATGGCAGACAGAATTATTACCGATGTGCGTGATTTAAGATGTACTGCTTGGGCCGATTGGCAAATAGTTGGCAGTGGCACAAGTCCGCTTTGGGCATTAATTGGTGGTCAGTACGACGTGAATAATGCGCCATTTTCTAAACTGGCTTCGTATTATATCAGAGCACAATTCAGCAGATATATTAAAGCTGGTTACACCATTATCGACAATTCGTCACCCAATTCGTTGGCCGCTTTAAGCCCTAATGGCAATGAACTAGTGGTGGTGGTAGATAACAAAGAAACATATACGCAAAAATTCAAAATTGATTTATCCAAATTCACCGGCATAGGTAGAGTTACTCAAATTCGTACCCGAGCGTTGGCGTCGCTTGGTGTGAAAAATTCTGTTACTTACCTTACTGTTGTAGGCAATTCGTTTTCTTACGATGCACTTTCGGAGTCATGTGCCACTTTTGTAATTCCTATTAATCAACCCACAGCAATTGATGAAATAAATGATAAGCAAAATTTATTCAAAGTGTATGTTGAAGATCGAAAATTGCATATTATTTCTACAAATGAAGAAAAATGTAACATTTCCATTTACAATACTGCTGGACAATGCGTATCAAAATTCAACAATCAAAATACACCTTGCTCACTTTCGGCTAAAGCATTAAAAGGCATATACATAGTTCGTACCGAAGTAAATAATAATGCATTCTGCCAGAGAATTTTAATACCTTAAAACTTTACTTTAATGTTTGTTGTTACAAATTTGAAAGCTATTTTTACAATACTTGAAGAGCAGAGATGCAGAATGGTATACCTTTGTAAATGAAATTTTGAATAGATTTTCGTCTTTAAAAATAAATCGTTAATTAATAATCAATTAAATTACATCATTATGAAAAAAACAATTTTACTTTCTTTAGCATTAACCTGCTATTCACTGATTTATGCAGCTGACACCAAGTTGTTTACTGGCGAAACAACTCCCGAAGCTTTTTCACGTATGGACATGGTAGGCTGGGCAATGGGTGAAATAAAAGACGCTGCCAGATATGTAAATTTTGGAACTGTAGATGCACCTGCTTTTACCCGAATTACTGATAACCCAGACAAAACCGGTGTGAATACAACAAACAAAGTGTTACAACTGACATCACTTAAAGGTCATAGTTGGTGGCCCGATTTTTTGAATCTTGATGTTGCTGCACCAATCACTATCACTGCTGAAAACCGCTACTTACATATTTATATGTATCGCGAAAATTTGAATCAGGGATTTAGTGTAAACATCAATCGGGAAACGCCTTGGGATGCTGACAAAGGCACTAAACGCTGGGATATGAACCTTGCCGCTGCGGGTAAATGGGAAGATGTGGTGGTGGATTTGAAATGGTTTATGGATAACGCTGAGGCATTAAAGCAAATAACTGTTTTGATGGATATGAACTGGGGTGGAGCAGCAGAACCTGTTACCAATTATTATTTCGACGAAATTGCATTGAATAATAATCCACTTCCACGCGGAGTTACTATTCTTACCGATACTCAAATGTCACTATTCTTTGGCAATACAGCTTCATACGCTAAATGGGTGAAAAATCTCGATTTACAACATCCTGAAAATACTTCGGCCATTGTTGCAAATCCATTCACTACTCAAACGGCTGTGTTGAACTCAACTTCGGTACTTAAATTCAACAAAAGTGCCAATGCTTCATGGTGGCAAAGTGTACGGGTGGTAATGCCTGGTATTCTTCCAGTAGGTGTAGGAGGTGTTCCAACTTATTTGCACGCTATGATAAATATTGCCGATATGCCAATTAGTCCGCTTACCCCTGATTATTATGTAGTTCAATTAAATGCCAAAGACTATACTGGAAAAGAACTCGACAGCGGTGATGCATTGAAATATTGGGTTTCAGACAAAGGCACTTGGGTAGATTTAGTGCTTGATGTAAGCTCATTGGGTTATGTTCAAGAATTCACGGTACGTTTCGACCTAAGAAGAGATGCTGCGGATGTAAGAATTAATTCGCCAGCAGGTGTGTTTTATCTTGATGCAATTGCCATTAATGGAAATGCCGATCCTCGTACAGCAGTGGTGGCACCTACAAGTGTAACCACAGTGAAAGACAACGGAATAAAAGTATTTGCAAAAGATAAAAATATTCGTTTAGAAGGTACTGCTTCACAAATCAGTGTTTACAATTCAATAGGTAAATTGGTTACTAAAATAACTTCAGTAACCACTAATACTACAATTCCAGTTACTCAAAGTGGAGTTTATTTAGTGAACACATTGTCGCTAACAGGTGCAAACTCAATTTCAAAAGTGCTTATAAAATAAGTATTTCATTCCCAATAATAAAGGGAGAGAGATGAGCTCTCTCCCTTTATTAATCTCTATTTTTCAATTGTAAACATAATACATGAAACATAAAGATTTATTCAACTCTATAAAAAAATCAGGTGTACTTATGAAAAATCCCATCGAAAGAAAACTCTTTCGCATAATGGCTTATGCCTTTTTTCCTACCGTAATTGCATTATTTTTTTCGGCTTGTAAAGCGGATACTACAGATGCCGACACAATTAATAGTTTTGTAGGTACTTGGAATCAAACTACCCGCATTATAAATGGAGCAACTTCCTCAAAAGATAGTACCCGTTTACTTTTTCAGATTAACTCCAACAATATTTGCCTACTTTGCGATTCAACTGCTGCATCTGTAAAAGCCAAGACCATAGTAAAACGTTCGGGTTGGAGCTATAATTCCGGATTGTTAAATCTAGCTATTGATATGCCCGCAAGTTGGAAAGTAACCACCGATGCATCAACATTAAATTTGGAACGTACTGATTTTAAAACGGATGGAACTATCTCCAAAACCGTTTTAATATTCACACGTGTTGCAAATATCGACATAAAATAACCCTCAATTCGAAAATAATGAAGACAGTATATAAATTTATCATATTGCTGATTCCGATTTTCTTGCTTCACTCTTGTGTAAAGGAACAATTTCCGGCAAGCAATATGACCGGACTTTGGAAACAGGTTTCGGTAACGGAAGATGGCGCAGAGATGAACCTTACCCCTGAACAAAAAAGCTGCAAATTATTAATTGATGCCAACGGGGTTTACCGGTGTTATCAACAAGCATTTAGCTCGTACAACAAGGGCAATGGCCCAACAGCTTTTTATGGAACTTGGAGTATTTTAGACGACACATGGGTAAACTTTAGCACCGATAAATGGGAAATAATTGCCACATTATCAGCTGATAGTGCAAAAGTAAATCTCGACCATAAAAAATTTGTAAGAGCGCCAGGTGATACGATTATAATTGTTGATACACTAAAAAGTGTTCAAAAACAGTGGGCAAAATACCATATTCAATCCAGGTTTACCATATTGAAACTCACAGATACTGAAATGGAAATCCGCCTGAAAACTTATGTTGGCGAGAAAAAATATGCATTGCTTTTTGCGCCTGACCCTGCCGACTTTGTAGAATTAAACGTGGCTGCCGGAAAAATTAATTACAGTCCAAAACTTGTAACAGATGCCAATTATTGGATTATTCAAAAAGAGCTTCGTACGCAAAAAACATACATTTATAAATTTCAGAAACAAAGCAATTGACAACGGTAAAAGAGCAATTTTATGAAGAAAAAAATCTTATTTATATTGACTTGTATACTTTTGGTTCAGTTGCCATTACAAGCTCAACAAACACGAAAAATTACCGGAAAAGTAACAGATTTCAAAACTGGCGATGAACTCATAGGCGTTAATGTTGTAATTAAGGGAACTACCAAAGGAACAGTTACTGACATTAACGGTAACTATTCGCTTGAAGTTCCGAATCCCGCTGACGCAAAGCTTGTCTTTTCGTACATTGGATATGAAAATACTGAAGAAAAGGTGTTGAAAAATAGCACTATAAGCATTAAAATGAGCGATGCAACCAGTGAGCTTAATGAAGTGGTAGTGGTAGGTTACGGTTCTCAAAAAAAGGAATCGGTTATCGGCTCCATTTCTTCTATCAACAATAAATCATTGGTTTCGGTACCCGTTTCCAATATATCTCAGTCATTGGCAGGTAAACTTTCAGGTATTCAGGTAGTGCAAAGTTCGGGCGAAGTAGGCAGCGATGTGGCCGATATTTATGTACGTGGTATGTCCACTTGGAACGACGCAACTCCCTTGTACGTGGTAGATGGCATTGTACGGGTAGAATTCGCAAAAATTGACCCCAATGAAATTGAGACAATCAACATTCTGAAAGATGCCTCTGCAACTGCTGTTTATGGAGTAAAGGGTGCCAATGGTGTAATTATTATCACTACCAAACGTGGTGCGTTAGGCAAACCAAAAATATCATTCACGGCTCAAAGTGCCATCACAGAGCCCATTCGAATACCGCAACCACTTGGAGCTTATGATGCTACCAGTTTGTTTTATTTGCAAGATTGGGGACAATATCGAACAAATACACCTATAAGCTCACAGGGCTTAGCGTACGATTTAATGATGTACCGCACAGGTGCTTCACCCTGGACGCACCCCGATGTAGATTGGGTTAATCAGGTTATGAAAAAAACATCGACCCAACAACAATATAATGTAAACATTTCGGGTGGTACAAAAACTGTGAAATACTTTGTTTCGGGTGGTGTGGTTACTCAAAATGGATTTTACAAAAACGATAATTTCACCAATTACACCCGTTTTAATTTCCGAAGTAATTTGGATGTAGAAGTATCCAAAAACTTATCTGCATCGCTCAATATTGGTGCACATGTGGAAGATTTACAATCGCCAACTAATACTATATGGAGCAGTTGGGATGTGTATCGGGCAGCATTTTCAAGTAATGGTCGTAAATCTCTGGTTTATAATCCAGATGGTTCATACGCAGGCACTGGTAGTAATATAGTGAAGAATTTAAAAGAAGCAGCACTCTATAAAAACATCAAGAGTACGCTCGAAACAAGTTTAAGTCTGAATTATAAAATGGATTTTATTACCAAAGGGCTTTCGGCAAAATCGCAGGTTTCATTTGATAATCAAGGTGAAAATGGTAGGCAATGGAGCAAATCTACCGCCGAATATTTTTACACACAAAGTACCAATAGTTATCAGAAATATGGCGAAGATCGCCCGCTATCTTTTGCAGGAACGCTCAAAGGCTACAATTGGTATAAATTCTATCTGGATGCAGGATTGAATTACAATCGTACATTCGGGAAAAATTCTGTTACCGGATTATTTCTTGCCAATCGTAACTTCTTGGTTCGCAATGATGAAGTTCCTTTTGCCGATCAAGGACTGGTGGGACGTGTAACTTATGATTTTGATAAACGGTATTTTGCAGAAGTGAATGCAGGTTATAATGGTTCTGAAAACTTCCCGAAAGGTATGCAATACGGCATTTTCCCCTCTTTGGCACTAGGTTGGATGATTAGCAACGAAGATTTTATTGCTAACACATCGATTGGAAAAGTAATTACTGCGCTGAAAATCAGAGGTTCTATTGGTATGGTGGGCAATGATAAAAGTTCGTCTAGATTCTTGTTTCTCGACGAGTACTCCAATGCCGGTGGATATACCTTTGGTTCTGGCGATAATACATTTGGCGGAATTCAACAGGGCAGTATAGCGAATAAAGTGGTAACTTGGGAAGTAGCCCGTAAACAAAATATTGGTTTTGATGCTGAGTTTTTCAAAGGATTATTCGCTTTAAATGTTGATTATTTCTACGAATTCAGAAACAATATTCTCACTGATATAGAAAATGTTAAGCCCGAATATGTAGGTGCTATTTTCAAACCTGCTAACATTGGGGAAACTACCAATCAGGGTTTTGAGGCAGAGTTGAAACACAATAACAAAATAAACAAAAACTTCTCATATTTTGTGAAAAGTAATTTTACTTTTACTCGTAATAAAATAATTAAAAAAGCCGACAGATTGGGCTTGCTACCTTACCAAAAAGAAGAAGGTTATTCTATTGGCACTCAGTTGATGTGGAAAAATACAGGTTACTTTGGTAGCTACGAAGAAATTGCTAACAGCCCAACTCAGTTAACGTATCGAAATGGTTTGTCAGGGAATGTAGAAATTATACCTGGCGACTTAAAATTCCTTGATTTCAATAATGATGGTGTTATAAATCAACTGGATGCTTACAAACAAGGGTATGGTACAGTTCCCGAAATTCAATATGGTGTTACAGTCGGATTCAATTGGAAATCATTCGATTTTTCGGCTTTATTACAAGGTTCTGCCAATGCCCAGTTTATGAAGTATTGGGAACTTATGTGGGCTTTTTCCAACAACGAAAATTCTTTTGAAAAACATAATTATTACTGGGCACCCGAAACTGCAAGCAATGCTCAATTTACAAGATTTTATGGCAAATCGTGGGTGAATAACGAACGTTATTTTTCTACTTATGAGGCTGGTTCTGGTGACTATATCCGTTTGAAAAATATTGAAATTGGATATTCACTGCCAACATCTTTGATAAAAAAGGTAAACATTTCTAGTGCCAGAATCTATTTGTCGTCGAACAATACTTATATGTGGTCGGTGGAAAAATACATCGACCCCGACAATCGAAATATTCGTGGTGGTCAAATGCCTCCAACACGCGCTTTTAACATGGGGTTGAACGTTAATTTTTAATATCTTGGAAATATGAAGAACATAAAATATATACTGCTATTTTTGGTAGTTGGACTGACTGCTTGTGACGACTTTCTTGATCGTACGCCCAACGTCAATCTTAACGAAGATAAAGTATTTACCGATTTTTTGAATGCTCAGCGCTATCAAGCCGATATTTACAGTGGTTTAACACAACGGTTTAACGCTTTGGGAAGTTTTAATCCTGTTCCCATGTCATCGGCTTCAGACGAATCGGAATCATTGGCAGGTTATGCTGGCACAAAATCCTTAAACATGGGTAATTACAATGGAGTAGATGCCAACATTTACAATTATTATTCTGCCATTCGTAAAGTCAATACCTTTTTAAAAAATGCGTATCGAATACCTTTCCCCGATGATAATACCAAAAACAAAATGTTGGGCGAAGTTTATTTTCTAAGGGCATTTTATTTCAACGAAATACTGAAAAGATTTGGTGGAATGCCCATTATGACCGAGGCTGATATACTTATTCCCGGTGATGACTTAATTCGTCCACGTAATTCTTATCGTGAATGTTTCGCTTTTATAATGTCGGACTTAGGAAAAGCCATCGATTGGTTGCCTATAACGCTTACAGCCAACGAATATGGGCGTGCCACTAAAGGTGCTGCCATGGCACTTAAAGCACGTATGTTTCTTTACGCTGCCAGTCCGCTTTATGCTAATAAAACAGGGTTGCTCGGTGTGGGTGGAACGGTAGATGACTGGTTGGATAAAGATAACAAAACCTGGTGGTTAAAAGCCGCCGAAGCCGCCAAAGCAGTTATCGATTTGAAAGATGCTGATGGAACATCAACTTACGAACTGTATAAAACCACTGCTGTCAATAAAGCCGACGATTATCAAAATCTGTTTTTCAAACGCAGGGAACATGGAAATAAAGAAGTGATTTTTTATAAACACGAAGCGCCTGTAGGTATTGGAAGTGCCCAAATTAGTGTCTGGATGCCGCATGGCGATTTTGGTGGTGCCGGTGAGGTACAACCAACCAATAATTTTGTGAAACTGTTCGAGATGGCTGACGGTAAATACATTGATGAACCTGGTACATCGTATGATCCTACAAAACCATATTTAAATAGAGATCCTCGATTTTATAAAATTATTATTTATCAAGGGAGTGTATGGCAAGGTGTAACTGTTGATTTTACATCAGCTCAATTTCCGTCTGGTTCGTTTTTGACAGGCTATTTTGTACGCAAATATCTACCTGAAGAGGTGAAAAAGGCTACTACCGTTACAGCTTATCACAACTGGATTTATTTCCGATTGGCAGAGATGTACTTGAATTATGCCGAAGCTATGAACGAAGTGGAAGGCCCAACTCAACGGGTGCGCGATGCTGTAAATGCAGTTAGAAGTCGCTCTGGAGTTATAGATTTACCGGTGGCATTAACCAGCGATAAGAAGTCGATGCGCAACCGCTTACAGCGCGAACGCGCCATAGAACTTTGCTTTGAAGAACACCGCTGGTGGGATGCACGTCGTTGGAGTACCGGAGAAGAAGGCGAATTGGCTATGAAATGGTTTGGAGGTCAGTTTTTTAAAACGGTGATTACAAAAATCGGAAATACAGTTACTTACGGTGAAGAACCATACTATACCCGTATTTATCAACCTTGCAATAACTATTATCAAATTCCGCTGGGCGAAATGGATAAGAATCCATTATTTGTTCAAAATCCCGGTTATTAACCTTATTCAATCACACTCGAAAATCAAATTATTATGATTACAATAAAGAAAAAGCCGGCAATATCTATTTTGTTGATGTTTTTCCTTGCCATAAACTTCACTTTTGGGCAGGATAATACATTGATTAATGGTAGGATAACAAACGCCAAAGGTAACCCAATTGCCAATGTGGTGGTGTCGGTATTGGATGAATTTACACAAGTATCTACAGATGCTAATGGAGATTTCACTATAAGCACAGCACCTGGAAAAACATTGTTTGCCAGTAAAATAGGTTTTAAAGCACTGAAGTTTGCTGTAAAAAACAAACAGTCCATCGCTCTGACAATGGAAAACGAAAGTGCAGAACAAATCTTTCAGGTTGGCTATGGTGTTCGCTCGCGCTCAACGCTTACCTCGGCCATTTCTACTATCTCTGCCGATGATTTGAGCAAAGCACCTGTTTCAACCTTAGGCAATGCCATTCAGGGGCTTGGGTCGGGGCTTACCGTGCTCCGTACCGTTGGTGCAGAGCCGGGTTGGGACCAGCCAAGCATTTATATCCGTGGTGTTCAGTCGTTTGGCGGTGGAGTTGCACCTTTGGTAATGGTGGATAATGTAGAGCGTGACTTTTCGCAATTGGATCCCGAAGAAATTGAATCGTTTACCATACTCAAAGACGCTGCTGCTGTGGCAATGTATGGAATGCGTGGTGCCAATGGTGTTATCAATGTCACTACTAAAAAAGGATTTATTGGCAAGCCAATTATTTCGCTCACAGCTCAATATGGTATGCAGTCGCCAACACGTTTGCCCAGCTATGTAGGTTCGCAAGATTATGTGCGCTACCGCAATCTCGGGTTGCGCAACGATTACAGCAAGCTTACTGATACAGAATTTAACAATCTTTTTTTGAGCAATCCACGGAATAATCCAGCTAGTTATGACGGCAGTAATCCATTTTTATACGCCAACTCCAATTGGTACGATGAATTTTTGAATAAAACTGCTCCACAGCAAATGTATAAATTGTCGTTCAGAGGTGGTAACGAAGTGGCACAATATTATGTTATGATGGGCATGGTAGACCAAAAAGGACTGTACAATTTTGCCGAAGAAAATTCGGGTTTTTCGACCCAAAATAATTTTTCGCGGTATAATTTTCGTTCAGCAGTCGACGTTGATTTGAGTTCCATACTGAAAGTGGGTGTTAATTTGGCGGGACGTGTCGAAAACCGTCATACACCGAACTCATCAGCTTCGAGTATCATTACTTCATTGTCGAAATTGCCGCCTACCATGCCTTTTCGCAATGCTGATAATTCCATTTCGGGTTCGTCTATTTATCGCTCAAATCCGTATGGCTTAATTGCTCAAAGTGGTTTTGCTGACAGGTTTAGTCGATATTTGCAAGGTACTACAACTGTAGATTTAAAGTTAGATGCCATTACCAAGGGGCTTTCGGCAAATGGACTTTTTGGATTTGATGCCACAAAAAGTTATGGAAGATCAAAAGGTCAGAACTATGCAGTTTATCAGCAAAATATTGATAATACGTACACCAAGTTTGGCGAAGAAAGTTCTATAGATATTAAATATACTGGTTGGGGTTCCGATTATAGTTTGATGCTCAATTATTTGATGGGGCTTTCGTACAATCGAAGCTTTGGCAGAAACGATATTGCTGCCGATGTAAAATATATGCAATCGACAATGATGGTGGATGGGAGTAATCCCGATTATCGCAATCAGGGCATTTTTGGGCGTGCTACTTATACCTACGACAAACGTTATACAGCCGAATTTGGATTTGCCTACAATGGTTCCGAAAACTTTATCAAAGGAAATCGCTTTGGCTTTTTCCCTACCGTTTCGGGCGCATGGGTACTTTCAAACGAAGATTTTCTGAAGAATAATAATACGCTTAGTTTCCTCAAACTTCGTGGTTCAGTAGGTAAAGTGGGTAACTCAAACATTGGAGTTGGGTACCGTTTTCCTTACGAGCAAAATTTCTATGCCGGAAGTGGTTATTATTTTGGAACATCGGATACCGACGGCTCTTACGAGGGACGCATTCCCAATAGTGCCATTACCTGGGAAGAATCTTTGAATGCCAATGTGGGGATTGAGGCAGAACTACTGAAAAAATTTAGTATAGAAGTTGATGTTTTCAGCCATAACCGCACACAAATTATTACAGGACGCTGGAATACGCTGCCAAGTTTTATTGGTCAGGATTTACCTTACGTAAATAACGGATCGGTTCTCAGTCGCGGTTTTGAAATTACCCTGAAACACAATAATAGAGTGGGGGATTTTAGCTATAATATACAAGGAAATGTATCGTTGGCAAAAAACAAAATCACCAAACAAGAAGAAGTGTCGGGCATGAATGCGTGGGAATACAGAACCAACCAGACTGTGATGCAGCAATGGGGACTGCTAGTTGACCCTTCGATGTTTTTCAATACGCAGACTGAAATTGACGGTTGGGCAAAATCAACGTATGGTTTGGTACAGCCTGGCGACGTGAAATATGTAGATCAAAACAAAGATGGAGTCATTGATAGTCAGGATTACGTGCCTCTTGGCAATCCTTCTGTACCCGAACTGAATTTTGGTCTAAGCCTTGGCTGCGAATACAAGGGTTTTGATTTCAATGTGTTATTAACCGGTATTGCCAATCGTAGTTTATTTATTTCCAACAGTGTGATGTGGGGTTTGCAGGATAATAATAGCATAACTGCCGAAGTGGCTTCCAATTCGTGGGGAGTGAGTACCACGCCAACTTATCCACGACTTACCACACAATTAAATGCTCATAATTATCAGGCGTCGTCTATGTGGTTGCAAAATGTTGATTTTCTTCGCATTCAAACACTAGAACTTGGTTACAATTTGCCTAAGAAACTGCTGATGAAAGCCAATATCAGAGACGTACGCTTTTTTGTAAATGGATATAATTTGTTCTCGTTCGATAGTATGAGCAAACACAATTTGAGTGCCGAAATACCCAATGCAGGTGTTACACTTTATCCCGAAACACGCGTTATTAACATTGGCACAAGCCTTAAATTTTAAATCGAGGAAATTATGAAACGAATATATTATTTTACAATTGCCGCTTTTCTACTTTTAAGTACTTCGTGTGCCGATTATTTAGACAAAGATGTGAATATGGACACCACACTCGACTATCAGGAAATTTTTTCTGACGTGCATTATGCGCCGGGTTTCCTAAATAATATCTACAACGATATACCCGATGGTTATTCTCGTTTTGGTGGTGCTATGCTGGCTGCGGCTTGCGACGAAGCTGTGTGCTCTAACTCGGGTGCTACCATTCAGTTGCTCAATAAGAATGCCATTAATGCCACTACCAACCCCGACGATGTGTGGGACAAGATGTATCGTGGCATTCGCAAATGCAATATCTTTTTAAAAGAACTGAACCCCGATTCGGGCATTATTGTGAAAACAAACAGCATTCCCAAAACTTTGGCTGTGGGTGCTGGTGTTGTAAATATGCGCGATTATTACAAAGGACAAGCTCTGTTTTTACGGGCTTTGTTCCACTTCGAATTGCTGAAGCGTTACCGTCAGATATTCTATATCAATAAAGTAATTGATTCACAAAACGAAAATGAAGTGTTTGATGCTACGCAATCTACATTCGACCAAGCAGTAGAATTTATTGTAGCCGATTGCGATTCGGCCGCCGTGCTTATGCCATCGGCTTACCCCGATGACAGTTACAAAGGACGAGCCATTAGCTGGACACCACTAGCACTCAAATCGCGTTTGCTGCTATACGCTGCCAGTCCGCTGAATAATTCTACCAACGATGTATTGAAGTGGAAACGTGCCGCTGATGCAGCCAAAGTAATTGTCAACTCTAATAAATATTCTTTATATACGCGATCAAAAGTATTTACCGATTTGTACAATAAAGAAATTATCTTTGCAGTAAGAGCTTTTAATCGCAATGATATTGAAACCAATAACTATCCTGTTAGTTTTCAGGGTGGTGGATTCATGAACCCCACCGAAGATTTGGTAGCGGCGTATGGTATGGCTGCAAGTACGTACATCGACCGCAACGTGGGTTTTGTTGCTACCGATCCCTACAGCATTACGGCTGCCAAAAAGCGAGAAGATCGCTTGAAACAAACAGTGTATTTTAATAGTGCGCGACTCAAAGATACCACTGTAGCCACATTTATTGGGGCAAAGGATGGTTTGTTTTCGACGCCTACTGCCACCAAAACAGGCTATTATATGAGCAAGTTTATAGATAATACTTTGGATTTATCCAAAGGGCAAACCAGTAAACGTGCTTGGGTGTATATGCGTTATGCCGAAATTATTCTCAATTATGTGGAAGCACTCAACGAGGCCGACAATGTGGCTAATAATGCCGTAATAGTGGCTCAGCTTAATATAATTCGTAATAACGGTAACCTTAAGCCGCTATCTACTGCGGATAAAACCTTGCTGAAAGACCAAGCCGAAATGCGTAAGTACATTAAATTGGAGCGTCGTATTGAATTGGCTTTCGAGGAGCACCGTTTCTGGGATTTACGCCGCTGGAAAGATGCCGAAACAGTGCTCAACCAACCTGTAAAAGGGGTGAGAATTACCAAAGACCCAACAACCGGCGCTTTAACTTACGAAACTTTTGATGCCGACTCACGTAGTTTTGA
The DNA here is from genome assembly GCA_903911085.1 of uncultured Bacteroidales bacterium. GTDB lineage: Bacteria > Bacteroidota > Bacteroidia > Bacteroidales > Paludibacteraceae > Paludibacter. Next base: position 31,522 of record CAIWCC010000080.1, on the reverse strand, counting down.
TCCTAAAATGTATTGGTATCCTATTCCCCGCAAAGAGATTTTGAAATACCGGAATATGGGAAAGTTGATTGTTCAAAATCAGGGTTGGGAAGACAATTGATTAATTAAGAATTAAGAATTAAAAATTAAATACAATGAAACGAATTCTATATATACTTATTGTGGCAGTGGCGATAGTATCATGTCAATCGTCTGAAGATATTAGCAATGGCTTCGACCACCAAGTGCCAGATTGTAAGACCGTTACACTTGTTTCAGGTGCTCAAACCAAAGTGATTGACGACGCAAATGTTACCAAGTATTATTGGTGCTTTATTCCTCAGGTAAATCTCGAAACTATATCATTACCAACAATCTCGGTAGCCAAAGGTGGAACTTTCAGTATTAGTGTAGTTGTCAGCGACAATGTGTCGTTACGCAGCCTGACATTGGCTTATTCACCGTGGTTGTATAGCAAATATATTAATTTTGCTAACCCCGAAGCTGGCATCCCGCTTACTCCGCAAAGCTACACGCTCAATGCCGAAATAGCAGTGCCTGCAACAGCTATTTCTAGTTCATGGTTGGAAAACTACTATTTCAATGACGGTCAGTTTATGAAAATATCCACTGTTTATCACAAGTTAGAACTAACAGTTACCGACACCAATATGAACAAACGTATTATTCCAATATTTGTAAAAGTGGAATAAATCTAATTCAGGGATTGTTTAGTTTTTTATAAGGTTTCAATTAATTTGTAAAAGAAAGTCCACTGAATTAATTTTCAGTGGACTTTTAATTTGAATTAAAATTTCAGCTATCAAGTTTTATTCTATTTGCAATTTTATGCTTTTCACAAAGTCTGTGGGTGTCATTTTGTATACTTCTGTAAAACAGGTAGTAAAGTACGATGGGGAATTAAATCCAACATCGTAACAAACTTCCGAAATATTTTTACCATGGTTACTTAGTAATTCACAGGCTTTTTTAAGGCGGATATTTCGTATAAATTCGCCAGTACTTTGTCCGGTAAGGGCTTTTATTTTCCGGTGCAATCCCATTCTGCTAATACAAAGTTCATTGGCAAGCACATCGCCATTAAAATCTGATTCAATCATTTTGTCCAGAATTATCGAAATAGCTTTTTGTAAAAACAACTCCTCTGGCGATTCTGATTTTATATTCTGATTGTGCATTTCACCAAGTGAAATTTTTCTACTATATCGTTCTTGGAGCATTTCACGTAACTCTATCAATTTTTCAACACGAATTGTAAGATGTTGAGGATGAAATGGTTTGGTAATATATGAATCAGCGCCTATGCTCAAACCTTCAATACGGTTTTCTATGTCCGATTTTGCGGTAAGTAAAATTATTGGAATGTGATTTGTCTCAATAGATTTTTTTAATTGTTTACACATTTCAATTCCATCCATTTCGGGCATCATTATATCGCTAATAATTAAATCAAAATCTTGTAAAACAGCTGCTTCAAGTCCTATAGCTCCATTTTCAGCCTCCTCAATAATGTAATTTGAACCCAAAATACTACGCATGTAGCTTCTGATATCAGCATTGTCTTCAACTACTAATATTCTTTTTTTATGGTTTGATTTTGAATTATCTGATAAATTATTTTCATGAATTATTTTATCATTTTCTTCATTAGATTGCTCTTTCTTTCGATTTATGCCAGATTCAGTATCTTCCATAAATTCATCTTTAAGATAAGCGCTTTTCTCGATTGGAAGTGTTATTTTAAAACTAGTTTGAATACCTGGTGTGCTTTCAACTTCAATAGTACCATGGTGAAGTTCTATAAGGTTTTTTACTAAATGAAGCCCAATTCCCGATCCTTGCTGCATATTGCTCTTTTCTTTGCCTTGGAAAAATCTGTCGAAAATATTATTTATGTCTTTGGTCTGTATCCCTTTACCGTTATCCGAAACTGTTATCTCAAGTTGATTGTTTTCCAACGTGTCTTTTGTAGACAGTAAGGAAATTGAAATTTCACCGCCATCAGGTGTGAATTTGAAAGCATTTGAAAGAAGATTTGTTAATGACTTGTTTAAGAATTCTAAATCGAACCACGCCCATAACTCCTTATCAGCACAAGTGAGTTTTAAATTTATGTTCCTTTGTTTTTTTAGTTCATCAAACGATAGAATAATTTCGCTGATTGATTTTTTAATATCTAATCTCTGAACTTTCAATTTCATTTGTCCACGCTCCGTTTTCCGAAAATCGAGCAACTGATTAACCATTGTGAGTAATCGGTTGGCGTTTCGAAGCATCAATTTAATGTTCGATTTTTTATCCGGATCAATTTCTTCAAACTGTAATTTTTCCAATGGTCCAATAATTAATGTGAGAGGCGTACGAAATTCATGCGATATATTCGTAAAGAACTGTAATTTTTCTTGATGCAATTCTTCATCTTTTTCACGTCGGGCACGTTCAATTTTTAATCCATTAGCGGTTTCAATTCTTATGTTTACAAACAGCCAAGCTAAATACAATAATGCAATAAATAGAATAAAATAAATAAGGTATGCCCACCACGAAGCCCACCAAGGCGGACGTACAATGATGATTATTGAAGCTATGTTACTATCGCTCCATACTGCATCTGGGCTCGATGCTTTTACTTTAAATACATACTTTCCGGGTTGTAAATTACGAAAGGTGACACTGTTTTGATTACCTAAGTAATTCCATTTCTTATCTGATCCTTCGAGAAAATATGCATATTGTGTTTTTTGATCAGCATTGTAATTTATTCCCATAAATTCAATCGTAAATACATATTGATTGTATTTAAGTTCAATTTTATGGGTAAGTGTAATATTTTCTTTAAGTGGAGAATATTCATCTTTATTTTCGGATGGTGTTATTAATTCATCGAAAATTAAAAGTTTAGTAAAAAATACCGAAGGACATTTATCATTTTTTGTAACGTTTTGTGGATTAAATATATTTATGCCTCCAAATCCTGAAAATGCAAATAGACCATTGGGCAAAGCAAGTGCAGCCCTTTCCGAAAATTCTCTGTTTTGAATTCCATCACTCGGTCTGAAACTTTCAATTTCATTTGTTTTAGGGTCAATTCTTGATAGACCTTTGCTTGTCCCTATCCATATTTTTCCTGTATTATCGCGTTCTAATGATGCTAAATAGTTGCTTAGTAGCCCTTTAGATGAGTTGAAATTTGCATTACTTTTGTTTTTCTGGTTATAAAAAAACAAACCTTCGCCCTGTGTAGCTATCCAAACGCTATCACCATTGAGAAAAATATCGCTCACCACGTGAGTATTTTGGTTTGTTGGGTCTAAGTTTATATTATGATTAACAGTGTTGTATGTGAGTACACCTTTTCCGTAAGTACCAATCCACAAAACACCCTTGTTGTCTTGCTCAATTGAGCGAATGGCAACAATACTGTTTTTGATTAATTGAATCCGACTAAATGTTTGTGTTTTTAAATCGAACTTTGCTAATCCACTGCTTGTACCAATCCAAATTGATTTGTCTTTTGCTTGAAAAATAGTACGTACATCATTACCAGGTAACGAATTATTGTTTTTGTTGTTAAATAAATACTGTTTCAAACCAGTTCCTTGCTTATTAGATTTTATCAATCCATTGTTGTATGTGCCTATCCATAAATTGCCATCTAAATCGTATAATAAAGATTGATATACATTTCCTGAAAGTTTTTTGGATACTTCAAGGGGTTTTGATTCTCCACTTTGCAGGTTCATTTTATATAAACCGACTTTGTCAGTTCCCATAGTGGCAACAAAAATACTACCTTCACCATCGTAAGCAATTGCATTTATTGGTGAGTTTGGTATCGAGCCTAATCGTTCAGGATCGTGCTTGTATAGCTTAAACTTTGTTGAAGTACCATGTAGCATATTAACACCACCCCAAGCAGTGCCAATCCATAAATTATTATCTTTGTCGGTAAATAAAGAGTTAATTGAAGCACATCTCAAGCTGGTAGCCGATTCACCTTGTTTGATTACTTGATACGCAAATTTTTCGGTTAACGAAAACGAGCGTACCGAAAAACCCATTAAAAAATTTTCTGTACCTAACCAAATTAAACCATTTCTATCTTCTTTAATACCGCCTATCGAATTGATATTGAGTGACTCTGGATAAGTTATTAAGTCTAATTTATTGGTTGTTTCGTTGTATAAATAACAACCTTTGGAGGTGCCAATCCAAATTCTACGGAAGCTATCCTGATATATTGAACGCACAAATCGACCATTTTCGGGAAGCTCAAAAAATTCTAACTTTTCTTCTTCCAAATTATATCTGTAAAGCCCATCGTGCTGTGTGCCAATCCAAAGTCGGTTGTTATCATCATCCAATATACTCATCACGTTGAGTGGTGCTGGAACACTTGGAATTTTTGGTAGAGTGAGAGCATAGAATTTGTTGGTTTTCCAATCAAAATAATTCACCCCATTGCCATACGTTCCTATCCAGATTCTTGATTTGTCAATACTCGCTACAAGACAGGTTATATCATTATAAACCAACTTCATAGGGCTGGTATTGGTTCTGACTTTAATTATACTATCCGATTTGTAGTCATAGATATTCAATCCATCCGAAGTTCCAGCCCATATATTGCCATCGCGTGCCTGAAGTAATGTTTGAGTTCTATTATGTGAAAGTGAATACCGTCCATTATTGATTGAAAAATGAGTAAAACTTTTACCATCAAATTTGTTCAAACCTTCTTCGGTTGCTATCCAAATTAATCCGTATTTATCTTGTAAAATACTATAAATTATATTGCTTGATAACCCCTGCTCTGTAGAATATTTGTTGATTAGGTTTGATTCTATTTTTTGAGAAATAACTTTAATAGAAATTCCAAATAGCAATATTGAAATTAAAAAAATGTTCGAAATTCGTGATTGTGTTTTCATGGCTATTGATATTTACACAAAGATAAAGATTTGTATATAATTATGGCAATGGATTTACATATAATTTTACAAATTGGTATGATATGAAAAGAATGTTACAATAATTGAAGAAATTTGTACATGACTTAAAGTTACGAAACCATTTTAGTAATAACTTTGCAGCTATTAAAAAAACACAAAATAACTGCTTATTAATATGATAAATAAATCAATCAAATTAGAGAAAATATTGCTAAACTTTATTGGTTTATTTGTGTGTATTTCGATGTTTGCCAACAATATAATTACCATTGATAATGTACTTCCTCGATACGATACTAACGGTAGTATTGTTGATGCACACGATGGTAGAATTATTAAGTTTGGGAACACGTATTATTGGTATGGAACGGCTTATGGAAACACCGACGGATATGGCACTACCAATGTTTTTCGGTGCTATAAATCAGCTGATTTAACTACTTGGACGCCTTGTGGAGATATGCTAACTAATCCACCAACGGGTATTTATTACCGGCCGCATGTGGTGTACAACGCCAAACGCAAAAAATATGTATTGTGGTACAACTGGTACAAAACCCTTTGGAATGGGCAATATGGTGTGGCCATGTCCGACAATCCAGAAGGCCCATATAGCATAGTGAGTCAGAATGTTAGCGTTAAATATTCGGCAAAAGGCGTGGGCGATTTTAGTCTGTTTGTGGATGAAGATGCTAAAGGATACATTGTGTACACCACCTTAGCCGACCACACCATAACGGTAGAAAGGCTAACCGACGATTTTATGGGCTCGCTACTAACAAACAGTGGCGTTATTTTACCCAGTGCCGAGGCTTGTTCCATGTTCAAACGAAATGGTACATACTATGTTTTGGCCGATAAAATGTGTCAGTTTTGCCCCGAAGGTTCAGGGGCACAGGTTTTTACTTCGGCAAGCCCGTTGGGACCTTATAATTATCGGGGTAATATTAATAATGCCGAAAAAACAAAATATCCTGCTTCTGCTGTCATCGATGGCGACCGCACAGGTTCAAACTGGGGGAATGCCGGTGGCTGGAACGACAACACGATAGGATATTTTCCGGACAGCCTAGAAATTTCGTTTAACGGTACAAAGTCAATATCGCAGGTCAATGTATTTAGTGTTCAGGACGGAAACGCCACTACTCCAACAGAATTGATGACTTTCGCCAAAAGTGGCAACACGGCTTTTGATGTAGAATATTGGGACGGAACAAGTTGGAAAATAATTCCAGGTGGATCTATTTCCGGTAACAATCTGGTTTGGCGCAAAATAACATTCAATGCGGTTTCAACTTCTAAAATCCGACTCATCATCCGTGGCTCTCAAAGTGGTGATTTTTCGCGCGTTATTGAACTGGAAGCTTTTGCCAACGGAGTAAACGTGGCTGCAAAAGCCAATGGTGGTTCCGTCCGTGCCTCGTCGGAATATCTGGATGCCAGCGATAATATTATCCATGCCCAGCAAACACACATTGCCGAAATTCCTACGCTTACTGGCACTGCCTTTTTGTGGATGGCCGACCGCTGGGGTTCGCGCCCTGATGGCATTAAAGGACACGATTTTCAGTATTGGAGCAGTCCGCTGGTTTTTAATGCCGATGGTTCTATCCAAAAACTAAGTTTTGTCAATAGTTTTTCTCTCGATTTATCAACTGGCAATACCGCTTTGACAAGTCCATTGAACGAGCTTGTACTAAAATATTCTGTAAACGATAAAAATCAAATGGTTTTAAATTCAACCCAACAACAGTCTGTGCAATTACAGATTCTGAATGTGTCAGGAATTCAATTGCTCAGTAAAAAACTAAAAATGGATGTAGGTAGCTCAATTGAAGTTGATTTACCTTTTCCGAAAGGTGTATATTTTGTTGTACTCGGAACCAACGGAAAAAAGTACGCAACTAAATTTATTTTGTAAGAATCATTAAGTAGTTACAAGGATTTAGTTACAAGTCTGGTTCTCCGAATATTGCTTTCGTAAAATATATAATTATTTATTGAATACTTATTTCCAAAAATACTATTAAAAAATCAGCAATTTATTAATTATGAGAAGAATAAACTCGCTTATCATCTATATATTTTTATTGTCCAATTTTTCTATCTATTCTCAACTTCTGTCCGATTTCGAGACTGGTGGAACAAACAATATTGTGGTGAATGGTGCCGGAACTTGGTACGATGGTAACTTATTTAATGGCGCACCAGGCTTAGTACCCAACCCTGATTTGACTGGCATTAACGAAACAACTACTTGCGTACAGGCTATCAATGTGAAAGATGCCAACTGGTGGGGAAATTTCATTTTTTTTACACTGAATAATCCGGTAACAATTACCCAACAGAATCGCTATCTGAAAATTATGTGCTACAGGTCTATTCAGCCCAAAAATTTTACTATTGGTATCAATGGCATTGAATCAACTCCTTTTGTAGGTAAACTTACACATGATGGCGTGTGGGAAGATGTAGTTATCGACCTTGGTGTTAATTATATGAATACCAAAGTAAATTTTATTGAGATGATACTTAGTAACAATTGGGATGCACCTCAATCTGGATGGGGGGAAGCAAAGTATCTCTTCGATCAGTTTGAATTAAGCGATAATTTTCTGCCTCGAACACAAAAAATCATTGATGGTGGATCCAAAACTGGAATTACCATTGATAATGTACTTCCACGATACGATACTAATGGTAACATTGTAGATGCGCACGATGGAAAAGTTATTAAATTTGGAAACAGCTATTATTGGTATGGAACGGCTTATGGAAATACGGACGGATTTGTAAATACAAATTATTATCAGACGTATAAATCTACTGATTTAACCAAATGGACGCCTTGTGGCAAAATGCTTACCAATCCCCCAACTGGAGTTTATTATCGGCCACATGTAGTGTATAACGCTAAGCAAAAAAAATATGTAATGTGGTACAATTGGTATCCAACCCTTTGGAATGGACTATTTGGTGTTGCCACATCCGATAATCCAGAAGGTCCATACACCATAGTCAATCAGAATGTTATCGTAAAAAACCTAGCAAAAAATGTAGGCGATTTAAGTTTGTTTGTGGATGAAGATGCAAAAGGATACATTGTTTACACCACATTTCCCGGCCATTTAATTAGTGTGGAATTACTTACTGATGATTATTTGGGTTCAGCGCAAGTAAGTAGTGGTGTTATTTTGGCTAATGGCGAGGCCTGTAATATGTTCAAGCGTAATGGTATTTATTATGTGTTGGCTGACAGAACATGTCCGTTTTGCCCCGAAGGCTCTGGAGCGCAAGTTTACACTTCGGCAAATCCATTGGGACCGTATAATTACCGCGGAAATATAAACAATCTTGAGAAATCAAGATATCCAGCATCGGCAACCATTGATGGCGATCGCATAGGTACTAATTGGGGAATTTCGGGTGGTTGGAACGACAATTCACCAGGGTATTTCCCAGATAGTCTGGAATTTACGTTTAACGGTGCGAAGTCAATTTCGGAAGTTGATGTATTTACTATTCAGGACGGAAGTGCTACAACTCCAACCGAAATAATGACTTTTGCTGATTATGGCAATACGGCTTTTGATGTAGAGTATTGGGACGGTACAAGTTGGAAAATAATTCCCGGTGGATCTATTTCCGGTAATAATTTGGTTTGGCGCAAAATAACATTCGCAGCGGTTTCAACCAATAAAATCCGGCTCATCGTCCGTAGCTCAAAAAGCAATGATCATTCGCGATTAGTTGAGTTGGAAGCCTACGCAAACGGCGTGAATGTGGCGGCAAAAGCCAATGGAGGCTCTGTCCGTGCCTCGTCGGAATACCTGGATGCAAGCGATAATATTATCCATGGTCAGCAAACACACATTGCCGAAATACCCACGCTTACCGGTACTGCCTATTTGTGGATGGCCGACCGATGGGGTTCACGCCCTGATGGCATTAAAGGACACGATTTCCAATACTGGAGCAGTCCGCTTGTATTTAATGCCGATGGTTCTATTCAAAAACTGAGTTTTGTCAATAGTTTTAAGCTCGATTTGGCAAATGATATCACCACCTTACCACCTACTTTGAAGGAGCTTGCACTAAAATATTCTGTAAACGATAAAAAACAATTGGTTTTAAATTCTACTCTTCAACAGTATGTGCAAATACAGATTCTGAATGTATCAGGAATTCAATTGCTCAGTAAACAAGTAAAAATGGATGTAGGTAGCTCTATTGAAGTTGATTTACCTTTTCCGAAAGGTGTGTATTTTGTTGTACTTGGAACCAACGGGAAAAAGTACGCATCTAAATTTGTTTTGTAAAAACCATTATACCTCTAATTACTAAAATCATTAAATTATTTCTTATGAGAAGAATTAACTGTATTATCTTCCTGTTTCTATTGTTTTCAAATGTTAGCACTTTTTCTCAACTTCTTTCCGATTTTGAAACCGGAGGAACAAATAATATTGTGCTTAATGGTCCAGGAACCTGGTACGATGGTAACTTATTCAAAGGTGCGCCGGGACTAGTACCCAATCCGGATATCTCGGGGGTTAACAAAACCGCCACATGCGTGCAGGCGGTTAACCTGGCAAATGTCGACTGGTGGGGAAATTTCATCTTTTTTTCGATGAAAAATCCCGTAACAATTACCCAACAGAATCGGTATTTGAAAATAATGTGTTACAGATCTATTCAGCCCAAAAATTTTTCTATAGGTATCAATGGAATTGAATCAATTGCTTTTAGAGGTAAACTTACACAGGATGGCGTGTGGGAAGATGTTGTTATAGACCTTGGTGTTAACCATTTAAATACTAAAGTGAATTATATTGAGATGATACTTAGTGATAATTGGGATGACCCTCGATCTGGTTGGGGGGAAGCAAAGTATCTCTTCGATCAGTTTGAATTTAGCGATAATTCACAGCCAAGAATAAAAGATATTATAGATGGTACTGGGTTTAATCTGAATTTTGAGGACGAAAATGAAACCAACAAATGGATATTGAAGATTGACAATCAATATACCGGAAATTCAAACGAAATACTAGCTAATCCATTTACTCAGAGCGTAGTAAATAATAAAGGTAAGGTCTTGAAATTCAATAAAAGCAGCCTTGCATTCAATTGGCAAGAAGGTCCCAAAATTGAATTAAAAGGGGCTATTCCCGTAGGTGGCACATTGCCTGGTTATTTACACACCTTGGTCTTTATTCCTACTGGGCAAATAGGTGCATCGGGTGTTAATGTTAAACTTTTAGCCAAAGATATTGGCGGAAGTTCAGTTGAAATTATTAAAAAAGTTACAGCGAATGAAGCTGGAGAATGGAAGGATTTTGTTTTAGATGTTTCACCCTTAAAATTTGTAAGTGAAATAGCTGTATATTATCGTAATATCCAAAATAATCCAAACAGTGCGCAATGGATTTCAAACGAAACAAATGGAACATTTAATGCCAAAACGAAATGGATTACGAGCGCAAAAAGCCCGAGTACGCCTAATCAATGGTTGATGTTCCGTAAAAAAATTACGCTTGACAATCCGCTGAGCGAAAAACTGGTTGCCAAAATAGCTGCCGATTCAAAATACTGGCTTTACATCAATGGAGAACTAGTAGTTTTTGAAGGGCAGTTGAAACGGGGCCCTACTCCAACCGACACCTATTATGATGAGGTTGATATTACCAGCTATCTGAAGCAAGGCGAAAATACCATTGCGGCTTTACTTTGGTATTGGGGTCGCGATGGCTATAATCACAAAAATAGTGGAACAGCAGGTTTTCTTTTCGAAGCACAAAATTCGCAAGTTTCATTGCTTTCGGATAAAACATGGAAAAATACTAAATGTGATGCTTTTGGCGAAACCGGCGATCCAAAACCTAATTCACGTTTGCCAGAATACAATATTCGTTACACCTCAACTGCTAACTATGACGGCTGGATGTTGCCTACATACAACGAAGCCAACTTTACGGCATCGGTGGAAGTTGCAATTGCTGGCGGTGCTCCCTGGAATAAACTTTGGAAACGACCATTCCCGCAATGGAAAAATTCAGGTGTAGTAGATTATACCAATACCTTAACCTATCCTTTTGTATCCAATGGCACTGTTGTAGAAATGGATCTTCCTGTAAATTACACCATTACACCCTATCTTCAAATTGATGCACCCACAGCGGGAGTTACAATTGATATTCGCACCGATAATTACAACGGAGGCAGTGAATACAATGTCCGTACCGAATATGTTACACGTGCCGGTGTACAGGAATTTGAAACTTTTGGTTATATGAACGGGCACAAAGTGCAATATTCGATACCGGCAGGTATAAAAGTACTTAAACTGGGCTATCGCCGAACTTCATTCCCCAGCGAACACATTGGATTGTTTCAAAGTGATGATGCGTTTTTAAATTCACTTTGGAGAAAGGCGATGAATACCATGGACTTAAATATGCGCGATGCCATACAAGACCCTGATCGCGAGCGCGCTCAATGGTGGGGTGATGCTACGATTATTCTGGGTGAAATTTTTTATACCTGCGATAGCATTGGAGTGAAAGCAATTAAAAAAGCCATGTCGAACTTGCTGGAATGGCAACGACCCGATGCCTCCATTTATTCGCCCATACCGGGAAAATGGGTTAACGAACTTCCACAGCAAACATTGGCTAGTATAGGCAAATTTGGATTTTGGAATTATTACCGATACACCGGCGATAAATCCTTTGTGGAATATGCCTATCCAAAAATTGCACGATACATGGATTTATGGAAACTCGATTCGCAAGGACTGGTAGTCCATCGCCCCGGTTTAGCCGAAAGAGGAAATGGGTTGTTTTGGGATTGGACAGATTGGGGAAGCAATATTGATATGCCTTTATGCGAAAATGCATGGTATTATATGGCACTTGAATCTTTGTCGAAAATGGCCACTTTGCAAGGATATACAGAGGATGCAGCAAAATATGAACGACAACGACAAGTGCTAAAAGATGCTTTTAATAAAACATTTTGGACAGGTAAAGAATACCGCTCGCCATTGTATATTGGACCAACTGATGATAGAGGAAATGGGTTGGCAGTGGTTGCCGGACTTGCCGACGAAACGAAATGGACATCTATCAAAACCTTGTTGGACGCTACGTATTTTGCCGGACCATATATCGAAAAATATATTCTCGAAGCCTATTTTGTGATGAACGATGCCATAGGAGGTATAAATCGCATGAAAGCACGTTATAAAGCTATGGTTGAAAGTAATTTAACTACGTTGTGGGAAGGTTGGGGAGTAGGTTCTGCCACGTATGGTGGTGGTTCATACAACCACGGCTGGGCAGGCGGTCCGCTTACACTTATGTCGCAGTATGTTGCAGGGGTACAACCCAAAGACGATGGATTTACAAGTGTTCTTGTCAAACCCCAAATGGGCTCATTAACGACGATTCAATGCAAAGTGCCACATAAGCTGGGCTTAATTACCGTTAATCTTACCAAATCTACGTTAGGCAAACTTCATGCAGTCATAACTTTGCCTGTTGGTTTAACTGGAACATTGATATGGAATAAACAAGAGGTACAGTTAAAAGAAGGTTCGCAAGTAATCGACTTGTAAAAATTTATTCTTATAATTAAAAAACATCCAAATATGAAACTCAATATCAGTATCATTTTAGCTTTTTTGGCACTTGCTTTAGTCCAAAATAATCTTTCTGCTCAACGTTCAGCTTCAATTAAAACGGAGGAAATATCAACCTTTTATATTGATGCTATCACGCTGAGCAATGATTCTACGCCTCGGAAAATTATAGATATTAATTCAAATGTAAATAACACATTATCAAAATCTTATTATGTAAATGTAAATAATCGAAACGTGATTGTATATGCCGAAGATGGTTATAAAGCCGAACTAATGAATATTAGCGGACTTACTATCCAATTGAAAACAATTATTAATGGCAAATCGAATTTTAATGTAAAAACACCCGGAGTTTATTTGGTGAAAATAAGTTCGAAATATAACAAAACCACTTTACTTAAAACAATAGTAATTTAGATTGTTATACAGAGTTATAAATCGCTTAATATAAGATATATAATAAATATTACATGAGCAAAATATTCTTAAAATCAGCCCTGATTATTTTCTTTCTAAGTGTTTTTTCCTCGGTAAAAGCACAAACAGATCCTTTATCAACAAATTTCAAAAATCCACCGGCCTCAACCAAGCCCTGGGTGTATTGGTACTGGATTAGCGACCATATTTCCAAAGAAGGCATTACCAAAGACCTCGAAGCAATGGCTAAAGTGGGAATTGGCGAAGCATTGATTGGAAATATTGATGAAATAAAGCAAAAAGGAAAGGTAAAAGCTCTTACCGAAGAATGGTTTCTTATGATAGATCACGCCATTCGTGAGGGGAAACGCACTGGTGTTAACATTGGCTTATTCAACTCGCCGGGTTGGAGTCAGTCTGGCGGGCCGTGGAATAAACCCGAAAACTCGATGCGCTATCTTACCATGTCGGAGCTCAAGGTGAAAGGACCACAAAAACTGTCGGTAAAACTCACCGCACCTACCGCACAGTTTCAGGATGTGGCGGTTATAGCGTATTGCGCACCAGTGAATGATGCCAATTATTTGTCGAATGCCAATTCTGCAATTACTTGCTCACCCGAAACTGAGAATTCAATTAAATGGTTTGATGGCAATCAGACGATAGAAACATATTTACAAGCCTCACTGTCAAATACATTTAAGCTGAATTTCACTCAATTGGAACCTTATACAGTGCGGAGTTTAACGCTTTACCCATCCCACAGCAGTTTTAGTGCACAATGCGAGTTGCAGTACAAACAAAGTGATGGTACATTTAAAACGCTCAAAACATTCGGTATTGAACGTACAAATAACAGTACCAGTGTTGGTTTTATTCCTTTTGCACCAATTTGCGAAACATTTCCAGCTACTTCTTCCACGCAATTTCGGTTGATTTTCTCCAATATAAACGGAAAAGCAGGATTTACCGAAATTGCACTTTCAGGTGCAGCTCGCACCGAACGTTTTGCCGAAAAACAACTGGCAAAACTATGGCCAACACCGGCACCGCTTTGGGATGCTTATTTGTGGAAACCGCAAGCTGAAATGACTGATAATACGCTGACTATTCAACCGCAAAAGGTGATAAATATCTCATCGAAAATGAAAACTGATGGCACACTGGAATGGGATGTGCCTGTCGGCGAATGGATGATTCAACGCATTGGAATGACATCGACAGGACAAAAAAATGCTCCTGCATCGGTGGAAGCTACCGGCTTGGAAATCGACAAAATGAATAAGCAATGGGTTGCTGGTCATTTTGATGCTTATATTGGAAAAATAATTAAACGACTGCCCGAAAGTGAACGAACAGCGCTGAAACACATAGTGGCTGATAGTTACGAAACGGGTGCGCAAAACTGGACCGACGGCATGGCTGCCGATTTTGAAAAACAGTTCGGTTACGACCCAACGCCTTTTCTGCCTGTAATTTCGGGACTTGTAGTGGGTAGTGCCGACATGTCCGACCGCTTTCTATGGGATTTACGACGCATTATTGCCGACCGTATTTCCTATCATTACGTAGGTGGATTACGCCAAAAAGCCAATGAATATGGCTTGAAACTGTGGTTAGAAAACTACGGACACTGGGGTTATCCGGGCGAGTTTTTGCAATATGGCGGACAAAGTGACGAAATAGGAGGCGAGTTTTGGACAGGTGACGAACCCGAAGGGCTGGAACTTCGCGCAGCATCGTCGGCAGCGCATGGTTACGGCAAAAATGTGGTTCATGCCGAGGCATTTACTTCAGGTGGTCCTATGTGGAACTGGGAGCCATGGAGTTTGAAAAAACGTGGCGACTGGGCTGCTACCAAAGGCATCAATCATTTTGTGATGCACGTGTACATTCACCAACCTTACGAAGATAAAATACCCGGAATAAACGCCTGGTTTGGGGTGGAATTTAATCGCCACAACACCTGGTTTTACCAATCAAAAGAATGGATGGACTACATGCGCCGTACGCATTATATGCTTCAACAAGGAAAATATGTGGCGGATGTGGCTTATTTCACGGGCGAAGATGCGCCTAAAATGACCGGAATCCGTAATCCACAATTGCCCGATGGATACAATTTTGATTATGTAAATGCCGAAGTAATTGAAAAAATGCACATCAAAAATGGTCGTTTTGTATTACCCGATGGTATGTCGTACAAAGTGTTGGTATTACCGCCGCAAAACACCATGCGTCCTGCCCTGTTAAGTAAATTGAAACAATTGATTTTCGATGGAGGCATTGTGGTAGGGCCAGCTCCAACCAGGTCGCCAAGTCTCCAAAATTATCCAGCCTGCGATGAGCAAGTGAAAAAAATGGCGCACGAACTGTGGCAAAATTGCGATGGCATACAAACGAAGAGCATAGCAGTTGGCAAAGGGAAAATATACAACGGAGTAGAGTTGACAGCGGTTTTCAATGACTTGAATCTTATTCCTGATATTGGTAATATCGATGCCAAATCATTTCCATGGATACACCGTTCGGCCGCCGATGCCGAAATTTATTACATCTCAAACCAGAAAGATCAAATGGATGAATTTTCGCCATCGTTCAGAGTCACTGGTTTGCAGCCAGAGCTTTGGAATCCGGTAACTAAAGAATTACGTGATTTAACCGATTTTAAAATTGAAAATGGTAAAACCATTGTACCCTTGGAATTTGCTGCTCGTGAGTCTTATTTTATTGTTTTTCAAAAAAAAGCCACTACTGTCAATGCAAATCCAATCAATTTCGTTCGTAAAAAAACAATTGGAGAACTTGTTGATGCGTGGACGGTAGGTTTTGATAAAAAACAGGGAGCACCCGAATCGGTGGTTTTTGAGAAGCTCGAAGACTGGACAAAACGTCCCGAAGCCGGTATTAAGTATTACAGCGGAACGGCTCGTTATCGTAAAATATTCAATGCCCCAAGTTTCAATAATAAGAAGGCTGTGTATCTCAATTTAGGTGCTTTTAATTCATTGGCCGAAGTAAAGCTGAATGGTCAAGCATTAGGGTTGGTGTGGGCTGAACCTCACATGGTGGAAATTTCTAAATTCCTGAAAAAGAAAAATAATGTTCTCGAAATAGAGATAACCAACACATGGAATAACCGCTTGGTGGGTGATGCTGCTTTGCCAGCCGAAAAACGCACTACAAACGCCACCACAGCACCTGATGCCAATGCGCCTTTACTGTCATCGGGACTTATTGGCCCTGTTACTTTGCAAATTGACGACCCCAAACCTTATGTTCAAAAAGTTGTCATTTCTGTTGATAAGCAAGTGATTTCAAAACCTGAAAAAGCTATGGTGACACTCACAACATTAACCGCTAATGCCACTATACATTACACAATAGATGGTACAACGCCTACCGAAAAGTCGGCGATTTATTCCAAACCTTTTGAATTGACTGAGTATACAATTGTCAAAGCCAAAGCGTTTGAAAAAGGCAAGCAACCCAGTGACGTTTCGCAACTCGAAGTAGCTGCTTTTGACCCCAAAATTAACGGATTAAACTACGAATATTATGAGGGAGAAATAACAAAAACATCCGATTTGGAAAATCTAACACCACTGAAAAAAGGAAAATCAATTGGTTTTGACCTTGCTGCAATAAAAGGACGCGAAGATCATTTTGGCATAAAATTTAATGGTTCTATTTCAATTCCCAATACAGGTAACTATACATTTTATCTGCTTTCGGATGATGGTAGTAAACTGTATATCGATGGCAAACTGATTATCGACAACGATGGCTCTCATGGCGAAATAGAAAAAGTAGGTAGCAGTGAACTTACGCTAGGAAAGCACTCAATCAGAGTAGATTACTTTGATAATATTAGTGGAGAAGCACTCAGATTAATGTATAGCTCTGGAAGTGTTAAGAAGGAAATACCGATACGATTTTTAGAGTTTTAATAGAAATTGATGATAAATATATAAATAACGAATATGAAACGATTATTAATTCTCACAACCGTATTTTTATTTCTAGCCACTATATTCAGTTCGGCTAAGCCTCAGTTTGGTAATGCCATATTGTTTAATAATGATTGGCGATTTACACTTGCCGATGTAAAGGATGGTGCTAATCCCACATTAGACGACTCCAAATGGCAATCCCTCGATTTACCACATGATTGGAGCGTGAAAGGAGTCTACAGTCCGGATAAAGCCAGTTGCCAGGGATATCTTCCGGGCGGTATTGGTTGGTATCGAAAGACTTTTATTGTTCCCGCATCAGAAAAAAACAATAAAGTATTTGTTTATTTTGAAGGTGTTTATAATCGCAGCGAAGTATTTATCAACGGAAATTCTGTTGGTAAACGCCCCAATGGATATATTTCATTTATGTATGATTTGACTCCTTATTTGAAATTCGGCGAAAAAAATGTATTGTCAGTTCGGGTCGACCATTCCAGAGAACGTGATTCACGTTGGTATTCTGGTTCAGGTATCTATCGGGATGCGTATTTAGTAACTGCTTCGCCGGTACATCTCGATTTGTGGGGCGTGTATTTCAAAGCAACCAGTATTACAGATAAAAAAGCGGTTGTGTCTGTTGAATCGACCATCAATAACGAATCAAAAATCGCTACGGAAGTTCAGGTGTTGAACGAAATTATGGATACGCAAAGCGGAAAAATTATTGCATCTGTTTCCAAAAAGCTGAAAACAGAAGTGGGCAAAAAAACCATTATTTCGCAATTGCTTACCGTCAATAATCCAAAACGGTGGTCATTAGAAAACCCAACACTTTACTCTGTTAAAACCGTCGTGAAGCAAAATGGAAAAATTATTGACCAAAATGAGCAAAATTTAGGACTTCGCACACTAACATTCGATGCCAACAAAGGTTTTGCATTGAACAATGTTTTTACCAAAATGAAAGGTGTTTGTATTCATCATGATGCCGGCTGTTTAGGCTCTGCTGTGCCTCGCGAAGTGTGGAAACGACGATTAAACAACTTAAAAGAAATGGGTTGCAATGCCATTCGCCTGAGTCATAATCCACAAGCGTCAGATATTTACGAATTGTGCGACGAAATAGGGCTGCTCGTTATGGATGAGGCATTTGATGAGTGGGAATTTCCGAAACGTAAGTGGATAACCGGATGGAACGTGGGAACTCCGGAATTTCAGGGTTCGGCAGATTTTTTCAACGAATGGAGTGATAAAGATTTGGCTGATATGGTTTTGCGCGACAGAAATCATGCTTCTATTGTTATGTGGAGCATAGGCAACGAGGTAGATTATCCAAACGATCCCTATACTCACCCAATTCTTGATGGAACGAGCATTAATCAGCCAATGCATGGTGGCTATTTGCCTAATAGCCCTAAAGCTGAGCGTTTGAGCGGAATTTCAAAACGATTGTCCACTATTGTACGCAGCCTTGATACTTCGCGCCCTGTTACAGCTGCTCTGGCCGGAGTAGTTATGTCCAACGAAACCGAATACCCCTATGTGTTAGACATTACAGGCTATAATTATACCGAAGACCGATATACACAGGATCACGCTAAATATCCAAAGCGTGTTATTTTTGGCAGTGAAAATGGTCACAGCATGGAGTCATGGAAGGCGGTGCGTGATAACGATTATATTTTTGGGCAATTTATATGGACGGGGATTGATTACCTCGGCGAATCAGGCGAATGGCCGTCACGCGGATTCTATACAGGTTTTCTCGATTTTGGCGGTTTCCTTAAACCACGCGGTCATTTCCGCCAGGCTTTATGGAGCACAAAGCCGGTTACTTATATCGGAACGTACCCACAGCCAGCCGATAAGAATTTCTTGTCGACGGATGCCTGGCCAATTTGGAATTACGAATCGGGCGAAACCATTCGTGTAGTCTGTTATACCAACACCCCGAAATCCAAGTTGGTATTGAACGGGAATCAAGTCGGCGAAATTAAAACGCTCGACGACAATACGGGTGTTATTTATTGGGATATACCTTACGCCAAAGGAAAACTGGAAGTGGTGGGAATGAATAATGAAAACCTGCCAGTGTGCCAATTTGCGATACAATCGTCCGGTAGACCACAAGCCATTACCGCTATCTCCGATTTGACTCTTATAAAAAAAGACAGAGGATTGGCGCAGGTTGTAGTTCAGGTAGTTGACAAAGATGGCATTCCCGTAATGATTTCGGAAGATGAAGTTACCTGCACCATTGAAGGTCCTGCAAAGTTGCTTGGGCTCGAAGCCAGCAATAACTCAGATATGGGAAACTATTCCGACAATGTACAACGCGTTTATAATGGCAGATTGCTGGCTTATATTCAGACAAACGGTCAAGTTGGTAATATAAGCGTTAAGTTTGCTGCACCTTGGTTGAAAGATGCAGTCGTTAAAATTCAATCGGTTGAATAATATATTTTGGATGTTTGTAAACAAGGTTTATATTATGAAAAGCCTCAATTACAGTTTGTAGTTGAGGCTTTTTTTTGCGAATAATGGATTTGAAATCTCGTTGTAATATTTGCAATTTTTGGGGCGCAACTCACTCACTAATAGTATAAATATATAGTATTAGAATGATGCGTTACAATAATTAAAGAAATTGGTAAAATAGTAAACATCAAGACTTAGTCAAAGCGATATATTTGCAAAATAAATTCGGAACATTAGTATTCGTATTATTAACCCATTTAAATACATTGTTAAATTAAATTTGTGTTATTATGAAAACAAAAACTATTCTTATTTTATTAGCATTAACCTGCTATTCGTTAATTTATTCCGCAAACACAATTCTCTTTACAGGTGAAACAACTCCCGAAGCTTTTTCACGAATGGATATGTGCACATGGTCTAATGCAGCTGGAAATTATGAAAATTTTGGTACAACGGAGTCGCCAGTTTATGCACGCAATACCGACAATCCTGATAAAAGTGGAATAAACAGTACTAATAAAGTGCTGCATTTAAAGTCATTACAAGGTCATAGCTGGTGGCCTGATTTTTTAAATTTTAATCTTAATACACCTATTACTATAACAAATGAAAATCGCTATTTGCATATATTTATGTATCGTGAAAATCAAAATTATGGATTTAGTGTATCAATTAATACAGAACATAGAAATGGAGAAGCAGGTAAATCATGGGACATGAACCTCACAGCCGCTGGCAAATGGGAAGATGTGGTCGTGGATTTGAAATGGTTTCAAGATAATTCAACAGCAGTATCATTAATAACGGTTGCAATGGATTTGAACTGGAGTGGAAATGCTGAGTCTGTTACCAATTATTATTTCGACGAAATCATTCTAAGTAACAATCCTCTACCTCGGCCTTACCTTTCAGGAAATAACCTATACGATTTTGAACCTGGCACAGCAGCCAATGCAAGTATATGGATTAATGAAGGAACTATTAATGCTGACAATACGGTTACTTACCCTTTTGCTAACCCGATGGAAAATGCTAAAAACACGACAGCCAAGGTATTTAAGCGTTCGGTAATTGCCAATGCACTGTGGTATACACAAAGCATAATGACATTTAGTAACACGGTACAAGTAGATGCTACTCACAAATACCTTCACTTTTTGGTGTCGGTGCCAGTTGCTGGTCAAAAAATTCTATGTTATATAAAACAGTGCTCAACTGATGCAGCAATAAATTCGGAATATACAATTACTGATGCTAATACCTGGCAGGATGTAGTGATTGATTTATCTTCGATTGGATATTTTACCGCTTTAGATTTCAGAATGGGGCATTGGGATGGTACTGCTGTAGGTGATTATTATTGCGACGAAATTTGGATTGACGATAGCCCCACACCAAGAACTAATGCTGATGTGACTTTGACAAATGGAAATCCAACCATGGGAAGTGTTTCAGGTGCTGGAACATTTACCAAAAGTGTTTCAACAACGGTTACTGCTACTCCAAATGCTGGTTATCGGTTTGTTAATTGGACATTGAATACAAGCGGTGGTGCTGAGCAATCCACATCTGCATCATATACATTTACAGTGTCGGGCGCAACAACTTTAGTTGCCAACTTTGTTCAACAATTTGCTGTTGCTGCTTCAGCTGGAACAGGTGGAAGTATCACTTCTGGTGCTGGAACTTATGATTCGGGAGCAAGTGCAACCGTCATTGCTGCTGCAAATGCTGGTTATCGTTTTGTAAACTGGACATTGAATTCAAGCGGTGGCGCTGAGCAATCCACATCCGCATCTTACGCTTTTACAGTGTCAGACGCCAAAATATTGGTAGCAAATTTTGCTACAATTGATGTTACAGTGCCAACAGGGACTTCTATTAACGCATCTTTTTTAACTAATTGCACAAGTTGTGATGTAACAATAGGTGGCGCAAATACTGTACTAACGATTAATGAAAATAAGACATTAAATAGTATTACTGCATCTACTGGTGGTAAACTTGTTGTTTCACAACCATTAACGGTATCGGGTGCTGTTGTGATTGATGCTGGTGCAAAACTCGATTTATCAAATACCTTGGCTGTAAATGGCGATTTGACTTTCAAAGCCACAGATACTGAAACCTTTAGTGCTAATTTGGGCACAGGTGGAATTAATGTTACTGGAAATGTTATTTACCAACGAACTATTGATGACAAAAAATGGTATTTTATGTCATTCCCTTGTAATATCGACGTTAATACAATAACAGTTGATGGTGGTAGAACTTTAGGTAGCACTTGGTTTATTAAAGAATATGATGGAGACAATCGTGCTAAAAAAGGAACTGGTTCTAACTGGTTTTCAGTTACTTCGGGTAGTACTTTGACAGCTTACAAAGGTTATATTTTTGGAATAGCAACAGGTACAGCAACATTAAACTTTCCTTTAACAAAAACCATTGTGTTAAGTGAAACAGCTAAAACAATTGATGTAACAAATTACACAGGTGCTGCAGCTTCTACCGATCATGGTTGGAACTTGGTTGGACAGCCTTACTTGAGCAAATACAATGCTAATAATGGAAGTAATATGACCAATATGTGGAAATTCAATGGATTGACATATAATGATTATTACAATGACGCTTATGTTCAAAATCTTCCTGTCGTCGATCCATTTGCGGCATATTTTACCAAAGTTACAGCCGCTGGTAGCTTGTCATTCGACTTGGCCTCGCGTCAATCTGTACGTTCAACTGTATCTGCAAATACTGCCGACGTAGTATTCCTTGACTGTACAACAGCTACTGGAACGGATAGAACGAATATTATTTTGGACGATACTCAAAGTGCGGGCTATCAAAATGGCGTTGATTATGAAAAAATGATAACTACCGAAACAATTATTCCGCAAGTTTATACAGTTTTGAATGGTCTCAATTATTCATACAATGTATTGCCTACAAGCAGTGTGACTCAACTTCCTTTGGCCATTTATACCAAAACAGCAGGTAGCACTACAATCAGCGTAGATGGTACAAAAGTGAAAAGTTTATCAAAGCTATTACTAACAGATAATGGTACCAATCCTGCAATTATTACTGATTTATTGACTTCCAATTATACTTTTACTGCTAGTGCTGGAACAGACAATACGCGTTTTACAATTACTGCACAACGAATTCCAACTGCTAATGTAGTGGAAACTGATATAGATGCTTTTCAACTGTCAATTGTCAACCGTCAATTGTCAATTAATAATTTGTTGCCAAATTCTAGTGTTCGGGTTTTTGATGCTATTGGACGAATGGTTATTAATAAAACTGCGAGCAACAATTCGTTGGAAATAATACTTTCAGCAAAAGGAATGTACACCGTTCAGATTGAAGTTGGTGGAAAAAGTTGGGTGAGAAAGATTGTGAACCCATAATTACAACTTCAATCCCTTTCGGGTACTGAATTTTTCATAAAGCAACACAAAGTTCAATTATTCAAATACTTACATAGTAAAATTGAGTAAGAATTTGAAATTATTTAGTTTATTTGTTTGTTTATTAGCTCGGAAAGAATGTTTGACATTTCAAAAGTCAGACATTCTTTTTTTTTGTACAAAATGGGTATAACTTGTTTTTAATAAATCTTACATGTCAAATTCTTCTTCTAAATTCGCCACATACAAGAGCAGTCGCTATACTCACATTTAACGATTCTGAACTTGGTTCATTCGACGGATAACTTGGTATCAACAAACGGTTTGTAATTAATTTTTCAATTTCTTCAGAAATTCCATTACCTTCATTTCCCATCACTATAATTCCAGATTCAGTCAACTCTTTACTATAAATGTTTTCTCCATCCATAAAAGTACCATAAATTGGAAGTAGATTGTTACAATTCTTTATAAATTCAGGTAAGTCCAAATAATGAATCTTAACTCTTGCCAACGCTCCCATTGTTGCTTGAACTGTTTTTGGACTGTATGCATCAGCTGAATTTTTTGAACAAAACACATTTGCAATTCCGAACCAATCAGCCACACGAATTATTGTTCCTAAGTTACCCGGATCTTGAACATTGTCTAATGCCAAACTTAGTTTATTGGTCAAGTCGCCCATTGTAAAGTCATTGGAAGGCTTTTCGAAAATTGCCATAACTCCTTGAGGGCTTTTCTGATTTGAGATTTTTTTTAGCTCATCCTCAGTAACTGTAATATATTCATCTGAAATAATTTTTTCATTTTCGCTCCACCAATTTACTGTCGCAATAAGTATGCTGCAACGGAAAGATGAGGACAAATCAAATACTAATTTACCACCTTCGGCAATGAATAATCCAGTTTCGTCTCTAAATTTCTTTTGTAATAAGCTAGTTATTAATTTAATTTTACTTTTCGATAGCATTTTACTTTATCGGGGTTTAATATATCTTGGTAACATTACTTACTTCTAAAAAAAATTCACTTAAAACTTTTAAAAAGTTAAATGAAGTGTTTTTGTATGAATAGTAAATCTTTATGTTACAAAGCTAGCAAAGAAAACGATAAAAAAGCTATATTTGCAAAATATTTTTATTTCTTTTTTAATTTGGTATGAAAAAACAGTTTTTGAGCTTATTTATTCTTGTTCTTTTGATTTCAGCTTGCAATAGCACTAAGTTTGTGCCCGAAGGTGAGTTTTTGCTCAACAAAACAAGTATAAAAGGCGATATTAAAGAAGTTAAACGCTCCGAATTGAAAGAGTATTTAAGGCAAACTGCCAATGCCGCTGTTTTTGGACTTTTTAGAATGCAATTAGGCATTTATAATTTAGCAGGAAAAGATTCTACCACAAAATTCAAACGATTTGTAAATAAAACTATCAAACGAATTGGTGATGAACCAGTTATTTACAATTCGTCACTTACCTCTATTTCGGTTAAGCAACTTCAGCTTTTAGTCGAAAACAAAGGATATATGAATGCAAAAGTATCAAGTAATGTTATCACAAAAGGAAAAAAAGCAAATGTTGAATATATCATTAAATCAAATCAACCATACAAATTAAGAGACTATAAAATTAATTTAAACAATGATTCATTATTAGCAATAGCTGCCGACACTTCACGATCGTTAATAAAAACAAATATTTTGTTTGATGTAGATGTCTTTAATGCCGAAAGAGATCGTATTACAGAGCGTTTTCGTCGCCGCGGTTATTATAATTTCAGCAAAGAATTTTTGACATATTCAGTTGATAGTGCATTAAACTCTCACATTGTTGATGTTTCGTTACAATTGCGCGACTATTTACAGAACAAAAATGACTCTACGTACAAAGCTGTTTTTAAGCAATTTAAAATTCGAAAAGTAATATTTTATTCCAATACTGCTGCAAATTTGACACCAGGGTTACGTGCTTCTGAATCTTTAGATACAGTTTCATTTCGCGATTTTATTCTTGTTTCACCTCAAAAACAAATCATAAAACTAGATGCATTAGTACAAAATACCTACATAAATCCAAATACAGTTTTTAGTGATAGAGATGTTGAAAGAACATATTCTTCACTCAATTCACTTGGTCCAATAAAGTATGTAAATATTAATTTCAAAGTAGCCACTGACAGCTTGTTGGATTGTTATATTATTGTTGTTCCTGGCAAGGAGGTTTCATTTTCAACAGAATTGGAAGGTACATATACCGACGGATATTGGGGTGGTGCATTGAATTTTAGTACGATGCACCGAAATATCTTTAAAGGCGCCGAAACACTTTCTATGCAATTGAAAAGCTCGTACGAGTGGCAAAAAGATATTTGGGCACAACAATTAGGGGTACAATTGGGGTTAAAAATTCCCCGATTCATGTTGCCAATAGGGACTTACGATTTTAAGAGAAATTTTCATGCTAATACTGAATTTACGAGTGCTCTTAGCTACCAATATCGCCCTCATGAGTTTTCGTCTATCAACATTGGAACAGGTACAATGTATTCATGGACTCGTCAGCGCTATAGCCATAGTTTTCAATTATTAGACCTTAATTATGTCTATTTTCCTTGGAAATCAGAGTCGTTTATTGATAATTATTTGAATACTGGCGTGTTCAATAAATTCAATTACGAAAATCACTTTATTATGCGTATTGGATATTCAGGCTCTTACAGTACCGCAAGTGCTTCCAGATCATTACAAAATTTCTCCACCTATAAATACAGCATCGAAACAGCGGGTAATCTTTTGTATGGACTGAGTCATTTAATGAAAAGTACTCCCGATACGACTGGTGCTTATCGCTTATTTAATATTCAGTATTCGCAATATATTAAAGGCGAATACAATACCACCCATCACCAAATTTATGACAAAAACAATCGCTTTGTATATCATTTAGGACTTGGTCTTGCAGTTCCTTATGGAAATGCTGACATAATTCCATACGAAAAACGATTTTTTAGCGGCGGTGCCAATAGTATTAGGGGTTGGAGCGAAAGTACTTTAGGACCAGGAGTGTATAAACGAATTGCTGATAAAAAAAGAGATTATAATCAAGTAGGCGATATTAAGTTAGAAATGAGTATGGAATATCGCACCAAACTTTTTTGGATTATTGAAGGAGCATTTTTCTTAGATGCAGGAAATATCTGGACTATTAACGATTATGACAATCAATTGGGTGGAACTTTTAAAATTGATTCATTTATGAAACAAATAGCCATTGCTTATGGAACGGGGTTACGGTTCGATATTTCTTTTTTTATTGCCCGATTAGATCTTGGAGTTAGACTTTTCGACCCTGTAAGAACTCGCAGGGAGCAATGGAGGATTAGTCCTTCATGGAATGACGATTTTGCTGTTCACCTCGCAATTGGATATCCGTTTTAAAAGTTTCGGTATGACTAAATAGTTTCAAGGCCGAATAATTTAAATAAAAAAGGTTGTCTCAATAAAGAAACAACCTTTTTTTGTGTTGCGGAGGCTCGACTCGAACGAACGACCTTTGGGTTATGAGCCCAACGAGCTACCACTGCTCCACTCCGCGATATTTTGTGACTGCAAAAGTACTGCTTTTTTCATTATAAACAAATAATTTATTGTTATTTTTTGAAAATCGGAGTAATATACTTACTAAGTACTATATAATCATATCTTTACAACAGAAAACATTTCTTGTTAAAATGCCAATTATCATTAAAAGTAATAAACAAATCATAGTGTTTGGTATTGAATAACCTCAAAATAAATTTATTTTCATAATTTTATATGCTTTTCAAACACCTGATTAAGATTTCACTATGTTTGTAAAGAAAAAAACGCTATATTTGCACCTCGTAAAAAAAATGAACTAATTAATGTCTTATTTTAAATAAATTTTTCCATGCAAAACAAAGGACTTGTAAGACTTTTTGCAATAGCACTTACCTTAGTGTGCTTATTTTACCTTTCGTTTAGCTTTGTAACTGGCAACTACAACAAAAAAGCTAAAGAGTATGCCGCCGGCGATAAACTAAAAGAGTACAACTACTTAGACTCTATAGCTAGCGAAAAAGTTTGGTTAGGTTACACCCTTAAAGAGTGTCGCGAAAAAGAAATCAACTTAGGCCTCGACTTAAAAGGCGGTATGAACGTAACATTGGAAGTATCTGTTCCAGATATTATTCGTTCGTTATCCGATTTCAACACCAATCCAACTTTCAATCTAGCTTTGGATAGTGCTTCTAAACTTCAATTCACTAACAGTCAAGTACCTTATTTGGATTTGTTTGCAAGAACTTATACAAAATTGGATCCAAATGCAAAATTGGCTACCATTTTCAGTACTTTCGAATTGAAAGATAAAATATCTCTTACAACTTCTAATGCAGATGTTTTAAAAGTGATTAAAACTGAAGTTGATGGTGCTATTAGCAATTCATTCAACGTATTACGTACTCGTATCGACCGTTTTGGTGTTGTTCAACCTAATATCCAAAAACTTGAAAGTACTGGTCGTATTTTAATTGAACTTCCAGGAATTAAGGAACCAGAACGTGTTCGTAAATTACTTCAAGGTTCTGCCAATTTGGAATTTTGGGAAACTTATGAGTTAAGCGAAATTTATAATAATTTGGCTCAAGCTAATACAGTTTTATTTAATTTGCAATCGGCTGCTGGTAAAGCTCCTGCTGCTGTTGCTGATACTACTAAAGCTGCTGTTGCTGCTGCAGCAACAACTGCTCCAGCGGCTGCTAAAGCTGTAAATAAAGTAGATAGTTTAAAAGCAGCTTTAGGAAAGAAAGTTGAATCAAAAACTGACTCTACTAAAATGATGGAAAAAAGCCGTGCTGAAAATCCATTGTTTGCAATTCTTCAAGTCGACAATAGAGGTCGTGGACCAATTGTAGGTATGGCACAAAGTAAAGATACTGCAAAAATTAATGCTTACTTTGCAACCAAACAAGTTAAGGAAGTTTTACCTCGCGACTTAGGTTTGCGCTGGACAGTAAAAGCTTTAGATACAAAAGGGGAAATTTTCCAACTGATTGCTATCAAAATCACTAATCGCGACGGACGTGCTCCACTTGGTGGCGATGTGATTACAGATGCTCGTGCAGACTTTAGTCAAACTTCGGCTTATGCCAACGTAAGCATGACAATGAATCAAGAAGGTTCAAAAACATGGGCGCGTATGACCAAAGATAATATCGGTAAATCGATTGCAATTGCTTTGGATGGTTATATTTATTCATTCCCAACAGTAAACACAGAAATTTCGGGTGGTAGCTCACAAATTACAGGTAACTTCACTGTAGAAGAAGCAAAGGATTTAGCTAACACATTGAAATCGGGTAAAATGCCTGCACCTGCTCGTATTGTACAAGAAGATGTTGTTGGTCCTTCATTGGGTCAAGAAGCAATTAATAATGGTTTAATTTCATTTATCATTGCTTTCCTTTTGGTTTTGGCTTATATGATTCTTTATTACGGTTTTATACCTGGACTTATTGCTGATATTGCACTTTTTGCCAACGTATTTTTCTTAATGGGAATTTTAGCTTCATTTGGTTCTGTTCTTACATTGCCAGGTATTGCGGGTATTGTGCTCACAATGGGTATGGCAGTGGATGCTAACGTACTTATCTACGAACGTATACGTGAAGAAATGCGTCATGGTAAAAACATGCGTGCTTCTATTAAGGAAGGTTTTGAACACGCATTAACAGCTATTATCGACTCTAACGTTACTACTCTTTTAACTGGTATTGTATTGGTAATTTTTGGTCAAGGTCCTATCAAAGGTTTCGGGGTTACATTAAGCTTTGGTATTTTAACTACATTTATTACTGCGGTATTTTTAACCCGTTATATGATTGAAACTTATGCAGCTCGTGAAGATGCTAAGGAATTGCCTTTCCACACTAAAATTTCGGAACATTTCCTTCAAAATACAAAAATCGATTTTATGAGTATTCGTAAAAAGATGTATGTATTATCGGCTATATTATTTGCAATTAGTTTTATATCATTTGGTGTTCATGGTTTTAGTTTGGGTATCGACTTTACAGGTGGACGTAATTATATTGTAAACTTTGACAAGCCAGTTAAAACAGAAGAAGTAAAATCATTACTTAAAAATGCATTTGAAGGTGATTTGCCGCAAGTTATCTCAATTGGTAATGAAAATCAAGTTCGTATTTCTACTAAATACAAAATCACTGAAAACGGACCTACAATTGATGATGAGATTGAATCTAAACTTTACAGCAACTTGAAACCAATGTTGAATAGTAATGTTACTGAGGCTAGCTTTGTAAAAGAAAATATTAAAAGTTCTTCTAAAGTAGGACCAACAGTTGCCGACGACATTAAAACCTCCGCTGTATGGGCTATTTTATTTGCAATTTTTGGTATTGGACTGTATATATTAATTCGTTTCCGCGAATGGGGATATACTTTAGGAGCTGTTATTTCATTGGCTCACGATGTGGTAATTACAATGGGTGTATTCTCGATATTCTACGAAATTGCACCATTCTCTATGGAAATTGACCAATCGTTTATTGCAGCTATTCTAACTGTACTTGGATACTCTATTAATGATACTGTGATCAACTACGATAGAATTCGTGAAAACGTTGGTTTATTCCCTAAACGCGATAGAGTTACGATTATCAACGATTCTGTAAACCAAATGTTAGGTCGTACTTTTAGTACTACATTTACAGTTATTATCACTTTGATAGCAATGTTTATATTTGGTGGAGATTCAATCCGTGGATTTATTTTTGCTATGTTATTTGGTATATTTATTGGTGTTTACTCTTCGGTATTTATCGCTTCACCAGTAACTGTAGAAATGGATAAGTTAGTGAAAATTAGACGAGCCAAAAAAGAATTGGAAGTAAAGAAATAATTCATAGAAATACGATTTATAAAAGCCCGAAAAAGCCTTACTGAGAAATCAGTAAGGCTTTTTTTTATTAGTGAAAGTTTCAGTGAAAGCATACTAGCCATTTAACCCATTAATTGTAGATTAGATGGAAAATATCTTTGATTATCAGTAAAATAAATACTTGTTTTGACTAATTATCATTATCTTTAATCTGCGTTTTTAGTGTTACTTTTAGAAAAAAGAATCCTATTAATCCGGCAATAAATGATGCAGCGAGAATAGCAATTTTAGAATTATTCACAATTTCAGCATTATCAAATGCTAGAAGCGTAATAAATATGGACATAGTAAAACCTATACCTCCTAATAAACCTGCACCAAGAATATTTTTCCATTTCAAATCATTAGGCAAAACACAAAGTCCTAAACCAACTCCTATAAACGAGAAGAGCCAAATTCCCAAAGGTTTTCCAATAACCAATCCCGCAATAATACCAAGGCTGTTTGTATCGGTGAGACCATTTGACCAATTAGAGCCCAATGAAATTCCTGTATTGGCAATAGCAAATAGAGGCAGAATTATAAACGCTACAGGCTTGTGTAAGAAATGTTGTAGAACGAACGAAGGCGATTTCTCGTCACCATTGCCAAAAGGAATAACAAACGCCAACAAAACTCCTGTAATAGTAGCATGAACTCCCGAATGTAACATAAAATACCAAGTGGCAATTCCTCCGATTATATATGGGATTAGGTTGAAAACTTTCATTCGGTTTAAAACAAATAGAATTCCCAGAATTCCAAAGGCAATAAATAAATTGTAATAAGAAATGGATGTGGTATAGAAAATGGCAATGACTATGATTGCGCCTAAATCGTCAATTACAGCTAAAGCTGTCAGAAATACTTTTAGTGAAGTTGGCACACGGTTTCCAAGAAGTGATAAAATACCAATTGCAAAAGCTATATCGGTAGCCATTGGAATGCCAGCACCTGCCTGCGTATTTGTACCAAAATTTAGCATCATAAACAAACCTGCGGGAACGAGCATACCACCCAAAGCCCCAACAATAGGCAGTGCAGCATTTTTTATGTTCGAAAGTTCTCCTTGATATATTTCGCGCTCTAATTCTAATCCTATGAGTAAAAAGAAAATCGTCATAAGTCCATCATTCACCCAATGAACAATACTATGCCCAGCAAAATCAATGTTCCAAAAACTGATATAGTTTGCCTGCCATGCAGAGTTTGCTACTATTAGCGAAAGAGCTGTTGCGAAAACCAAAACCAATCCGCCAGCCTTTTCGCTGTGATAAAATTCCTTAAAAAGTCTTGTTAATCTAATCATGCATTATTTTGTAATTATCAATAGAACTAGCTTTACAACGCTATATATTAGGAATTGTTTTATTGATACGCTGGAAGGTCTAACTATAAATTTCTGAAATAGAATCATTTATGTCAGATAAAACTATTGATAATCAAAGCAGTATATTTTTTTTGAAGTTGTTTTTGGCACTTGATTCTTCAACCAAATGATTGGTTGAATTATTGAAGAATAAAAAAGTAAAATCGGACTTTGAGAAAATACTTTGTTTAGTACATGACAAAAAAACATCAAATTTTATATTGTTGAAAATGTGCGTGTTACCAATCTGTCCGAATCTCGCATTGGACTGACATCGTCTGGTGAGCCGAAAAATGGAGTGAAGTATGCGTAGAAAACTTTTGTGTTT
>CAIWCC010000079.1 GCA_903911085.1 uncultured Bacteroidales bacterium | reverse complement strand
ATTTATCAGAGCTTTATTTGTTGATGTTTTAGGATATACAGCTCAACCACAGCCAAATTTCAACCTGTTACGCGAAAAGAAAAACGAAACTGACAGTAAAAGTGCCGATGCAGCCATTAGCATAAATAACAAAATAGTAGCTGTAATAGAGCTCAAAGACCACAAAACTCAGGATTTGAAAAAGGTGGAAGTGCAAGCTTTTGGCTACAAAAACAATCATAAAAACTGCCATTACATTGTTACTTCCAATTTTGAACGGTTGCGATTCTATATCGACAATGCAGTCGATTTCATTGAGTTCGATTTATTCAACCTCACATTTGACGATTTTCGACGCTTGTGGCTGTGCATTTCGTACGAAAGTATAGCTAAAAACTTGCCGCAGGAAATAAAGAACCAATCAATTAGTAGCGAAGATGTAATTACCAAAAAACTTTACAAGGATTATTCGGTATTTAAACGCTTGCTTTTTGATAATATCGTACTGTTGAATCCTGAGCACGATAAATTGTTGCTATTTAAGAAAACCCAAAAATTGTTGGATCGCTTTCTTTTCTTGTTTTTTGCCGAAGATAAAAATTTGCTTCCCGCCAATTCGATACAAGGAACGGTGGAGAAGTGGAAAAAATTCAATGCCGACCCGATGAACGATTATCAGTCGCTGTACAGTAGGTATGTGAAGTATTTCAAACTGCTGGATGAAGGCTATAAGGATAACAGCATTGAGATTTATGCTTACAATGGCGGTTTGTTTGCCAACGATGAACTACTGAATCAAATAAAAGTAAACGATGACATTCTGGCTGAAAATGTGCTCAAGTTAGCCGCTTATGATTACGATACGGATGTAGATGTAAACATACTGGGTCATATTTTCGAAAACAGTCTGAGCGAAATTGATGAGGTAATAACCGAAATAAACAAGGGTGTAAAAACAATTTCGAAACGCAAACAGGATGGTGTGATTTATACTCCGCGTTATATCACTCAATACATTGTAGAAAATACCATTGGTCGATTGTGCGAGGAAAAGAAACAAGAACTTGGAATAGGCGAAGAGCTGTTTGAGTACAAACGTGCTGACAAAAGAAAACAAGCACTGAAAGTGTTTGACACTTACCGTGATTGGCTGTTACAAATAACCATTGTTGACCCTGCATGTGGTAGCGGTGCTTTTCTGAACAGTGCGCTCGATTTTTTAATTGCCGAACATAAATGGATTGACAGCCAACAGGAAAAAATTGCAGGCTTGAAAGGCCATTATTCTATGCAGTTGGCAAATATAGAAAATACGATTTTGGAAAACAACCTGTTCGGGGTAGATATAAACGAAGAAAGTGTGGAAATAGCCAAACTATCTCTTTGGTTACGTACCGCCAAACCTCACCGAAAACTCAGCTCACTGAATAACAATATAAAATGTGGTAATTCGCTGATTGATGACCCTGCTGTGGCTGGCGATAAAGCATTCGACTGGCACAAGGAATTTCCGCAAGTATTTGGACGTGAACAAACATCAGATGATATAGTCATAGTCGAAAAAGCTGAAACACCTGATTATTTGAAACTAATTAAAGAAAAATCCGTTGAAGCACAGGCAAAAGCCGAACAAGGAATTGCCTTATCAACAGAAGCACTCATAATTACTAAACAATTAGCTGAATATGTAGAAAAGTTAGAGCTTGTCTCTGAACCTGCAACGGTTTATGATAAGCTAAAAAAAGGTTTTGATGTGGTGATAGGGAATCCACCGTATGTGGTTTATATACAATCATTATTTGGCAAAGCGACTGTTGATTTTGTGCTAAAAAACTATCATTATGCGGAATATAACCCAAATACTTATGCATTATTTACAGAACTTGGAACAAAGATTTTAAAATCAAATGGTTATTTGGGATACATTATGCCAAATTCTTGGATGCATAACAAGTATTTTTCGAAAATGAGATCTTTCGTTTATTCGCTCCAAGTGAATGAAATTGTATATTTAAAAAATACAGCTTTTCAAGAAATAGTTGAAACTGTAATTCTATTATTAGAAAATAAAACTAGAACTTCGAACAAGATTAAACTTACAAATGATGCATTAACTGATAATTTTGTGTTTGAAGAGTTTGATACAGAAAAATATAAAGGTGGATATAATCCATTTGTCGAAAGCTCTGACTGTATTATTGTCAAGATGGATTTAAATAAAAAAATTAAAGATTATGCTCTTGTATATAGAGGTTTAGAAACAAAGGACAATCAAAAATATATTTCTGATAAAAAGATTGATGAAAACTATAAGCCAATTTTATTAGGAAAAGATGTAAATAAATATAATACAAACTATAGTGGTTCTTTTGTCAATTTTATAAAGAAAGAGATGAAAAGTAATGCTAATGAAGCTTATTATAATAGGAACAAAATTCTAATGAGAAGAACAGGTTCATACATTATTGCAGATTTAGATTTTTCTAAATCAATAGCTTTGAAAAATTTATATTTGATACTTCCGAACGAAGAAAATATTATTTACTGCATTCTTGCACAGTTAAACTCAAAGCTATTTAACTACTACCATAAGGCCAAAACTTTGGGCGAAAATAAAGCATTTGCACAATTTTCGGGAGAATATATTGAATCTTTTCCATGCCGAATTTTTCCAAACAATGATAATAGATTTCAATTATTATCAAAAACAATTTCTATACAATATATTGATTTTTATGCGATGATTGGGAAATTCCAGCGCATGTTGCAGCGCAAGTTCAACCTTGAAGAGCTACCAGTAAAACTGCAAAATTGGTATATGCTCAGCTATAAAGAGTTTATTTCAGAACTTGGCAAGAAAAAAATTAAACTCACACTGGCTCAGGAAGCAGAATGGGAAGAATACTTCCTTGCAGAACAAGGAAAAGCAACACAACTGAAGAAACAAATAGACGATACCGACCGTGAAATAGACCGCAAAGTGTATGAACTGTACGAGTTGACGGAAGACGAAGTGAGGATAGTGGAGGGCAAATAAATACAAAAGAGATTTCATTAAACACCAACCAATATACGATTTTAAGGAAAAAAGAATTGAATAAGCGAACGTTAGAAATGAATAAGTAGACATAAGAAATGGATAAGCGCATATTAGAAATGGATATGCGGACATTTTAAATGGATAAACGAATATTATAAATAGATAAGCGGGTCTTACAAATCAATAAGAGGGCGTTAGAAATGGATAAGCAGCCATTACAATTCAATAAGGTGGCCTTAGAAATGGATAAGCGGGTCGGATGATTCATTTCTAAACTCTACCTATAGGAATATTAACCCAAAATACACAATAAAAATCTCATCATTACGAATATATTTATTTAACTAACAATTTATCTTTATGACAACAACAGAAATTCCTACAACCGAGGCTACAAAACCTAAACCGAGTAACTATGTGTCCAATGCTGAATGGATAAGTAAAATGAAACTTACATTTGGTAATGCAACTTTGCCTACTATTTTTCCGGTAATGGAAGCGGTGGGCTATAGTGCCGAAAAAATTGCCGGATTGCAGCATCAGCTTACCGAATTGGAAGGTTTGCAACAGGTGCAAACAAAAGAGTATGCCGAAAAATTAGCGGAAACTGAAAAGTTCAACAACAAACGTGCTGAAATTGATGCTAATTTCACAAAACACCGTGCTTTGGCAAAAATACTCTTCAAAGGGAATGTAAATGCAATAATCGCACTTCGTATTGATGAAGAAAAACAAAGAGCATACCCAGGATGGGCTCAACAAGTAAGTAACTTTTATGCACAACTTGAATCATCACCCTCATTACTGACAAAAATTGCCGGTATTGGTATAACTTCAACTGTTCTTGCAACGCAAAAACAAGCACTTGCCGACTTGCAAACATTGAAAGAAAATCAACAAAAAGAAACCGCCGAAGCTCAATCTGCTACCGATATGCGCGACCAAGCCTTCGATGCACTCTACCCGCTCTACTCCGAATATATCCAATATGCTAAAATACTCCTTGCCGACAATCAGGCACTAGAAGCCATTGGTGTGAAGGTGAAAGCGAAGTAAGAGAAAAAAAAATTCTATCACTTTTTCCGTCACTTACAGATGCAAAAAACAATAATCAAGGAATATAAGTATTGCAAAAAAGACAGTTACTATACAAGTAACTGTCTTTATAACAATACAATAAAACCGTTTTAGAATTTACTTTGTGGGAACAATATCAATAATAACTGTTCGATTGTAAAAGCGTTGTTCGGGAAATTTGTTATCAAATGGCATCTCATTTTTTGCTTCACCAAATCCATAAACATCAAATGTAACATCGCTCCTACCCTTTAGGTATAATGCGTCTTCCATAATCCTTTTTACATCGTTCGATCTGGCCAATGATAATTTTTGATTATAAACGCTATCGCCAATAATATCGGAATGACCATGTATAATAACTAACGCATTTACGGGAATTTTAGGAACCACAATTTCGGATAAGTATTTATGATACATTTCAACAGATTTCGACTTATTGAATTCATAAAGAATACTATATCTCATTCCTTCTTCTTTAGTTTGTGCTTTCCAAAGAACTACGTGAACTTTGGTTTCCTTTATTATTGTTTTACCAGTTTTGGTATTTCCAATCATTTTCACTTTAAAATCTCCTTCGGGTATGGTACCCAAAATAACGTTGCCTGGAATTGACACTTTTTCTTGTGAGTAAGGACCAAAATACTGAACTTTTCCTGCTATATCAGTCACTTCCAACGACCATGAAGTAAATGCTTTATTTCCTTTCTCAACATTAAATGTCACATAACTGTCGAGTGGCGCTTCTTGCACAACATTGAGAGCTACAGGTTTCAAAGGCGCATCGGGTCCACTTTGAAATTCCATCAGCAATTCTGGCGATTCGCTCAAAATAGTTACTCGGCGATCGCCTTCACGAACCAATAAAAGTTCTTTAGTAGCACCACGCACTTCGGATGGAATTTGTGGTTTTAGAGTTCCTACAACAACAATACGTTTTGGCTCAATTCCAAATACATCAACAAGATAGGTTTTTACAGATACTGCCATTGCCATTCCATCATCAGTGCCTTGCATCGAAGAACCAACCAATTTTACTGAAGTTGTAGGATTTTTTTGCATTCTGTCGCCCAATATATTCAACACATTATAATACGCAACCATTTGCCGATTGGAACGACCAGATAAATCTTTAGGAGTAAATACTTCCAATTGATCTTCTCTAAAATCTTTCACCTGACTTTTTTTAAGCAACACATAACGACTTGGAATTTGGGTAGAACCTAAATCGAAAAAGACATAATTCCGAATAGGAAATGTTTCCCTAACTCTACGGTCGGCAACTGCATTTCTCGGAGAATTTACAATCAAATTAACTTCTGGTACAACTTCAACAACTGCTTGCTGTGGAATTTGTACAACTTTATCAGCCACTTTGGACGGTACTTTTTTGCCAGTACCAAATTTCAAAGCTGCTCCTACTCTCAATGTTGTAATATTCCAAGTTTCAATTGTTCGCGGATCCTGTCCAAAGTAAGGTTGAAATGAAACAAAAGGAGAAAGCATAAATTGGGTACGATGACTTTGCGATGACAATGGAATGTCAAAACCAGCTCCTATTTGCATGGAAATCAATTTAGTACGAATACTGCTAAAGTCACCATTGGCTTGCGGAGTAGCTAATTGATCAGTAATATCGGGGTTGAGACCCAACTGATAAGCAAACCCTTTAGAATAGTTGAAAGCCAAACGTGGCCCTGCGTACAAGTATAAACTTGATTTGAAAGGTGCAAAACGCAAACTTGGTTCAACAGTCAAATAACTCAAATCGGTAATCAAATCGGCTGGGCAGTTACAGGGCGTAGTAACTGTATTAAAAGCACCTTTTCGACTGTCATAACCACCTTGAAACATTATTCCCCAACGTGAATCGGCTGGTCGATATTCGATAAGCGGAGCTAAAAACAATCCAACTCCCGAACCATTGTGAAAAGTAGTAGGAACTGATAAAGTTGCATTCAACTGCTGTGTAGACCCACGATAAAAATTAATATTTCCACCTGCTGCTACCCCAAAATACCACGAAGGTTGAGTATATTGAATTGAATCCTGAGCATTAATAGGTATTTGTAAACCTATCAAAATTGCGCCCAAAATGAGACTTTTTAAGCTATTAGCATAAGGAAACCCTACCAAGCGCGCATCATTAATATTTTTTCTTGTTTTCATTTTTGTTTAATTTAATGGTTTCGTAATTTTGTTTGTACTGTTTAATTTTACTGTTCCATTGCGGGCAAGCATTCTACCTTCGGCTTGTGAATATGGTGCCATAGTTATATCCGACAAGGCTAGAACATTTCCTTTAAAAGAAGTATAATCACCAATGGTTGCAGAACTACTAACCTGCCAAAAGACGTTTTTGGCTTTAGCACCTCCAGCAAGAATAATGCTACCACCAGCTGACGGATAAGGTGAACTGCCAACACTTGTAAATGCTGAGCCAACTTTGAAAATCCATACTGCGTTTACGTCACCACCGGCATCTAATGTTAAATTGCCATTTTGTAACAACAAAGAAGATGTAGAATAATAAATTCCTGGCGCTAAAGTTTTTCCACCCAAATCGGCAGGAGCTAATTGAGGTGCTGGAAGTGTTGCGCCAGCAGCATCGTTGTAAGCTTTTGTCAAATCGGTTTGAGCTTGTAAAAGCATTGCACTTACTGTTGCATTATCATCTGAAGCATATAATGCGCCACCTCCAGTTACTACTGCTGGACCAAAACCTGTGATTGAAGAACGCACGCCAGGATAAATACCAACATCAAGTCCATCAATGGTACTGAAACCAGCATCGTTAGCAATACCAACACCTGCAAGTATTCCAAAACGTTCGGCCATTCCAAGAGTTATTGTTCCAGGAACAACAGTTAAAGTGAAATTGGCAATTACATTTTTATTAGAATTCATTATAATGGTTGTTGGATTCACCGAACCAGTTGCATCACCGCTCCACGAAGTAAATTCATAACCTGAATTGGGTGTTGCAGTAAGCAATACAGAGGCGCCAGCCAAATAGCCCGCCAAATTTGGATTCTTTGTTACAGTTCCATTTACGGCGGTGATATTTAATGTTAATGTTCCAATTATTGCGGTATAATTTGCAGTAATATTTTTATTGGAAGTCATTGTTACAGTCAATGGATTGGATGAACCGGAAGCGTCGCCACTCCACGAAGTAAAAGTGTACCCAAAGTTCGGCGTGGCTGTCAATTGTACTGTTGAACCATGATTATAAGCAGTTTGACTTGGAACTTTCAGCACCGAACCATTGTTTGAAATTACGGTTAATGAGTATGAATTCAATGTAAAATTGGCTGTTATAGATTTGTTGGCATCCATAATTACCGACAAAGGATTGGAAGTGCCCGAAGCATCGCCTGACCATGAAGTAAATGAATAACCAGAATTTGCAGTTGGTGTAAGTACAACCGATGAACCAAAATTATAGCTTGCTTGAATTGGACTTTTGCCAACTGAGCCGTTTACAGCATTGGTTGTCAACGAATAAGAGTTGATTAAAAAATTGGCTACTAAAGTTTTATTTGCAATTAACGTAAAATTATAACTTGCATTTGTCGAAACAATTAGTCCGCCTTCGGTCCAATTCATAAATGTGTAACCAGTATTGGCTGTGGCAGTAACAGTTTTTGATGAATTTTCGACATAAGAACCGCCACCACTTGTACTTCCACCAGCAGCAGGATTTGAAGAAAGATTAATGGCAAAATTACCAAGTACAATCACTGCAAAATTGGCTGTCAACACACGATTTCCAGTCATCGTAAATGTGTAACTCGAGCTTGAAGAAACTTCAGTCCCATTAGTTGAAGTCTGACTAGCATTGATCTGTAAAGGTGAATTTATCAATGATACAACAACTCCATTTTCGGTCCAGTTTACAAATGTATAACCAGGAAGAGGTGTTGCAGTGACAGTTACACTTGCACCCACAGCAAATGCGCCACCACCAACAGTAGTACCGCCTAAAATTGGATTTGAAATCAATGAAATTTGAGGCATAGTAGTAAATGTCCACACATAATCTTTTTGTAACGCATTTCCCATCAAATCCTTAGCAGTATTTTTAATGGTTGCTTTAAAAGTACCAAAAATTGCAAGAGGCGTTTTAGGAGTAAAAGTTGCAGTAGAATCATGGAACGTAACTGTACCAGTAATTCCAGTAGTGCCTTGTTGAAGTGTAAATGAAGATTCAGTGATAGTTGCTGGATCCATTTTTTCGTTAAATTTGGCAGTAATTACCTTATTGTAAGGAACAGAAATTGCTCCATTTGCAGGGTCGGTAGATATCACAAGCGGACAAACGCCTACAATTTCCACGTAATCATCTTTTTTACAGCCAGTAAATAAAACAACCGCTAGAATTGCCATGGTTGTAATTAGCTTCTTCATTTTCATATATTTATATTTAATTGCGGATGAATTTCCACGTTGCAAAGGTGAGGACTTTTGCTAACCAATCCATTACACAATTACGAGTATGAGTTACAACATTCACACCTAAGAAAAATAAAATATTGGGGTTAAAAGCTAAAACAAGACGCAGAATTTTAGACTCTTACAATTACTCAGCTAATTTATAAGAATTAATTAAAATGGAATTTCAACAAGAGAGTTTATATTGATTAAATGATTATTATGCTCAAAAACAAAGAATTAAGATTTACCACTAAGATACTAAGTGCACATAGATACACTAAGAATATCAGCAGAACGAAGAACACTAAGGAAAAACATAAATGTTTTTTACTGCAATTGTTTCTCTATAAAACATTTATGTTTTATACTTAGTGGTCTATATTTGGTATAAAATTAAACTTAGTGTAGCTATGTGGTCTATGTGCACATAGTGTTAAGTCTCTTAATTTTAATTGCGTAGCAATTTAATCTGTATAAAGTCTAAGGAATATGTTTGAAGGAAAAAAAAATTAATTGTTTTCAAGAAAATTTCAACGAAGTATTAAGCGGAGATTAAATGCACTAACAACGAATTAAACCGCATGCTATATGCAATTTATGGATTGACCGAAGACGAAATTAGTGTTGTGGAAGGATAAATTTGAACTATAAATTGTCAACTTATTTACATTCTTTCCATATACCACTTCAATTCCTTTTCAATTTTTTGGTATTTGAAAATGGTTGTGATAATTTTCTGAAGTCGAATAAATGCAGTTTCACTTTTTACCACGTAATCGAACGCACGGTGGTGCATACAATCAATTGCCACCTCTATTTTATCTTGCGACGAAAGCATAACAACTGGAATATCTGGATTATAGGCTTTAATTTTATCTAGCGTTTGTATTCCATTCATAGCATTTTTATCTATGCCGTCAAGTTGATAATCTAAAATAATCACATCTGGATTGTGAGATAGATTATCCAAACAGTTTTCGCCTGTGGGGTATGTTTCGATAGTAAAATCGGCATGTTGCAGAAATTCAATTTCCAACAATTTAAGAAACACGGCGTCATCATCTACCAAAAATAATTTTATTTTATTTTTCATCACTTTATTTCATTTTTAATTCTGTCCAACTCAATTTCTAGCTCCACACATGCTTGTCGGCAAACACTTCCAAGTTCGGCCACCATTCCGTGTATATCGCCCATTTGAACTTGGCTGTTTGCAAGTTCTTGCACTTTTTTGGCCATATTTTCAGTTTCAATGCTCATTCCCATAATTGAGAATGAAGGAATCATTTTGTGCACTGCCGAATAAAGCGAATTCCAGTCCTTGTTTTCCATACTTTGTAGCATGGCGGATATTAATGTAGGAGTTTGTTCCAAATAAAGAGAAATCATTTCCATCATTAGTATCGGATTGGATTTTGTTCGAATATTAAGATACTTAAGATCAATTAGTTTCTGTCTTATTTCTATTATTTTAGCTTCTTCTACTTTGGGATTTATTTCTACATAATTTTTTTTAACCAAACTCACAATTTTACTGTACAACAACTTTTCGTCAACTGGCTTGGCAATATAATCATTCATGCCTACAGCCCTACATTTTGCTAAATCAACAGTTGTAACATCGGCTGTGAGAGCAATGATGGGAATGTTGGAATGCATAGTATTGCGGATATAATCGGTTGCTTCAAAACCATTCATTTCCGGCATTTGCAAATCCATTAAAATAACATCATAGGATTTTGCCAACAAACGTTCAATGGCAATTTTACCATTGGAAGCAATATCGCGTTCAAAACCAAAATCATCCAACAATGTTTTCATCAGCAGTTGATTAAGCGGAATATCTTCTACAACCAAAACATTAATATTGCTAATATCTGCATCAAAATTATCAATTTCTGATACAATTTCAGCTTCGTCATTTGTTTTCTGAAAACTAAGTGTAAAACTAAACGTGGAACCTTTGTCAACTTCGCTTTTAACCAATACTTTTCCACCTTGAGGTTCTACAAGTTGCTTAACAATAGCCAAACCCAATCCAGTGCCACCGTATAAGCG
Organism: uncultured Bacteroidales bacterium; assembly: GCA_903911085.1. Taxonomy (GTDB): domain Bacteria; phylum Bacteroidota; class Bacteroidia; order Bacteroidales; family Paludibacteraceae; genus Paludibacter. Next base: position 59,558 of record CAIWCC010000079.1, on the reverse strand, counting down.
AGAAGTGCCACTTGATGCTTGCTGAAAATTATCAAATATTTTCTCAATTTTACTATCAGAAATGCCTATGCCAGTATCTGTAACGGCAAATTCAACCTCAGCTTTTTCGGCATCTTCGCTCACCAATCGAACACTTACAGTAATATTTCCTTGCGAAGTAAATTTTACCGCATTACTCACCAAATTTAATATAATTTGATGTAGTCGCACTGGATCGCCAAGCAACACTTCAGGTATTTTATCATCATATTCTTTAATCAACAAAAGGTTTTTTTCCCAAATTTTCGATTCGAACAAATGGAGCATTGCAGCTATCGAAACCGACAGTTTGAAAGGCACTTGCTCGAAAGTCATTTTACCAGCATCCACCTTAGCCAAATCCAAAATATCATTGATAAGCACAATCAGCGCATCGCCACTCAGCTTTATTGCAGTGAGATATTCCTTTTGTTTGGCAGTCATTTCAGTTTTCAACAATACCTTTGTGAACCCAATAATAGCATTCATAGGTGTACGAATTTCGTGGCTCATATTCGACAAAAACTGTTGTTTTGCTTTCACTGCATTTTCGGCAGTATGAGTTGCAGTTTCAGCTTTGTTTTTTGCTTCTTCGGCAATTAAAGTTGCCATTTCGGCAAAAACAATGGCTTCATTCAATGCCGTTGAAATTCGTTTTTGCTCTGTTATATCGCGCGCCACCACCACAGCACCTTTTACGGCGCCTTTTTGGTCTTTGTAAACAGATCCGTTAAACAATACATCAGTAAGCTTTCCATCACGAATGGTTAGAGGGTAATCGGCGACAAAACCTTTGGCAAAAACCTCCTGATACACTTGGCGTGCCTTTTGAGGTTCGGTAAAATAATTGAAGAAATCTGTTCCAATTAAATGCTCACTAGCCACTCCTGTAATATTAACCGAAGCTTGATTCATATCCGTAATTTTCCCTTCGGGATTAATTGTAAACAATGGATCAAGACTAGCCTCAATAAGGCTTCTGGCATATTGCGACGTTAGTTTTAGTGAATAACTAATCTCTTCAAGTTCATTTTTTTCGGTTTCTCGCTTTTCTTTTTCTTCGTTCTGATATTCAAGCTCTTTATCTGCAATTTTCAGTTCCGCAGCACGTTTCTTTTTTTCACCAGTTTGATAAACCAATTCAATATCAGCAATAATCAATTCGGCAGCACGTTTTTCTTTTTCCTCGTTCTGAAAAACAAGTTCTTTGTCGGCAATTTTCAGTTCCGCAGCGCGTTTTTCCTTTTCTTTGTTTTGAAACACAAGTTCTTTGTTTGCCAAAATCAGTTCAGCAGCACGCTTTTCTTTTTCATCATTCTGGAAAGCCAGTTCTTTGTTGGCAACACTCAATTCCTCAGCGCGCTTTTCTTTTTCATCATTCTGAAATACAAGCTCTTTATTGGCAATAATCAGTTCCGCAGCACGTTTTTCTTTTTCATCGTTCTGAAAAGCCAATTCTTTGTTGGCAATAATCAATTCAGCAGCACGTTTTTCTTTTTCATCATTCTGAAATTCAAGCTCTTTGTTGGCAATAAATAATTCAGCAGCACGCTTTTCTTTTTCATCATTCTGAAATTCAAGCTCTTTGTTGGCAATAAATAATTCGGCAGCACGCTTTTCTTTTTCATCATTCTGAAAAGCCAGTTTTTTATTAACAGACTGTAGTTTAATAGCCCATTTTTGCTCCGTAATATCTCTTGCCACCACCACAGCGCCAATTACATTACCGTTACTATCTTTATAAACGGAACCGTTAAAAAGCACATCGGTAAGTTTACCACTTGCATGACGGAAAGTGAGTGGTAAATCCTTAACAGTACCTTTTGTAAAAACTTGCTGATAAACTATTTTGGCTTTTTCTGGGTCGGTAAAATAATCGTAAAAATTAGAACCTATCAATTTTTCACGGTCAACACCTGTAATTTTCACCTTTGCTTGATTCATATCTGTTATTTTACCATTTATGTCAATGGTAATTAACGGATCGAGGCTAGCCTCAATTAAGCTGCTAGCATACAATGAATCATGCGTATTTGTTCGTTCCATTATTTTATATTTTTGGTTCTAGTACTTTTCGTTTTGGTTGAAATTTTCAAATCTTATTATGACTAAAAAAGAGATTACCACTATAGGCACATCAGTTCACATAACTTCGAAACTTCTTTATCTTCAACATCTTCGACAACTTCAAAATCTTCTGTATCTTCTATAACTTCTTATCTTCTTTATCTTCTTTATCTTCTTTATCTTCAACATCTTCTACCCACTAACTTAAATATCTTCAAGTGGACTTCTTCGCTTATCTTTCATTTTTTTGAAATGCGAAGGCGAAAGACCAGTAACTTTTTTAAATTGGTTGGACAAATGCGCCACACTGCTGTAATTCATTTTCCATGCAATTTCTGAAATATTTAACTCATCATAGATTATTAATTCCTTTATTCGCTCAATTTTATGATTAATAATAAAATGTTCGATTGTAACACCCTGAATTTCAGAAAATAAATTGGCAAGATATGTGTAATCATGATTTAGTTTTTCGCTTAAATACTCCGAAAAATTGACTTTAATCACTTCGTCAGAATGATGAACCATATCAATAATCACATTTTTAATTTTCTCAATCAACACCGCTCGTTTATCATCCATCAATTCCAGACCAGAATGATTTAAAGCCTCTTTGAGTTCGCTTCTTTGATTAAGAGTTAAATTCTCCATTACTTCTACTTCACCTAACTCCACCACAATATAGTGAAGCCCAAGCTTTTTGAGCTCTTCTTTCACCGCCATTTTACAGCGATTGCTGACCATATATTTGATAAATAGTTTCAAAATAGTTTTTTAATAAAAAAATATGGGGTAAAGGTACTGTTATTTATAGCTTAAGACATTACATAACAAAGGAAATAAGTTACATAATTCACACATTTGATATATGCAGATTATTATATCGTTCTTTCAATGAAAAACTTCCGTCGCGCATCTCTGAGTATCCAAAGTATAACCATACTAATTAAAGCACCAAAGAAACACCAAACTGAAGTGAGAAACTGTGCAAAAAATATCATAGTCATCAAACAAGACAATGCCATTAGGGCACCTAAAATATAAACCCTTTTGATGGTAGAAACAAAAAGTGGAGTTATGGACGCTATTAAATAAATGCCGAAAACGAATAATTTGATTGATTGAGGATAACCTTCTACATATTCAATATGATAACCTCTAATTGCGGGTGTAACATTATAAAATAAGAGGCAAAAAGTGAAATAAATAGATACAGAAACTCCCATACCTAAGAGTACCCACAATATCTTTTTGCGGTTCTTATTTCTTTCCATCAACAATATAGCCAAAGGAGTCATGAATGGCCAGAATACTTCGGCCATAATTAAGAAAGTGTAAGTTGCTGGCATCATAAAATCCTTATAATATGGATTTTGCAACGACAACCACACAAAACCCTCAGCCAATTGTTGTAAGCCAAAAAACAATGGAATGCAAGCAAATACTATTTGTGATGGTTTATGTACTTTTTGTAAAGTGACCACCCCAATAGCAATAATTGCTGCACCTCCTATAAAACTTGCTTCGGTTGAAAAACACATATTTTCAAATATTTAACCAGATAAAAATTGACTTGAGAATACAAATCTTTTATTACATTTTATTTATATAATACTGTTTGCAAAGATATATATCTACTTATTGGTTAAAGTTATATCCAAATAAATTTAAGTTACATAATTCACACAAAAAAGAAAATCACAACAAAATAAATTGCTCAAATTATCAATTATTAATTATTAATTATCTTATTGCCTGCCAATACAATACCGCCTGTTCTTGCCATTGCTCTACCTTGTAATGTTGCTCCGGTATTGAAAGTAATGGATTGCATGGCCATGATTGTTCCTTTAAAAACCGATGTAGTTCCAAAAGTGGCTGAACTACCCACCTGCCAAAAAATATTGGAAGCCGAGGCATTATTTTTTAGAAACACCTGTCGCCCCGAAGTAGTTGTCAATGAAGAAGCTATCTGAATAATAAATACCGCATCTGCATTTCCTTTGGCATCGAATGTTAGGTCGCCCGACGAAATGGCAAGCGATGATGTAGTTTTGTAAAGACCTGGAGTAAGTGTCAGTCCACCAATATTGCCCGACAAAGTAACAATATCAGTACTCGTTCGTCCAGCTGCATCGTTATATGCTGCTGTTAGGTCTAGTTTTGCTTGAGTAGCCAAATTGGTATTAATCTGTTGTGTTCCATTTAAAATTCCAGGAGGAAAACCGCCTATTGACGACCCAGGACTTAATCCCAAATTGCCAGTAATGTCGGTTGCGCCAGTGCTGGTAATGGCTGAACCAGCTAATAAAGCAAAGTCAGCAGCACCTGCCATGGGCACGGTAGGCATGATTATGGTTTGATCTGGTATTGCAGTTGGATTATCTGCGTTAACATTTGGTTCATCATTTTTACAACCACTAAATAAAACCAACGCTACTACGGCAAAGATGGATACTAGTTTTTTCGTTTTCATAAATTCTAATTTAATGGTGAATAAATTTTCACTCTGCAAAGTAACGGTTTCTAAAGTGGTTGCACCTTACATAATTTGGCGTAAGTATTACAATATTCACAGATTTCACTATTTCGTTGGCTTGTACAAATCAAAAAAAAGGGTAACTACTTAGCAACCAAATCGTTTTGTAATTATTTGATTTTCAGTTCGACTAGTCGAACTGAAAATCAAATGTAGGGTCTTAAGTTCACTTCATCCCCCAGTTGCGCTTCGCTTACTGGGGGTTAATCACATTTAACCCCTACCGGGGTAAAGACTTATTCTATTATAGTTCAACCTAATGAACATATAATTGATTAACTAATGAGGTACTGAGTAGTTACAAAAAAATGACATGAACATCTACCAAGCAATTTTACAATAATTTTACACTGAAATATTAATTCCACAAGAAATAAATTGATTATCAGAATAATTGCGAATTAAATGACTACATTTGCATGTCTAAAAAGTATTGACTGTTTGTCAGAAAATTCCCAATTTCATTACATAAACTTTATAAATCATGAAAAATCAGGACAAAGCCGTAAATGAAGCAACACTCCTCAGACTTATAGCCGAAGAGGAGTTGAAAAATGTAAAGCAACCTCATTCCGATTTAACTGAATTTGATAATTTGAGGTTGATACACGAATTGCAGGTTCATCAAATTGAGCTGGAAATGCAAAATGAAGAACTGAAAAAAGTTCAGAATCAAGCCTATGATGCAATTACCAAATATATTGATTTATACGACTTTGCACCGACTGGATATATTACGCTCTCAAAAGAAGGTGTAATCATTGAATTGAACCTTTCGGCTGCTGCCATGCTTGGCTGCGATCGTATACATCTAAAGAACAAAAGATTTGGTCTATATATTTCTCACGATTCATTGAGTACATTTAACATGTTATTGGACAGATCATTCATGTTCAACGAAAAAGAAAGCTGTGAATTAATTTTAATTCATAAAACTGATAACGTTGATAATTCGTTGAATGTCAAAGTAGATGCAATCGTCAAAAAAGATAGTGGTAAATGTTTGATTACCATGACAGACATTTCTGAAATTAAAAAGGTAGAATCGGAACTCAAAAAAACTATTCAATTATTACAAGACCAAAATCGTTAAAATTATATTTCTTACTTAATTTGAACCACTATTCGAAAAATCGAATAGTGGTTTATTTTTTTTATTTCTACTTCTACTATAATAAACGTCATTTATAAACTACGCTTTGAATTTACTAAAATATAGATAAACTACGTCTTGTCTTTGCTCTTGGTTCTTTGCTCTAAAGTCCTTTATTATAGTCGGTAAAAAATCAAAAACATATTCAATTTAATTCAAATTTCTAGCTCCTGGCTCTAACATCATTCCTCAACATGTGAATTATACAACTTATTTTCAAAGTTGTGTAATACATTCATTATTAAATGCCTATACATTTGCAGTAATTTAATTATTGTGATATGAAAATCATTTTACCTGTTTTAAAAGCAAAAGATATTGTTATTCATCACACAATTAATCTGAGTGAGAGAACGATAGAAAAAACAGAAATTGCAAACAATTTTCTAACAGACATTGCCGATGTTCTTCTATTTATTGCCCGTTTTATCAAAGAAACATTTTCTAGAAAATTTGAAATACGTGAATTTCTTTATCAGTGTTTTAAAATCGGATACAAATCGTTGCCACTCATTACAGTTACTGGTACCATTATGGGCTATGTTCTGACCATACAATCACGACCTGTTTTGGTAAATTTCGGAGCAGTAACTATGCTTCCAGGCATGGTGGCTATTTCGTTGATACGTGAAATGGGTCCAGTAATTACTGCACTTATTTGTGCGGGAAAAATTGCTTCGGGTATGGGCGCCGAACTTGGTTCGATGAAAGTAACCGAACAAATTGAAGCAATGGAAGTCTCTTCCACACATCCTATGCGATACTTGGTTGTTCCACGAGTTTTAGCGGCAACTTTAATGATACCACTTTTAGTTCTTTATGCCGATGCATTGGGCATAATAGGAAGTTGGATGGGAGCAAACTTAAAAGGCGATGTAACATTAACTTTATTTTTTTCGCAGGCATTTAGCCATGTAATTTTTATTGATTTAATTCCAGCCATTATAAAAACGTTTTTCTTTGGTGCTGTTATCGGATTGGTAGGCACTTACAAAGGATATAATGCCGGACGCGGAACCGAAAGTGTAGGGAAAGCGGCAAATTCAGCCGTTGTATTGGCCTCATTGCTGGTGCTGATTGTAGATATGATAGCGGTTCAAATTACTGATATGCTTGTATTATGAAGACAGAAAAACCAGAATTGCCAGACGAAAATGCGATTGCTATAAACACCAACGATCCAATTATTGAAATTACAAAACTATGTAAATCATTTGGCGTTCAACAAGTTTTGAAAGATATTTCGTTGAAACTGTTCAATGGTGAGAATTTAGTTGTACTTGGAAAATCGGGAAGCGGAAAATCGGTATTGATAAAATGTATAGTTGGCTTGTTAAAATCGGATAGCGGTACTATAAAAGTATTTCATCACAATGTAACTGCATTAACAATGAAAGAGTTGGGTGAAGTGCGACAAGAAATTGGGTTTTTGTTTCAGAGCGGTGCATTGTATGATTCGATGACGGTAAAAGAAAACCTTGAATTTCCATTGATCAGACTGAAAGCAAATTTAACAAAAAAGGAACGAGATGCCAAGATTGAGGAAACGTTGGAAAATGTAGGATTGAGGGATGCACTATACAAAATGCCATCGCAACTTTCGGGAGGAATGCGAAAGCGAATCAGCCTGGCACGAACCATTATTATTGATCCAAAAATAATACTTTACGATGAACCTACAACTGGGCTCGACCCTGTGACTTCCGACGAAATAAGCATTCTGATTAATGATATTCAAAAGAAATATAAAACTTCGTCCATTATAATAACGCACGATATAGAATGTGCCCGTGCTACTGCCAATCGACTAATTATGTTACAAAACGGTCAGATTTATGCCGATGGGAATATTGAAAATTACGAAAAATCGACCGACAATGTTATTAAATCGTTCTTTAAATGATTCGTTTATCTATGTTTAAAGCCTTAGAAAACAACTATAAAGATATAAAATCAACTAATCATATTAACCAATCATGGACACAAATACACAAAAATTTAAAATTCGTCTTGGACTCTTTGTAGCAGGAGGTACAGCAATATTTTTGCTTGCAATATTTATTATTGGGAAACAAAAAAACCTATTTAATCCAGTTTTTAAACTGACCACCACGTTTTACAATGTTAGCGGATTGCAAGTTGGAAACAATGTTCGTTTCTCTGGCATAAATGTAGGAGTTGTGGACAATATCCAGATTATCAACGATTCGACTGTAGAAGTGGACATGCTGATAAAAAATGATGTTTGGCAATTTATTCGGTCTGACAGTGAAGTATCAATTGGCTCTGACGGACTTATTGGTGATAAACTGTTGGTAATTTCACAGAGAAGTTCCGATGCACCATTGGCAAAAAAAGGCCAAAAACTGAATTCTAATGAACCGTTGGAGGCTGATGATATTTTGGCTAGCCTAAATGTAACAGCAGGCAATGTGGAAGTAATAACCGAACAATTGGCTCAAATAATGGTAAAAATAAATAATGGGAATGGAACATTAGGTCGTTTAATTCAAGATTCCACACTTGCTGAAAATCTGAATAAAACCATTGTAAATTTACGAAAAAGTTCCAAAAGTTTGGACGAAAACATGACAGCTGTAAAGCACAATTTCCTTTTTAAAGGGTATTTCGACCGCAAGGCAAAAAAAGATGCAGCTAGTAAAGAAAAGTCAAAAAAATGATTTTTGGAAAATGTTTAAAATAATAAAAGACATTAGAGCAAAGACAAGACAACTTTAATACGAAAAAAGTTTAACGCAGAAAACCAGTTCTCTATAATAACAACGATAAAAAAGCCCGCTAATTTTAGCGGGCTTTTGCTTTTCAGAAGTGCAATATTCAAAACTGTTTTTTAGTAATCAAGTCTTGTATGAATATAGGTCATTGACGTTTTATGTAATTTTTAATATTTTACGGTTTAATTTTCTCAATAATGGTATAGGCATAATCAAAACCAGCCCTAATTACTTTTACGCTTTTCGATCCATCGTAATAACCGCAAAGATGAAGAGCTTCATAAGATTCATTCAGATAGTTAAGTAACTTTTTATCAACTTTTGCCAAATTCATACGGTAATAGTCAATGTCTTTTCTACCTTTTTTCTTAGGTGCTTCTTTTAAAATAAAATAGCCATCTAGTGCCAAAAGTACGCCATTATAAGCTGTTCCACTTGCCATTTTTACATATTTTGAATCAATGTAAAATTGATCTTCTTTTCCAGCTTTTTTTAAAACCTCTTTTGCATTTTCCATATAACGAATTGCTTCGTTATAATAGGTAGTTTTAATTTGTATTTGTTCGTCAATGCTCATTTAATTTAGGCTATAATTATTGTGCAAAGATAATTAATTTTATATGATTTGCAGTATTTTTTTTATTTTATTGCTGCAATTTTCTATTTCAGAAATTCTTCCTTCGTGCCATCAAAATCAAAAAAGCACCAAAGACCATTACCGCCAAACCTGCAAAAGGTGACCAGTTAATATTATGAGGATGTTTTTGGACAACTTCGAGAACTCCTAAATCTACAATTTTTTCTTTGGTAAAAAAGGTTACGGTTGTAAAAAGGGCTAATGCTAGTCCAAACATCATTATTATAATACCTGTAATTTTCATGAAAATTATTTTTTGGTGAGAATTATTATTAGCAATTTATTTTTCAAATCGGTGTATTTGTGGTATAATATTTAAATATAAGTCATTATATCAGCCAATTACAGTGATCGACAAATCCTATATTTAGCAGTCTTAATTTGCGACAATTTGTGAAATTTGCGTTTAAACTTTTTGTTTCGAAAATTAGCAAGATTGGTCTTAATATCAAAAAACGAATTATTTTAAAAATCCGTTTTTAATCCGCTTAATCAGTGTAATCCGCGTGCTATTTCTTTGTTTTGGTTTAGCAGTCTTAATTTGCGACAATTTGTGTAATTTGCGTTTAAACCTTTTGTTCGAAAATAAGCAAGATTGGTCTTAATATCAAAATACGAAGTATTTTAAAATCCGTTTTTAATCCGCTTAATCAGTGTAATCCGCGTGCTATTTCTTTGTTTGGTTCTGGCAAGTCCAGCTTATTATTGACTGTTTAATTAAAATGTTCAATCACAAAATCATGTATCTTAGATTCTTTCATTTTACTAGTATTAACCAATTCGAAAATTATGTTTTTAAAATGACGGTCAGCTTTCAGTAGGGTCAGCAATTCGTTTTTAGCGTCACTAGGTCCAAACAAAAGTACTTCCTGATAGTTGACAACAATATTGCTTATTTCATTAAAATACTCCATTTGCAAATGTTTCATCTCCTTGGTTGAAATAGTTACAAATGGATTAGCTGTTGTTGGATTATTATTGTCTGGGAACTTTACTGCAATTCTTTTCGATATAATCATGTGGTTGTAAAGTTCCATTAATAAAGCATTAGAATAGTCCATCCAAATGCTTAATTGTTTATTGTTTTTCATCGTTTTATTCCTTTTTCATGATTAATTTAGCTGACAAACTGTAGTTAATCAAAATATGTTACTACCGAATTTTTAAAAGTCTATTTTGTTTGAAAACCAAATATTTTGTGGGTTTAAATCAAATTCAAAGATACGACTTTCGTTTTCAAAAAGTGTTACAAAATACCCGCAATAAGTTGCAAAATTCATTGGTTTAAAATCTTTACAATACACAAGAAAATCACAATTTACAGCATAACAAACTGTATATCAGCAAAAACACACAAGATCAAAATGGATAACCGATAGCAATATTCAGAATCAAATTTTCTTTTCTCCAAGTTGGGTTAATAAATTTAATTTGATTGGTAACCCAGCGTTCGTTTTGGGGCAACCACGGCTTACGTAATGGCATTGCCAAATCGAAACGAAGCACAAAAAATGAAACATCAACACGTAAGCCAATTCCTGATCCTACAGCCACTTCATTGATAAAACTATTGAAAGCAAACGGGCTTCCAGTATTGGCAGGATTCGATTTTTGTAACCAAACATTTCCAGCATCCACAAACAAAGCTCCTTTCACAAAACGATAAATACCGAAACGATATTCTGCATTCATTTCCAATTTTATATCTCCACCAAGTTGCAAAAAACCAGTATTAGCGGTAGTTTGTTGATATGTTCCCGGACCGAGTGAATTGATTTGAAATGCACGGATACTGTTCGGACCACCGCTGAAAAATTGTTTGCTAAAAGGTAAAGTTGACGAATTTCCATACGATTGGGCAAGTCCCGTAAAAAAACGTAGGGCCATTTTATCTTCATTATTGAAATTGAAATACGCCCGACCGTCGAAACTCATACTTGCATATTGAGAATATATTGAACCAGCAATTTTTGAAGGAGAGGCGTTTTGGACAGCTAAATATTTAACTAACGAAAAAGCATTACCAGCTGTTTCAACTTTAGCATTGAAAAAGTACTGAATCTTTTTTCCTTCAATAACTTGTTCGTTATAGGTGTACGAATAGCTTCCACCAGCAATAAACTGTTCCTCATAACTTTTTTTCAAAAAAGGATTAGTAGCCAACAATGCATTAAATGCAGGTGATTGATTGGTTAGCGAAGAGTAACTTACGCTAATTGGATTAAGTTCATGCTCGTTGAGGTTGTCCTCTTTCCATTTGAAACCATACAAAAAATGAAAAGTACTCATATCGAAATAATCCATTCGTTTCATAAAATTATACGACAGCAAAAATCGTGTTTTAGGAACATAAATACTGTTAGTGGGTTTCACATTGAATGGCACCAGAAAACGTGGAAAGGTCAGTTCAACTTGAGGATTCACCGAATAAGAAAATAAATTTTTATTGGCTCCGCTTAACTGCGCTTCAAAAGATCCAGCCAAACTGGAATTTAATAATTCAGCACCTTTAAAAGCATTACGGTTGAGCAAACTTACATTGATGCGAGGTCCAGTATAATTGTTCGATTTGGAAACGATATCTAGTTCGGCACGAAAGCTAAAATTGGTCATGGGTGTCATTAAAATGATTGCATCCAAATAACCAACTGCCACTGTATCAGCATTAGCAAATTGTATCTGTACAAATTTAAAATTTCCCATCGACATTAAACGATTTAACGTTATGGTATGATTTTGGCGTAAATAAATATCATTTTTATGCAAATATACCGACCTCACAATTACTTTCGGCTGGATGTTCATATCGGAATCATTGCCAATAAATACAGCATTCTGACACATGATTGTATCTTTTGAAGTTGTATTTGTAACGGTTTCTAATGAATAATTCTGATTAATATACACATTATAAATATGATACACAATATGCGCTTCCTTTGGCATATCTTTCTTCAGTGACAGTTTAAATTTAATAGTTTTTTCAACAGATGAAGTGTCGGCTTTAAATAGAATATAATCGGGATTAAAATAGAAATATCCTTTGTTTTTCAATACATTATCTATCCGTTCGCGTTCATTTTTCAAGGTTTCTAGGTTGTAATTTTCGCCTTCTTTAATCAACGAATTATCTTTGTCGGAAAGAATTATGCGATTAATACTATCATCGGAAATATCATATATCAAAGCCTTAACGGTATATCTTTTGGGGATATGACTGGTATAAATAACTTTTGCTGTGTGAGTTTTTTCTACAATTTTATATTCGGTATAACTATTAAAAAGTCCTATATTAAATAATTGTGCATCGATAATTGCTGCCGTTACTGATGGTTTTACGTCACTTATTAAAACAGGCGCTTCACCAGTTTTCTGTAGCCATTTTTGTAACGATGATTTAGGATTTTCACCAGCGGCCTGATAAATCATAACTTGTGGTCGCATTCCAAGGTAACTTTTGTTTGGTATAGGACGAACAGCTGCTTCAACTATAGAAATAACAAATTTTTTGTCTACTTTATCAGTTGTTTCCAGTTTTATATCCGCACCCGTATAAAGTTTTTCAGATTTTTGTAAATGGTGTGTGGCGGTACAGGAGGTGAGAAGAAAACAAATAAACAGAACCCCTAGCCCATGTAGAGGTACTGACTTACTTTTGTTTTGTATATTTTTTGTTCTTTTCAAAGTATTCATAATTTTCCGAATAAATATTGTCCTTCTTTAGCGGTTAGAACTCTTCTTCTTTTTCATTATATTTTTCCACTTGTTAAAATCCTTTACATAAACCACACCTGCTCCTGTTTCAATCAATTGCCCTTCAATGGCTCCTTCGTATTGATTATGTCGGAATCCTTTTAGCAGAAACCGACCATCTTTAGTGAGTTTGTATTCAACAGTAACATCGCCAGTTAAATTGCTCGCCGAATTTTGTTTGGCAGCAGCACCTTCCACATCTACATTTCCACCAACCAGAACCGAAAGCCGTTCGTTAAAAAGTTGTTTCTTTAAACCAATTCCCACTTGAGTTCGCCCCTGAGCAGTTCCAGATTGATAATCGTCGTACGATTTGATATCAAAGTTCATTTCTACTCCAGGTACAAACTTAGATGTCAGCTGATTAAGCTGTGTCGACAAAAAATTACTTACTGTAGAACGAATAAATGTGGAAGTGCCGCCAGATTCAGATTGTAATGGGTTTTCCTGCACAAATCGTCCCAATATCAATAAAGCAAAAACCTGCTTATTTAGTGATGACGGATCCTCATTCAGTATATTTAGTTTTTGATTCACTGCTCCGCCCAAAATTCCTTTATCTTCGGGCAATAACTGAATTTCAAAACTGATTTCAGGCTTTAAAATGGCGCCTCTCAGTTTCAACAGCACTTGAAACGAATAAAGTTGTTTATATCCAGCCTTTTCTTTATCGCTTAATCCATCCATCTGATTGGCCACCAAATCATATGGGGCTGCACGAAGGTCATAAGTTGCATTTATAGAAATATTTGCATCCAATGGATCTCCATTCCAAATGATTGTACTTCCAGGAATAATATCAAATTTACGCTTTATAACCTGCTCCATCGAAATCAGATAACTGCCTTCATTCAGATTGTATGCACCGGTCAGACTCATTTTTCCACTTCTGTCAATGCTGAAACTTAGCGCTGCTTGGCCTTTAACTACAAGCGAATCGGAAGATGTTGGATCCATTAATAATTTTAAAGTTGCTTCTTTATCCACTTCAATAATTGAAGTTAAATCAAAACCTGTAAAGCCAAATTTCGGAATTGTTTTTTTATCGTTGCTGTTTAAAATCGTATTTTGTTGTATTTTATCTTCAAACTGAACAACATTTTCACCTTTATCAGTCGTCAATTCATCATCGGGAACTGCAAATGTAAAGTTCGAACCTTTTTTCATTTTCACTTTTGCATTGATATGAGGCATTGCCATTGGACCAGTGATATCAATTTTACTATCAATTATCATTCGCCCATAAAATTCTTTATTGTCCTTCCAAGTTGTCTTAAACAATAAAAAATCATTTGTAGTGGCGTGCAATGCAAAAACAAAATCGGAGAATTGTTTCATGTGAACAGCTCCATCAAGTATCGCAGCATTTTTTTTGGAATCCAATACAGTAAACTTATTGAAATAAACCCCATCGGATTTCATTTGGATGGATTCATGTTTTAATTCAATGCGGTTATTTATATAACTTGGGGTCATAAACACGTCATTAAATGTAAGTTGCCCAGTGAGTTCAGGTGCAGATGTTTTTCCTGAAATTAAAAAACTTCCAGTAAGAATTCCCGATGATTTGGAAATTTGTCCCATCGAAAATGCTTCCACTGTTTTCATATTTAAGGATTGAATATCAGTTTTTAAATGAATGGAATTATCACCATTATTCGGGATGTAAAAACCGCTTGCTGTCAGATTATTATCAGTTCCGTGAAGAAGTAAATTGACATCAAATTGCTGATTTGTTGAATTTTTGGCTTTCAATGTCAGATTACCAATTGTCACATCCTTTACAATCAATTTGTTAATGGTAGCTTCAGCAATAATTCCGTACGAATTATTTACGCTTTTGAGCAATACATTTCCATCTACATTCCCTTTTATCAAACTGGTGTCTTTCTCAAAAACACCAGAAATATCATCCAACTTAAAGTTTTTTATGCTAATATCTAAATCATCATTGAACTTGTCATGAACCGAAGCTATATTCATTTGACTCTGAGCATTATTCAGAAATAAATGATGAATAAGAAAACCAGGTTTCCCAAATTCTATATAATTATCGTCGGCAATTTTCCAACGGTTATTCATCAAAAAGAAATTATTCGGATTGATAACCAGTTTGTAATTTCCATTTTTTTTTGTTGTTTCAGTACTAATTGCAAGTTTTTTGTTCAATCCATCTACTGACGATAAATTGGCTGAAATTTTATTATCTGCCAGTTTTCCATGAAAAAGAAAATTCGCAAAATTGACTTGCGAATTCGAAATTGACGAACTTGATAGTTTATAATTTATAGCCGTAGAATCGGAAAGTACATCCAGTGCCAAATTATCAATCTCGGTTGAACCATACACAATTCGTTTCATTAAAGCATTCATTTTCAATTCATTTTTCCAACTATCAAAGCTTCCAGAAATTATTCCAGGTTCAAATTCCTTAAGTTCAGGCAACAGAACTTCCGATAAAACGGGATGATTGTGAAGCTGTATTTCAAAATTAAAACCAATGCTATCATTATTCTGTTTAACTATTTTTTTGTCCGAAAAAGGAAAAAATTTATTTACAAATCGAGTAAGTGTTTTGGGTAGTAATGAAGGCGAAAGTGTGCCATTGTATTTTAACCCTATCAAAGCACTATTTAAACTCATTTCGCTTCTATTCGGCTGATTTACTGAAGCAGTCATGACCGAATCGAGCACGTATTTCTTATTATTGTGTGAAAGTGTCAGGTTGTATATTGCTCCAAATCCATTAATTTTGTCGACCGTACCTCCTTTTAAATCGGCATTTGCATTCATTGCCAGTCGAATATCATTTTTGGTAAAATTGAGATTTTGAAGATTGACACCTTGTACATTCAACTGGAATTTATAGCGTTCCTGATTAGGAGTCATATTCACTAATCCATCAAAGTCCAACACTGCATTTTTGTCATTTAGGTTTACTTTACCGTTGAATTCTTTGCCACTGGCAGTTCCGTCAATGGTGAGATTGTGATAGTTATAGTTGCTGAGATAAATTTCTGAAACATTTGCTTTTATTTGGGCTTTCATTATCTTAGGGTCCAATCCATGTCCAATTATATTGGCTGCTAATGTGGTGGCGCCAAATGCTTTATTTTCAAGCAAACCACCCAAATCGAAATCACTTGTAGTTATATTGGCACTAAAATTTTCCATCGAATCTAATGTTGCTACTAGTTTGGCTGCTCCGAACGTACTGTTCATTTCTAAAGCAGTTTCAAAAGAGTTGAGCTTTCCTTTAAAATGTATCAAAAGCTCAATATCTTCGGGAAATTTCAGACTTTTTGGTATGTCAGAACCAGCTATCATTTGTAAATCTTTTTTCCCTGAAACGAGTTTCATATTTGGAAAAACAAAATAAACAGTTTCGGCATTCGGCAATCCAACAATACTAAAATCGCTCTCCAACAAGGTTTTATTGGCAGTAGTTATTACAACATTCTTTCCCTTCAAATTATTTAACTGGCCGAAAATAACACCTGAAATGTTAGTGATATTCTTTTTGTTTTTAAAAAAATTAATTTTGCTTAATGATGGAGCAAAATAAAGAATATCCGAATTGGAAAAACCAGATTTTTTAATATTTACATTTAAAATCATATTTGGTAATGATTCCGTCAACAAATTCAATGATTTAAACTGAATACTCGCATCGCCTACCAAATTCGAATTCGTGGAGTTGAATTTTACATTTTGAACCGTGATGGAATGATTGTCCATTTTGAAAATGGTTTCGAACCGTGTAATGGCAAAGTTATTACAATCTATTGCGTTGAATTCGTCAACCGAAACTTTTGTTGAGTCTGAGCAATAATACAATTCGGTTGCCTTAAGATTTAACTGACTAAAATACATATGATTATAATCAAATGTATTTTTAAAAACTGGCGTACCAATTACAAAAAAAGACATTGAGTTATTGTTAAAATCTATTTCTTTAACCGTTACTTTCCATTCATTTTTAAATTTTACTGGAATTTCTATCGTAGAATCGGGGAGATTTTTTGATGTAGATACAGTTGATTTGTATAGAATTTCACTTTCCGACAAATAAATTTTGTCGGCGTTTACAATTTCTTTTTGCAGATTTACAGTTCCTTTTTTTAATTCAAACCGTTGAATTGCTGTCCTCACCGACTGATTGTTTATGGAATCAATAAAATTGACACTTGAATTATTAATTTGGATAGTATTAGCCAAAATTGTTGGTAAAACACTTCTTGAATTCACATCAATGGTTTGTGACGATTTTATTATCAGCAAATTAGCTTTTAAATTTTCTACCAGTAAATCGTCAATGGCATAAATGGACTTTTGGAAATTGATTTCATTTAGCTTCATTTCCAGTTTTTCGAGCGAAGCATTCAAATTCATGCCACCAAATTCATCATTGTAACGTAACTGGATATTTTTCAGTGATATTTGGTCGAGAGTAAAAGTCCACGCGGAAGGAGTTTTTGATTGAATGGAATCAATATTTGTGGTATCAGCAAAAGCTATTAGCAGAAAATTATAATTGAAAAGGGAATCATTTTTTGTGTTGTGTACGTTGAGCTTCAAGTCTTCCAACTCAATATTATTAATACATATTTTATTAAACAACAGGTCTTTAAAAACAACATTAACTTTTGCTTTGCCTGCATAAATCAACGTATCTTTACTCAAGTCATCCAAAAACAAACCTTCGATAACAAGTGATTTGGGAAATGATATGCTGACTTTTTTAATCTCAACACGTGTATGAGTTTTACTGCTTACAAAGTTGGTGGCTGCTAATACAATCTTAGCTTGTATAGCTGGAATTTGAATAATTCCAGCTACAGATAGAAATAAAAACACAAAAACCACAATCACCCATAAAATAGTTTTCAGAGTTCTTTTTAAAATGGAAAGTGCTTTATTCATCTACCTATTTATTTTTATGATACTTCTAACTAACAAAGAATTATGAACACAAATGACTTTTTATGGCTTATTTCTTTTTCTATTAGTTAATTTTTTTAGCCCTATATTTTCTATACTGGTAAGTTACAATCTCATCTTGAAAAACGGTTTTAATATTTTTTATTCTTACTCATAAAGTCGAAGTTTGTTTGAGAGCATTCCCATTTCATGTTGTAAATTAGTTATTTCGTGTAAAAGATGTGAAACCGTTTCAATTCCTTCCAGATTAATATCTAATTCGTAATAAAAACGAACAAATTTCTCAAGTTCCAACAGTTGATCGGTTGTAATAAATTCTGAGTTTTCAATAATTGTAATATCTATCAACCCAATTTGCTGCAATGAACTGATAAATGATATATCGACATTGTGATTTTCACAAAAATTGTCAATTGCTATTAAATGCTTTGTTTGCATGGTTTTATTTCTTTATCGTTCTAATTTCTATTGACTTAAAACTACTAACTAAAAAACTACTGACTATCTCTTAATTCTTCAAACAGCTCCTTTTGTTTATCAGTCAGATTTGTAGGTGTTTTTATAGAATACGTCACTTGTAAATCGCCAAATATCCCTTCGTTTTTGTAGACTGGAAATCCTTTGCCTTTTAAATTAACTTTTGTTCCGTTTTGCGTCTCTGGCTTCACTTTCAACTTTACTTTTCCATCGAGCGTATCAATGGTAATTTCACCACCCAATATGGCAGTATAAATATCCAAGTCAATAGTTGTGAACAAGTTATTGCCCAGACGTTTAATTCTTGAATGATTGGCTACAGAAAATGTGATATAAAGATCACCGTTTGGACCGCCATTTGAACCTGCACCTCCGTGTCCCGAAATTTTAATAATTTGTCCGTTTTCAATGCCAGCCGGTATGGTTATTCGTATACTCTGTCCGTTGACATTTAAAGTTCGTTTGTGGGTTTTGTACGCGTCCAAAAGTTCTAAATGAATTTCTGAGCTGTAATCTTCGCCTCTGAATTTGGGTTGTCTAGCTCTACCTCCGCCCTGTCCGCCAAACATTGATTCAAAAAAATCGGAAAAATCGCCACCCGATTGTCCACTAAAATTTCGTGAACTAGTTGATTGTCCTTGCTGTTGCTTTTGCTTTTCATACTCATCGGCATGTAACCAGTTCTCCCCGTATTGGTCGTATTTTTTGCGTTTTGCAGTATCGCTCAATACTTCATTTGCCTCGTTTATTTTTTGAAAATTGGCTTTTGCGTCAGCATTATTTGGATTCAAATCGGGATGAAATTTTCGTGCTAACTTTCTGTAGGCATTTTTTATGTCTTTCGGGGTAGCAGTTTTTTCTAATCCTAAAATTTTGTAATAGTCTACAAAAGTCATAATAATGAGGGGTTTTTAAAGAACACTTTGCAAATTTAAAACAGTGACAGTTAAATAATTATTTTCATTATTACTTATTTCATTAATACATTTTTATAACAAATAAATTGAACCACATTAGTCACAATAGAAAAATATTTGTTCCGAAAAACATGAATCCTCGAATGGTATTTTTATAATTTCGATAGTTAAATCATAATTTCAAATACTCGCCATTGTGTCTAATGTGATTTGTTTTGTTATTAAGTACAATAAAAAAACAACCAATTTTGTTAATGCAAATTAGTTCTGAATCATGTGAAATTCTTTTTTGTCATTGCCATCCATGTAGTAATACCAAAACGATTTTTCTTCAAGTTTCAGAATGTACAAGGTTCTTGATGATAAATTGTCTACGCCATTGATTTTGATTTCGGCATAATTATTTTGAAATGACCAAGTTCCAGTTCCGCCTAGAATTGCCCATTGGAACGAAAAATCACCTTCTCTAGTGTACGTTTCGGTATAAGCAGTTAACAATGAAGTAAAATCAACATCATTTACTTTGTAATTGTCTACTTTCCAGGTATTTGTGACACGTTCGATTCGCGATACTAATGTAATTCCCTCATTGTCGGGGTATTGGCTACAACTTTGTGTACCTACCAATGAAAATCCTGCAAAAATGGCAAGAATCATTAAATTCTTAATTTTTTTCATTTCAATATGTTTTTATTGTGATTAAATTATCACTGTGCAAAGGTGAGGAAATTAAAAGCCAATGCTGTTACAGAATTTATCGAAACAATTACACAATTCACATTTTGAGTTCATAAGTTCATAAATAATAAATTTGTGTGTGGCACTTTAAAACACAGAAAAACCCTTGCAATATTTTGATTTGCAAGGGTTTCCTATTTAATATTGACTTCTTCTTATCTAAATACTTTCATAAACAGGATAATCGGTGTAACCCACTTCGTTGGCAGCATAAAAAAGGTCAGTTTTCATATCGGTTGAAATTGGCCATTGATTAATCATGCGCATAACCAAGTCGGGATTGTTAATAAACGGTCGACCAAAAGCAATTAAATTAGCCTGCGAATTTTGAATTTCGGCTTCGGCACTTTCACTGTTGTAGCCACCCGAAAGAATCAGCGTGTTTTTAAATCGGTTACGAATAATTATTTTAATTTCAGATGGCACTTGAGGTGCTCCCATAGCCGAATGATCGACAATGTGCAAATAAACTATGCCCAGTTTATTAAGTTCCTCGGCCAGATATGTATAAGTTTCGTCAATTTCGGGATAATGAGGCATACTACTTGCTACTCCATAAGGCGACAACCGCACACCAGTTTTTTCTTTTCCAATGGTATTGACCACTGCGCTAACTACTTCAAGCACAAATCGACATCTATTTTCGACAGTGCTACCATATTTATCGGTACGCACATTGCTAATAGGCGATAAAAATTGTTCGAGCAAATAACCATTGGCAGCATGGAGTTCCACACCATCGAAACCAGCATCAATAGCATGTTTGGCAGCAGCCGCATATTCAGTGAGTGTAAGCACCAAATCTTCGTCATTCATTGCCTTTGGAATTGGAAAATCTTGCATTTGTTGTGCATCTGTCCACATTTGACCAGTTGCTTTCACTGCCGATGGCGCAATTATTTGAGCTCCTTCGGGCATATTGAGCGCATGACTTATCCGTCCGGTATGCATTAATTGCATAAATATTTTTCCACCTTTTCGGTGAACAGCAGATGTTACTTTTTTCCAACCTGCAACTTGCTCTTTGCTAAAACAACCTGGCATACGGGCATATCCTAAACCATTGGGTGATGACGATGTGCCTTCTGTAATAATTAATCCTGCACTTGCGCGCTGCTCATAATATGTAGCCATCAAATCATTTGGTAAATTTCCGATGGCACGACAGCGAGTCATAGGCGCCATAACAACTCGATTTTTCAATTTAAAATGTCCTAACTTTGTAGGTGTAAATAATTTATAATTTAACATGTATCATTATTTTAAAATGTTTGATTTATTTTTATTTGCTTATTACAACAATCACAGCTAATAAAAGGTCTTATTTTTTAATGATTATTAGTACAACCTGCGAGCCTTCAATAACTTATGAAAAAGAGGTTGGAAATAGTATTTTTTGGAAGTAATTGCAACTTTATAATTGATTATCAATAATTAATGTAATTTTCTTTGCAATGTCTTCGGAAGAAAGTACAAAATCGACATAACCGCTTGCAATAGCAGATTCGGGCATATCGGGTTGTTTGGCCGTATCCGGTTTTTGTGCAATGGTAATACCACCAACATCCTTTATGCTTTTTAATGCATCGGCTCCATCTCCATCGTATCCCGAAACAATGACAGCAATAAGTTTACCATCCCAATTGTTAGCCAAAGAGTTCATAAAAACAGTAATAACGTCAGGCCAACCCCAAGGTTTTGAAATTGGCTTTAATCGAAATTCGCCATTTAATACATGTAAATCGCGCTTTGAAGGAATAATATAAACATGGTTTGGTTCTATGTCAAGTTTTTCGGAAATGAGTTCAACCGGCATTTTGGTATAGTTGGGCAAAATCTGATGAAGTGAAGTAGCAACCGTTCGTAAATGATTGACAATAACGATAGCTGCACCAATATTGGCTGGTAAATGTTTTAAAAAGCGGATATATGCATCCAATCCGCCAGCAGAACCACCCACACAAACAACAGGAAAACTGTTGGTATTCGATTTTGATTTCATAATATTAATGGTTTAAAATTGCGTTTAATTCAAGTACTTTGACTCCAAAGTCGTCAACATCTCAGCATATTTTTGATGAATATCAAGACCCACAAATTCGTCATTAATTGTTTTAAATTGCTTCGACATCTCAATCATTGCCTCCGCGCTTAATGCTTTATTTGCCAATGGAAAAAATTCATCTTCTTCTCTTTGTATATGACTATCAATTAACTGGACATAATTTAACATACAGTCAGCTATTCTTTCGCCAGAAAAAGTGCTTCCAATTTTACAATTTTCTACACAACATAATATCTCGTCCAAATATCCTTTTCCAATCGAATGATCGTTAATTATCAGACCAATATTTTTAAAAGGTTTTTTACTTAATAAAAGTGCTGGGTAAAAAACAGTTTCTTCCTTGGTTCGGTGGCATTTTTCAACATAAACGGATAGAAAATCTACAATTTTCTCCACATCGCTGGTATAAAAAACTTTTTTATTTTTAATATTGTCAGCAATATTATTCATTACATTGATTATTAGCCTAATGGCTTTATGCTCATACATTAAATCTTCTGTTGGTGTCATTTTTTTAGTATTTTAAAATTAATTAATTTTCTTATGTTATTAACGATATTCTTTTGATTTTAATAGCTTATAAACCTCAAACCAGATAATTGTAGATACTCCTGCAACGATACAAATAATAATATTCATCATGCTAATTCTCTCAAATTGAAATAATTCCAAAAAAAATGGCACATTAAGTATCAATGTCAGAAAAAATATTGCGCCACCTACTACCCACAAAACAGCTTTATTGGGCGTGGCAATAATTTGAAATATATTATCCGACCACGACCTATTGGTGAGAATAATTGCAATATTGGCTATAATAACCGTGGTAAATGCCATGGTTCGCACTTGACTAGCATTGAATGAAAAATGCAAACCACCGAAATATATCAATAAGGTAACTACAAGAATACCTGCACCTTGCAAACAACTAAACATTATTTTTCGTGCACCAAAAAATGGCTCATTCAACTTTTTGGGCGGACGACTCATAACGTTTGGCTCTTCTTTTTCGGCTTCGAAAATAATGGAACATGCAGGGTCGATAATTAACTCCATAAACACTATGTGCACAGGCCATAAAATAAGTGGAAGGTGAGCCATCAATATTGGAATAAGTGACAATCCAGCTATTGGCACGTGAATGGCAAAAGTATAACCAAACGCTTTTTGAAGATTATCGAAAATTCGTCGCCCCATGCGGATGGCAGCCACTATTGACGAAAAATTATCGTCCATCAATACCAACGATGAAGCCTCACGAGCCACATCGGTTCCTTTTTGTCCCATGGCAATGCCAATGTCGGCCGATTTCAATGCTGGTGCATCATTTACACCATCGCCAGTCATCGCAACTATTTCACCATTGCGCTTGAGCGCTTCTACAATTTTCAGTTTTTGTTCGGGTACAACTCTGGCAAAGACGTTAACTTCTTTAATTCTCTGGCATAATTCTACTTCCGAAATTGATTTTAACTCAGCACCAGTAATACATTTATTGGGATTTTCGAGTCCAATTTCCAGTGCAATATGTTGCGCAGTAACGGGATAATCGCCAGTAATCATAATTACACGTATTCCAGCCTTATAGCATTCACTCACAGCTTGTTTCACATTGCTGCGGATAGGATCAGAAAGACCAATCAGACCAATAAAATCAAATTTGAAATCGTGCTGAATATCAGGTAAATCATTACTATTTATTTTCGCTTTTGCCACACCAAGCACACGCAACCCTTTATAAGCCAGCTCTTCAACTGCGGTAGACAATCGTTTTTTTTCTTCCGTCTCCAAATGACACAAGTCAAATATAGCTTCAGGCGCACCTTTGGTTGCAATTATTTTTTCCTGCGTTATTTTTTCGGAAAATACCCGCGACATTGCCAGTAATTCTTTCGATAGCGGATATTCCTTTATCATTTCCCAATTTCGGTGAATATGCTCAGTACCTTTGAGTTGCGATTTACCCATTTCAGTAATGGCTTTTTCCATAGCGTCGAACGGATTTATTTGACTTGATAAAATGCCAAACTCCATAATTTCGTGAAAGTCATCGTGCAATAATTTACTTTTTTCAATTTCCGAAAAATCTTTTCCATTATAAAGCTGTGCCACTTTCATTACATTTTGGGTCAGTGTTCCTGTTTTGTCGGTACAAAGCACTGTGGCCGAGCCAAGAGTTTCTATAGCTGTTGGATTGCGTGTAAGCACTTTCTTTTTGGACATTCGCCAGGCTCCCAATGCCATAAAAATGGTGAGAATTACAGGAAATTCTTCGGGCAATAGTGCCATTGCAAGCGTTATTCCAGCCAAAAATCCATTTATCAAATTTCCACGGGTAAGCGTGAAACCAATAATTACCAAAATGCAAAGAACTGCGGCTGTAATGGTAAGTTTCAACACCAACGAACCCATTTCCTTCTTGAGCCGAGTTGGTTCTTCTTTTACATCGCCCAACGCTTTACCTATTTTACCGATTTCTGTATTCACACCAATGCTTGTAACTCGCGCAATACCATTGCCTTGCACTATCATAGAACCAGAATATACAAAGGGCAAATCGTCGCCGCCGGGTTGTGTTATTTCAAGTTTTTCGTCCCAATCGCATTTTCGCACCGACACAGATTCGCCCGTAAGCAATGATTCGTCGGCAAGTAAATTAATCGATTGAATAACAGTGGCATCAGCCGGTACTCGGTCGCCTTCTTGCAAAATAATCAAATCCTCAGTTACCACCTCCACACCTGCAATGCGCACTTCCACCCCATCGCGAATTACCAAAGCACGCGGACTTGCCATATCTTTGAGTGCATCGAGTGCTTTTTCAGTTTTCTTTTGTTGGAAAAATTCAATTGCCATAATTACAAAAACGAAACAAAGCAGCATAATGCCTTCATTCAAATCACCCAATACCAAATACAAACTCCCACAAGCCACCAACAGAATAAACATAGGTTCCTTGATAACGTCTAAGGCAATGGTTAAAAAATTCTTGGGCTTAGACGAAGGTAACATATTGAGACCCTCTGAAGCTAATTTTTCAGCCACCTGAGCTGCCGTTAAACCTCTAAGTTTGTCAGGTATAATAACTGAACTTGGTTTTTCATTTTTCATAATTGATACTGTATTTTAATCCACTTTAAGTGGGCTTGGTGTTGCAATTTGGCTTGGCGCTATTTTGCCCGAAAACATATTGGCATAAGCATGTGTAAACTCGGCTCCAAATAAAACAATTGCCGAAGAGTATGTTACCCAAAGCATTATGAGAATAATTGAACCCGCTGCGCCATAACCTGTGCCAGAGTTCGATTGACTAAAATATAATCCAAGCGCATATTTACCTATTCCAAACAGAAACGCAGTAACAAATGAGCCAATCCACACATGTTTCCATTTAATTTTGGCATCAGGTAAAATCTTATACATTAATGCAAACAAAACGGCCAACACAACAAACGAAAAGCCGGTATTAAGCATTTGGAGTAGTATTAAAAATGAGTCTGTAAATTTCGCACTCAACCAATTGCCAAACGCAGCTATTATTGTAGAAACTAACAATGAAATTACAAGCAAAAATGCAAATGAAATGATTAAACCAAACGAAAACAATCGAATACGAATCACTTGCCAAATCCCCGATTTTGTGACATCTACTTTTACCTCCCACACTTGGTTCAATGCAGTCTGAAATTCAACAAACACGCCCGTAGCTCCTATCAGAATAGTAATTATTGCCAATATAGATGCTAATAATGAATTCCTCATTCTACTTGCCTGTACTATTATATCTTGAATCTGGTTGGCAGTTTCGGCGCCCATGGTAGCTGTAAATTGTTCAGCTACTTGATTGTTAACCGCTTCCTTACCAAAGAAATAACCAGCAAGTGTAATAATTACTACCAGCAAACCCGGCAATGAAAAAATAGCATAATAAGCAATTATACCACTTTCACGAAGTGGATCTTTATCAAACCAACTTTTGAAAGTGCTTTTTAATACACTGAAAATTTTTACTAAATGTTGTAACTTCATTGTTGACTTTTTCCGGTTGGTTGAATATTTCTGGTAAATAATTAAACAATAAAGATTTACTCCATTTTAAAATTCTTTTTTTGTAGGAATAATGTAAAGTGGCAGTGCAGTTTTCTTTAAAACATCGGCAACCTGACTTCCCAAGAAAATGTTTTCCAACCATTTGCGACTATGAGTACCAATAACAATAATGTCTGCATTCAAATCCTTTGCAGTACCCAAAATTATATCGGTAATTTCGCCAAATTCTACTACAGTTTGAATTGAATCATCTCCAAGGCTTTTTTTGGCTTTTCCCAAAAATTCACGAACAGATTTTTCCAAATCTCCCATAATATCAACTCGCCATTCGCGCATATAGGCGTACGACGAATAATAAACTGGTTGTTCGGAAATGACATGTAATAATACTACTTCGGCTTTCATGGCTTTTGCCATAGCAAAACCATATTCTGCCACCTTTTGCGATGTTTCATCGTAATCCATCGCAATCAATACTTTTTTAATTTTGTTCGTTTTCATAATCTGATATTTTTATAAATTGATTTTAATGCTTTTTAATCGTGTTTTTTTGTTGGAATAATAAATATTGGTGTAGTAGTTTTACGCAACACTTCTTCAGTAACACTTCCCATCACAATGTTTTCTAGCCATTTACGACTATGCGAGCCCATTACAATTACATCAACATCTAATTCTTGGGCAGTGCTTAGAATACATTCTGCAAAATCGCCTTCTTTTACCACTGTTTGAATTGCCATATCGCCCAAAAGTTTCTTGGTTTTTTGCAAAAACTGCTCTGATGCATCTTTCAATTCCATTACGCTATCCAATTGTAATGGTCCCATATTCAGATATGTAAGCGAATAAGTCACCAAATCTTCAATTACATGCACTAAAATAACTTCGGCATTCATTGCTTTCGCAATAGTAAAACCAACTTCTGCCACTTTTATAGATGTAGGATTGTAATCCATGGCTATTAACACTTTGTCAAACTTATTTATTTTCATATTCTAGCATTATTATAATTTGTTGATAAACTGAAACTTATTTCCTCAATCGTACTTTTTGGTTGGGATAATGAACATTGGAATAGTTGTTTTCCTCAACACCTCTTCGGTAACACTTCCCATCACTATGTTCTCCAACCATTTCTGACTGTGCGAGCCCATCACAATGCAATCAGCATCAATTTCTTTGGCAGTTTCAAGAATTTTAGTGGCAAAATCGCCTTCTTTCACCATGGTTTTGACGGACTTAGATTTTAAATGACGCTTTGCTTTGTCTAAAAAATTCTGCGATCCAGCAGTAATACTTTTAATACTATCAAGAGTATTGAGTGTATCCAATTGCCATGCACCCATATCGGCATACACCGAAGTGTACATAATAGGACTTACTGAAACATGCAATAATGTAACCTCCGCTCCCATTGCTTTAGCCATTTCAAAACCTACTTCGGCTATCTTTTTTGCTGTTGGATCATAATCCAATGCAATCAATACTTTTTTTATTTTGTTCGTTTTCATTTTTAATCTTGAATTTTATAATAAAAAATTGTGAATTA
This sequence comes from uncultured Bacteroidales bacterium, assembly GCA_903911085.1. Lineage (GTDB taxonomy): Bacteria > Bacteroidota > Bacteroidia > Bacteroidales > Paludibacteraceae > Paludibacter. Next base: position 31,919 of record CAIWCC010000079.1, on the reverse strand, counting down.
CTAAATCATGAAATTAAAATACTCATCTAACGATTATCAAACACTAGATGAGTATATTACTGACATACTGCCATTTGCATATTTATATTTGCACAACCAAATACTTTGATATACTCCAAAATTTTGCTGGGTTGGTAATTTTGATAGTAATTTTCTTGTCATCGCCTATTTCTAAAGTATAACTACTGAGAGGATGCGACGAAATTATTTTAATGCTTTTATTATCAGTTGTAATAGCAGAAATATTTCTCAAATCGACCTGTGTAAAGAATTTTTTATCGAAATCACTATTCATTATTTTTTTACTCTGAAACAATCCGCCACTCGATACGATATTTGCTTCTTTAAGTTTTTGGGCGGAATTGATGCAATACCAAACTGTATTAAGATCGGTGACCTGCCCTTCAATTGTCGATTTTTGTTGATTCAGCACATTTTGCTGATCAATAATATTTTGATTTTGAGCTGACAAAGTGGTATTCAATTCGTTGATTTTAATATTTTTCTGTTGGAGTTCAGCTTGTAAGGTTTGAATTTGGACTCCACTTTCATCCATCTGCAATTGCAAACGTTTTATTGTTGCGGACAACTGAGCATTAGCTTTTCCTTTTTTAGAAGCCAAAGCACGAAGTTCGGCAATTTTTGCTTTATTTTGCTCCATATTATCTTTTATAACAGACATTTGCGTAGAAATAATTTCTCTTTTATCGATTTTTTTACCTTCAATTCCTTTAAGGATAATTTTCATTTCGCTTTCATTTTGATTTATTTCCGCAAAGCCGTTTTCAATATCATTAAGCAACACAAGAGTTTGGTTGTAATTGGAATCAACTGCATACTTTTCCATTACAAGAGAATCACGCTGAGCGACAATTGATTTGTATTTCTCAGAATTTTCAACACAAGACGAAGTAAAAAAAACGAGTGTTGCAATAATTGAATAAAATTTAATTGTTTTCATTTTTTTGAGTTTAATGGTTTGTAAAATAAAATATTAATGCCTAATTTATAATGTTTTAATGGGTTTTTAATCTAAATATATTCTCTGACAAAGTTCTCTATCATTAGTCACTTATTTGTTACATAATAATTGAAAAAACTTATATGATTCATACTTGTTTTTTTAGTTATTTTTTTGGAATTAATAAGCAGACAAAGCTTTAAACTTCAATACTTTCACTCAATACTTAATGACTATCGTCACCCAAACTGTATAGGTTATTTTCCTCATCTTCGCTGCCAATTTCTTCTTCACTATCGTCCAATTCTGATCCTGGCACATCCAAATCGTTACCTGTGGAATCGTCCGAAAAATCTTTTTGATTATTGGCTGCCAATACTTCATTTTCCTTCATTTTGGAAATGTCTTCTGGATTTATTTCAACTTCTTCTTTGTACCGATTATATATATCTTCGTTGGCTGGATAAGTGGGATATCCTGGTAAAATAATCTTTTTTCCGCTACCTTCTTGTCTTACAAGGGGGTATTTATTATCTGTTAGCTTTTCCATATATTTAAATTTGTATTTTATGTAGTTATTTGTATATCTGAGCATTAAAAACAATCAATGCCTTTTTGAGCTTTTACTTACACTTAATTTTTTGAAACGCATAATGATTTTCACAAAAAATGAAGTTTCAACTAGCAACTTGTTTTTGGCAGTCATATACACTTTACTTTCGTAATAAAGTGTTTCGAGCTTATCAATGCTGGTGGCTTTGAAAATGCTTAATTCTTGCTGTGGTTTCATAAACATATTTGTTATTTAATTTAACCAAGACTTATTCTGAAATTAACTATAAACTGTTATTTCGTTGGACTTAATAGTTTTAAAATTGACAATTTCGACATTTTGATATTGCTATCAAATTTATGCGCCATTCTATAAGCGTGATGCAAATCTTTAAATTTCCAAAATGCCTCAATAGTTGGAGTAGTTTTAGCTTCGCAACTGTTACTATCAAATCCATAAATTTCGGTTATTATATCGTACTTTTTTGCCCAAACTGCTTCTGATAAATTTTCGGTGATATTTGCATTTCTACCTATCGGCGCAAAGTAGTTTTTGTTTGCATCTTCGAAACAGAAAGTCCAAAGTTCTTTAGCCGATATTTTACCATTTAGCCAAAGTGCTGTCACTATTCTATTTACATCTTCGTGTTGCAAATGACAGATATTATCACTAGCAGAATTATGTGTTAATATTATATCAAAATGATTATTGGGTAGTAGTTTCAAAATTTCCGTTTCAATCACTTTGTCGTCCAATGGCAGTTGGTCAAGTTCATCATCCATGTTACCCATAACACCTTCAGCTTTCAATGCTTTGAGAGCACTGTAAAACCTGTGCGCACAATCCAAATCACTTGCCCAACTGAGACATACAATAAACCATTTGTGCTGAGGATGATTCAGTATTGTGCCACCAGCCCACAATGTTTCATCTACTGGATGTGCCACAATTACGGCTATCGATTTTGGAGTTTTACTGTTCATCGTTGTATTTTTCAACTGTTAAACGTGCCATAAGATAACTCACTGTTGACTCAGCTCCTTGATTCAGATTCACATGCGTTTCTTCTAAACCATCGTAACAACCACCCGTGCATGGATTATACACAATTTGATGTAAGCGGTTTGCGCCCAAAAACCAATTGAATGCAATATGCATTTTTTCCAAATATTCGTCATTCCGAAACACGTCGTAAAAAATGCCCAAAGTCATTATAGTGTAAGCCACATCGATAGGCTGCTCGCCAAAATCACCACGCTCCTGTCCTTTTTGCATCCAGCTTTTGTTAGAAATAACATCAATTCCGTCATCATTAAATGTATGTTCCAAAAGGAAATTTAGTGACGTTTTAGCAATGTCTTTGTAAGTTGAATCGTTCGTCATTAACCAAGCATAAAGCATAGCTTCGGGCAAAATACTATTGGCATAAGTAAGGTAACCTTCATACCATTCCCATTTTGAACTCGACTCATGTTTGTACATTTGTACCAACCTATTGGCTAGCGTTTTTACCAGTTCAACATTTGAAGGCAATTTCACAACTTTGTGATAATAAAAAAGCCCTTTGATAGCAAAAGCCATTGCACGTGTTGAAGTAATTTGACTTAACATGCCGAAAGCCCGCTGAAAAATGGTTTCGGCTAGTAAAACTAATTCTGATGGAAGCTTGCTTTTTTGGGAAATCAAATAGCCCAAAGCCCATATTGCTCGACCGTTTGAATCGTCAAGATTAACTTCAAGATTTTGTTTTGTGAAATGTTTTTCTTTGTCAACATAGTTCATGAAATTTCCTTCTGGTTGTTGGCAATAGCTTATAAAATTGAGGTATTTTCGAATACTCTCAACAGCAGATTTATCACCTGAAAAGCTGTGATACATGCAAGTAGCTATCATTGCACGGGCATTGTCATCAATTGTATAACCCGATTTTAAATCTGGTTGATTAATTCTCGAAAACTGTATCATGCCCATCTCGGTGGTCATGTTTTTCAAATGTTTTAAATTGATGGTAGGTAAATCGTATTTAATCTTAATTATTTCTGGAGCCATTTTCTGAATCAAAAGTGCATGAGCCACCGCTGAATTTTCCCACGAAGTAGAAACAATTTTCTGTAATGTGTTGGAAATGATGCTTTTTCGCAAATTACGATCGTTCAACAAATGAATAACGCCATCAGATAATTGACTTGAATTGCGAAAATCGAAAATAATTCCTGTATCTTCGGTCAAAACTTCTTTGGCATGAGGTATGGGTGTAGAAATAATGGGACAGCCACAACTCATAGCATACATAAAAGTACCACTTACAGCTTGATTTGGATCATTGGTTGTAAAAACGTAGATATCAGTCAATTGCAAATATTCTAACAATTCTGGCAAATCGAGATACTTGTTAATAAATCTCACATTATCGTGAATGCCAAGCTCCTGAACCTTCAATTCAAGGCTATCTCTGTATCTTTCATTTTCATTTTTCACCACTTCGGGATGAGTTTTGCCAATAATCAAAAACATCACATTTGGAATTTGTTTTACAATAGCAGGCAATGCATCCAAGGTAGTTTCAATACTTTTGCCCGAACTTAGCAAACCAAATGTTGTCAAAACTTTTTTGCCCGTTAAATTGTACTTATCTTTCAGAAACTTTTCACTCAAATGTGGCACCAAGTGTGTTCCATGTGCTATAATCGTAATTTTATCGTCCGAAACTGCATATTCTCTCTTCAAAATATCTGCCGAAGTCTTGGTCATAACAACTATTGATTTACAAGCAGATGCAATATTTTTCACTTGCATTTTTAATTGCTCATCAGGATTAGGCAATACTGTATGAAAAACTATTGTTATCGGTTTCGACAATTGAAAAAGCATTTGTAACAATGCTTTTTCATGATTTCTATAAAACCCAAATTCGTGCTGCAACATCACCATTTGAATTCTATTATCATTATTTATTTTTTCGGCCAATTCCAAATAAGCGTCAAAACGGGTTGTGTCGAGCGTCCAAATCACTTCAGGAGGATAAACAAAGTCGGATTTACCACATTCCAATGCGCAAACTTTAATATTAAAAGAGTCGCTAAATTTATTATTCAAGGCTTTTATCAAGTCTTGAGAATAAGTAGCAATGCCACATTCGCGTGGAGGATAAGAGCTAATGACCAATAGTTCGGCTAGTTGAGGTTCGTAACTGTGCTTTGCAAATAGTCTTGGTCTTTCTAAAGTTGATGGTGGATAAACTGTGTTTTCGGCACCATAGCTTACTTGTGGGCTGACCATTTTAAATTTTTCTAGTGATTCTAAATTATATTTCATTTTTGGTTGTATTAGATATAGTTAATAATTCTGCTGTTAAGGCAGATAAACTCAAAGAAGCAACTGCAATGTGCGAATCGGCAGCGCCATAATAGATAAATAACGAATCGCCAAATATAGCAGCACCAGTTGGGAAAACCACATTATTAACTTCGCCAATCAATTCCCATCTATATTCGGGCGAAAACAAAGGATATGATAATCGTGCAATTTCTTTCCGAGGGTCATCCAAATCCAATAATGCAGCTGCACAAGCCGAATAAACAAGCCCTTTATCTGTATCTTGCACACCATGGTAAATCAAAATCCAGCCATGCTCAGTTTCAATAGGTGGACATCCGCTACCAATATAGTTTGACTCATGTTCGAAAAGTGGATCAATAACTATGTGTTTGTGAAAATTATGAAAATAATCTTTCCAAAATTCCTTAGTCAGATCCTCCAAACTTTTCACAGAAACAAGCTGAATTCCAGGTCTAATACGATGTAAAAAAACCAAATTTCCTTTTATGCGGCGAGGGAAAAACACAACATTTTTATCCCACAACAACATTTTTTCATCTGGATCCGATTCCTGGTAATAAAATTTATGATTCCTATAATAATTTTCGTTTACCTTGCCCGACTTCTCGGCCAGAAATACAAATTTCGAGTAAGTTATGGGTGGAACAATAATTCCATGCTTCTTAAAATGAACCAAATCTTTGGAAGTAGCCAACGCACCTTGAGCGTTAATACCATCGTAGGCAGTGTAGGTCATATAATACAAATCATCAATCTTAACTATTCGAGCATCCTCCACACCGTGCGATTCATAATCAAATTCTGGAATTATAAAAGGTTTATCCCATCGCTCAACAACATTTAATGGCCCATCGAGACGACAATAACCAATGGTCGAAAAGTTTCCTTTTTGAACTGCCCTGTAGAAAATATGAACATTATCACCTTCACGTATGACCGCAGGATTTAAAACACCATCATTTTCAAATTCCAAATCTGTCTTAGACAATAAGATGCCTTCTTTTTTTACATCAATCATAATATTTTATTTAAATGTGTATTTCAACCTCTCAACTTCTCAAGTGCTCAAGTGCTCAACTTCTCAACTTCTTATCCTCTCAACTTCTTATCTTCTTATCTTCTTATCTTCTTATCTTCTCAACTTCTTATCCTCTCAACTTCTTATCTTCTTATCTTCTTATCTTCTTATCTTCTTATCTTCTTATCTTCTTATCTTCTTCAAAGAAGGCATTGAATCACCGAGTAAAAATCCCCAAGGCTTTAACGACTCAATATGATCGAAAACAAGTTTTATTATTGCCAACAAAGGAATAGAAAGAAACATACCAGAAACTCCCCACAACAAATTGCCAACAAGTACCACAATAATGGAAAACAATGCGTTAACTTTTACTTTAGAAGCCACTATTTTTGGAACAATAAGGTTATTATCAACAAGTTGAATAATGTAATATATGATTAGAACATATAATGCATATAATGCAGAATCTTTTGTTACCAATGCTACCATCATGGGTAATGCCACTGCAACCACTCCACCTATATATGGAATCATATTGAGTAAAGCGGCAATAATTCCTAGTAAAATGGCATATTCAATTCCTAAAATCAAAAGTGCAGTTGCATCAAGTGTAGCTACAAGCGCAGCTTCAATTACTAAACCAACAAGATACCGTTGAACCACAGATTTGGTCTGTTTTACTATCTCAGTAGCTTCTTCGGGATGATTTTTTTTAAATAACCGACGAACAAATTCAAGAAGAAGAGGCTGATAATATAGAATAACGAATATATATACTGGCACTATAAACATGATAGCCAAGGTATTACCAACAGAAAGCAATGTTTCTCCTATAGCTGCACCATTAAAATATAGAAGTTCGTGCTGCGTTTTGTTAATCCATTCGTGTATAATTTGAGGCTTAATATCCAAATATATAGCAGTCTGACTAATAGAATTATTGAGTAAAAGTGTAAATTTATCAACGAAAATTGGCCACGATTCACTAAATAAACTTATCTGGGAAATAATAAAAGCGCCTAAGCCAAAAATCACAATAATTGTGAGCAATAATGTAACTGTGATAGCCAGTATTTTATTCAATTTAAAACGCATAAAAAAATTGACAACCGGGCTAAGTAAAATGGCAACTATAAATGCAAAAATAAGTGGTACAATAATGCTTTGAGCAACATATAAAATGGCAATCAAAGCACAAAATCCAATTGATAGCAAACTCAACTTGGCATACACAGGCAATATGGTTTCTTTATAAATCACGTTTTTTGAGTATTAATATGGTTGTTGTGAAACAGTTTTTCGATAATATACTCACCAAAGGTTTTTAATGCATCAGGATGCTGTGCCACCAAATTGGTAACGCCAAATTGTAAAACCGTACCAATAATTTGCCGAAACATGTTGTGAGATTTACCCACTGCAATTTTTTTGGTAATAAAACCACTTACCAAACCCATTATTGAGCCTAACATGTTATCAATCAAATAAGGAGACGAAGTTATCTCCGACAATGTACTTTTAATAAGGTTAGATGGTTTTAGACTTTCGTAAGCAATATAGAAACCTTCTTTCAACATCTGGCTATGAATTTCAAGCTCAAATTGTTTTTCTCGGATAGCCAATTGAAGTTCGGCAGCATTGTTTATGGTATTCATTTTTGTAGTTTTATATTTGAGTGGAAAATCTAAAATAATTACACATCTATTTTTAATAGTTATTTATTTTTTAAGACTTAAGATTACTAGTTAAGTAGCTGTCTGATAACATAATCATAAAACATTCTTTTCATCCATTTTCGCAGAAAGAAGTACAAAACAAAAGCAATTATTGCATAAAAACCAGCTACAACAAAAAAGCCATAAAAGATTTTCCCAAGTATTTCACCAAGCCAGAAAGCTACTCCTAAATTTACGAAAACTATAAAAGTGCTTAACGTAATCATTACAATGGAGGGTGGAATAAGCGTTGAAATTCTATTTGAAACTTTATCAACCACTTGCAATTTAACTAATTCATAACTAGTTTTACCACATTCAGTAGCCTTTTCGAGTAGCGATTCTATTAAATGTATATTTTCTTCCACGGTATTGTTTATTTTAGTTCTGTTTGTCTTGTTGTTGAATACAATTGTATTTGTCTGATAATATGCTAATTAGTCAAATAATGATTTTCTAAATCTAAAAAACATCAAAATGCTTATATATCAAATTCTCTATATTCTCTAATTCTGTAAATTCTAATTCAGACATTATTAATTAAAATAAAGACCCATTCCAAAACCCAAGGCAGGTTTTTATTTATGACTCATTTTTCGGAATGGACTTCACATTTAGCGCAACTTAATTATTTTTTTGCTGCAGCTGCTTTCACTTCTTTTTCCACCTCTTCGGCATTGTTCATGGCTTCTTCAGCCAAATCTACCGCCTCTTGTTTTACTTTGTCAAATTTATCGGTGATTGAATCAATAAACTCATTGAATTTATGTACCAAATCATCAACTTGTCTTTCGCCTTTTCTCATAATTGTTCGGCGAGTAACGGTACCTTTTGCTGGTGCCAATAAAACTCCTAACAATGCGCCTGTGGCTGCGCCGGCAATTACGCCCAATACTACTTTTCCTGTACTCATGATTGTGTTGTTTTTAATGAAAATTTCTGTTATATTTTATAATACAAATGTAGGATAAAACCTATTGTCGCAAATTACACTATTCTGTTTATGAATTACATAATTCACACAAAAACAATGATTTAATAGATATACTAATTACTTAAATCTAGTACGTGATATCTCAACTCCCGAAGGATAAATTGCATCTTCACGATCTTCGGCAGTGATAAATACTTCCGAAAATTTGAAAGGTGTCAATGTTTCCAGACCAGTAGTTTGAACATTTTTATTAATCATTTTTCCAATATTTCTCACGCCATCTTTATCTGTTACAATCCATACTACATAAGCAGCTTTGGGTGGATTTAACCTTTCAACCGCAGCTAAATTTTTGGCAACAATAGCAATCTTATAATTTCCATTTTTATCCTGTTTCATTGTGGCCTGAATGTCAGCGGCAGGAGTTATGTTCGAAACTGGAAATTTCACACTATTGGCACATGAAGCTAAGATTAGTGCCAATAACAAAATTGAGATTTTTTTTAAAGTTTTCATTTTTGAATTTTTTAAAATTATTTTCCTACTCATAAGGTTTTTCGGATTACACCCCTTTTACTATGGTTGGTCACTTAAAAAACAACCCTTTCCTTACATCTATTGACTTGTGGAAAGGGCTGGATAAATAAGTTTGTTATTAACTTATTCGAGCTTCAATACTTAAAAAAAATCATGTATTAAACTACACTTACTTTGATTTTATCTAAGCGTTTCAATGCCTTATCAGCACGCTTTTCTTTCAGATTTTTAATTGGAGCTTTTTTGCTCGATTTTTCCTTAATTTCTTTTTCTTTCGACATAATATTTAGTTGTATTAATGAAATGCAATTCCTATTGTTGAAACTCCTGTGGATAAATCCAGAAAAAGTCCAACATTATTTGACAAATGAAATTCTGTTCCCAAATGGAAATCGAGATACAATGGATTTGTAGTTTTGTAATAATTTCTGCTTCCTGAATAGTTGGAATCCCAGCTAGTATTAACAAGTGCTAAACCCAGCGAACCAGCTGTATAAAAATCCCAACGTGAACCCGCATGTAACAGCTGATCTAAATAAAGCGTTCCTTTTAAACCGATTGGTGTAACAATAGAACGATAATTTCCATCTGAATATGAATAAAGAGTTAAGAATGGAGCTAGTGTAAAGTTTTGTACAATTCCTAATTCATAATTCACATTCATTATTGGCAACGACAGACCTACATTTCCATAATAGCCTGAATATCCGCCAATTCCTAATCCTAAATTTAATGCTCCGCCATGTCTTTCGGCCATTTGATAATTACTTTTAGCTGACAAATTTGTGCTAAACATCATAAATAGAAATGCAATTGCAATTGTTGTTGTTTTCATTTTGTTTTGTTTTTAAATTTATAAAAATTCTGTTGTTTTTGAGTTATTATTTTCGATTTCCCTTTTCTTTGCCATCATTCTTTCTTGCATCACTTTTATTGTTACGGTCATTTTTATTACCGTTTTCCCTACCAATGTTTTTATTCTCTTTATGGTAAGTTTGCTTCTGATAATGTGGCACTTCCCTATTACTATTCTTGAATTTTCTATCACCAACATTTCGTTGTTCACCACCTCTATAGCCTCGGGCATACTTCATTTTATGCTCTCTGAAATTTGAATAAGGTGTCTTTCCTCGATAATCTTTCATTACCACTTTATATCCATGATACAAATTGTAATTTTTGTAACGAGTAGGTAAGTAACTCCTTCTAATCCACTGATTGCCCGAAAGATAAATAAACATTGAGGAATGCACATCGTAATAAGCTTCTACATCGGGTAAATAGTAGTATTGCACTTCACTATATCCAGCCGGTCCCCACGCTGGCGGTGAGCCAATATGTACATTGATAGACAGTTGACTTTGCACCGAACCAGCTATTATCAATAAAACTCCAAATACAAATAATTTTAATGCTTTCATTTTGCTTGCTTTAATTATTGATTAAATTTCACTTTGCAAAGGTGAGACTTTAATTTTACGAATGCATTACAGAATTTTTATGAAGAGTTACACAATTCACATAGTTTTACAATTACAAATAATCATATCCTAATTATTTTTTGTACACAATCACTTTAAAATAAAAATATAAAGCCTATAAATTAGACAGTTAGTCAAATCTATAGGCTTTATGATAAAGAAAATGCGCTTCACCGATTTGTCGGGAAGCGCATTTATTTGTTTTAATTCTTAATTTAATACCGTTTAGATATAAACTTTATTATTCCAACTTTGTAAATCGTCGTATTTTTGTGACTCAGTGCCACTTACGTACTTGCCACAAAGTCACTAAGTATCATATCTTACATTCCATCTTCTATGTTCCAAACAAAAGCACGTATGCCCATAAGTTTGGAAGTAGCGTCCAAAGTGCGTAAATCAGCAAGAATTGGTTTCACTTTTTCTTCATCGACAATTGTCATAATTGACGAGTTTTGCGATGGCCAAGCATGGCTACCAAAATGAGGTTCTCCAGTTTTACTTCCACGTCCTTTTACAGACTCCCATTCGGTAAAACCCCTTACGTGATTTGTACTAAGAATAGTGAGAATTTGTTCGTAATATGCTTGGTCGAATGCTATAAATATTGATTTCATTTTTCAATTATAAATTATTAATAACTAATTATTTAAATTCATTCGCTTGTTTCAAAGCTGCCAATTTTTTATTTTTGCGGTGTTGACGTTTAATACCACTAGCAGCAAACAGCGTATACAATGTTGGTACAATTATCAATGTCAATAGGGTTGACACTGTTAAACCTCCAATAACAGTTATGGCCATTGGTTTCCACATTTCGGAACCTTGCGAATTACTTAATGCTAATGGCAACATACCCAAGATTGTAGTTAAAGTAGTCATAATTACAGGACGTAAACGCGATTTACCACCATTTACTACTGCCGATATTACACCCATTCCACGTTCGCGGTTTAGATTTATATAATCCACCATCACAATACCGTTTTTCACCACAATACCAATTAACATAATCAAGCCTACGAATGACATCATATTTAGTGTACTACCTGTCATTCCTAATGCTAACACTACACCCGAAATAGCAAACGGAATAGAGAACATAATAATAAACGGATATGTAAGTGACTCAAATTGAGAAGCCATTACGATAAATACTAACATTACAATAATAAACATCAATATCCCCAAATCGCCAAATGATTCTTGTTGATCTTTGAACGAACCTGCAATTGTAACGTAAATATCAGATGGTATATTTACTTGTTTTAGTTCTGCATTAATACCTGCAACAGCTTTGTCCAAGGTAGTTCCCGAAACAGTTGACGACACTGTAATTACACGCTGACGGTTTTTTCGTTCAATGGTTGGAGGTGTAAAGCGTTCTACAACTTTTCCAAGTTCGCTCAGTCGTATGGCTTGTCCTCTTGGATTGTAAATCATAATATTCTCAATAGCCTCAATAGACTGACGATATTCGGGAGCATAAGCAACTTTAATGGTATATTCTTGTCCATCCTCACGGAAAAGCGATGCTGTCAATCCATTTATACGATTGCGCAAATAATTGGAAGCTGTAGCAATATTTAAACCATTCAAAGCCAACTTTTCTCTGTCAAATTCAACTTGATATTCAGGTGTATACTCCTCGCGACTGACACGAGTATTTACCAATCCTTTCACTTTGGTCAAACGTTTGGATAACTCGGCAGCAATCTTATCAGTAGCAACAAAATCGTATCCATAAATTTCAACATCAAGTGTAGATTGTCCACCCATCATGCCCATTCCACCACCAGCAATTACATTTGATTTGCGTATTTCTGGAATTTGTTGAATGTCAAGTCTTAAGCTATCGCATATTTCAAACATTGTTCTCTTTCTGTCCTTAATTGGCTTTAAGCCAATAGAGAATGACCCGATATTACTTCCATTGGCTTGAAACGAGCCCCAAACATTGGAACTACTAGCCTGACCAACTGAATAATTAATAATATCCATCTCTGGATATTTTATTTTCCACTGATCGGTGAGTTTTTTAGCTGTTTCGCGGGTTAATTCTGACTTTGTACCAACAGGCATTTCAATCGTCAAAGCAATTCTGCCATTATCTTGAGCAGGATAAAACTCTGTACCAATAAAAGCTGCGGGTATCATACTCAATAAGAAAAATATGGTTGTAAAAACGATAATTGATTTACGATGACGCACCGACCAGTTTACAATTTTTGCATAATTATTATCCATACCGTCCAAAAAGCGCTCTATTGGTCCATAAATCAAAACAAACATTTTGCTTCGTTCTGGATTCAAACGCAATAATTGTGAGGCAAGCATTGGTGTTAAAGTCAATGCACAAATCATTGATACTGTGATAATAATTGTCACCATCCAACCCAATTGACCAAACATGATGCCAGCAGCACCTGTAATCATTGTCATTGGAAAAAACACAGCAATAATAGTAAGTGTTGAAGCAATAATTGACAGTCCTACTTCATTGGTACCATTAACTGCGGCCGTTTTGGGTCGACTACCTCGTTCAATATGAGTTGTAATATTTTCCAATACCACAATGGCATCATCCACCACCATACCAATAGCTAGCGATAGCGAACTTAAGGTAATAATATTTAATGAACCTCCTGTTCCGCCCAAAAATATAAAAGCTGAAATCAACGAGATAGGAATTGTAAGAATAATAATTACTGTTGCTCTCCAACGTCCAAGGAAAAACAGCACTACCATAACTACAAAAAGAAATGCATATAGAACCGTTTCAGTTAAACCACTAATGGTCTGTTTAATATTGTCCGCAGTATCCATTATCACATTCAACTTCACATCCGAAGGAAGATTTTTTTGAATGTTGGGCAATTCTTTACGAACTGCATCGGCTATTTCTACAGTATTGGAGCCTGATTGTTTCTGCACAATTATACTTGCACCTTGCACACCATTGGTATAACTTTTCTGAACACGTTCTTCCAAATCATCTTTTACGACGGCTACATCAGATAAAAAGATTGTTTTTCCATCAACATTGCCTACAACAATTTTATTTAATTCCGATGCATCTTTGAATTCGCCTTGCACACGCAATGAATAAGTTTCGCTACCTACATCCATAGAACCAGCTGGAGTATTAATATTCTCCATCCGAATATATTGTGCAAGAGTTTCGACTGTTAAGCGGTACGCTTCCATTTTTACAGGATCAACATAGACCTGAATTTCACGTTTCGGAGCACCAGTAATTGAAACCGAACCTACACCTTTAATACGTGCCAAAGGATTAGCCACATTGTCATCTAAAATTCGATACAATGCTGGTAAACTCTTATCAGCAGTGGCAGTAAGCATTATTACCGGAATCATATCCGTGCTAAATTTGAAAATGATTGGCTTTCCAACACCTGTTGGTAAATATGAACTAACCAAATCCAACTTATCACGTATATCATTCGTTACCACATCAATATCCAAACCATAGTTAAATTCCATGGTAATGATTGAACGGTTTTCTTTTGATGTTGATTTAATGCTTTTAAGATTTGCTACCGTATTGAGCGAACTTTCCAACGGTCGAGTTACATTTGTTTCAATATCCGAAGCACTAGCACCCTCGTAGGTTGTCATAACCATAATAGTGTTAGTCTCAATTTTTGGCAACAAATCTATGGGTAATTTATTTAATGAAAACAAGCCTAATATAACCACGCCAATAAAAATTAGGGCGGTCATAACGGGTTTTCTTACAGAACTTTCGTATAAACTCATATTCTTAATATTTACTATTTAAACATTTACTATTTACAATTTATAACTAACTAGATAATTCAACTATGGCAAAAAGATTTATCAATAAAATCTTTATTAAGTAGATTTTGTGAGTAAACTATTTTGCCAATTTAGCTTCGCCACCATCTACCAATTTCGATTGTCCTGCAACAACAACTAAATCTCCTGTGGTTAAACCAGAAATTATTTCAAATTCATTTTCTAAACGTCGTCCAATTTCTACTTGCTTGTACACAACTTTGCCATTGTTATAAACATAAACAAAACGTGCACCTGAACCAGATTGCTTAACCACAGATTGATCGGGCACCACAACACGTTTAGCTTTACCAAACTCTAAAGTTACACGAGCAAACATTCCTGGACGAACTTTATTATTGTTATTACTCAATTTTATTTCTATTGGGAATGTGCGAGTTTGTTCATTTATTGTAGGATAAATTAGACTCACCTTACCTTGAAATTTTTGACCCTCGAAAACATCAAATTTGATATCTATAGGCATCCCCAATTTTATTTGTGAATAATATGATTCTGAAACATTTACAACCAATTTCACTGGATTGATTTGCATTACAGTTAACACAGGCATTTGACCCGAATACATGTCACCATTATCATAATTACGAGCTGTAACTATTCCAGTAATTGGGCTTAACAAGAAAGTATTTTCACTCATATTTCTCAGATTTGTTTGAGCCAAATCCAATTGCAACTTTGCGTTGTCCAATTCTTGTTGAGATGCTCCACCTACACCAAAAAGTTCTTGGGTTCTTTTATAGGTACGTTTTACATTCTCAATTTGAGTTTCCATATTAGAAAGGTTGGCAACATCCATTTGAACCAATTTTTGTCCTTTTGTTACATTTTGGCCAATCTCTACCAAAATATCACGAATTCTACCTGGAGCAGATGGCGCAATACTATTCTTAATTTGTGGCTGAACGGTTGCAGTTAATTCGTAATTTTGTTCTACTTCACGCTCCGAAACTGGTAGTACCCTAACTGTAGGAATTTCAACGGCCACTTTTGCTTCTGTTTTAGGTTTATTGCACGAACTAAATGCTATGGCAATTGCAAAAACCAAAATACTTAATTGTTTTATTCTTTTCATTTGTATATTATTTTTTGAATTATTATTTCTGATTAATTATTTAATATTTTTTAGACAGTAGTTTATCCAAATCTGCTTTAGCAGAAAGGTAATCAAATACGGATTGGTTATACATTAAACCGGCTTGAATAAATGCTAATTCAGAATTTGTCAAATCAAGATAAGTTGTCATCCCGACTTGATACATTTTTTGGGATATAGTTAATGCCTTTTCAGCTTGCTTCATTCCCTCCTTGTTAAAATCAATTTTCTTTAATGACTTTTTAATATTATCCATATATGTAATAACCTGTAATTCTAATCCTTTTTTCAGGTTATCCTTCTGATATTTTAACTCTTCTATTTGTACTTTAATTTGTTTTTCTTTGTAATGCTTTACTCCACCCTGAAAAATCGGAACCGATAAAGATAGTCCTAGTGTTGATGCAGGAAACCATTTTTGCGAATTGGTAAATGTATTTGAATCATTAGCCATTGACATAAATTGATAATTAAAAGTAGCTGATAAACTAGGCAAAATTGACGATTTATGAATTTTCAACGTTTGATTTAATTGTTTTTGCTGAATTTCAAATTGTTTTAAATCCGAATTTTTCTGCAAAGTGGTAGTATCAATTGACAACACATCACTGTACATATCTTTCTCAAAATCTGACAATTTTCCTTCAACCTTTATTTCGGTAAACATATCAATTCCCATTAACATTTTAAGTTGTAATTTACTCAAGTTTACTCCACTCTCGGCTGAAACCATATTTGACATTCCATTTCTTACTTGAACATCTGCACGTATCCATTCATATTCAGATACTGTTCCCTGTTTATATTTATTATAAATTACTTTTGCATTTTCAAGAGTATTATTATAACTCCTTTTAATTACATTATATGAATCTTGTGCAAGAAGTATTCCATAATAAGCTTTAGTTACTTGATTGTACAATGTATTTTTCGAGGCTCTAGCATTTTCATTAACCATTTCAAGCTCAATATCACTCATTTTTATTGTAGCCCAAAGTGTTGGCGAAATAATTGGCATAGATGCAGAAATACCTGTATTAAAGGTATTATCACGTCCAACCTCTATACTTCCATCACCAGTTTTTGGCGCTGACATTGCTGCTACATTATCATTGTGTTTTTTGGCAATTGCATCTGGAACTGTTATCTGACTAAAAATCTTTGGTAGAACTTCAGTTAAATATGCAGTTTGAGGATCAATTAATCCTGACATATCAAATCCATCCAGATACATTTTCTGTTTCTTAACCGCACGCTGATAAGCTACTGATGCAGATACAAATGGTAATAAATTACCCTGTCTTTCTTTTTTGGAATAAGTAACCCTTTCAATCTCTTTATTAGCCACTTTAATGGTAGGACTTTGACTCATGGCTATTTCCAACGCTTTGGGCAACGAAACGGTCAACGTATCTTGTGCTTGTAGCACAAACCAAGGTAACAAGCACATCAAGGCTGTTACCAATACATGTTTTCTTTTAAATTGTTTTGTAATCATTTGATTTCTATTTTTCGATTATATCACTTACTATTAATTATTGATTGTTATCTGTTTATTATGCTCTTCCATATATTTTAATCCTTTTTCGTTGGCTATTAAATGTATCATTAAGTCGAGGAAGAATTCAACTAAACGCTTCTTAGTATATTTCTTATTTGTCTGCTGCATAATTTCAAATGTGTTTTTAATTTGAATAGAATGAAACAATGATATTAGTTCTACATCTAAATCACTTCGGTAAAAACCTTCGGCAATACCTTGACGTAAATTCATTTCAAAACCAAGTTTCATTTCTTCAGCCTTTTCCAACTCGTGTTTTTCAAAAACTTTTGGATAATACTTTTCTAAATCATAACACATCGATTGAGATTCAGTTTCCAATGTTTTTTTTATTTCCTTAATAATTAGAATTAATGAATCAATTGCATTTTTATTTTTAAATAGTTTTTCAAATCTTTCATATTGTGCCTTTTTCTTTAAAATCAACACTGCATCAACTAAATCTTCTTTTTGGAGAAAATGAGTATAAAAGGTTTTTTTCGAAATGCGCAATTCATTGCAAACATTATCGATCGAAACACTTCTAATACCAAATTGCTCAAATAAACGACTAGCAGTTTGAACAATGTTTTCGTATTGACTATCCATAGATGTTTTGTAATTAATATTTGATGCAAAATTACTACAAATAACATCACAACAATTACATTTGTTCAATATAATTAGTTAATAATATACAATATTTTGTTTTCCTTCTCATTTACAATCACTTAAAATACCATTTTGGAAACTATTATTCCACAATAGTTTTCTAGTTTCCGCACAAAACAAAAAAAAACCTCGAAATTATATTCGAGGTTTAATTATTATTTGACAATAAATTGATTTTTATTTACGTATTCGGTTTATAATTTTATCTTTTATACTGCCGTTATTGCTTTTTTGAGAATTTGCACCATAACCATATCCGTAGCCATGTCCATATCCCAGACTTTCATCCGTACCATTTAAAACAACAGCTACCTTATTAATTTGCTTATTTTTATTTACATCGTTGATAAGCGCACATGCTTCACGCGGAGTATAATCTTGACGAGTTACATAAATACAATTATCTACAAAGCGGTTCAACAAATAAGTATCTGAAACAATACCCACAGGTGCAGAATCTACAATAATATAATCATATTCTAACTTCAATTTAGCAATCAATTCATCCAAACGCGGACTCATCAACAATTCTGCAGGATTTGGCGGAATAGGACCAGCAGGTATTACATTTAAAAATGGATGGAAACCAGATGGAATTACAATATCCTGAATATTTTGAGAAATATCTGACAAATACAACGTAATTCCTTTATCTTTGGCGATATGCATATATTCACCTAACATTGGATTGCGAATATCTAAACCAATTAATATCACTTTTTTCTTCATTAAAGCAAATGACATAGCCATATTAATTGAAGTAAAAGATTTTCCTTCACCCGCAACAGATGAAGTTACAAGAATAACTGGAGATTTTGTACCGCCAAGCATAAACTGCAAATTTGTTCTAATAAGCCTAAACATTTCAACGATAGGCGTAGTCTTACCCTCTCTTACAACAATTCGGTCATCTTCTTTACTAATTGGAATAGATCCTAAGAAAGGTACTCTAATTAACTTCTTTAACTCTTTTCTATCACGAACCTTGTTGTTCAACATGTCCATAATATATATTAAAGCTACTGGAAAGCCCAAACCAAGTATTAATGATAATAAATAAATTATCATTTTTTTAGGCGAAGCTGGTAAAATATCAGTGTTAGCAGTATCTAATGTTTTAGCAGTAGGTATAGTACTTGCCAAACTTAATGCATTTTCTTCACGTTTTTGCAATAAAAACAAATAAAGTTTTTGTTTAATTTCTTGTTGACGTTTAATTTCTAAAAACTCACGTTCAAGTGTAGGAACTTCATTTATTTTAGAGTTATATTGCGAATCCTTTCCAATGGCGTCGCGTTTTATAATTTTCATTCCATCCTTAATACTTGCAATACTGGCTATAATTCCACCACGTAACTCTTTAATTTGTTGTTCCAATTGAGTCATTACAGGGTTTTTATCATTAGAATTTCGCATCAATTTCATGCGTTCTAACAATGCGGTATTGTATTGTTGCATTATTGCAATAAGCGAAGCATCAGTTATACCCAAATTTGCAGGCACTAAATCATACAGATGTTTGTTGTCTTTGATATATGACTCAATATATCCAACCAAACTAAATTGAGTTTCAAGTTCAAATAATTTGTTGTCAAATTCATGAGCTGAACGAAGGTATATTCCAGCCTCAGACGAAATATCAATTAAATTATTACTTTTCTTATAATCTTCAACATTCGTCTCAACGCCCTTTAAATCTGAGCTTATTAGCTTCAATCGTTCATCGATAAAAATTGCAGTATTACTCGCTATTTTGTTTTTATCTACAACGGCTTCATTATTATAAAGCTCAATCAACTTATCCAATACGGCTTCTGCCTTTTTGGGACAAGCCGACATGGTAGAAATATTTATTGCATTCGATTTTTTGTTTACAGAAGTTACTTTTATAGTTGAGCAATAAGCTTCTGTTAAGTTTTTGGTTGGATTTGAAACGATTCTATATACTGAACCAACTTTTAAAGGTAAAATTTGAGTGAATCTAAAAATCCCAATTGGAGTAATTATTGATTTGCTCATATCAGAAATTTGATACTTTTCCTTTATTATTCCCCAAGTGAATTTTATATCATAACCATCAGCAGTATGTTTAATGTCAAAATTGGCAGGAGATTTTGTTGTATCGTTAAATAATTGTGGAACTATTAACTTTATTGGAACCAAAGGATAAGCCTCCTCAAACCTCAAACCTTTTTTTACATAATATTCTGTTTCCACATTGAGTGCCTGAATCACTTTTCTAGTCAAAGTTTTAGAAGTTAAAACTTGAATTTCATCTTCAACTTCCTTTGATGCACCCCCAGACATACCAAGTTCTAACATTGACATATCCAAAAGCCCACTACCAGAAGCATCTTTGCGTAACAGAATTGAAGTCTGAACTAAATAATTTGGATTTGTAATTTTCAAGTAAATATATGCTATTGAAAAGCACAAAATGACAGATATGACAAACCAATACCATTTAGCAAGATACTTAAATAATAAATCTTGAAGGTTTAAAGAGTCTGCATTTGAAATGTTTGAACTTGTTCTTGTTGTATGTACATTTACAATTTCATTATTTTTAATAGTAGCATTGAGATTTGGATCCATATGTAGGTAATAATTGAAGTTAAATGAAATGAGATAGTTAAATAAAAATTTCCCCCTTTACTTGGTTATGGAGAATATTAAAGCTACAATTGTTGCAAAAGTTGAAATTGAGGATAAATACAAATTTATGTTTTTTGATTCGATAGATTTTACAGAGTTTGGCTCAACATAAAGAACGTCATTTTGTTGTAAATAAAAATATGGAGATTTAAAAACTTCATCTGAATTCAGATTAAGTCTCACAAATTGAAGTTTTCCATTATTTTCACGTGTTAATAATACATTGTTTCGTTTACCATAAATTGTCATATCGCCAGCTAAACCCAACGCATCAAGCACCGTAACTCGTTCATTTGAAATTGAATACTGACCTGGCATTTTAACCTCACCCAAAACTGTAATATTATAATTCATAAACTGAATTGTTACAATTGCATTTTTTAAATATGGTGAAAGCTTCTCATCAATATAATGAATTGCTTCTGACTTTGACAACCCAGCCAATTTAATTGTTCCAATAACTGGAAAATTGATTGTTCCATTTACATCAACTAAATACGACATCAACGTTAGTTGCGAGTTAATCTTATCGCTACCTGGTGTAGCATAAGAAACTAAAGGCAAATTGAATGGTGCAACAGCACTTGGATCTATACCGGTTACTGTAATTGACAACATATCACCAGGACAAATGCGCGCTTCGTGTGCAGTATAAAAATTCTTGTTAATTGAGTCAGCCGAACTCGAATTGACTCCATTAAAATAGGCAACTTCTTTTTGAGAAGCGCATCCTACTAAAGTCATTATAACAACAACAAAAGTTACTAAATTGATTCTTTTCATATAAAAAATAGTTATTTTTTTAAGCCGCTTTTAACGTAAACTGAGTGAAAAATTAAATAATAAACAAACTCATTTTTTTACAAATGAGCGACAAAAGTACTAATAATTGATACAATACACAAACTAATAGTTGAAAAAGATGAAAAAACTTAAAATCCAAATCAACATTTCATTTTCAAATAAATAATACATTATTTTTGAAGAAATTTTCAAAAATAATTATATTAAACACAGGAAAACAATGAACTACCTACAACTTAGGTTTGAAGTATTTCGTATATAGAATGTGTAAACGCAAAAAAAAGGCAAATCGTATATATTTTTTATTTTTTTCATTATTTCAATCATCATTCCACACTACAATCATCACTATATCTGCAAATTAAAAAAACAACAAAAATGAAAGATTATTTAAAAAATAACAATTCACGTATTTTAGAAGAGCTTTTTTCATTAGTCAGAATCCCAAGTGTAAGCGCGAGTGTTTTATATAAACACGAAATACAGCTTTGTGCTCAAAATTGGGTAAGAATTTTATTAGACGCTGGTGTTGATAATGCTCAAATTTTAAATACAGAAGGGAATCCGGTTGTTTATGCATCAAAATTTTTAAACGATTCATTTCCAACGATTTTAGTTTATGGACATTATGATGTAATGCCAGCAGAGCCATTAGAACTTTGGAATTCAAAACCATTTGAACCTGAAATCCGAGATGGTAAAATTTATGGTAGAGGTGCAGATGACGATAAAGGACAATCATTTATGCATGTCAAGGCATTTGAGTATTTAGTCAAAAACAATTCACTACAATGCAATGTAAAGTTCCTGTTTGAAGGTGAAGAAGAAATAGGATCACCAAGTTTAGAAGCCTTTTGCATTGAGAATTTTGAATTATTGAAATGCGACATAATTTTAGTTTCCGACACTAGCATGTTGTCGGCCGAAACACCAAGTATTACAACTGGGTTGCGCGGCTTGGCTTATTGGCAAATTGAAATTACATCGGCAGCACGTGATTTACATTCTGGAATTTTTGGTGGTGCAGTTGCAAATCCGATAATGGAGCTGTCCAAAATACTCTCACAACTCACCAATTCAGATGGACAAATTACTATTCCACATTTTTACGACAAGGTCGAAAAAGTGTCAGATTACGAAAGGGAATTAATATCAAAGATTCCATTTAACGAAACTGAATATAAACATAATCTTAAAATTCATGAAATTCATGGAGAAAAAGGATATAGTACAATTGAAAGAACAGGAATTAGACCATCGCTAGATATATGTGGAATTTGGGGAGGTTATTTAGGCGAAGGCTCCAAAACAGTTCTTCCATCAAAAGCGTATGCCAAACTTTCAACGAGACTAGTTCCAAATCAACGATACGAAGACATTGCTGTCATTGTTGCCGATTACATTAAACAAATTGCACCAACTTATATTGATGTCGAAGTAACTTTTCTTCATGGAGCTCAAAGTTACGTTTGCCCTATAGATTCTTTAGAATATAAAGCCGCAGAAGCAGCTTACACAAAGGTTTTTGGAACAAAACCACTACCTGTTCGGAGAGGTGGAAGTATAGGTGTAATTCCAATTTTCGAGAAAGTATTAAGTGTAAAACCACTTCTTCTAGGATTTGGACTCGAATCGGATGCCATACATTCGCCAAATGAAAATTTCCCTCTGGATTTATTTTACAAAGGCATTGAAACCATTGTTGAATTTTATTATGAGATTTCTTCAAAACTTAACAAATAAGCCTTTCAAATAATAATTATTGACATAACTGAAGTTGTAAATCATTCTGTTTTATATTTTTAACTAAACATATTCAGCTGCATTTCAGACAAATAGGAATAATTCATTGCATATTTTAATTATTTATGTAAAATATGTTCGTTTTTTTTTGGTTATTTGAAAAGAATGCAGTACGTTTATTGCACTTTTAAAAAACATAATCTAATAACAATTCAAATACCTAATGTCATGACGAAAACGATAACATTCAATGAATTACGCAAAGTAAAAGATTCGTTGCCAAGCGGAAGTATGACCAAGATTGCTGAAGAACTTGGTCTGGAAAAGGAAACAGTACGTAATTATTTCGGTGGTCACAATTTTAAGGATGGTAAAAGCTGTGGTGTTCACATAGAGCCCGGACCTGATGGTGGATTAGTAATGCTTGATGACACTCAAATACTTGACTTTGCACTTCGTATACTAGATGAACGTAGCGTATAAACTTAAATAAATAACAAAAACAAAGAAGCAGTGATATAAATTTCACTGCTTTCTTTTTGAAAATTGAGATTGAACAATTAACAACAAATATAAAAACTAACAAAAAAGAATAAGAAAATGGATAAATCGATAGATTGCTTGTATTGCCAACGAAACGAATTACAAAAAAGTTTAATGATTGAAATTTGCGATTTAAGCGTGTCAACACTATTTCTTTTTAAAGAACAAAGTCATCCTGGTCGATGCGTTGTGGCTTATAAGGATCATGTAAATGAGCTATTTGAACTATCTGAAACAAATCGTAACGAATTTATGGCTGATGTTTGCCAAGTGGCGACAGCAATAAAAAAAGCATTTTCGGCTACAAAAATCAATTATGGGGCATATTCCGACAAATTAGCACATCTTCATTTTCACTTAGTTCCCAAATATGAAGGACAATTTGGATTTGGAGGTACATTTGAAATGAATCCACACAAAACATATCCTACAGATTTAGAATATGCTGAAATGATAGAAAAAATCAAAAACGCTTTATAATTTATATTTTTTCAGCTTCAAAAAAAAATAAAGTTAGGATTTCAAAAGATTTTATTGACAAAAAAAATGATATTACCCGAAGACTTCGTAAATAGGACAAAATTACTTTTAGGAGATGAATTTCAAATGTTTGAAAAAGCTTTAGAAGAAGTTCCCCCAACAAGTATTCGAGTAAATGACAAGGTGAATTATCATCCTTCTGACGAAAAAGTTCCATGGTGCGACAATGGATATTATTTAAAAGAACGACCACTTTTTACTGCCGACCCACTTATCCACGCTGGTGTATATTACGTTCAGGAAGCCAGTTCAATGTTCTTGTTTCAAGCTGTAAAACAACATTTTGCATCTGCTAATCACGTACTCGACCTTTGCGCAGCGCCTGGCGGAAAATCAACTTTGCTCTCACAAGTTTTACCAGAAAATGCATTGTTGGTGAGCAATGAAATTGTTCGTTCACGAGCTTACATTTTAGCCGAAAACTTAATAAAATGGGGCAATCCTAATGTAGTAGTTACCAACAACGAAGCAAAAGATTTTGAGGCATTACCTGCTTTTTTTGATGCAGTGGTAATAGATGCGCCATGTTCTGGCGAAGGAATGTTTAGAAAAGATGCAGGTGCTATTGACGAATGGTCGGAATATAACGTCAATTTATGCGCTGAACGTCAACGTGAAATAGTTTCATCGGTGTGGGAAACCCTTAAAACTGAAGGTGTTTTGGTTTATAGCACTTGTACTTTTAATCGCAAAGAAAACGAAGAAAATGTGCAATGGATTTGCCAAGAACTAGGTGCAGAACTATTGACTCTCAATTTAATGGAGAACACAGATATAACCGCTACAGATTTTGGATATCGATTTTATCCACATAAAACACGTGGTGAAGGTTTTTTCTTATCGGTTTTGAGAAAAAAGAGTTTAACTATTGAATCGTTGAAAAAGAAAAATGATTCAAAAAAATCGACAAAAGGGATAAATAAAACAATAACTTCACCGTTATCATTAATTGAACCTGAAAGGTGGGTTGTAATTAACGATAACAATCAAATCAATGCCTATGACAAAGACCTTCTAAATGATTATTTATTATTAAATAAACATTTAAAATGTATGCATTCTGGAATTTTACTTGGCGAAATGAAAGGTAATGACTTTATACCATCAACATGTAGCGCTCTATCAAAAAAACTTGATCGAAATCAAATTGACAGTATCGATGTTGATTATAAAACTGCAATTGCATTTTTAAGAAAAGACGCTATTCAATTGACCCAAACCAATCGTGGTTTTGTTCTGATTTGCTACGAAGGTCTAGCCTTAGGCTGGGTTAAAAATTTAGGAAATAGATGCAATAATCTTTATCCTAATGAATGGAGGATTAGGATGAAAATAGGGTGAAAAGATTGAAAAGTTTGGAAGGTTTGAAGGGTTTGATGATTAATACAAATATAAATGGAATTACTTTTTTTGGGCACAGGAACATCGACTGGCGTGCCACAGATAGGGTGTAAATGCAAGGTTTGTAATTCGAGCAACCCAAAAGACAACAGATTGCGAGCATCTGTTTTAATTTCGGTGGACGATACAAAGATTTTGATTGATTGCGGCCCCGATCTTCGTCAGCAATTGTTAAAGCATAATATTGAAGAACTTTCGGCTATTTTGCTTACTCACGAACATTACGATCACGTTGGGGGACTCGACGATGTGCGACCACTTGGCGAAGCGCAAATTTATGCAGAAAAAAAGGTTTTGAATGTCATTCAACGGAATATGCCTTATTGTTTTGGCGATTATAAATATCCTGGTGTACCACTTATTAAATTAAACATTATTGATGAAAATGAATTTTATATCCAAAATACAATAGTTCAACCTATAAGAATAATGCATGCATTATTACCAATTTTGGGTTTTAGAATTGGTGATTATGCGTATCTCACTGATGTAAAAACAATATCGAACGAATCTATTGAACAACTTCAAAATCTTGATGTTTTAGTAATAAATGCTCTTAGAATGAATTCTCACATTTCACACATTACGCTAGATGAAGCATTAGAAATTGCTAAAAAAGTTGGAGCTAAAAAAACATATTTTACTCATATAAGTCATGATTTGGGTTTACATGACGAGATTGACAAACTTTTACCTGAAAATATTTTCATGGCTTACGATGGTTTAAAAATATAATTACTCATTTACAACAAATAATATTTTAACAACAAATAATCATAATATGAAAACATACAAACTAAAAATCATTTTACTGGCTTTTGGAAGTGTTTTCCTAACATCCTGTAATAAGCTTCTTTACACATCACTTGATGTATTACGACCAGCAAAAGTTGCTTTTGAACCTGAAGCAAAAAGACTACTTATTGTAAACAATTCCGTTACGCAACCGTCCGATTATGGTCATAAAACTTTGCTAACTAACGAAAAACCTAAGAACATTGATGTAATTACCGACAGTCTTTCAATTTTTTGTTTAGGCGCATTAACTGAAGATAT
Source organism: uncultured Bacteroidales bacterium (assembly GCA_903911085.1). Taxonomy (GTDB): domain Bacteria; phylum Bacteroidota; class Bacteroidia; order Bacteroidales; family Paludibacteraceae; genus Paludibacter. The sequence goes on along the minus strand of CAIWCC010000079.1, from coordinate 5,488 downwards.
GGATGAAAAAAACTTTTTCTCATCAGTTCTTTTATTGCCAAACTCAATTAATACGAGTAAAAATTTCACTAGCATCAACAAATTAAATAGTGAAGATGTAAAAAAACTCTGCTCATCAAATCATGCAGATGCAATACTGTCGCTCGACAAAATTAAGGTAAACGATGAAATTTCAGAGTATTATTTGAATGATGCTGGCAGTTATTTATCAACTTTTGAGGTTAAATATGAAACCTCATGGAGCATTCATTATCCAAATAAATCCAACGCCACAACCATTCAATTTAACGATACTGTTTTTTGGGAAGCAGAATCTTATTTCCGAAAAAAAGGTTTGAACGAATTGCCAAACAGAAAAGATGGATTGATTGATGGTGCGTTAAATGTAGGTCAAAAATCAGTTAATCGTTTTGTACCGTATTGGGAAAAAGTTGATCGATATTTTTTTGATTCAAAGAATAAATTGATGAAACAAGGAATGGATTCGGTATATGTAAAAAACTGGACTGCCGCCATTGATTGTTGGAAAAAAGCATTGGATAAAACCAAGAATATTGCTACCAAAGGTTATGCCACCAACAACATTGCAATAGCCTACGAAATAACTGGAGATCTCGACAAAGCAATTGACTACGCCACTCAATCCTATAATTTTATGTGTGAATCTCCATTTGCTGAGTTCAAAAATTATATGCGAATAATGGAATATATCAATGAATTAGGGCAACGTAAAAAAGACAACGTAATTATAAAAAAACAATTAGGAGAATAGTAAACGACTATTCACCAACCACATATAACACACTAAAAATCAAAAACAAATAATAAAAAACTATCATTATGCTTACATCATCTGATGAGATTATCTTGCAAAAAAGGGGTATTTCTAACCAACAAATTGAGGACCAACTAAAATCGTTTGTTACTGGTTTTCCATATTTGGAAATTCGCAGTGCTGCCGAACCTGGCAATGGAATTGTGTGTGTGACAGAGACAGAAATTCCCACATTTATTGAACAATGGGAACAGTATTTGCAAAAAGGAACCAACATCATCAAATTTGTACCAGCATCGGGCGCTGCAAGTCGAATGTTCAAAGATCTTTTTGAATTTTTAGAAGGTCAAAACAATGAACCAAAAAATGCTTTTGAAAATAAATTTTTCGACGAAATAAATAATTTTGCATTTTATAATGATTTGAATGAAGCTTGTTTAAAAAACAATGGTAAAAACATTGAAACACTTGTTTCAGAGAAGCAATACAAGCCAATAGTAGAAAATCTATTATCGGATAAAGGTTTAAATTACGGCTTATTACCAAAAGGATTGTTGAAATTTCACTCATACGCCGACGAAAAACGCACTCCAACGCAAGAGCACTTAGTAGAGGGTGCTCTATATGCAAACGCCGATGGCAAAGTAAATATTCATTTTACAGTATCCAAGGAACATCGTTCATTGTTCGAAAAACATTTGAACGAATCGCTGACACAATACGAGAAAAATTATGCCGTACAATACAACGTTAGCTTTTCGGAACAAAAACCATCGACCGATACAATAGCAGCTGATGCTGACAACCAACCATTCCGCGATAAAGGCGAATTACTTTTCCGCCCAGGTGGACATGGTGCACTAATCGAAAACCTCAACGACCTGCAAGGCGATGTGGTATTTATAAAAAACATAGACAATGTGGTGCCAGATGCAATGAAAGACATCACAGTAACTTATAAAAAACTTATTGCTGGCATTTTGGTAAATCTTCAAACACAAGCATTTTCATACTTGCACGAATTGGAAAACGAAAACATTTCGCATGCCAAACTTGAAATTATCAATCAATTTTGCGAAGTGAGGTTAAACAATCACAATTCCGAAGCTCATTCATTGTTGCAGGTTGAATTAAGAAAGTATTTGATAGCAAAACTAAATCGCCCAATGCGTGTATGTGGTATGGTAAAAAATATTGGAGAGCCGGGCGGAGGTCCATTCTTAACGGTTAACAGTGATGGAACTGTGTCGCCACAAATTTTGGAAAGCTCGCAAATAAACATGAACAACCCAGCCGACAAAGAAAAAATGCTTGGTTCAACGCATTTCAACCCAGTAGATTTGGTCTGTGGTATCAGAAATTACCGTGGCGAAAAATTCAATTTGTTGAATCACGTAGACAAAAAAACTGGCTTTATATCGTTGAAATCCAAGAGCGGTAAAGAATTAAAAGCATTGGAACTTCCAGGACTTTGGAACGGAGCCATGAGCGACTGGAATACCATCTTTGTGGAAGTGCCAATCGAAACATTCAATCCAGTGAAAACTGTAAACGATTTATTAAGAACTGAACATCAATAAATATTGAAAGGAATTATTGTCAATTTCACAAAAAGGCTATCTGAAAAGATGGCCTTTTTTTTGTTTTGGTAATACATCAAAACTAGTTGAAGACTCACAAATCATCGAAATATTTTTTAAACAAAACATAATATCTTTGGAATAAGTCTGTAATAGAAAACCTTTATTTTTGCATGGAATTATGACATTAAAATAAAAAATTATCAATATGCAAAAGTTAATCATCTTCTTACTACTTGTAATTTTCTCGCAAATTTCACTACAAGCACAATCGAATAAAGTGATTCAAATTGAAGGATTATTTTTTTCGGATTCCACACAAACAAAGTTATACAGTGGAGAATACAAAGAAAATTTTGCTAATGGGTCGATAAAACTAGAAATAAATTTACTCAACGGTAAACCTGAAGGTGCTTATATTGTGTACTTTGCTAATGGGAAACCCAATGAAGTTCGAGCATATCGCAATGGAGAATTTCACGGAATTTGGAGAACATATAACGAAGCTGGAATGCTGGTTGCCGAAGCCGAATACCGCAGCAATAAAAAAAACGGTACTTGGCATGTGTGGGACGATTCGGGAATTATGCGCTATGAAATGCATTACAGCGATGGTAAAAAGTCGGGTAAATGGTTTATGTGGGATGAAAAAGGAAAACTAATTTCCGAAAAGCAGTATTAATTCTGCCACCAAGCGATATTACAAAAAACGCAATAAAATTCACAGCATTTTCACCAAAACGTATATACTTTGTAATCTGTCTGTAATATCAATCATATTACTTTGCAACGTAATACAAGAACAAAAAAGAGTATAAACAAATAACAAATACAGCAATGAAAAAAGTATTGTTTTTTTCAATTATTTCCTTAGTATTTATGTCATTGAGCATTTCGGCTGCACCCAAACCCGAACCTAAAGTAGACATACAAGAACAAACAACATTGTTGCGTGGCATAGTGTCCGACAATCTTACAAACGAAACTTTAGCAGGTGCAGTAATTACTGTTAATGGTCAAAAAGTTTACAGTGATTTGGATGGTAATTTTTCAATATCTAATTTATGTACAGGTAAATGCAAACTTAAAATTAGCATGATTTCATACAAAGATCAAACTTTAGACTTGGATTTGAGTAATGCGCAAAATTTGAAAGTAAAATTGCAACAACGCTAATTACCTTAACAATACGATTACAAAAGAGACAAATCCAATAAAGATTTGTCTCTTTTTAGTTAGTGGTAATAGAAAAAAACTTAGTCATAACATTTTTGTAACATCATCTACATAAATCTGTAATAATATATTAGTTACTTTGCAATAAAATAACAATTAACAAATTATGAATCCATATCGTATTTTGGTTGTTGATGACGAAGAAGATTTATGCGAAATTCTTCAATTCAACTTAGAATCTGAGGGTTATTTGGTCGATGTAGCATATTCAGCCGAGGAAGCTTTAAAGAAAGATATTAGTAAGTACAATTTACTTTTATTGGATGTAATGATGGGCGAAATGTCAGGCTTCAGAATGGCGCGCACTTTGCGTGAGAAACCAAATACAGCTTCGGTATCCATAATTTTTCTTACTGCAAGAGACAGCGAGAATGATAGACTAACGGGGTTTACGCTTGGTGCCGAGGATTATATCAATAAACCTTTTTCAATTAGAGAAGTGCTTGCGCGTGTAAAAGTGGTGATTAGAAGAGCAGAAACAGCAAAAGTGAAAACAATTGAGAGTTTATGGTACGAAACACTTGAAATGCAATTAACAAACAAAAAAGTACTGGTTGACAACAAAGAAGTATCATTTACAAAGAAAGAATTTGAGATCCTAAAATTGTTTTTGGAAAATAAAAATCGGTTATTTACCAGAGACGAAATTCTAACACGTATCTGGTCGTCGGAAGTTTGTGTACTGGACAGAACTATTGATGTAAATATCACTCGATTAAGACGTAAAATAGGTCAGTACGATAAAAATATAGTTACACGACTTGGATATGGATATTGCTTTGAAGAATAGAATCGTAGAAGAGTGAGGTTTAATGCATTTTTGTTTTCGGTCACTCCAAAAATCTTATTTTCTTTACACTTCAACAATTCAAACGCATTTATCCCTATAGTATCGTAAAACTGAAGTCATTGAAATTAAATGCTTTTGCATGCCAATCACACAAAACAGAAATAGATAATCAGAAAAACTATCAATCTGATAATAATTGATTTAACCATATACAATGTTGTAATAGAATCATTAGCCTCGGTTGTTTTCATAAAATAAGTATATAGAATGAAACAATAAATAATATCACAAAAGTAATGTTTCTTGGTTTCAAGAATATGTATTATTCATTACGAATCTGAGAAATTAAAATCCGAAACAAAGATTTGTTTCGGATTTTAATATTGGATAAATTGGGTATCATAATTTAGGTAATAAATCATTTAGTGAAACTATTTTTTACTAAATAAATTCAGATTTTGAAATCCACAAAAATTTGATTAGCATGATATATTTTTTATCAATTGAAGTTATCTTACAACTTCATCTTCATACCTTGTTACAGTAATCTGGTTGCCATTAAAAATGGCAGAAAACACCTTACCATAATTATTCTTTATTCGACTAAATCGAGTACTTACTACATTTTGTAATGAATTGATATTTTTAAGTGTATAGGCTTTTGACTCGGCAACACAAAGGTTTAAAGAGTCAGAGATTATCCTATTAACATATTCATCGCGCTCATTTTTCAGCTGCTCTAATTTTATTTCAACTTCCATTTTTTTCTTTTTTATTTATTTATACTATTATATTTTATCATTCCAATAGAACTTCATTTTGAGAAAAAGCTAATGTGTTTCACATATTCAATATCACCACAACACGCCATTTAACACAAGCTCTCTTATATTTAAATTCCATTGTAAAATTAACCTATCGTTATTACAAATAAGTTACTTTTCGGTGATAAAGTAATTAAAATAATTTAGTACATGACAAAAAAACATCAAATTTTATATTGTTGAAAATGTGCGTGTTACCAATCTGTCCGAATCTCGCATTGGACTGACATCGTCTGGTGAGCCGAAAAATGGAGTGAAGTATGCGTAGAAAACTTTTGTGTTT
>CAIWCC010000078.1 GCA_903911085.1 uncultured Bacteroidales bacterium | reverse complement strand
CTCAAATAAATGTAAGCAATGACCAATTAGTGAAAGCTGGAGATATAATTGGGTTTGGTGGAAATACAGGTAGATCGAGAGGCAGTCATCTTCATTTTGAAATCAGATATTTGGGCAAAAACCTCTCCAACAGGTGGCGAAGATTGGGATCCTAGTGGACGAGCGTTGTGGTCGGCATGGCAGATGGGTGGTGGCTGGTTATGCCAGCATTTATGGGAGCATTACCTCTTCACTGGTGATCGCGATTTCCTAAAAATGAAGGCATGGCCATTGATGAAAGGATCAGCAGAATTTATGTTGGAATGGTTGATTGAAAACAAAGATGGGATTTTAGTTACAAATCCTTCTACTTCTCCTGAAAATGTATTTACTATAAATGGTAAGACACATGAGATTTCAATGGCTAGTACCATGGATATGTCAATTATCCGTGAGCTATTTTCCATTTGTTTACAGACAACTCGTGAATTGAAAATTGATTCTGATTTTGCGGCACGAATTGAAAAGGCAATTCCACGTCTGTATCCGTTTCATATCGGACAATATGGTCAATTACAGGAATGGTTCAATGATGTGGATAGTCCACAAGATTCTCACAGGCACATTTCGCACTTATTCAGTCTGTATCCAGGGAGCCAAATTACACCTGATTATACTCTTGAGTTGGCTAAGGCTGCAAAACAATCTTTAATTCAGCGCGGTGATGCAAGCACTGGTTGGTCTATGGCCTGGAAAGTCAATTGCTGGGCACGCCTAAAAGACGGTGATCATGCACTAAAAGTTCTGAAAGATGGCTTAAAATACATTGATCCAAAATTTGAAAAATCAATGGGGCATATTGCTGTTTCCGATAATGGAGGGTCATATCCTAACTTGTTTTGTGCTTGTCCCCCTTTCCAGATAGATGGAAATTTTGGAGCAGCTGCAGGAATAACTGAAATGTTACTTCAAAGTCACGAAGGATATATTCATTTGTTGCCAGCACTTCCAACGGAATGGGACACTGGTGAAGTTAAAGGGCTAGTTGCTCGTGGAGGTTTTGTAGTAGATATGAAATGGTCTAAGGGAAAACTTACTGAAGCTACAATTTTGTCGAGATTAGGTGGAAGTTGTTTTGTTAAAATGAATGGAACGATTTTAGGTAAAGAATCATCACTGAAAACCACAAGTGATAACAACAGAAACCAACTACTTCAAAACCAAAATACTGTGATGTTTCAGAATAAATCTAAAGTGCCTCTTGTAGATTTAGTTGTAGCTGAAGGAAGTTTTTACGAGTTAAAAACAACAAAAGGAAAATCGTATAAATACTACATTGACAATAAAAATTAATAAATCTAATAACATGTTTGCTAAAAATTATCACGTAAATCGATTTTTTATATTCTTTCTTTTTATATTCTTTTTACAACAATCATCAAGTTATGCACAAACGACTTCTATTGGTAATGCTGTTTTTGCAATGGATTATGTACCTCATGAAGAAAGCTCAAAGGAGATATCTGCTAGAGAAGCACGATTGAATAATCGTTGGAATACATTTATTGTTAATATCAATAAAGCTACCTCTGCAAATACCATCGATGTGTGGATAAAATCATATTTAACACAAATTTCATCTGATAACATAGGAATGAGCTATTCACTTCTGACAAACTTGTGTTTAGACTACAATTATTCTCAACTGAAGCAACCTTTGATTGACTCATTGAATGATGTTATCATCAAATGTTATAAGACTTATTTGACTGAATCAGCTATTGATATTGCAGCAGGATACAAGGGATTTCCGCGAGATTTGAATACGGTACATCCTGCCAGAGATGTGTTGGAAAGTGCTTATAATTTAAAATTATTAGGAGCTTATGGTGGAACTACACAAACTTTAGTTGAGAATTTTATTAATACATATATCGAGAATAAGTGTGATTATTATGATGGTACCTATCGCTCTACTGGGTACAATAAAGAAGTTTATGCATTAGATGTTGCATTTTGGATAAAAATGTTATATTCTGACAAAACAACAATGTTTCCAAAATCAAAAGCATCCTTCGAAGATATGTGGTTTGGATTGATGTATTGTTCGTACGATGGCGATAATTCGCCTCATTATGATGCTGGAACCGGTGTTTACTTGGTATTGCATTGGGCTTATCTATTAGGCAGAGAAAATGTGCTGCGTAACACACCACATATAAAGCGAATTCTTGATCGAATGGCAAAAACAATTATGAATTCTGGTGAAAATGCTAAATGGGCTAAATGTATGGGGATATTCAACACCTCATATTCCCAGTTTTGTACTGATGCTTCCAAACATTTGAGTTGGGATATGAAGATGGCATACAGATTATTTAACGACCCGAAATTTCTGTTTGTTGCCCGAAAATATGAAGATTTACACTATAATGCAGGAGTTTCCCGTTGGGCAGGAGATATTTGTGATTCATGGCCTGTTGGAATTAATTATAACAGCATAACTCAATCGGTTTGCCCAATGGATACTACCTGTTTTGCAACCAATCGTATAACATCGAATACCGCTTACGATGGTTTATTGCTCGGAAGAGGTGATACAAATTTCAAATCTGTTCAGGATAAACTTATTTTGTCAACAGGTCATCATCCACGCTCTCCCTATTTTTTGATGGATTTGAGTTATACTCAATCAAAAGCCGCAACCGATAGAAGAATTGGAATTGATAATCTGATTTTTGATGGAACACATATCAGTACTTATTTAGACAGACCTGGAGAAGCTTTCCGATCGAGCAGACCTTTTGTAGCTCCCGACACCTTGCCTTTTCCTGTTTTAAATGTAACTGAAGGCGATGTTTTTCCTTCATCAGATTATAAAAATCTAATGGGATTTAAACCTGAATTTGATTATGTTATAGGAAAATATGGTGTAAAACAATTAAGCCAAAATGCTGCTTATGCAGAGGTTGAATACACTAAGTTTCAATATCCGGGCGTTTCTGCGAGGCGACGTGTTGTGTTATTGAATAATGGAATAATGGTTGTGTATGATAGAATTTCTTCGGCATCTAATTCTGGCAGAGCCGATAATGTGGGTGTACTGTATAATATTTGGCCGTCAGTTGACCAAACAGGAAACAACAATCGCTGGGTACTTCAAGGTAAACATTTACCTACATTGGTAGATAAAACCGGAGTTGCAACTGGTGGAATAAAAACCCTTTTCTACTTTCCAGTAGTTGGCACAAATACAACAGCAAGTGTGAATACTGATCCTATTCGCAGTAACGCTAATATTTGCCGGACATATTGCGCTAAAGCGCATTTATCGGCAGGAGAAACAGCAGAAATTATATCGCTGATTATTCCCCTGAAAGATGCAACCAGAGCGAATGAACTCACGCAAAGCATTACGGCAATCAAAACTGGAAGTAATTTTGTAATAACCATTCCAAGTCCGGCAAATCCAATTGTAGTCACCATTGGTGAAATAGGTGACCCTACTATTAATGATGGTCTTTCTTCTACAGGATTTAACGACTACTTAAAAAATAGAATTTCGGAGCTAAAAGTTATTCCAAGTGCTACCCACTCAAGTGTAAAGTTATATCAGGAGGGTTTTAATTATTATTATTTAATTGGAATTGCTGGCAACCAACTTGAAACTGGTTCGTTTACCGACGAAAAAAAATTGGATTTGTCATCATTGAAATCAGGAATCTATTTGGTAAAATCAGGAGATGATTTCAATTCTCATTGCTCCAAAATTTTAAAATACTAATTTTTATAACGTAGCAATAATCAAATTTAGTTTTTATGAATTTAGTCAAATTTTATCTTGCAGTTTTTTTTATTTTACAATTAGCTAGCAACAAAAAAGTGAAAGTTGAATTACAATGAGTGGTAATATAACTAAAACAAAGAATGAAATAGCTTTACTAAAAATCCCATCGGGTTGTTCTCAATTGAAAGGAGCATATCTGAACTTGATTCCATCAAATGATAGTGGAATATTTTATTTGACTATAATGCCAATTGTTCCAAATACTCTTGTATCAGGAAATATTAGTTGTATGGGACAAAAATTTGAGATTAAACCAACTAATAAACTTCTTATTTATCGTTTTAAGAAAGGTGAGCCGGCAAAATTGGTATTGGATAATAATTAGCAAAAAATTAAATGTAATATTATGAATAGAATTAAAATTTTTATTGCTGTTGTCTTTATTTTCACAACAAAAATTTCAGCCGAGATTAAATTACCTTCCATTTTTGCAGATGGTATGGTTTTTCAACAATCTAGCAACGCCCCAATTTGGGGAAAAGCTACTCCGGGTAACGAAATCATAGTCAAAACCGGAAGGGATAATATAAATTGCTTCTTAAAAGTTAAGTTTACAGATATTCATTTAAACGAAGTAGGAGTATTGTAATGGCAAAAACATTTGTAGAAGGCGTCAAAGACTTTAACATAAAGTAGTTGCAAAATTTTCGAATTAAAGGTTTCTATCTTAAAGTAGTGTTTAACAGAGAAAAATGGTTTTTTCTGTTAATAATTAAACATCTAACCTTTATTTTATTTAAAATGAAAAAAACAAATCTATTCATCTTTGCATTTATGGTATTAAACACAATAGTAAGTGCAAAAGATATTTATGTTTCTGTAAATGGAAATAACAACAATTTAGGAACGCAAATTGCGCCGGTACTTACCATTCAACATGCTGCGGATGTAGCCGAACCTGGTGATATTATTACAGTACATGCGGGTACATACCGTGAACGAATTAATCCAACTAACGGAGGCCTTTCAAATGATAAGAGGATTATTTTTCAGTCTGCATCTGGCGAAAAAGTTGAAATAAAAGGCTCTGAGATTATCAATAAATGGGAAAAGGTGAAAGGAAACGTTTGGAAAGTAACGTTACCAAACCTTTTCTTTGGTAGTTATAATCCATACAAGGATTCAATCTACGGTGACTGGTTTAATCGGCTCGGCAGGGTTCACCATACCGGCGAAGTGTATCTGAATGGTAAGTCACTATTTGAAGTCGATTCACTTAGTAAAGTATTGAAACCAGTTCCATTAATAGATGCGCAGGACCAAAACGGTTCAACTTATACTTGGTATTGCGAAAGCAACGATTTAGAAACAACTATTTGGGCTAATTTTCAAAATTATCAGCCCAATAAGGAATTGGTAGAGATTAACGTGCGCCCAAATTGCTTTTATCCGGAGAAAACGGGTGTGAATTTCATCACCATTAGTGGGTTTCATTTCAGTCAGGCAGCTACTCAATGGGCTCCTCCAACGGCAGAACAACCGGGACTAATTGGTACAAACTGGAGCAAAGGATGGATTATTGAGAATAACACAATCAGCGATTCAAAATGTTCGGGCATTACCTTGGGCAAAGACAGAGCTACTGGACAGAATGAATGGTCGGCAGATAGAAGCAAAAATGGCTCCCAACGCTATATCGAAGTAATATTTAGAGCTTTAAAAGCAGGTTGGAACAAAGAAAATATTGGTTCGCATATTGTACGAAACAACATCATTTATAATTGCGAGCAAACAGGTATTTGTGGCAGTTTAGGTGCAGTTTACAGCCAAATTACCGGGAATCATATTTACAATATCAATGTAAAAAGGCAATTTGAAGGTGCCGAAATTGCTGGGATTAAAATTCATGCATCTGTTGATATGTTGATTAGCAACAATCGAATTCATAATTGCTATCGTGGAATGTGGATGGATTGGATGGCTCAGGGTTTACGAATTTCATCGAATCTACTGTATGACAATAATTGGACGGAAGATATTTATTTTGAGGTGAATCATGGTCCTTATTTGGTCGACAATAATATTTTACTCTCTAAGAAGTCGATTAAAAACCAATCGCAGGGTGGAGCTTATGTTCATAATCTTATTTCAGGTGAATTGCAAATCGCTAAAGATTATGAGCGTTTGAGCCGCTACACACCCTATCTTTTGCCACATTCAACCCTAGTGATGGGAATTACCAACATTGAAGGCGGTGACGATAGGTGGTATAACAATATATTGACTGGTAAATCATACGAATCCGAAGATAAAAGTCTGCCAGGAATGATAGGCCTCGAATTTTATAATACTGCTAAGTTGCCGGTATGGTTAGCCTCAAATTTACATTATTCCGAGTCAAAATCATCAACAAAAGAAATAGGAAGTATTCAGCAATCTGATTTTAAATCTGAAATTAGTATTGAAGAAAAAGGAAATGAAGTGTTTCTACACATAACAACCGATAATTCTGTGAATAAAGTAAAATCAACACTGATAACAACAGCAGTACTAGGTAAGTCAAAAATGGCTGATGAGGCTTTTGAAAATCCCAATGGAAGTTCGTTGAAAATTAATACAGATTACTTTGGTAAATCCCGTTCTGAATCGTCCCCTTTGGTTGGACCTTTTGAACAATTAAAATCAGGAAAACAAATAATTAAGGTTTGGTAATTACCAATAAAAGTATAAAGAATATGACATCAAAAGAACTTTTACAACAGACTTTAAACCATAAACAACCAAAAAGAATTGTGTTTGATATGGGTTCTAATGCCGTTACAGGAATTCATGTAAAGGCACTTGAAAATCTTCGTAACTTTTATGGATTAGAAAAGCGACCAGTACGCGTCATCGAACCTTACCAAATGTTGGGTTTGGTGGAACCCGACTTGATGGATGCCATTGGGATTGATGTAATGGGTATTTGGGGTGAAGATAATCTATTGGGCTACAATAACAATCCTCCATTAAAGCTTTTCAAAACTTTTTGGGGACAAGAATTATTAGTTCCTGAAAAATTCAGTACAAAATTAGATGCTCACGGCGATTTGCTTTCATTTCCAGATGGTGATGAAAGTATTGCTCCATCAGCTAAAATGCCCATAAGCAGTTATTTTTTTGATGCCATCGAGCGACAAGACACTATTGATGATAGCAACTTGAATGTGCAGGATAATTTGGAAGAGTTTTCTCCCATTTCGGAACAAAGTCTTGCTTACTGGAAAGCCGAAACGCTGAAAACAAGTGCAAGCGGTAAAGGAGTTATGGCTGCATTTGGTGGTACTGCTTTGGGCGATATTGCCCTGGTGCCAGGCATGCAACTAAAACATCCCAAGGGTATTCGAAGCATTACCGAGTGGTATATGAGTACCATTATGCGCAATGAATATGTTCATGAAATTTTTGACAGTCAAAGTGAATTAGCTTTAAAGAATCTGACTAAAATATTTGCTTCAGTAGGGAATAATATTGATGTGGTTTTTCTTTGCGGAACTGATTTTGGAACTCAAAACTCTACTTTTTGTGCACCAGAGCAATTCGATGATTTATGGCTGCCCTATTATCGCCGAATAAACG
>CAIWCC010000077.1 GCA_903911085.1 uncultured Bacteroidales bacterium | reverse complement strand
GGAGCATTTTTAGGTATGTTTTATATCTTGGTTGTTCCGCTAAGTGGCATCCTAATACTGCTTACACTCATTGGTGGAATAGTTGTTTGGTTTAAATTTCATTTTAGAAAGAAAAAATGAATTTAATTTTTGTTGTTAGAATGTAACAGTTTTGTCAGCCCAAACTACCACATTGACACAATCAATCATGGTTGAGATTGGACAAGCATCCGTACTATCTAACTGTCTGGACTTTAAGCATGTGCCGCAAGCCAAAATTTCGCCACCCACTTCAACAAACTTTTTCAGTTGTTCGTCCACATTGTATTTTTCGTGTGTTAAGCCTTCACATTCAACGGCTTCGCCCATAAGGAATAGTTTTACTTCGTGACCTTGTTTCTTTGCTGTAACTGCAAAACGAAAAGCGTTCCATGCTTTTTCGTACTCTTTTGTTTCGAGAATAATTCCGATTTTCATAAGATTTTATTTTAAAGTTTTTGAACGACAATTCCAAAATGATAGGGTTCAATAATAAATGGCTGTTTTTCTATCATAAATTTTTGTTTGTCAAACCAGCTTGTAATTTGTTCTGGTTTTGGTCTGATATTCAAATCAGGGCCACGTGGAGTTGATATGTCGCTTCTCCAATGAATGATTCCGATTTTTCCAGTAGGTTTTAAAATCCGATAAGCCTCGTTAATAAACTCCAAAGGCGATTCGTGGTGTAAAATATTAAATAACATCACATAATCAATCGAATTTTCAGGTTGTCCGCACGTTTGAGAAAGAATATCTCGTTTCTCCAACACAACATTTTTGATTTGTTCTTTCTGAATTTTAAAATTGAGAGTTTCAATCATCTCGTCTTCAATGTCATAAGCGAACAATTTACCCTGAATCAGTTTTGCTGTGGGAATTGTGAAAGTTCCGTATCCACTTCCAATTTCTACTAAGTCTATAATTTTTGAATCAATATTCAATTCAGATAAAAGTAAATCTGTATTAAAAAAGTCATTCCATTTCGTTTCTTCTGGCATTCCGCTGTCTCGTACTTTCATTTCTGTCTTCTATTTTCAGGGATATTTTTGTCTGTCTGACTGTCTGTCTGTCGTAAAGTTGCCGTAAAGTTGCCGTAGTTGTTTTTTCTTTTTTTCTCGGCTTGCTGGTAACGACCGAGGCTATGGGCATTTGGCGGTTTGCGTGCGCTTCACTGTCGCCCAAGCGACAAAGTGAATGCGGGCGCAAAACCTGCTAAACGCACGTCAACCAGCCAATGACAATAGGCGTGTGTTAGCGGTTCGGTTTTTATTTTTTTTGCATTCTTGCTCCAGTTCTTTCTTCTGTTACTAATCTTTCATTCTTGTGATTTATCCAACAATTCATATTTGAATTAAAATAAAAAATTTCAAGTTTAGGCTTAGTCAACGCGCTTGTAACTATACACAATTTATATTGATTTTTTTTGTCTTTTGACTTTTGGTATTCGTTTGGTGTCAACTCTATCGAAACAATCTTCCCTGACAAGCCCTTAACTTCTAATAAATAAGTTTCGATACTGTTTGAAGCTTCTAAATCCCAGCCAAGATTGTCTTTCTCTTTCGAAGTTACAGTGTAATTTAACGAAATATAATGCTCCCGAACTACATTGATAGCTGAAATTTCAACTTGTTGTTTTTTTAGACTGTTCGTCTGTCTAAATAACTTTAGATTTGTGTTTAAATTCTGATTTTCAATTTCAATAAATTTCAAATATGCTCGAAAATGACTTATTTCATCTTTAGTTCTAGATTTCATATTGATTATGGTATCTAATAATTGAGATAGCTCATAGTTATCTGTTATGTCATAGATACCATTCCCAGATAAACGTAATTTTTTATTTAAAGATTTGAGTCCTGTAATATATTGAATAGCACTAGTTAATGGTCTTTTGAACTTCCCAAAATCATAGTCATATTCTAACCAATGCTTGAATTTATCTTCCTGCGTCATTTTATTAAATCCTTTTTGTATTGAGATCTTATTTTATAAGTTCTTTAAGTAAGTATTCACATGTGTAACTTGAAAAGCTTAACATGTAAACACTTACTACACTAGTTTGAAGCTTACTCTAATTTAAAGTAATTAGTATTCCAGTCGTTGATATTGTTTAGTGAGCCAAGTTCTGATATCGTTAATTCGTCCTGTGCTTTATCGTTTTTGTCTTCGTAGCGGTCAATGTCAGCTAATTTTTCTGCTTTGGATTTTAACGCAATTAAATTTTTGTTGTAAATTATTTTATCACTTGCTGTAACTTTCTTTTCATCAAAATAACTTCTTGTAAGACATTTTTTTTGTATAGTTAGTAGAATTGCAATATTTGCATTTGCACTTTTGATCAAAGCTTTATACTTTTCAATCAATAATTTTTCATCAGGTGTTTTTTCTTTAGGACAATCTTTAGTTAGCCAGCCATTTCCATTTGACTCATTAGACATATTTGAATAGTCTTGAAGCGTTCTTATTGGAAAAACCATAACTGCATATTTTTGTTTCGTTTTAATATTCTCAAAGAATAAATTATTTTCCCAATTGCTACTTCCATATTCGTCATTAGTTAGCATTTCAAACTTATCTGTTATGGGTATTGCTGAGAATTTGATATATTTATCAGAATTGTAATCTACAGAAGTTGCTATGTCATCAACTAAATATACTCCAAGCATTCTCTTTTTTAATATAGGTGTGCTAAACAAATCTCCAGACATGCCATCGTCATTATTTTTTGCTTTTTTCTCTAAATTTTGGATACTTGTTGTTACAAATGTAAAAGCAGTTTTTTGTTGCGCAATAGCAAAAATTGATAAGAAAATTGATAAAATAACAGTTGCAATAATTTTTTTCATGATGTTTTTTTTTTTAATTTGTGGATAATTATATTTGAATTGTTTTTTTTAAACTGACCGCTAACACCAAAATAATGGCAACCCATTTTTCAGTATGTACTACGCTATTGCCCATACATCCGATTTATCAGGGAATTTGATAGTTGTTATATTGTTGATAATCAACAATACATAATTTAACTCTACTTCCCATACAGG
>CAIWCC010000076.1 GCA_903911085.1 uncultured Bacteroidales bacterium | reverse complement strand
CAATGCTTGGATGGACAGTTTCAGATCGCTACTTAATAGATTTGATTACACAGTTTCAAGCTGGAAAAGCTTCAATTACATAGCTTTTATGATTATATTATTCAAGAAAATTAAAACTAACAAAAAGTCAAGATGACTTCAATTGGAAATAACTCAGTAATTCTATCTTTTATTCTAAAAAACAACAAATTAAAAATTGAAAAACTAAATCTTGAGGATAATTTAAGGAACACCTTTATTCTAAATAGGTAAATCGAATAAAAAAACAAGCTTTTTCTGATGGTATCTTTTTTATTCAATTCAAAAGGGGTTATTATTTTGTATTTGATGCGTTGTTGATTGGATAATAGTTGTCATATGATTAAATACGTGTGTGAACACTGAAAACTTTTAGGATTTATGTTAAATGCTACTATATCTTCTTTGGATAACAACATATATATAGGTAACCACTCAGCATTCTTTTTTATATTGGATTATATAAATCCAGAATTGAAATTTTAAGACATACTGAGTTGTTAATACTTTTGTGCGATTTTAGTCATTCACATCAATACCTTATTACGAGTAATATAAACTTAGAAATCTTAAATGCCTAAAAAAACTAATTCATTTTTTCCCTCAGAAACATACCAGTGTACGAGGTACTACACTTTAATATATCTTCGGGAGATCCTTCAAATACAAGGTTACCTCCTTTATTTCCTCCTTCTGGACCAATATCGATGATATGGTCGGCACATTTTATGACTTCTAAGTTGTGTTCAATAATAATAACTGTGTGCCCTTTGGCAATTAATGCATCAAAAGCTATCATCAATGTTTTTATGTCGTGAAAATGTAGTCCTGTAGTTGGCTCATCGAATACGAAAATTGTTGGTTCTGGTTTTTCGTTGGCTAAAAAAGATGCTAATTTCACACGCTGACTTTCACCACCCGACAGTGTACTACTTGATTGACCAAGTTTTACATAACCTACACCCACATCTTGCAAAGGTTTCATGCGTTTCACAATTTTCTTTTCGGTGTGACCAGTGTGTTCTGTAAAAAATTCGATAGCCTGATTAACTGTCATTTCTAACACATCGTATATGTTTACACCTTTATATTGTACTTCCAATACATCTTGTTTGAAACGTTTGCCATGACAATGTTCACACTCAAGTACCAGATCCGCCATAAATTGCATTTCCACAGTTACCGTTCCTTCACCTTGACATTCCTCGCAGCGACCACCAACAGTATTGAACGAAAAATGGGATGCTGTGTAATTCATTTGCTTCGACAATTGTTGATCTGCAAACAGTTTTCGTATTTCATCGTATGCTTTGATGTATGTTACTGGATTAGAACGCGATGAACGTCCTATAGGATTTTGATCAACAAATTCTATGTCTTTAGCCAACAACATACTACCTTTTAAAGTACCAAATTGTCCAGTTTTATCTGCCACGCCACCATAATGTTTTTTGAGTGCCGAATAAAACACATTTCGTACCAATGACGATTTGCCCGAACCACTTACTCCGGTAACTACAGTCATTACATTTAGAGGGAATTTAACATTAATGCCTTTCAAATTATTTTCTCGTGCACCAATTACTTCAATAAAATTGTTCCATTTACGACGTTGTTTTGGGACATCAATTTTCTCCATTCCCAACAAATATTTTAAAGTGAATGAATTTTCTATTTCAGCGGCATCAACATCACCAGCATTTTCGGTATTAAGATTCGGATTTCCCTGATATACTACGTTTCCGCCGAGTCTTCCTGCTTTTGGTCCAATATCAATTAAATAATCGGCTGCTCTCATAATTTCTTCATCGTGTTCCACAACCACAACTGTATTACCCAAATCACGAAGTTGTTTCAATACTTTTATAAGTAAATGTGTATCGCGGGCATGAAGTCCAATACTTGGCTCATCCAATATATACAACGAACCAACCAAACTGCTACCAAGCGAAGTAGCTAAATTAATACGCTGACTTTCACCACCTGACAATGAATTTGACAAACGGTTAATAGTTAAATAACCCAAACCAACATCCAATAGAAAATTGATACGGTTTTCAATTTCTACCAACAAACGTTTTGCAATAGCTGCATCCTGTTCGTCCAAATGTAGGTTTTTGAAAAAAACTTGAAGCTCGGTAATGGGCAACATTACCAATTGCGAAATGGAAGTATTGTCTATGCGTATATATGACGCTTCCTTTTTTAAACGACTACCATTACAAGCATGACAAACTGTTTTTCCTCTATAGCGCGCCAACATTACTCGGTATTGAATTTTATATTGACTTGCTTCTAAATGTTTAAAGAAAGCATTCAACCCTTCAAAATACTTATTACCAGTCCATAATAATTTTCGTTGTTCGTCAGTAAGTTCATAATATGGTTTATGAATGGGGAATTTGAAATTTGCAGCAGAGTGAATCAATTGGTTTTTCCATTCGCTCATAACCTCGCCACGCCAGCAAACAATGGCATCTTCGTAAATTGAAAGAGTTTTGTTGGGTACTACCAAATCTTCATCAATACCAATTACACGTCCAAAACCTTCACAAACTGGACAAGCGCCAATAGGACTGTTGAAACTAAATGTATGAACAGATGGAAGTTCAAATTCTATTCCATCGAGTTCAAATTTTTTAGAGAAAGGAAGGTATTTTATTTCTTCGGGGGTAATGACTTTTAACGTGCATACTCCATTACCTTCATAAAAGGCTGTTTCGACAGAATCATACAATCGACTAATAGCCGTTTGAGTATGTTCCACCACCATCCTATCTACAAGCAAAAATACTTCCTTATTATAAGGTGTATTTTTTATTGTATTGATAAAATCACTGATTTGTACTATTTCACCGTCAACTTCCACCCTACTAAACCCTTGTAATTGTAAACTTTCAAGTTGATTGTCAAGTGGTTTATCTTCATTACCCATTACTGGAGTGAGTACCATCAATTTGGTACTATCGGCAAAACACATGGCTGCATCTACTACATCTTGCGCCTCGTGTTTTCGAACCAAATCACCCGTTATAGGAGAATAAGTTTTACCTATACGTGCAAAAAGAAGTTTAATATATTCGTAAATTTCGGTGGAGGTACCTACTGTAGAGCGTGGATTACGTGTATTAACTCGTTGTTCAATAGCAATTGCGGGAGGAATGCCCTTTATAAAGTCAACTTCGGGCTTGCTCATACGTCCCAAAAACTGACGAGCATATGACGATAAACTTTCTACGTAACGCCTCTGACCTTCGGCATAAAGTGTATCGAACGCCAAAGAAGATTTTCCTGAACCAGAAAGTCCTGTAATAACTACCAATTTATTCCGAGGAATTTCTATATCAATATTCTTTAAATTATGAACTCGAGCACCTTTAATTATAATATTTCCTTGTTTGGACATGATTTACTTATTATAAATTGCTTATCCAAAATACTTTAATGAACAACCAATGATTGAAAAAACTAGACCTAAAAAAAACAACAAATATACGAATAATATTGTTGAATATAAAACTTGATTTTGAATTTAAAGATTTGAAAATATTTATGTGCAAAATCATATTAAATATTGATAAGTATGAAATGCCGATGAAGGATTGTGGCTAATTATTACGATAATAAGGCCTTTTTGAACATATTAACTTTACGGTAATATTCAAATAAGTTTATTTCCGAAATCAAGTCAAAGAAAGGAAAAATTAATTATTAAACAAATCGGAACCCATTTTCCCATACAATATACTGATATTCAAGCAAAACTAATTATCAAAATACCACATTACATTTAAATTAAGTATGTTGTTAATGATAAAAAGTAGAAAATCATTAATTTTATTTGAATAAATAATAAAAAAATATTGGCTTCGTTTAATTTACACAGTTTGCTAATTATTTTGATGATTGTTCAGAAAATCATTTATTCAAAAACTGGTAATAACTTCGAAAAATATATTTAACAATACAATTATTTTTTTTATATGTATCTACTCACGTATATAAAACAGATATTCAACCATATAACAAACAAGTTGAAATACCTTTTGCCACTATTATTTATAATGATAATTCTTCCATACCATTTATTTGGAGAAAATTGGAAGTTTGTAAAGAAAAAAGACAACGTGGAGATATTTACCAAAAAGGAAGATGGAAAAAGTTTAAAACACATAAAAGGAGTAGCCGAAATTATGGAATCGTCAGAAAACGTTTTTGCATTAATCGAGGACGTAAATCATACCGATTGGTGGGATTCAAATCTAAGAGAGATAAAAGTGCTTCTTTACGAAAAAAACAAGCGGGCGCAATATTATCTGGTATATGATATGCCTTGGCCATTCAACGATAGGGACTTATACGTTAATGTAACCACAACAATAAATCAAGCCACAGGTGAATGTAAAATATCCGCTGTTCCTCTAAAGAATAACAATCCGGAATCTAAAAATTTGATTCGAATAAAAGATTACCAACAAGTGTGGACAGTAAGACCTTTAAGTAAAAATCGCACACATATAGAACTTGATTTTTATGTTAATGCGGTTGAAAATTTGCCCGACTGGCTATTAAATTTGATATTTATTGACTCCCCTATTAATTCAATAAATGCAGTAAAAAAAATATTGGAGAAGAAATAACTCCATTTATTATAAACCAAATGTTTAATACAAATTACATTTTTAACAAACAACAAGACAATTAATCTGTTTTGAATAATATCGAAACAGGTTATAAATACTAACACAAAAAAAACGTATTTAGGGCAATTTTAAATTTTACACCCAGAAATTTTGCTTAATCTTTTTTTTGAATATTGACAATTAAATTTATATATAAGTGAATAAAAAAACAAACAGAAGAATATTTATAGGATTATTCATATTTACCATTACCATACCCATTTATGCTCAAACTGAGCAAGCCAATTTAGCTAAATACTGGAAATATCGTGATAGGTTACGCAGCAAATTCATAGTTGTGAGTGAAAATGTAATGGACTATGGAGTAAATATTCCAGCTTCAGATATTTATTATAAATCCGATTCTACGAAAAGTTACATTTGTTGGGGCGATGGTAATAATAATATGAGTCATTATCTTTCAGTTTTAGCGACAGAACTTTGGTTGCTGAAACACAACAATAAGGATTATACAACTACTCTAAAGGAACTTTATTTTGCAATGCTCGCATTGGAAAGATTGGATGTTTATTCTGAATCAAATCTAAGATGGAAAGCATTTATTGGGCCATGGATTGAAAACGATTATTGGGAAAAACAATTTGTTCATCTAGGTGATATTAACGGGTTTATGCTTAGAAATGATGTAACAGATAATTTCTGGAAAAAATATGGTAACCATTTTGATGTAAATATTTTTTCGAGTAATTTTAGTGCAAGCAACACAAGCTTTTTTATGGAAGAAAACAGCCAAGATGTTATCGAACACACAATGGAAGGATTAGGTTTGGTGAGTAAATTAATTGGAAAAGAGTCAGTTGTGAACATCAATTGTAATTTTTCTGATATTTACGTGAAACCAAGATTGACTAAACTTGGAATTTTGACTAGCAAATCTGATATAAATCTCAGTCCCGATTCGATTGATTTTTCACTCTGGGCAAAAGATTTTGTTAAGCGCTTTATACATTATATGCAAAGCGATGAAGTATATAGGAAACATTTTGGAGGTATTATTCCATTCTCAACACATTGGATATTGATGAATCCAGTTACAAAAAAATGTGTTATGGAAGGAAGCGGAAGTGATAGCGGAGTTGCATTGATAAGTAATGGAATAATTAAAGCTGGAGAAGCAATAACTGGAGAAAAATTAAGAATTTACCCAAGCAAAGTATCAGATAATCTTTATAATTTGGCGTTTAAATATCCGTGGATTTTTCAGCTCGGGCGCGAAGATAATAAAACACGTTCGTTAGCAATTCATGTGCGTGGAAATAAAACATTTGCAAAACTTAGGAAACTTCGCGACCATTATAATCCACACAAAACAGGTCACTTTCCAATTTATGAACATTTTCCACTAATGTACTTAGTATCTCACAATCTCAATTATTCCGAAATAGGTTTAAGTAACAATGATTATAACTCAGAAAAAACACTTTACCAAGGACTATTAAATTCAGCACCAATAAATGGACCTGCCAGCAATTGTGGTATTTATGATTGGACTTCAACATCACGATGCCTTTGGCCTGAAAATTTAGGAAAAAAATCTGACCAACATATTGAATATAATGGTTTAGACTATATGATGCTCTACAATCTCTACCAAATTGCTTTTTTGAACACTGAAAAAAGGTAACGAAAAATAGATTAATCTGGATAAAAAAACAATCAGAAATTAAGCCAAATCAGAAATTTTCAAACATTTATACCAAAAAAAAGAGAAACCCGTAAAACGAATTTCTCTTTTTTTATTTTTTTTATGCGTATTACGGAATTAAACGCGTCTTTCTTTGATTCTGGCTTTTTTACCAGTAAGTGCACGTAAATAATATAATTTAGCACGACGAACTTTACCATACTTGTTTACTGTAATGCTATCGATAAAAGGAGATTCGAGAGGGAAGATACGCTCAACACCTACGTTACCAGAAATTTTACGAACTGTAAAACGTTTTTTGCCTTGGTGACCAACGATTTTAATTACATCGCCACGAAACTCTTGAATACGTTCTTTTGTACCTTCGATAATACGGTAAGCTACCGTAATTGTATCCCCGCTTTTGAACGCAGGATGTGTTTTTTCAACAAGAAATGCTTGTTCTGCAATTTTAATAAAGTCCATTATTGCTTTTTTTGTTTATTTAATAATATGCGCAATATTCACAGACCACTCTATATTCTGTCAGAGATTACGCTAAAATTGGACGGCAAAAGTACTATTTTTTTTTTAATGTACAATGGAATTGAACATTTATTTGGCAAAAAATAGATAATAATGTTGAATTTGATGTTAGTTTAAAGAGTTTATGGCCTATCATTCAGATGTATTACAAAATAAAACGTTTATTGAATTATTTTGACTAACTTTGCACCCTCAAAAAAAAAGATTGTATTACATGCAGAAAATTAGAAACATTGCTATTATTGCCCACGTTGACCATGGGAAAACTACCCTTGTAGACAAGATGTTATTGGCTGGACATTTGTTCCGCGACAATGAGAATGCTGGCGAGTTAATCATGGATAATAATGACCTTGAACGCGAAAGAGGCATCACCATATTAGCAAAAAACGTATCCATCGACTATCTTGGATACAAAATCAATATCATAGACACTCCAGGCCACTCCGATTTTGGAGGCGAAGTAGAACGTGTATTAAACATGGCCGATGGTGTATTATTATTGGTAGATGCCTTTGAGGGTCCAATGCCCCAAACACGTTTTGTACTCCAAAAAGCACTTCAAATTGGTTTAAAACCAATAGTAGTAGTAAATAAAGTTGATAAACCGAACTGCCGCCCTGATGAGGTTCACGAAGCGGTATTTGATTTGATGTACAACTTAAATGCCACTGAAGACCAACTCGACTTTCACACTATATATGGTTCAGCCAAAAACAATTGGATGTCAGAAGATTGGAATCAACCAACTACTGATATCATTCCATTATTGGATGCAATTATTAAGTATATTCCTGAACCTGAATATTTAGAAGGCACTCCTCAGATGTTAATTACATCGCTCGATTATTCGTCTTACGTAGGACGTATTGCTGTAGGTAGAATTCACCGAGGCATTTTGCGTGAAGGTATGGACGTTAATTTAGTAAAACGCGATGGAACAGCTGTAAAATCGCGTATCAAAGAGTTACATACTTTTACTGGACTTGGACGCACACGTGCTACTGAAGTTAAATCGGGGGATATTTGCGCATTGGTAGGCATTGAAGGATTTGAAATTGGTGATTCAATAGCCGATTTAGCTAATCCTGAACCATTAACGCCAATTGCAATTGATGAACCAACCATGAGTATGGTTTTCACGATTAACAATTCTCCATTTTTTGGAAAAGATGGTAAATATGTAACTTCACGTCACATACAAGATCGTTTGACAAAAGAGCTTGACAAAAACTTAGCTTTACGTGTCGAAAAAAATATAGAATCGGACATTTGGAATGTTTTTGGACGTGGTGTTTTGCACTTGTCGGTATTGATTGAAACAATGCGCCGCGAAGGATACGAACTGCAAGTAGGTCAGCCTCAAGTAATTTTCAAAGAAATAGACGGAGTTCGTTGTGAGCCAATAGAACAATTAACAATTAATTTACCTGAGAATTGCTCTGGAAAAGTGATTGAAATGGTTGCTATTCGTAAAGGTGAAATGTTGAGCATGGAAGTTGTAAACGACCGTATACAATTAGAATTTTTGATTCCATCTCGTGGAATTATTGGACTACGAAACAGCGTTTTAACTTCTTCGGCAGGTGAAGCAATAATGTCGCATCGTTTTTTTGAGTATCAACCATATAAAGGTCATATCGAAAAACGTACAAATGGTTCAATAATAGCCATGGAAGGCGGAACTGCATTTGCTTATTCGTTAGATAAATTGCAAGACCGTGGACGTTTCTTCGTTTTCCCTCAAGATGAAATCTACGCTGGACAGGTTGTAGGTGAGAGTTCAAAAGAAGGTGATATGGTGGTAAACGTCACTAAACCAAAGAAACTCACCAATATGCGTGCTTCGGGTGCCGACGATAAAGCAAAATTAATTCCACCAATAGTTTTTAGTTTGGAAGAAGCTTTAGAGTATATTAAGGAAGATGAATATGTTGAAATCACTCCTTTATGCTTCCGATTGCGTAAAATTTATCTCGACGAAAACGAACGTAAACGTATGACGCGAAAATAATTCAAGCATTTCCAATTTCCAATTTTATTTGGAGATTGGAAATGCTTTTTTTTTATTGATTCAGATGAAGATTAATTTATTTTTTGGTATCATTGTTGTATTAGCCAGTTGATATAAAAAGTGAATATGAAGAAAAAACTCAGTATTTTTTTGCTTACATTATTTTTAACTTCAGAAATTTATGCTCAATTCGGAATAAAAGCTGGAGTTAATATGGCGAATGAAATTGCATCTGTAGGAAAATCAAATTTTTCGGATGGTTTAAAAAATAGTTTAACTGGTTTCCAATTTGGTGTGGTATATCAATTAATGCCAAAGAAATCTGGTTTTGGTGGTGAAATTGAAGCTATACTTACTCAAAAAGGTAGTTCAATAGATAGCACAAATCATGTATATACAATAGCGCAAGGCTACAAAGAGATGACTTATTTTGAAGTACCATTAAATCTTCGTTATAGAAAAATGATTGGTTTTATAGGCATTTACGGATTTGCAGGATTGTATGGTGGTTATGAATTAAGTTCAATAACAGTTGACGAAATAACCAATATTGTTGATAATGGCACTTATACAAGTTTCATAGATCATTTAGACTATGGTTATAATGTTGGTTTGGGAATTGAGCTATTCAAAAAAGTGCAACTTGGTGCAACTTTTAGTCAAGGGATTAAGAATATTGTAACCTCAAATTCAGTTTTACCCCTTTCAATATCGACCACAAACCGTGTATTTTCAGTCAATTTAATTTATATCCTAAAATAGAATACTGTTGAAACTTTGAAATCGATGCTATTCATTGATTACATAAAATGTTTAGACAGATTCTACAGTTTATATAACAAACTACCATTCAAACATTTATAACACCAATATATTGTTATGGAATTGAACGCTCATAATAAAAAAGAATACCCACCAATGCACATTGGTAATTCTTTGTAGCATACAATCAAATAATAATATAACTACCTGATTATAAGCTATTGTTCTCGTAAATTATTTTTCTGAAATGCATCTTTTTTAGTAATATTTATATTAAAATGCAAATACTGTGAATAAGAATATAGCAGCATCCGATGAAATAACTGACCAACTTGTAAAAAAGATTATGGGGTGTTTATGAATTCCAGCTAGAAATTGAAACTAAATATTCTATTTCAATTCCTTTTCTCTTTCTCAAAAATTATCCACAATCGCATACAATCCTTTTCTTTCGTTCTTAGCCTTCATATTTAAAACCTGATAGTTTGCTAGTTCTCTGCAAGAATATCGGCTGAAGGGCTTCGCATACCCTTCCGCAATCATTATTTCATTTAAGCAACTCCCATCGGGCAAATAGACATAAGCCAAAGTTCTTCCATATAAATCTATATGGTCCAATTTTTCTAATTCTATGGTGATACTTGTTCCAGGAAGTACAAGTTCTTTCATAAAATTAAAAGATAACCTCCCCAATTCAATTAACAATTCTCCTGGGATGTGAGTTTCTCTTTCGTCTTGATATAATTTCTGACATCTTTTTAATTCTGGGGCATCTATCCCCAAAAATCTTATTTCTACCTCTAAATTATTGAAAATATTTTTAACAATTATGCCATCGCCATCAACCACCTTGCTCAAAAACAGGTGAGTTTTAATGATCTTGTGTTCGTTTACGTTGAAATGCGTCATATTACGTTAGTTTAACTAGTGTTTTGTTTAAT
>CAIWCC010000075.1 GCA_903911085.1 uncultured Bacteroidales bacterium | reverse complement strand
TTGACTGCGCCCACTTCGCTCGAAAAATCAGTCGTTCGTAGGCTGA
This sequence comes from uncultured Bacteroidales bacterium, assembly GCA_903911085.1. Lineage (GTDB taxonomy): Bacteria > Bacteroidota > Bacteroidia > Bacteroidales > Paludibacteraceae > Paludibacter. The sequence goes on along the minus strand of CAIWCC010000075.1, from coordinate 8,390 downwards.
AAACTTTTAAACTCGCACCGACGGAATACGTCGGCACTCAAACACAAAAGTTTTCTACGCCTACTTCACTCCATTTTTCGGCTCATTGGACGAGGCCAGTCCAAAAAGCAAAAGCGCAAAACTCAGAAAGATTTTAAGATATTAAAGCTTTCCTATTACTTAATGAGTGATTTAATAATTATTTGTTCCCCAAAAAAGCTTGCAAATGTATGAAATTTGTTTTGATTACAAAAGACATTTTTGTTTTTTAATATATCTTGCATAAAAATACGGTAATGGTAGTTTTTACCTTGCAAAAACAGCTAATCAGTGTTTGTTTATTAGATTAATGGAGAACTTGACTTCAATTCGACTTTACCAAATTAAAGATGAAACCACAATAGATTTATATATACAGCTTTAATATAATTGGTGCTACACTCAATAGTGTGGGTTTGTTTGAAACAAACCTTTAAAATTAAAGAAAATGAAACCACAATAGACACAATAGAGGATATTTAAAAGAGAAAGAAGAACACAATAAATAAATAACTTTTTTTATTGTAGGATTCATTATATATGCATTAAGCATTTATTCTATCGTGTACTATTAAAACGAACAATGTCAATATCAAAACGTTAGCAGCATTGGTATTGCGCATTATGGATACGAAATTTTTTCGGGTATTGAAAGTGCCTAAGTATTAAACGTTTCTCGTATTTGGTGGGTTGCTCTTTGCTTTTGATTCTCAAGTATTTATTGTGAGTAATGGACAAAATATAATATGTATAAATCATAAAGAATAGCACGCAGATTTGACGGATTAAGTGGACAAATACGGATAATATTTAAACGGATTGAGAACTGATTAAAGTCATGTAAACATGACAGATAATATCTAAATTATTGAAAATCATTAACTACGTTGATCTTCGATTCCGATTTGTCAGAACCAACGGTCATCGACCAACGTGAGATAATTAAAATCCGTTTTTTATCCGTTCAATCAGCGTTTATCCGCATTCCATTCTTTTTCTTTTTAATACAATAATTTTAGTACATGACAAAATTTTGGCATTTTTGTAATTGATTGTAAATAAACTGATTGAACTTGGGGCTTTACCCCAAACCCCACTCACTTTTTTGCCTTGATGCAAAAAAGTAAGCAAAAAAAACACCTCACCCGCCTACGGCACCCTCTCTTGTCCTCTATCCCCCTCCGGGTACTTTCTCCTAGAAGAGAAAGAAATAGGACTTTTTTAATATTTGGAGAGGGAAAATTGGAATTGAAGTGTTTGACTTCGTCTGCTTCACTCGAAAAATTAGTCGTTTGTATGCTGAAAACTTTTAAACTCGTACCGACGAAATACGTCGGCACTCAAACACAAAAGTTTTCTACGCACACTTCACTCCATTTTTCGGCTCACCAGACGATGTCAGTCCTGTGCGAGATTCGTACAGACTGGTAACACGCAAATTTTCAATAATATAAAATTTTATGATTTTTTTGTATGTACTATGTACATTCAATAGTTCGTTATAAAAAAAGTTTTTTTGAACGCTAAGACGCTAAGTTGCAAAGCCGCGACCCCTATCCCCCTTCGGGTACTTTCCCCTAAAAGGGAAAGAAATTGGAAAAGAGAGTTAGAAAAACTGAAAGTTTTTGTCTTAGCGTTCTTTCTCTTGGTTGTGAATATCTGGTATTTAAATCTTAGCGGCTTTGCGTTTACTCTTTGTTTGAGCAAAGTCGCAATCAGTTAAATTATACTTTTTAAATCATTATTAATCAATTTAATACGACTTTTTATAACGACCCATTGTACATTAATACTACATTATTTACTTCCACTTACTTATTTATTTTTACAAAAGCAAATAAGCCGTTTTCTTAAATTTCAGCAATTCTTTTTTCTACAAGTTCCTTGATATCTTTAATTCCTTTTGCCATCGCTTCCAAATCATCGGTAGAAGGTGTACGATATCCAAAGCCTTCCAGTGAGCATATAGCTTCAAATTTACCTGCTAGTATGGCTGTTTGTTTCATTGAATCTGTAAGTTCAGAATCAAACGTTAATGCTTCTTTGTATAGTGCAATGGGCATGTGATGTGTAGCATTCCAATCGTATCGCGCCATTAAAGCCACAAAGTATTTCTCGATGCAAATTACGGCAAGGTTGTAGCGTAAATCATTGTCGAAGCGGGAGTTTTCATTGTCCAAACTGCTGCGTAAAGTTGTGTAAAATCCATTCGCATATTGCAAGCAACTAATGGCTTGATTGCGCATTTCTTCGTCGGGTATGATTGGTGTTGTTGACATTTCTTTCTTATTTACTCCTGATAGATATCGGGATGATTATTTTACTAGAGTTTATATTAGGTATTATATAAGTTTCAAGTAGTTGACTAACTGAATTATATAATTTGAAATTAAGAAATAGAACGCTGATTTACGCTGATTAAGCGGATATAAACGGATTTATTACAATAAACGGATCTGAAAATTGATTTTATCCCCGATAAATCGGGGAGGATTTAAGAGCGAAGTCTTAATCATTCCGACTTGTCGGAATTCTAATCCGTTTTAAAATCCGCTTAATCAGCGTAAATCTGCGTTCCATTATCTTCATAACGTTCCAACTTATATAATATCTATTGATTAAATATTTATTTTGTTTAAAAACAAAGAATTAAGATTCACCACTAAGATACTAAGGGCGCTTAGGGGCACTAAGAATACAAGATAATTAAAGTGCACTAAGAAAAAACATAAATGTTTTTTAGGTTTACATTTGTTATAATATTATTATTATTATTGTCCGATAAACTTTTAATTTTCAACTGAAAAACCGCTTCCAATTATGATTTGAGATAATTTCGCCCCGATGGGGCTTAGATTTTGTTTTTGCATATTTTCTACCATAATTTCGTCCCGATGGGACTTTTTATAAATAGCTTCGGAGAAGCGACATTATGGTAGTCAGTAAGTTACAAGTATTACCAGAGCTCCTTAGGAGCGACATTATTTTTTATTTTTTTTTACCGGACAACAATATTATATTATAAAACATTTATGTTTTATACTTAGTGGTCAATATTAGTTTCAAAATCCTTAGTGAGCCTTAGTGTTTCTCAATGGACTTAGTGTTAAACCTTTTAATTGCATAGCAATTTATTCTATATAAAATCTACAAATTAGTATTCTCGTACTCCAATTTATTATACATGCTCAACAATTTTGTTGATTTTTTTATTGATATAAATATCAGTGTATAGCGCGTATAATTCTTCTTTGGTCAATGCTCGTTTGAGTTGTTCGGCTTTTTCTTTTACTTTGTCGAGCAATATTCCGCAGTTTATATCTGCTACAGGAAGGTTTACTTCCATCAAGTAATGCAGCAATGTGGATTTTCCGCTGTGCTTGCCAATCAGAAATTCCTGTTCTTCGCGTCCCACACTTGCGGCTGAAATGAGCTGATAAGTGTTGCGGTTTTTGAGCAGACAACTGGTGTGAATGCCACTTTCGTGGGTTAATACCATTTCACCCGTAATGGGTTTGCTTGCACTTATTGGTCGGTTGGAAACTTTGGCAACGTAGGCACTTAGTTCCGCAAAACCTTCGGTGTACAATGTGCTCGATATGCCTGCACTCAATTCCAGTGCCATTGCAACTTCTTCCATGGGAGCGTTTCCTGCTCGTTCGCCTAATCCATTTACGGTTGTACTCAGACAATTGGCACCGGCCATAAATGCTGCAAGCGTATTGGCAGTAGCCATTCCCAGGTCGTTGTGTGCATGAATTTCCAACGGAATTTCTTTATCCACACAGCGAATGGAACTAATCATTTCGAAGGTGCTGATAGGATTCAGCGTACCTACCGTGTCGGCCAACCGCACCCGCGAAGCTCCAAAAGCACTTGCCGCACAAACAAATTCCCTCAGAAAAGCTTTGTCGGCACGGGACGCATCCTGTGCACCAATGGTTACATAATCGAACATTGGCAAAGCAAAATCAATCAATTCCCTGAGCGTTGTCATAACCCATACGGTATCTTTTCCCATTGCTTTCAACAAAATATCCGACACTGGAAACGAAATATGAACGCCATTGGTACCAGCCATTTTTGCACAACGAATATCGTGTTTCGTGGCTCGGCACCAAGCCAGCGTTTTGAACCCAAAACCCATAGAACAAAGCGTACGAATGTCCTGAATTTCAGCATCGCCCATGGCAGGTGTCCCAATTTCCAGTTCGGGAACGCCGGCAGCACCAAGCAAAGCAGCTATTCTTATTTTTTCCGCTAAAGAAAATACTACGCCCGGCGATTGCTCGCCGTCGCGGAGAGTGGTGTCTATGAAATATGGAAGAGATGAACCCCTAACCTCTAAAGAACCCCTAACCCCTAAAGGGGAATTGAAGTTACTTTTGGTTGTTATATCTTTTATATTACTCATAATTCAAGTTTGTAATACAATGTCGTTTAGATAAGTTTTCGCTTTACAATCAAGCCTGAAGGGCTTCAATATGATTAGCCACGGGTAAAACCCGTGGAAAGTTATATTGAGGTGTTGTAACCCTGAAAGGGTTGAATAACATGCATTTATCTATTCAACCCTTTCAGGGTTAGTGCATTCAAAACCTTTTTCATCCTTATGTTTCACATAAGGCTAATCACATTCAAGCCCGTTGGGCTTATCTAAACGACATTGGTTTGTAATAATCGATTGTAATATTTCTTTCTCCCCTTTAGGGGTTGGGGGTTCTTCTGTTTTAGTCCGCTATCGAATAGTTTTCGCACAGTTCGTCGTTTTCCAACGAGTCGAAAATTTCATCGATAATGGCTTCGGATTCAACACCTCCGTACCAATAATTATTGGGATGTATAACCATTACTGGCCCTTGCGAGCATACGTTGAGGCAAGCGGTACAGCTCACGGCTACGTCCAGACCGCGGTCGGCAGCCTCTTCGGTTATGTACTGAAGCAAGTCGGTTGCTCCTTTTTTGTTACATGCACCTTGTGCATCTCCAGCAATTCTGAACGAATTGCAAACTAAAATGTGATAATCTGGCTTTTTCATTTTGAAGAAGTATACGAGTGAACGAATTCACTCTATGTTATAAATAATTTGTTTGTAATTCTACTTTACTAAAATAATACTGAGCTAATAATTAACCACAATAGACACAATAGAAATCAAAGAAAAGACAAACTTAAGAACACAATAGATAAATACCTTTCGGTATTTCAGGGAAATTGCCTACTGATGATTCAAAAAGAATTAAACTATTGTGTCTATTGTGGTTTACTCTTTAATTTGGTAAAGTAGAAGTAATAAATCAATTAAATTGTCAACTATCAACAGATAACTGTCAACTGATTAAGAGCATCCTTGTGCATTCCCCTTACAGCTACTTCCGCATTTAAAAGCATCTGGTTTGGCAATGGATCGAATTACTTTGTTGTTGTAAACGCCTTCCAATCCTTCGTCTATCAGTCCGGTCATTTCCACTACGTGAATGCCGCAGCCTTTGAGCATTGCTTTCGGGTTTTCGCCCACACCGCTTATCAGAATGGCGCGACAGTCTTTCAAGGTTCTTGCTAAATCCAGCCAGCGTTCGTCGCCTTTGCCTCTGGGTGGCGTTTTGCGTACTTCCACATTTTTGAAACCGTTCTTTGTTTGTTCAAAAATGTAAAGTTGATTGGCTTCGCCCAAATGTATATTCACCAACAATCCTTCGTTGGTTCCCACGGCCACGTAAGGTCGATCGGTGGTGTCCATTTCTTCTTTGCGACTGGCATATTCTTTCAACAAATCATGCGTTTCGCTCATGTCTTGTCCCAATAATCCGGCAGCATCGGCACGACAGCGAGCGCAATGGCTCATTATTTTCAAGAACTCCGACGACAAGGTGCGCACTTTGAAAATCATTTTTGTGTCGGGCTTTTCAACTGTTTCAAAAGGTGTTTCGGCAGTTGGAATAAGTGGAATACAGTTGATTACATCCGCTCCCAATTCCGCACATTTTTTGGCCACTTCCGGAATGTGGTCTTCGTTGATTCCCGGTATAATAATGGAATTGATTTTTACCGTAATCCCAGCTGCTTTTAGTTTTGGAATACAAGCCAATTGTCTATCAAGCAGAATCTTTGCACCTTCCACGCCTCGGTAAACCTTTTTGCCGAATCGTACCCATTTGTATATTTTGGCTGTTATCTCTGGGTCAATCGCGTTGATGGTAATCGTTACGTGCGTTACGTTCAGTTCCGCAAGCTCATCAATATGTTGTTCCAATTCCAATCCGTTGGACGAAAGACAGAAGATTTTATCCGGAAATTCGTCTTTAATTCTGCGCATGGTTTCCAATGTTTCATCCGGATTTGCAAAAGGATCGCCAGGGCCAGCAATGCCTATTACAGCCAAATTATTCATGCGGCTATCCAAATCTTTCAGATATTCAACCGCCTGAAATGGAGCTAAAACTGATGAAGTAACCCCGGGGCGACTCTCATTTACGCAGTCGTATTTGCGGTTGCAATAATTGCATTGGATATTACATTTTGGCGCTACCGGTAAATGCACCCTGGCACTTGTATGTTTTGCGTCCTCGTTAAAACAGGGATGTGCTAGTTTTTTGTCTTCGTTCGTTTCCATCTTCTCACTTTTTTATATCGTTATACCTATTCTTCAATTATTTTTACTTTACTAAAATAAAACAGAACTTATAATTAACCACAATAGACACAGTAGAAATTAAAGAAAAGATAAATTTAAGAACACAATAGACAAATACCATTCGGTATTTCAAGGGATGCCTACTGATGATGCAAAAATATTAAACTATTGTGTCTATTGTGGTTTATTCTTTAATTTTCAAACTGTCAACTATAAACTGTCAACTAATTAGATGTATTTATACCCCACCGGCGAATTTTCTTGTTTGTATTCTATCAATGCATTTACCACGCGGTCGAAAAGTTCCTGCGTACCTCGGTATCCAATGTGATGCATTCTATTGGCACCGAAGCGGTCGTGAATGGGGAAGCCAAGCCGTACCAGGGGAATTTTTCGTTCGCGGGCTATATAATATCCTTTGCTGTTGCCGAGCAAAAAGTCGGGTTTGAATTTCTCGGCCTCTTCTTTCAAAGTTTCAAAATCGGTTCCTTTTATCCAAAATGGTTCAACGCCAATTTCTCTACACCAATCGGCCAAAGCGGTTACCAAATCTTCTTCGCCGTACAAAATTGCTCTTTTGCCGAACACATATTTGTGCGCATCCACATACGAATCCACCAATCGTCCACGTTCTTTGCGAATATATTCTGGCATTTCCAATCCGCTAATCTCACTTAGCGTATTCATAAACTTATCAGTAGCTTCAATGCCAATGGGCAAAGGCATGGCATGGTTTTTTACGTAATGCGTGGCTTGCAACCAATCGCCGGCAGTTTGTACCGTCCCAGCATCCTTAATCCGTTGCGTTCCCTTGTTGAAATTAGTTCCAAATTCAATCACGGCTTTGGTGTCGCCCATGCGTTCAATTGCCGAAATGGGTGTTCCACCAGTCGGAATCAATTGGTATTCCGAAGTATATTCATTGTCCAAAGTTTCGCTGTAATCCGGAAAAAGAATATATTTCATGCTAAAATCAGTTAGTACTTCTTTCAAATAACGTATGTCCGCCGGCGAAACCATTCCTGGCAAAATGGTAATGGCATCAAGCGCAACATTATTTTTGGCCAATGTTTTTACCGTCGCCAACACTGTGTTGTGAAATCCTTCGGCGTGGCTACCGCAATAACTAGGCGTGGAAGCGTTTATAAAAGTGGGAATTACGGCACCGTCGGCTTCGTGTATTTCTTTGTAGTTGCGGATATGCCCCGGAATATCTTCGCCAATGGTTTCCGAAAGACAAGTGGACGCAATGCCAATCACACTGGGTTTATACTGTTTCACAATGTTTTCGATGCCCGTGATAAAGTTCCTGCTACCACCAAAAACCGTTGTTTCTTCGCTGAAATTACTTGAAGCAATGTCCACCGGTTCTTTATAATGACTAATCATGTAGCGCCTGATATAGGTAGCGCAACCTTGACTTCCGTGGATAAGCGGTACGCATCCTTCAATTCCTTTGAAAACCATCGATGCACCAAGCGGAGCACAAAGTTTGCAGGAGTTGCGGGAGGAAACGTAAGAAGAACCCCTAACCCCTAAAGGGGGATTTACCCCTAACCCCTGAAGGGGAACTAAATTAGTTTCGGTTGTTATATTTTTTATATTACTCATAATTCAAGCTTTTAGTAATCGGTTGTAATATTTCTTCCTCCCCTATATTTGTGCCAAATGACATTGAACTCGTCTTCAAGGATGCATCAATACTGAAGGCGGGTGACGAACTGGCGATGGGTGAAC
>CAIWCC010000074.1 GCA_903911085.1 uncultured Bacteroidales bacterium | reverse complement strand
TTGACTGCGCCCACTTCGCTCGAAAAATCAGTCGTTCGTAGGCTGAAAACTTTTAAACTCGCACCGACGGAATACGTCGGCACTCAAACACAAAAGTTTTCTACGCCTACTTCACTCCATTTTTCGGCTCATTGGACGAGGTCAGTCCAAATACGAAAAGCGCAAAATTCTAGAAGAGTTTTAAGACATTATTGCTTTCCTATTACTTAATTATTTAATAAAGAAAACAGCTCGCCATAAACGAGCTGTTTTTTTGTTGTCAAATAGCTCGCTTTTTTTATTTTGAAACAGCTAAAAAACTCGAGAAGTATTATCATTTGTTTATTTGTTAGAATAATTTTGAATTGTGTTTGTTTTTTTTTGTAACGCTATTTAATTAAAAGTCAACTGTTTTGTAACTTTCTACTACTGTTATTATCTATTCTTTAATTTGGGAATGGTGTATTGATAAAAATCAAATAAGATGTAACATGATAAAATGTAATTGGAACAATGTTGAAATAATCATTGCTACCTACCAAATATCTTTGCACATTCAATAATTCAATTTTTGAGTTTTTGGTTAGAAAAGTAATGTCTATTATTTGTAAGTAGATGCTTGTTAACCAAAGGAATAATTGAATTGTTGAATAATTAACCATTTAATTTTAGATATTATGAGCAAACAACCATTGATTTTTAGACAAATTTTTCTTATTTGCTTGACTTTAGTACTTTTTGGAGTACAGGCCATGGCGGTAACAACAATTACTGTGGGTGCTTCAGGTGCTAACTTCACTACTATTCAGGCAGCGTACAACAGTATTGGCACTGTTTCTACACCAACGGAAATTGTGCTACAAAGCACTTATGCACCTTCATCCGAAACTTATCCTATTACATTGGGTGCTAAAACAGGTGCAAGTGCTGTGAATACGATTACGATTAAACTGGCAAGTGAAGCTGGTCCAATTACAATTGCTGCTCCTGCTACAGCAAACACAACTACTACTACAGCCGCAGCTAGTACAACAACAAGTTTTACTGGTTCAATATCAACATTGGCATCAGGTTATAAAATTGCTGGTTTGGGAGTTAATACAACTGTTTCTACGGTTGGTTCAGATGGTGTTGTTACTTTAGCAGGAGCAATAAATCTGACTGCTGGTGGAGCTTCATTTACAAATGCTTCATGGTTGGCTACAAATTCGTCGGGTACTATAACTTCGTATGCAAGTACAACAACATCTACTAGTTCTAATATTATTAAAATGACAACTGCCGTTGCTGCTCAAGCTCTTTCTGTTGGAATGTTGGTGGGTGGTAGAGGAATTTTGCCTGGTACAACAGTTACTAGTGTGGCTGATGCTGCCAATAAAAATATAACCATATCAACAACTCCTACTTACGCAGCAACTAATGTAACTACTTATTTCACTACGACTGCAAATGGGGGAATTTCTGTTGCACCAACTTCATTTCAAATTCCACTAACAAATGCAACTGGTTTTTATGTAGGTCAATCAGTATCTGGTACTGGAATATCTTCTGGTTCAGTTATAACAGCAGTAAGTGGTAATAATATATATGTAAATGCTCCAACAATGCAATATTCTTATGCATCAGGGGCAACAGTATCAACATTACCAACATCTACGGTTAATTTCAATGGTGCACAATACGTATATATTGATGGTGGTAGCAAATCTAATCTAATCATCGAAAATCCAAATACATTATCCAATACAATAACGTTACAAAATGGTGCATCAAATAATAAAATCCTGAATTGTACAGTAAAAGGAGTTTCTACATCAAACTCATATGCTACAATTCTAGTAGGTTCGGTGTCACAAACCTCATCAAACAACAATAACTTGATTGATAATTGTGACATTCGCGATGGTGCTACAAAACCGCTCATTGCAGTTTCATTCATGGGGGCAAGCGGCGTAGTAAATACAGGTAATACTATTTCAAATTGTAATATCTATAATGTAGGTAGTAGTACATCTGCAAGTGTTATAGCAATGTATTTCACAGCAAATTCAAGTGCCTCGACTACGATAGATAGCAATAAAATATACTGGACGTCAGATGTTAATGATGGAGCAGTGGTGAATTCATATTATGGTATTTTAGCTCGTGGCGAAGGCAATATCATTAAAAACAATGTTATTGGATATAAAGCAATTGATGGTACTGGAACATTTAAATTGACATCTACGGCAAACTCACGCTTTATTGGAATCAAATCGGAATGTGGTACATCCTATGCCAATCGTACGATAATAGACAATAATACAATCTCGAATATAACTTTAGAAGTAGCTGCCGCTGGCACAGCTTATAATTATGAAGCAGTATTAACAGGAATAATAGGGAATTCATCAAGTGCTTATACTGGAACTTATGGAGAATTTACAAATAATAAAGTTCAAAATCTGAAATTATATAACAGTGCTGCCCCTGGTTCAAGTACTTATTCTTTATATGTAATGAATATTTTCACAGCAAATACAGTGGTAACAGGCAACGTTGTTGATAATATTATTGCTCGTGGAGGTACAGAAGCAACTGCTGCCAATTATCAGACTATTGTAAGAGGTATACAAATATATCAGGGAACTGGATCTTCTTCTTCTGTTGCTTCAAACAAGGTAAGCAATATTGTATCTGGTGATGCTTCTATAACAGCTGGATCTACTGTTCATGGTATTTTCTGCGGTGCAGAAGTTGTATCTACTATAGAAAAAAACAAAGTTTACAATGTTTCTGCAATTAATAATGCAGGTACAGCAATAACTTATGGATTGGTAGTTTATAATAGTTCTACTTCTACAACCCCAACATACGTAAAAAACAACATTGTTAGACTTGGTACTGATAATGCTGTTGGCAATATTATCCACGGAATATATCAACAAACGAGTGCGACCGGGGTCGGGTACAAACTAAATGTGTATAATAATACAGTTTATTTGGGTGGAACAGTTGCTTCGGGAACAACAGGAATCACGTCTACTTTTACTCGTGTTATATCTGCGGTTGATAAATTGGCAGAATTGAAAAACAATATCTTGGTAAATGTTCGCACAGGTGGAACAACAGGTAAGCATTTTGCAATAAACTTAAACAATGCAACTGATTATTCATCAAGTTACTTGGCTAGTAATTATAACATCTTCCAAATAGGGGCATCAAATAATGCTTTTGGTCTCGTAGCAGGAGCTGAAATTGCTGATTTCAATACTTGGAAAAGCACTTGTACAAGTTTTGATGCAAATAGCTACAATAGTGATCCTCAGTTTAATGGAGCAACTGCCAGCGTACCTGATTTAACCATTAACCCAAATGTTTATTCGAATGCGAATGCTAAAGGGGCTGACTTGTCGGCAAATGTAAGTGATGATTATACAGGTGCGACACGTAGTGGATTTACGCCACACGACATCGGTGCTTATGCATTTAATTCAAATATATTAACTTTGGCTCCTACAACAGCTATTACTGCCATAACAACTACTTCGGCAGCTACAGGAGGACAGGTAACTTCCGATGCAGGAAATGCAGTATCAGATCGCGGTATTTGTATGAGTACCAACGTAGACCCTACAATATTAGACACCAAAATTAGCAATGGAAGCGGAGTTGGAACTTTTAGTATTAATCTTAGTAGTTTAACCGCTAATACAACTTACAATGTACGAGCTTTTGCTACTAATGGTGTTGGAACAGAATATGCAACAAATGTAAGTTTTGTTACACTTCCTGCTGCCACTACTTCATCTGCCGCCACTGCAATCACAGCTAATGGCTTCACTGCTAACTGGACTGCTCCAACACAGGGTGCTGCCACATTTAGTTACACTGTGGAATATGGAACAGCTGCTGATTTAACAGGCGCATCTACGTCTGTGGGTATTGCTAGTTCAAATGTACTTAAAGCAATTACTGGTTTGACTGCAAATACTCAGTATTATTACAGAGTAAAAGCTGTTAATGCTTCGGGTGCTGGGGTAGCTTCTGAAATTCAAACATTTTTAACATTGCCAGGACAAGCAACAATCACTGCTAATGCTAGTAATAAAACTGCTACGGGTTTTACAGCTTTATGGAATGCACCAACGGGTCAAGGTTCTGCAGCATTTACGTATAATTTGGACTATAGTACGGTTTCAGATTTATCTTCAGGTGTTACAGCGGTAATTTCCATTGCAAGCTCTAATTTAAGTTATGCATTGACAGGTTTAAATTCGAATACGCAATATTCTTTTAGAGTAAAAGCGGTGAATGCAACTGGTGCTGGTACACTTAGTACTATAAAATCCCAAACCACTTTACCTGCTGCTCCAACAGTAGCAGTAGCAAGTAGCATTTCAGCCACTGGTTTCACTGCCAACTGGACTGCTCCAACGCAAGGTGCTGCAACTTTTACTTACACGCTGGAATATAGCACAGCCCCCGATTTAGCTAATGCCATTCCCGTTAATAGTATTCTTAGTAGTGAATCGAGTTCAGCAATTAGCAGTTTAACTGCCAATACAAGCTATTATTATAGAGTGAAAGCTGTAAATGCTGCAGGTTCAAGTGCATATTCGGATATTCAATCGTTAGCAACTATACCAGTAGCTCCAACTTCTGCTGCTGCAACTAGCATTAGTGCCACTGGTTTTACTGCCAACTGGACTGCTCCAACGCAAGGTGCTGCCACATTTACTTACACATTGCAATATAGTAAAGTTGCAGACTTATCTTCGGGTGTAACATTGGTTAGTGCTATTGCAAGTACAAATTTAAATTCTGGGATAACTGGTTTGACACCTTCAACAACCTATTATTATAGAGTTAAAACCGTGAATGCTTCGGGTGAAAGTTCGTACTCAGATATTCAAACTGTTGCAACTGCTGGAACTACAGTTGTAGACGCACCAATAAGTGCAACCGATATGTCATTGGTTTCTGGTAGCGTTGTTTCTGTAGCAAGTGGTGGTGCGTTAACTATCGACCAACCAACCTCAGTTGCGTCAATGGAAATTGCAACCGGTGGAAACTTAATAGCCACTGAGTCACTTACGGTAAACACACTGACTTTCAACGCAGGTTTGGATGGTTCTACATTTAGTGCCAAAATTGATGCAAATATTACTGCAACTACTGTTAGATTGTTAAAAACTATTGATAATACAAAATGGTATTTTATGTCATTCCCTTATAATGTGGTTGTGGCTGATATTACCAAATCGAATGGAGATCCAAAGCCTACTTTAAGTCTTGGTACGGGCGATTTGTTTATTAAATACTACGACGGTGGACAGCGAGGTACAAATGGTACAGGAACTTCAAACTGGAAACATTATACTGGCACGGAACTTATTGCAAATCACGGATATATTTTTGGTTTAAGTGACTCGCAACCAGTAACCACATTGTCATTCCCTTTAAAAACTGGCGGTACTTTGTTGGCCGAAACTGCTGACAGAAATATCTCTGTAGATGTAAACAATGGTCCAAAAGCTAATGATCGTGGATGGAATTTGATAGGACAACCGTTTTTAAGCAAATTTATTGGAAGCCATGCAGAAGGTAGTTTTGATATTTATGTATATGATGAAGTCACAAATGACTTTACACCATATACTAAAGCCAAAGTGCCAAATATCAAACCATTTTCGGCTTACTTTGTGCAAGCAAGCGCTTCACTTGCAGGATCCGGAATTATATTTAATTCTACTTCAGGTCGTCAATTGTCACCATCGGTAGCAGCTAATGACTTGAGGGAAGAAGTTCAAATAGACTTTAATAGCTCAACTGGCTCAGACTATGCATTGCTTAGAATGGATAATTCGTTGACTAACGATTATGAAGTTGGTAGTGATTTGGAAAAATGGATTGGAACAACAAAACCACAGATTTATACAATACTAAATGGCATAAATTATGCTTTCAATGCTTTGCCAATGAGTAGTGTAGTAAATTTACCTATTGGTTTTTATACCAAAACTGCCGGTTCTACCACTATCAGTGTAAATGCAACAAATGCACCAAGTATTTCGAAATTAATTTTGACTGATAATAGTACTAATCCTGCAACGGAAATAGATTTGTTGACTTCAAGTTACACATTTACTGCTGGTACTGGCATCAATAACAGTAGATTTAGTATCACTGCACAACGTGTTTCTACCGATAATAATTCTATCGAAACTGCATCGTCAGAACCTCAATTGATGAGTAACAATTCAAAATTAATTATCAATAATTTGAGCAATAATACTAATGTGCGGGTTTTTGATGCCATTGGTCGTATGATAATTAGCAAAAAAGCCAACAGCAACACCATGGAAATTAAAGTTGCGTCGGCTGGCTTGTACACTATTCAGTTACAGTTAGGTGAACAAAACTGGACTAAAAAAGTGATTGTAAAATAGTAATTTGTGGGCTATAGAATTTGACATTCTAATTAACAAATGAATGTGGAATTAATAATAAATAAAAAACATTTATACTCTAGAAAAATGGAGTATAAATGTTTTTTTAGTATAGCATTTTTATCAAATCTATTTTAATACATGACAAAATTTTAAATATTTCTGTCATTGATTGTAAGTAATTTGATTGAACATGGGGCTTTGCCCCAAACCCCACTTACTATTTTTGCCTTGATGCAAAAAAGTAAGCAAAAAAAATCAAGACTTCGCCTGCTTCACTCGAAAAATTAGTCGTTTGTATGCTGAAAACTTTTAAACTCGTACCGACGAAATACGTCGGCACTCAAACACAAAAGTTTTCTACGCATACTTCACTCCATTTTTCGGTTCACCAGACGATGTCAGTCCAGTGCGAGATTTGAACATATTGGTAAAGCGCACTTTTCAGCAATATAGAATTTCATATTTTTTTATGTATTTATTAAATCTCCACCAAAATTTTAAATCAATATTTATGAAACAATTTGCAAAAATAATCCTTTTATTGACAGTCGTTTTGTGTGTTTCTAATGCTTTTTCTCAAACCAATAGTTTGACTGTTACCACAAAAGATGGTTCAAAAAATTTCTTTGATTTAAACTCGATTAAACGCATCAAATTTCAAAGTTCCAACTTGGAAATCAGTTATCAGAATAAAATTGAAATGATTAGTCTGCCTACAATTCAGCTACTTAGCTTTGGATTGTATGCATCGTATTCTGCAACCAATGAAAAGTCAACATTATGCGTTTATCCTAATCCGGCACACCATTTTTTGTCTATTGCGGGCATTTCGACTCCAATCAACCAAGTCGTTATTTATTCGGCAAATGGAATCAGACTTCTTAATTTAAGCAATTGTCAATCAGATGATAAAATAGATATTAGCACATTAAGCAAAGGTCTTTATTTTGTAAAAGTGAACAATGAAACGATTAAATTCATCAAAATCTAAGTCTATGAAAAGAATATACATTTTTTCTATCTGCCAGCTTTTTATACTTGCAATTATTGCTCAGAAATCATTAAACATTTACAAATCTGACTCTACCATTTTGGGTGTTAATGTACAGACCATTGATAGTATGACATTTAACAGTTTTACTACAGTTTTCAACATTCATAAAACAGATAAGTCGAGTCAGAATTTTCAGATTTCAACTATCGACAGTATGACTATCACTGATGGTTTTCCATATACTTTGGCCACAGTCTTGACCAATTCTGCATCTTATAATTATCTAACAAATAAAGCAAATTGCTTGATGACTATTTCAAATACAGGTGGTTGTTATATTATCGAGAAGGGAATTTGTTGGTCAAAGAACTCAATACCAACTATTAATGATTCGAAAACAGCAAGTACTAGTGAGTTAAATCAGTTTTATGTTTCTATGCCAAATCTAGATCTTAATTCGTCCTATTATGTGCGTTCTTATGCAAAAAACTGTATAGGTGTAAGTTACGGCAATACTTTGACGGTTAAGCCATTGATGGGTAATGTAACTTTTAAATTAAATATCGACCAAGCAACTTTGCCTGAAGCGTACCAATTGATAAAAACAGCAATGGATAGTGCGTGTATGTATTATAATAGATTTACACCATTTCGGGGATCAATTAATGTTTATTACAGTACAGGAATTCCAACAGCTCAAGCATCATATCATGGTTCAATTGGTTTTGGATCCAATACTCGATATATGTGGGTTGGCACTGCTATACATGAGATGGCGCATTTTTTTGGGTCGGGAACAACTACTATTTGGCAATCAAAAATTGTTAATGGAACTTGGACTGGAACCAACGGCTTGAACTTGCTGAAAAGTCTTACAGGTGGAAGTCTAAAAGGAGATACACAACATTTTTGGCCTTATGGAATCAATCAAAAAGAGGAGATTACTGGTTTAGGCGATTTGAAAGCGCAGGAAAATGGTTTAAATACTTCTGTAAAGTTGGTAAAAGCAATGGTAATCGACGATTGTAATTTGCCAACAACATGGTAGAATAATTTGGAATTTTATATACGTCATTAACAACTTATGCTTGGAATAGAGTAAAAGTTATCTGATAAACTGTGGTTTGTTTTGACTTTTTTGCTTACTTTTTTTTGCGTCAAGGTAAAATAGTGAGTGTGGTGCGGGGTTAGCTCCGATTAAAAATAGTACATTGTTTTGTTCCAATTACTTATATATATTCAAATTGTTGCAGAACTGTGCTAAAAGCCATAGAATATCAATTGACAGAAATTATTAATCAAAAAAAATGCAAAGTCAGTTTTCACCGCTTTGCATTTCATTTTTTTTTGGAAGATGCTTTAAAAATTAGTAAATAAATTTCTTTGAAATAACACCTTTGGACGAAATAATTTTAACTACATAAACACCTTTATTTAATCCTGATAAGTCGATTTGTGCTTGCGCTTGAGCTTTGACAACAGTTTTGCCACTCAAATCTAACACAGAAATAACTGCATCACTAATTACTCCATTTATCGTAAGTAAACTGCTTTGTTTGTCCAAATACAATGAAGAATCGTTTACTTTGTGTGTTGACAAATCAGTAACTTGCTTATAGGCAGTTATAGCGCTCTCAACTACGTTAATAAAAAGGTCACTGCCGGCTTGTGTCATACTGGCTGGCGAAAGCGTAAAGCCCCAAAATGTGAATTTCTTATCTTGACGAATTATTGAATAATATAAATTCTTAAACTGCAGAAGCCCCTCAATAGAAGCAGTAGGAGTTGGCACATAAATCATTCGTGCACCCGAAATCGATTTTGCACCCGAAAACAATTTGATCGAATCGCCCGTACTTAGAGTAATTTTCGTAGGAGAATTGTAAATAGTTAAATTTTTGTTTTCCACATACATAGTGTTCTCATTTCCTGACATTCCATTGGGGCTACCAATAGCCAATAATAAAGTGCCAAAAGATCTATACCCACCACCACCAATTCCAATAATTGGTTTGTTTAGTGCATTAAGAACATCCATCTGAATTTTAGTCAGAACAGAAGATCCACTTATAATAATAATATCGCAGCCAGAATAATCTGTGGTAGCAGTATTGGCAATAGGTACAAGTGTAACTGCAAAATTACTAGTTTCAAGCAGAGTTTTAAATGAGTTTACATCTACCAAATCGATACTATAAATGAAAGCTACTTTAGATATTGCTTTAGTTGATATCCCGAAAAGCATAACGGCACAAATAATTAAGAAGAATCTTTTCATAAAATAACAAATTATTAAATTGACAACATATTAACTAAATACGAATCATAATGATAGGTATTTTGAAGAATAACATCATAAATAATAATTATGTTCTCTATTATTAGAGTTTTTATCAAAAATAATGTCAATTATCTTGAAAAAACGTACTTTAGTACATGAAAATAATATAGATTCGTAATGTGTTGAAATTGAATAATTTATTTGTGTGTGCCTAATGATAACTGGACTAATCTCGTCCGGTGAGCCGAAAAAAATGTATGTGGTGGTAAGGGGCAAAATCTCATGTTATGTATTTGAATATCATTATAATACTTCGAATTTGTTATTTTTTGTCTTGTATTAAGAAAACATATATGTAATATTTTCATTACATTGGGTCGTTATAAAAAGTCGTATCATATTGATTAACTATGATTTAAACAGTACAATTTAACTAATTGCAGCTTTACTCAGACAAAGAGTAAACGCAAAGCCGCTAAGTTTTAAATACCTGATATTCACAACCAAGAGAAAGAACGCTAAGACAAAAACTTTCAGTTTTTCTTTGCGGCTTAGCGTTCAAAAAAAACATTTTTTATAACGAACTATTGCATTAACTTTGCTGAAAAAAATAAACTATGCAAAAATACCTCACCACTCTAAAGCAATACTGGGGCTACGATCAGTTCCGAGCTTTGCAGGGCGACATTATTCAAAGTATTGCTTCTGGACGTGATACACTTGGATTGATGCCTACCGGTGGTGGAAAATCGCTTACATTTCAGGTGCCAACAATGGCAATGGAAGGCCTTTGCGTGGTGGTTACACCCTTGATAGCTCTAATGAAAGATCAAGTGGATAACCTAAAAAAACGCGGCATTTCGGCAGCTGCTATTTTTTCGGGCATGTCGTCAAAAGATATTATGTTGACATTGGATAATAGCGTACATGGAGCTTACAAATTTCTATATGTTTCGCCCGAACGCTTGGCAACGCCTCTGTTTATGCAAAAAATTGAGCAAACTCCACGAGGACAGGATATGAACGTGGGCAGTATTTAAGAGCGGACTACAAGTCCGAATAATAACGACTCCAGATATATAATTTTATTCATAACTTGGAGTTGCAGCAGTCGGATAATAAGTAGTGATTTTTTTGAAGTCAAAATAATCACCGCCTAAATGTTTCGGTTCGCCAAACCAATCCATGTTAAGCCAAATCTTTCCACTTGAATCAGTTCTGTAATTCACAATCATCTCGTCTGAGTAACCAAATTCAGATTCATAATATGATACAACCTCATTAATGATTTCTTGCAACTTTGCTTTGTCACTTGTAGCGTAAACTTCTGCAAAAGCATGACCGCCTTTATCATTATAGGCAAATGAAATACGTGCCGTTCCTCCAACACTTTCAACTAAAGCGGCCATAAGAATTGCAAAGTCATCGCAATCTCCAGCGAAACCATTATTAATAGACCTGCTTGCTGATCTGAAAATTTCCTTTTTATTTGAGTCATTAACGTACTTCCATTGTGATACTATGTAATCATATATTCTACAAACCTGAGGAATACTATATTCACCAGGAAACTTTGATGCTAATACCGCAGCAAAATCATTGGTGATGTCTGTTTCAACATCTACTTTGGCAACAAGTAACTCAAGATTTTTATCCTTCTGCTGTTTTTCTGAAGCCTCTACAATTTGGTTTCTTGCTTCTTCAAAGTTAAGAGTTGTATCTACAGTTGGCACTTCATCTTTTGACCCAATATTAAATACGGAATTTGCACCTCTGGATATTTTAGAAATCACTCTTGAAAAGTTAAAGTCATTGAGATAAAAAAAGTACAATGCGCCAGCAATTATCAACCATGTTAAAGAATTTGTTAAAGAATTGTTGGGTGCTTGTTTCACTTCTACTGGTATAGGAGGCATATTTTCTTCTACACTTCTGTCATCAACTTCATTAATTGGAGGAGGCATTTTTGATAATAGGGAACTTAATTCAACAATTTTTTCCGCTTTTGTCCATTTATCTAAACCATCAAACCAGATGAGAGTATCTTTAGCAATTGATTTAACTTTCAACTGTTCAAATGAAAATGGTCCTAATTGTTTTCCATTTTCCACTATCTAATACTTAATATCAATCATACTTTTCTATTTAATATTTTACTAATCCTTAATGCAACGAACAGCTAAGCCCCATAACTAGTAGCGTAATCCCCCACGCTAGCGCAGGTCTGTGACCTGTGCTATTCAATAAAAAAGTTTCTTATGTTTTTCCGTTTTGGCACGGTTCACAGAACCGCGCCAGCGGGGAACAATTAATGTTTATTACAGTACGGGAATTCCAACAGCTCAAGCATCATATCATGGTTCAATTGGTTTTGGATCCAATACTCGATATATGTGGGTTGGCACTGCTATACATGAGATGGCCCATTTTTTTGGGTCGGGAACAACTACTATTTGGCAATCAAAAATTATTCATGGAACTTGGACTGGAACCAACGGCTTGAACTTACTGAAAAGTCTTACTGGTGGAAGTCTAAAAGGAGATACACAACATTTTTGGCC
>CAIWCC010000073.1 GCA_903911085.1 uncultured Bacteroidales bacterium | reverse complement strand
TGGAAGAATGGCGAAAAGCTATTTCAAATATGGGTTGACATTTATTGCTACAACACTTTTAAATCCTAATAATCAATTAAATATAGATATTTTCAGTTTTTTGTCATGTACTTAGAAAATAATTAAATAATCTAAAACAAAAAAAACAAACAATTATGGCTAAACAATTAGGACATGTTAATTATGGCGGAACAATAGGTGGTATTCGTCATTTCAAGATTAAAGGCTTGAGCGGGAACTTTGCGGGACTGAAGGGTGGTGCAACTGGTGACCAAATAAAAAATGATTCAGCATTCGTGCGTACTCGTGAAAATATGCGAGAATTTGGAGGTTGTGCAAATGTTGGTAAATCGCTTCGGACTGGGCTTGCTCAAATTATGAAGCAAATGAGTGATCCACAGTTAACTGGTCGTTTGACTGGAATCATGAAAAAGATTAATCTGGAAGATCAATCAGAGGCCAGAGGTTATCGTGCCGTTCTCGTATCGGCTCAACCTCAGTATTTGTTGGGATTGAATTTCAATCGCCATAACAGTTTTGAAGGCCTTTTCAGTGCTGAAGTTGAAACGTTGGCTTCTGCCGAACGCGATTCGGTAACGCTGAATGTGAAACCCTTTAATACTTTGAATAATGTGAATGCTCCAGCAGGTGCAACTCATTTCCGTTTGGTGAATGCAATTACTGTATTGTCGGATTTCGCATACAATGCAACTACAAAGGTTTACGAACCTATTGAGCCAACATTGAACGAAACTTCGAAAATCACTTATTCGGATTATATTGAGTTGGGAAGTTCAGTTGCTGCTCCGCTTTCGGTTGTTAGCACTTTGCCAAACAATCCAACAATGACTGCCGACGTTAGTTTGATCAGTTGTGTTGGAATTGAGTTTTATCAAAAAGTTGGTGCAAACTACTACATTTTCAGTGTAGGCAACAGTTTGAAGATTAAAAACATTTTTTAATAAATCGAAAAACTAAAAGAAAAAGCTCTGCCGATTTGGTAGAGCTTTTTTTTGTGCCCTATTGTTTCGATTTTCATATATTGAGGTGAATTAGGGTTCACTCATGGTAGGATTATGGTAGGCTTATGGTAGGCTTACCCTACCTAAACCAAAAAGCTGTACAGAATTAACTGCTTTGCTTTATCAATGGCTTTAAGATTTTGCTTTAGCTGGTTTTCTATTTTGTTCACGCTCTGAAATGCTGCAACCATTTTTTTAAATTGTTCTGGTTTAATGGCTGCTTTGTCCAGATTTTCTTGAATGCATGATTTTACATCCCGCAAAATGATAAACGGAATTACCGACCCTCTAAGGTATTGATAAAATGCTTTGGATTGCCATAAACAGAAAAACAACCAGTACACCTGCTCTTTATCTGATTCGGATTGAAACTGGATAGAAAAGCAATTCGGGCAGGGATTTAAAAGTGGTTTTCCGCTGTTGTTTCCTTTGTTAAGGATAAAGAAATGAGGTTTTGAGATTTCATCTTTCTGATTGTAAGACTTTAAAATAAAGGTACACATGTGAATAACGATTAATGGGTGAATAAAACGAGGGACTACCCCTGCAAATAATTTTACCCCCAGAAAGAGAAAGAAAAAAAGAAAAGAAGAAAAAAAATGATATACTCTTCAAAAGCCTGAGAAGCGGCGGCTGTCAAGGTTTTTTGGCAAAATACTACCCGAAGCATAGCGAGGTGTGGAGATTATGCCAAAAACCCGTAGGGCTTGACCTTTACTGACGGTAAGCGGAACGGCTATCTTTGTATATTCATTTTTTTTTGGCGGAAAACGTATTATGCTTTCTTTATTTTTTTTATTGCAAATGATTTGAAATATTTAACGGGGCAAACACGCCGCAGGAAATAAAATATACCATTGGTTTAGCGTTTGAAAAGGGCTTTGGGGAAAACGGAATGAATGTAGCTTGCGGAATGGAAATGAGTATTTCGCCTAAGCTGTGTGGCGCTGAGGTGGATGCTTGCAATGTAGGCAAAATGTAGTGTTGGTTCGGGTTGAGGTACGAAACCGACCAGAACGAATGGCGACGAAATGGAACGCATTTACCGCAAGCGCAAGGATAAACAACACGACATATTTTATTTTTTGCACAACTAATGGGCGGTGGGGTCTTAGTGGTTTTTGCACGAAGTGCTGAATAACTTACAAGCTGCTTTCAAAGGAGCTTGACTGCTGTCCCCATATTTTGAAAACCTTTTATAATTATCATTGCTACCTAAAAATAAACCTTCAATGAAAATTATATATGGTTTTCGGGGCATTGTTTTCGAGTTGGCAGTACGCCTGAACAACTCACCGATAAGGTGTAAATATTCTTGCTGCTCTCCCGTAGGGGTAATAAAACACTTACCGCTCTGTCTGAAAGGCGTTTTAAATGGGGTGAACTCTTCGCAGTAGGAAAAAATATACCATTGGAATAGCGTTGAAAAAGGGCATGGGTGGCGACTGAATGGAACGAAACAATGGGTTGGGAAATGAAATGGAGCTTTTGTGGCTGCTAGCGTGTGGATATATTTGTGCGTGGATTATAGCCGTTAAAGCGAAATGGAATGACTGGGTGGATTTGTGGCGTGGAATGAAGAAGCCACTTATGCCGTGTGGTGCTGAGGTGGGTGAAATGAAACAAACGTAATGTAATGAAGGAAACGGTTTGAGGTACGAAAACCGAGACTGAAATGGAATGAGTGAAGTGAATGAACCTACCGCAAGCACAAGTAAATAAAACACGACATATTTTTTCCTACTGCAACCGCTGAAAGGGAGGAGGGGAATTTTGTGGTTTCTTTGGCGGTACGCCTAAACTCGCAAGCTTTGCTTGTTTATATTCTTGCCGCTCTCCCGTAGGGGTATCTTCGGGCTGCTCCGCATGGCAAAGCGTTGATTTTGTGTGGCTATTATACATAATTAGATTATATTTAACCCTATTGATTTGCCATTTGGCAAGGGTTTGAATATAATGTCATGTTATGTATAATAGCTTTGAGTTGTTTTTTTTCTGGCGCATTTCAGGCACGGTGGTGGCGGTTGGAGTGCCTGATTTCTTTTTTGCTCTTGTGTGTGGATTGGCTTATTGATTTTTTTGAGGAACGAGAAAAAGCAATGTGCCAATTGTGGGTTGATTGCAAAAAGTGTGACAGAAAAAAACAACAGAAGGGTGGATTGTGCGGAAGCCGATAAAAAGACCGTGCAAGCCCAGAGGTACGAGGGGCGGGGATTTTTGGCGGCTGGGGATTTTGCCCTGCGGAGCTGCCCGTAATTAACTTTCAGGCTTTGCCTGACCGTTTAAAACTCTTCCCTATGTTGTTTAGGTGTTAAATTAATGTATAATAACGATTAGCTACTTGTTTGCAAGCAAGGACTTAAATCGCAACACCCTGTCAAATGCAGTGCTTGACGGGGTGTTGTTTAAGTTCTATGTTGTTAGCTGAAGTTCATTTCTTATAGAAATTCCATTATTTCAAAAGTTTCATTCAATATTGCGTCCAACTCTTTGTCGTGTGGTTTTAAAATTGATTCTTTATCAATGGAATTTCCAATACAGATCAATTTGGTTTCTGAATTGAAAAATCTTTCATGGTAGTAGTCAATCTTAGGGTCTTTTGATTTATTGTCAGCTACTGAAATTATTGTTTGAGTATCAATGGGTTGATTGTTACAGATAAAGTCTAAAATTTTTTCTTTGCTATTTGCGTCTAAATCTTCTTTAAAAATACTGTCAAGTATTAATGGAAGCCTATGAATGCCATCTGTCTCACTAATGATTTTGTTAAATGAGAAATGATAGCTTAACACAGCTAAATGTAATTCAACCCCTTGAAATGGGAAACTCGATAAGTCGTATACATAATTAAATCTATTGTCTTCTTGTCTAGGTACTCCAAGTTTAATATTGTTTACATTGTAATATTCTTTAAATTTTCTATTCTTAATTATTCTTTCACGTTCTATATCATCATTGTCTTTAAACGCGTTTAGTTTTTTCTTTAAGTCTGCAATTTCAATAGCAAGCTTACCTATGTTTTCATTTATTGAACTTTCTAATTTTATGTTCGCTTGGGTTTTAATCCATTCATCAAGTGTTACATTATTGTTAGAATATATAATATGCTTGTGGTAGTCAGTCGACAAAAGTTCTCTTAATTCATTTATTTTTTTTTCTAAAGAATTTAATTCTGATTGTATTTTTTTATTTTCTGACTGTATTTGCTCTTTAATCTTTAAAGTGTCATTTTCACCTTGATAATACTCGTAAATTTGTTTTGTATTAATAGGTAAAATCTGTTGACAAATTGGGCAATTATCTTTACCAGGAAACTGATTATTGTGATTTCTGCTTACTTTACTAATTACTGAAAGTCTTTGATTGTTGTATGTGAGTAAATTGGATTGTTTTACATACTGATTTTCAAATTGCAGTAAATCTTTTTTCCTTGCAGTAATTTCATTAATGAATTCTTGTCCTTTTCCCTTAAATGAGTCATCAACTAATTTGGATGATTCGATTGTTCTGTCATTTTTTTCGAAATTCAAATAGAAATTGTATTTCTGATTTTTTTCGATTAGTTCGTTTTCGAGAACTTTCTTCTTTTCTCGGTCTTCAAATTTAGTAATGCCTAAATAATAATCCAAGAAATCCTCTTTGAAATTTTTATAAAAGTCGAGATTACTAAATGATTTTCTTAAATACACCCAACCCACATCTTGAGAAACATAATATGGTAAAAATATTGTCTCAATAGGTGCTTTTGAAATTCCTGACTTTGTTTCGAGTAGCAAATCAAAGTTTAACAGATTGTTGAAAAATTCCTTTAACTTGGAGTGTTCTACTGAGTTATTGCCGCTAATTCCATTAAATGTAGTTACTTTATTAGATTTCGAATCTTTGATATAAATGGTTTCATCTTTTCTAACAAATGTATAGTCTATATTTTCATGATCCTTGTTTATTGTAATGTCAAGTCTTATTAGAATGCGTTCAGATAAAATATTAGTCAATTTTGTTTTATTGTCATTTATACCAATAGTATATAGAATCAACTGAATAAGTGTGCTTTTCCCAGATGTATTTGCACCATAAATTACATTTAGTTTTTTCCCAAAGTCCGAAAAAAAACTTTTGTTGTTTACTTCGCTATGTACAAATATTTTATTTATAGTTAAATGTATTTTCATTTTTGATTTAATATTAAAAAGTAACCAGCCGAAATTGATGCTTTTAGTTGAAGTGAATTTAATGTCGAATTTTGCTCCTTTAAAAACAGGTTGTGTAATTCTTTTATACAATGAATATCGTTTGTGAAATTTGAAAAAATGTTCTTGTTGTTTTCGATAAAGCGAATAATCTTTTGATGTTCTCCTTGTCTTAAGTCTTTAAACTCATCTAAACTATTTTCAAAATTTAATTCAAAAGACATTGCATCAAATACATTAACTGATAGTTCTTCACATATCTTTTCAGCTTTTTTTCTGCAAAATTCTAATGCCATTTTTTTTGTTGTTAGTACATTTAAAATGTTTTCGATTTTTTTCGATTCAAGTCTTTTGTTAGTATCGCTAAATCTTGGCAAATCTCCTTGATTGTAAGTACTTTCAATTTCTTTTAAATGAAAAATAAGGGTATCTCTTGCAGCTGTATGGTCAATGATGGAACTTCCAAATATCGTTTTAAATTTTCCAGTTAAAAGTTCTAATTGTGTTTTGGTATTTCTTCCAAGGTCAATATAGGTAAAATTTAAATTATTAAATTGGTCAATTTGCTCGTTGTCAAATTTAATTAGAGAATTGCCTCTCTTTAATGCATTTTGACAATCAGTATTTAATAACGAATAAGCTATTGATTCATTTGTTTCATTGACATATATTTTCTTTTTCTTTGCTTCAATAGAACATTGATAATCGAGTGCAATAGTATTATTTGTAATGAAATGATGTGACTGATAATAATCTGCGGATTTATTGGCATTGTCATTAATCATTTCAATACCAGAATTGCATATTTTTTGAATTATCTCATAAACTTGGTTTGTTGTCCAAACTGAAGCTGATTTTTTGGCTTGATAGGTAGTTACCTGTGAAAGTTCTCCACTAGAGTTTAAAAAGCCGAATACAATATCATCATAATGTTCCAGCATTATAAAATAATCTTGATTTTTTAATCTATGAAAGTTTTCTAAAAACACATATATGCATGTGTTTCTTTGAAAATCAAAACCAACATTGGCTTGAACCCCAGAATTACAATCTATTTTTCTTTTGCCATTTAGATTTCTTTTCATTTTACGATTGATAATTGTAGTTTCTGACTAACAGTCAATAAAAAATCTTTTATATTATAGTAACTATTTAGAATCATTACCTATGTTGGTTATTTTTTTTTTACGAATTACAGCTAACGAGAGTCTGAGCAAAAACTAATTTTATCATTAATATATTCGGATACCTGACTAAGAAAAATTCCAACTGCGCAATTCTCAGCGATTCATTTTTAGTTTTTGCGCAGTATGACGACCGAGGCTATGGGCATTGGCGGTTAGCGGGAGCATTCGCTGTCGTAGAACGACAAAGTGAATGCGGGAGCTAAACTGGCGGAATGCACGTCAGCCAGCGAATGACCCATAGGCGTTAGGCATACTTTTTTTCTGTCTTAATACAAAATTCGGTGAGCCATTCGTTTGTATAAAATACTCGAATGAGATTTCGTCATTCCTGTCGCCTCTTGAATCATCTTTTATTGAAAGGACTTTAATTGCAGCGTAAAATCCATTATTGTTTTGTATAACTGTTATTTGATTCAGTTTTACAGTTCTTACCCTTGAAGAGCTGTCATAATTTCTAGCATCACTAATTTCGTAAATATTCTCAATATCCTTCGCTATTGCAACCGTCCGAATAGTTGGTGGATTTGTGTAAATATGTATAGACGTGTTACTTGCTTTAGACCAGTGAGTTTCAAACATTAGTTCGCCTTGTCCTATGGCAAAGTTTCCATTATTGTTTGAATAATCAAAAGTGGCTATGCCACTTGTCGCTGGTGAAACATATTTCTCGCTTGTCGGAAAAAATTTTTGTTTAGCAAATTCTTTAATTGCCTGAAATGGATTCTTTCCTATTGGAGGAATTGGTAATATCGGTTCATCCAATAAATCTCTTAATAATTCCTCGTAGTTAGACTCATACAGGTTCGAATCTTCAAAACTGATATATAAACGACCTCCTAAAAAGATTGGCGTTTTTCTTTCTTCTGGATTGTTTTTTATTAATGGTATTACCCAGTTTGTATTTTGGTCTTTTATAAGTTCTGCGGTCATAATTTGTTTTTCATAGCCTGTACCGCCTTTTCCATCGTTAGCTTTTTTGACATAGGGTTCAGAACAGATACAAATAATTCTTTGAGATTTAGAAAGACCTCTTTCCATAAACGAAGCCAAATCACTCCCTAATTTCAAATTCCATCTATCTAGTATAACATCTACTCCATTCGAACGAAGTCGTGTCGAAAGTTGCAAAACCCAATTCTTATGATCTTCGCTGTCATGAGAATAAGATATAAAAACTGTTGGTGGTATTTCTATTTGATTTTCCATTTATGCTATTTTTTTCTAAAGCTACCCTTAACGACTGAGACTATGTGCTTCCTGCTGTTTGCGGGAGTATTCGCTGTCGCCCTGCGACAAGGTGAATGCGGGAGCAAAACCTGCTAAATGCACGTCAACCAGCTAATGACAATAGGCGTTTTTTGTCGGTTGGTAAATTTTGAATTTAATCTTTTCAAAAGGATTCCTTAATGAAATGATAAAGAAAAATTGCACTTGCATAAGAACATCTGTCATGAAATTCATCACCTTTACCAGAATTTGCTAAATCTGCAATAGCTTTTATCCATAAACATTTTTTGTTTAAGATATGTGAAGTCAAATACAAACCAAAACCCTCCATATCAAGACTTTTTAATTTTCTAGAATCTTTTTTCAATTCTGACATTAGTGATTCGGAAGTTACGACAAAAGGTCCACAAACAGTTGGACCAGCAATAGCTTTTATATTATGTCGGGCTTCTAATAAGTTTATCTTTTTTAGTGCTCGGTTTACTTTATCAATATTCTCACCATCAGAAATAAAAGTATTTAATTTAGATATAAGTTCAAAACTAGCAGGGATTTGATGAATTTCTTTAAGTAAACTTATTGTGCCTGTTTCATCTTCTTTAATTTTACCTACACCATAGTCTTGAATCGAATCAGCAATAACAATATCTCCAAAAATGAGGTCATCAGATTCAAAACCAGCACAAAATCCAGTCATAAATAAATGGTCAATTTTATACAAGTTATATAATGTTGTGGAAAGTATTGATGTCGCAGTCATACCTGGTTTACCAACACATCCAGCTATTACTTTTATAGAGTTTCCAAATCCTGTGACAACTGTGCAACTAAAAAGGTTAAATGGATGGTCATTGTTTATTTCTTTTTTCCACTCAACTTTATTAAAAGCTTCTTTTAATTGAGAAAACTCTTCAGGTAAAGCACATACAATTCCAATATCATATTTATTTTTTTCTAGAACTGATTTTAAAATTGATTCTTTATTTTTTCTTAAATGAAGTATCTTGTTTTGAAGCTTCGTTTTCCAATCATTTTTAGACTGCTCAAATTTTAACAACGACCAAACTTTATCTTCAAATCTTTTTTTAAGCTCTGGATATTCGTCTTGATGTTGAGTTAAACCAATAATTTGATTTGGTATATTAATTTGCTCATTAGTGTAAATTTCATCTATAAACTTCGGTCCTTCTTCATGATCTGGTTCTTCATCATCATTTAAAGGCAATACTAAATCCAATACTAAAAGATCATAGTCATTTTTACATAATAATTTACGACCTGAATTTATTGACCTTGCAATATCTATGTTATCTAATGAAAAAGAACAATTTTCGACTATAACAGAAAGTATAGAGTTTACTTTTGTTTCAATGTCATCTATAATTAGTATTTTTATCATAATAAGTAAGTTATATAATTTTTTAATTTTATTTGCCAATCTGTTTTTTGATAAGAAAAGAATACATAACCTATGTAATTATCTGGGTAAGTATTTTTAAGCTCAATATCAAAATCTGATAATTTCTTTCCAACAAAACTTTCATACATGGTCACAACAATAACTTTTGTTGATATATCCATTAAAAACATCGTATCTAAAATATTTGCTCCTGCTAATGGCTCTGGAACTCCTCCTGATTCATCAGCACTAACATCATAAGTTGTCATTGACATATCCAAAAGTATTATGTCATATTCCTGATAGTGCTCAAAAATTTCTTTTGTTGCAGAAATGTAAGAACGCCTATCTACGTACTCAATCTCTGGAAACTCTTTTTTAAGAAATTCTTTAATGTTTTCGAGCTTTCTTTGCTCATCTTCAACTATAAGAATTTTTTTCATATCGTTAAATCTTCAATATTTATTCTAATTGTAGCAATACATTTCCCTTCATCTGCTCTTATACACACATAATTATTTATATCTCCCAAATCATATTTCACTATTTTCTGTGCCTTAATAAGTCCACTACCTCCTTCTAGTAGTAATTTGTTTGGTGCTTCCATTATTATTTCAAATTCTTTATTCAAATCAATGTCATTCACAATTATAAAATTCTCGAAAGTTAAAATCAATATTTTATCTTTTAATTTTGTAGATATTTTAAATTCACTATTAGATGGGCTGTTTTTAAACATATTTGTAAGAAAAATTCTCAATATATCACTAAAATGAATACCATATGATGCATTAATTGTGATTTCTGCTCCTTGGAGTTCAAAATTACATACACGAGGTTTTTTGGGATAAAATTTTCCTGTACTATCCCAAACGATTCTCAATAATTCATCTAGCTTAAAATCATCAAACTTTGACTCTTGAATATAAAACCAACTTTCAATTCTTGTTAATTTTTGGTTTGTATTTGTTCTAATATCACTAATTGTTCTATAAAAATCATCTCTAATAGGTGCTAACTCAGGAATATTGGCTTCTGTTGATAATTCATTAAGTAATTTATGAAATGAGTCAGACAAATAATCTTTAATATATAATCTAATAGTTTGTAGATTTCGTTCCGTAATTTGCCATAAATTTTTAATTACTAACATACTAAATTCATCTGAATCTTTAGCTTGAATTGCAATTTCTAATGCTTCTAAAGAAAGAGTTTCAGGATTAATATCGTAGTTAAAGAATCCCTTTTGAGTTTCAATTATTTTTATTTGAAGAACATCGGATTTAAAATAACTTATTAAATCATCAACCTTTTCTGAAAATTTAGAAAGCATTTTATATAGTTCATTATTACCTCTTTCATCTAAGCCATATGTTCGAGACCAATATACATTATTTACATATTTTTCATTGGTTTTATTTAAAACCAGATTGTTGGCTACAAAATCTGAACGTAACTCACCCTCTAAAACACCATGTCTGATTCTAGTACTTAGATAAGTCCCAAGGCCAAACTTACTAAACAAAAATTTATCTCTTACACCATCGTACAGATTATATGCTACTTGGTATATTGCATTATCGGTATACTTGACATTTGCATGATTATTTCGGCAAAAGTGAGCCACCATTTCGGCAAAGTGAGCCACCTGTAGAAGTTGGGTGGATTTGTATGTAAATATAATAATATTATTTGATATTTCTCTTTCTTAGTGATTCAC
>CAIWCC010000072.1 GCA_903911085.1 uncultured Bacteroidales bacterium | reverse complement strand
CACAACCAAGAGAAAGAACGCTAAGACAAAAACTTTCAGTTTTTCAAACTCTCTTTTCCAATTTCTTTCCCTTTTAGGGGAAAGTACCCGAAGGGGGATAGGGGTCGCGGCTTTGCTACTTAGCGTCTTAGCGTTCAAAAAAAACATTTTTTATAACGAACTATTGTAATCCAGTCCGAAATGAAAAAAATACTTGTTATATTATTCACTATAGGTGCTATTACTGCATCTTCTCAAACCGTTAATCCATATTTGCCGGATACATTAAAACCACAGCAAATAAATGGAATGACGCTGGTTTTTAATGAAGAGTTTAATAATACTGGCAAACCAAATTCGGCAAACTGGAGCTACGAAGGTGGATTTGTGCGTAACAGTGAATTGCAATGGTACCAGAGCGATAATGCAAATTGCTCTGGTGGTCGTTTATTGATTGAGGGACGTAGGGCAAATTTTCCGAATCCTAAATATGTGGCTGGAAGTACCGATTGGCGAACAAACCGGCAAACAGTAAATTATACATCTTCGTGTATTCACTCGCGGGGTAAAAAATCGTGGCTGTTTGGACGCTTCGAAATTCGTGCTCGTATTGATACTACAAAAGGTGCGTGGCCTGCTATCTGGACTTTAGGCAATACCAAAGACTGGCCTTCGTGTGGCGAAATAGATATTATGGAGTTTTATCGAATCAATGATATCCAAACATTGCTGGCAAATGTTGCTTGGGGAACGGCAACAGCTTGGCAGGCAAAATGGGATTCGTACACACGACCGCTTAGTCAGATTTTGGCAGTAGATGCCCATTGGCCCGAAAAATACCATGTGTGGCGAATGGACTGGACAAGCGAATCGATAAAACTTTATGTTGATAATGAGCCGTATAACATGACATTGCTGAGCCAGACGATAAACGCAGATGGTTCAAACCCATTTTTGCAACCGCAATATATGATGTTGAACTTGGCGCTTGGGTCTGGTGGAGGTGACCCTTCAAAATCTGTTTTTCCATTGGAATACGAAGTTGATTATTTTCGCGTTTATCAAAATAAAACAACTGACTTGAACAATCAAATAGTTAATGAATCCGAACCTTATATTGTTTATCCAATTAATAACAAAATAGTTAGGTTTCAATATCCTAAAGCAATAGATAATATTCCGATGAAGGTATCGGTTTATAATGTAAGTGGAGTAAATGTATTTTCGCATAATTTCAACAATATCGAACCACAAAACGAGTTGAATTTATCATTTTTAAATTCTGGCATTTACTTTATTCGCTTTAATGGTCAGCATTCTAAAGTGTGTAAATTTATTTTGAAATAATGAATTTGTTTTGTAATTGAAAAAATTAAATCTATAAAGATTCACTATATGAAATATCTCAACTCGTTAATTGTTAGCATTCTAATCTTTTTTTCGATTGCAATATCGGCTCAAAACAAAGCACTAAAAGTAGCCTGCGTAGGCAACAGCATTACACAAGGTGCTGGGATAAAAGACCAAATTCGTGATTCATATCCATCTGTGTTGGGACGTATGCTTGGCAACGGCTATGAAGTGCAAAACTTTGGACGAAGTGGTGCTACTTTGCTTCGCAATGGAAACTATCCTTATTGGAAAGTGCCTGAATACCAAAATGCTAAAAGTTTTAATCCCGATATTGTAGTCATCAAATTGGGTTCTAATGATTCAAAACCGCTTAATAAAGCCTATTGGTACGATTTCGAAAAGGATTTATCAAACATGGTAGATACTTTTCGGTTACTGCCCTCTAAACCAAAAATTTACTTGTGTTTGCCTGTACCGGCTATTGGCATTGGAAATTTTGGTATTACCGATTCGGTGTTGATAAATGTGATTTTTCCGCAGATAAAGATAGTAGCAAAAGCAAAGAAGACTGAACTAATTGATTTACATTCGGCGCTCGAAAACAGAGCTGAACTTTATGTCGACCGTATTCACCCCAACGAGTCTGGCGCTGTACTTATTGCCAAAACAGTTGCTAAAGGGCTTACAGGCAAAGAGTATGAGTTTATACCTCAAGCTTTTGCTGGAAAGAAAGTAAATTGGAAGGGCTTTGACCGATACAATTTTTCGTATTATGGGCGCAATGCTACTGTAGTTGTACCCCAAAATCCGGCAAAAGGTAATCCATGGATTATGCGACCTGCGTTTTTCGGAGTTTATGCACAAGCCGATTCTGCTTTGTTAACCAAAGGTTTTCATGTTGTTTATTTTGATGTAACCCATCTTTATGGCAGTCCGAACGCTCGTAAATTATTCAATGGTTTCTACGATTATCTGGTTAAAAAATACCAGTTTTCGGGCAAAGTTACACTCGAAGGCTTGAGCCGCGGTGGGATGTTTGTGCAAAACTGGGCAGTAAAAAATCCTGATAAAGTAGCTTGTATTTATGTAGATGCGCCAGTATGTGATATTAAAAGCTGGCCAAGTAGAAATAATGCTACGCTTTGGAACGATTTTTTGAAAGAATATAATAT
Organism: uncultured Bacteroidales bacterium; assembly: GCA_903911085.1. Classification (GTDB taxonomy): domain Bacteria; phylum Bacteroidota; class Bacteroidia; order Bacteroidales; family Paludibacteraceae; genus Paludibacter. The sequence goes on along the minus strand of CAIWCC010000072.1, from coordinate 3,429 downwards.
TACTGATGCACAAGCCGATACGCTTAAATGCAATCCTGTTGATCAGGCCATTGAGTTGGCAAAAACTAAGTTGTCTATTTTGAGTATTTGTGGCGATGCCGATAAAGCAGTTCCAATGCTCGAAAATTCGATGGTAGTACGCGATAAAATGGTTGCTGCTGGTGGTTCCATGCGATTTATTTCTAAACCAGGAGTAGATCATCACCCACACAGCCTCACTGACCCAACTCCAATTGTTGATTTTGTGTTGCAACATCAACCGGACTATTTGCAAAAGCATCACATTAATCTACGCGGTAATCTGAATAACTCTCGTTTGATATTCGAGAACGAAAAAGTGGGTCGTGTAGCATTTTTGGGCGGTTCTATTACCGAAATGAAGGGCTGGCACACCATTATTATGGAGCAACTTAAGCAACGATTTCCACATACCAAATTTGAATTTGTGGAAGCAGGAATTGGTTCTACAGGCACAACGCCAGGTGCCTACCGCATGAAAAAAGATGTGTTGGAAAAAGGCAAAATCGATTTACTGTTTGTGGAAGCTGCGGTAAATGACGACACAAATGGATTCGATTCTATAGCGCAAATTCGAGGTATGGAAGGTGAAGTGCGACAAGCTTTGCTCAGCAATCCCAACATGGACATTGTGATGCAACATTTTATTTATGATGCATTTATTCCTGTATTAAATCAGGGAAAAACACCTGCCGTAATACAGAACCACGACAAAGTAGCTGAATATTATCAAATTCCATCTATCAATCAGGCACAGGAAATAGCAGAACGTATGCAAGCCGGTGAGTTTGATTGGAAGCAATTTGGCGGAACGCATCCAGCACCTTTGGGACAAAAGTATTATGCTGCCGCTATCGAATCGCTTTTTGATCAAATGTGGTCGGTTTCCTATCCCGACATGCAAGTGAAACCTCACGTTTTGCCCGAAGTTCCGCTCAATGCATTTAGTTACTTCAACGGCAAACTAGTTGACCCACGCGAAGCAAAAGTAAAAAAAGGCTGGATCTATGAATCGCCGTGGACACCAAAAGAAAAAGGTACTGTGCGCGAAAAAAACAGGAATACAGCCATACTAGAAGCGTTGACTCCCGGTGCTGAACTGAGCCTCAAATTTGAAGGTACAGCCATTGGTATTTACTGCCTTGCCGGCCCCAATGCAGGAATCATAGAATATAAAGTAGATGGTGGTAAGTTTAAAACATTGGATTTATATACCAAATGGAGTGGCAGTTTATACATTCCGTGGGTATATATGTTTGAGACAGAATTAAAAGATACAAAACACAAACTCACTCTCAAAATGTCAGCCGACAAAAACACCAACAGCAAAGGAAACGCTTGCCAGATTTATTATTTTACTGTAAATGGGAAATAATTGGTTAGGTTATAGTTATTTCTTTGTTTTTTCGGATAAATTGATTAGCTCCGAATACCGAATCTCTGACAGATAGTTACCAACAACGAAGTAGCATTATTAGTAAATTTAATGAGGGGTATATCTGGTGGGACATGGGTATTATGTGCTGTTATTTTTTCATTCACAATAATTCTGTATAAATCTATCTAAATTAAGTATTTCAATTAATCCATACTTACAATCTTTATTTCCGCCATTAAAATACAGAAAATCATTTCCTTTATGTTTAAAACAATACTGAAAAATGTCATTAGTTACAAACTTCATTTTATGCTTTTTTTCATTCTGAATTATAAAGAAATCAGCTTTAGATTTATCCCACCCTGTCGCATAATATGAAATTCTAGCTTGTTTGTTAATGTTGTAGCTTGTTGAAATGCTGTGAACATCATACTTATTATAATATTTTGCTTTTGTAACACTATCCTGATTTATTATCTCACCCCGGACAGTAAAATAGTAATTTTTATTTGACCTAAAACTACCTTCAAAAGTATAGGATTTATTGGTTGAATAGGATATGTTGTATATGGTATCTGAATTAAAATACAAAAAATCACTTTTCTTATTTTTTAAACAATCAACGATTGTATTTTCTCCGTACTGATTCACTGTCAATAAATATCCAAGATCCAGACTGTCGATTTTTATTCGGTCATTATTAAAGTTAGAAATGTAGACATATTTGCATCCATTGGCATTTTCCTTATGGCTGTTGACGTCCTCCAAATAGTAAAGATTACTATCATGTTCGAAAATTGTAATGACATCGGACGATCCCTCTTTTATTGGTTCAATAAAGTTTCTAGAGTAAGAATAATCTAATTTTTCAGAACCAATCCAATACTTCTTTAATATTTCCATTGAAGTATTCGAATTGTCTTTTGCGATTGTTTTTAAATTATCTAAGTTCTTCAGAGAATAAATCTCATAAGATCCAACTCCACCATAACTTCCACCACTAATTATATACTTCTTGTCTTTCTTCACTACAGATACGGGGCAATCAGATACATCTAACCCCTTTGTACAATTTAAATACTTATCATAAATGAATAAAGAAGAACCCCATTCACCAAAATCAGATGGATAAAAAATGTAATGTTCATCTTCGTACACTATTTCAAATAGTTTTACGGGTAGTCTTAAATTGTATTCAGCCCAAATAGTATCACGGTTTAGATAAAATATCTTACCGAATTTTTCAGCAAATAGAGTATCCTGACGACATATTAGGTTAGTATAAAAACTCGTATTAATCTTTTTTGTAAATACACTGTCAAGTTCCATTTTATTTGGATTTATACAAACTAATCCGCCATGCAAACCCATTGATATTATTCGATTTGAGTAAATAATTGTTTTCTTTAATCTGTCAAAGTTCAAATACCATCTAGCTGCACTGTCTAACGTTACAAGATCTGGAACCTTTATCTGTACTTTTTTTTCGAAGAAGACTGACTTAGACCCACTAATTGTCAGACATTGGAATGTTACATACAAACAAATAAATAATCGCAGTTTTTTCATAATTTTTTTGTGTGTTTTTAATTCTTAAATCATTAAGCCAATCGACACTCGCCGTTTTTTTATAATAGCACATAACACGTAAGTATGCAATCTTTAATTGGCTATACGAACTTTTAGTTCTCATTTATTGGTATTAAATAATTCACATACCGGCTGCAATAAAATATGTTTAGTCACATTATTTATTGCAGCGCAAATATAAACTTTTTTAATGGTTAAAGAAAATAATATATTGAATACTAGAGAAAATAATCTACAGATTAGACAAAAATACCGTCACATGTCTGTGATTGTTCCCCAGAGGGGTAAAAAGTACTTTCACGCTGTTGTGAAAGCTTCGCCGAGTGCAAAAAAGTACTTTCACACTGTTGTGATTGTTCCGCCGAGGGGTAAATTATACTTTCACACACTTGTGAAAGCTTCGCCGAGGGGTAAATTGTACTTTCACAAGTATGTGACGCTAT
>CAIWCC010000071.1 GCA_903911085.1 uncultured Bacteroidales bacterium | reverse complement strand
GTAAGTACCAGTTTCTGGCAATTTTATCTCACTCACACCATCATTTGTAGGTGTTAGAAGTATGTTTTTCTGTGGTGTTATTATTTGCACATCAAGGTAAGTGGTTGTTGTGATGTCATAACCCAATCTAATAGTTACATCTTTTGTACCATTAAATACAATAATTTTTTTTGCTTTTGCAGCAATAGTACCTGAATATTTTTTACCATAAGAAATAGTATCCGTTTGTGCTAAAACAGAACCTGCAAATAAGTTAAATACGAATAAAATTGAAATAAGTTTTTTCATATATTTAGTTATTGAATGATTTACTTTTTTTCGTCAACTCTAAACCCAAATTCTTTACCTTTTTGTTCCCATTTTTTATTTTCTTCATCAAATTTTCCAAACATATTTTCAGAGTCTCCTAATAAACAGTCAATTTTATTAATTGCATTTCCAACTTCTACATTTTTCATCATACGATCAATTATAAAATCTCTTTCTCGTGGAAATGCTCCAATTTCTCTCATAACACTTTCTATAGTTGTGTCAATCATATCAAAACAACATTTTGTTTTTTCAAAATTGAGTCCTGCTAATTGTCCAATTTGCCTATCAAGTTCTTTTTCTCTTTCGGATAAGTTATTCCATGCAGTCATATTTTATATTATTTTATGGTTGTAAAATCCAATGAAAATGAATTAATATTTTTATTGCATTGATAAACTGTAGGTTGTATTGTTTTCTTTTCAATCAAACTTATTAATCTCACTTTATTTTCGCCTGAGATATTGCAACCTAAGTATATTCCTGATAGTGTTGTAGGAGGATAATTTACTTTTTTATTCCCATAGCCGGGCATTACAATTCTCCATTCCTTTTCATATCTCCAAGATGTTGATTTAGTTAATATCATTTTATCAATAAAATCGACAGTATAAATAAGTTCAGGTTTTAAAAATTCAGAAAAATCAAGCATTGGATAACGTGAACAATAGTTTACTGGTCGACATAATGAAAAAATATTCTCAAAGGAGTTGTCTATTTCATATTCTAAACAAATACCCCGATGAAAATCAGCATAATGCGACCACATTAAAATTTCGCTTTTTGTTTCGGAGAAACAAGCGATTCCATTGTCTATAAATGACTTGAAAATAACATTGTCATAATAACCATAATAGTATTCTTGAAGGGTATTAAGTGATTCTTTTTTTATGATATTTGCTTTCTCAAGTTGAAAGTACTCAACAAAAAGTTGACAATCAAAAGGGTCATTGAACTGAAGTGGACTCGATAACCATAAATAATCATTTTCTATTGAGTGAAATGTAAATTCATTCAAACTCCTATATCGATAAAGCTTTTTAGTCTTTGAGGTCATGTTTTAATATGTAATAAATCTTTGTTCTTTTTTTTGCAGTTTTGGTCATGTCTTGCACTGTTTTCTTTTTTTTTGAATGGAACCTAACGAACGAGGCTATGGGCATTTGGCGGTTTGCGTGAGCTTCACTGTCGCCCAAGCGACAAAGTGAATGCGGGCGCAAATGCTGCTAAACGCACGTCAGCCAGCCAATGACAATAGGCGTGTGTTAGCGGTTAGGTGCTTGGTTGTCAATCATTTTTCTTTCGTTTCAATTTATTTAAAAGTCAAACAAAAACTCAAAAATTAGTCAAAATGAATAATAAAGGTCAAATCAGGTACGAAAATCTACCAAAGTCAAGTCGGTTTATAAAAATCTGGCATAATATGAAATTCAATATTGTTCTTCTTCCTCAGCACTGGAAAATTGTCTTTTCAATTAGTACAAGCGAGTCTCCAAAACACAACTGGAAAAGTCTTAATTTCAATTTTCTTTTTATTGAATTTTATTTACCTCTTTCCATTCGAAAAATTTGTCGAGATTCGACGCATCAATACCCTTTCCAAAAACATGTGATTGTTTCATCTCGGGCTGCTCAATCTCTTTAATCCTATTCCAATGTTCTTCTTCAATTGCATACAAATAAATAGAATCACTTTCAACGGTAAATTTTTTCGTTGTCAGTTTTGCAGATTCAATAAAGCGAATAAACATTTTGTAGTGAAGTCCACTATGCGTGAGAAATCCCCAAACAAAGTCGTATTGCATGGTGTCAGCACCATAAATGTATGGGTTAAAATTCACTTCAACAGTTTCACCAAGTCCATATTTGTAAATAATGGTCAGTGTCAATTGGTTGTCAATTGCTTTGTTAATCGTTTCAATAATTTTTTCTTGTTCCATGATAAAAAGTGGTTTAATTATGAGTTTAGTCTTTATTTCTCAGATTCTTAATTTTTTTTTGCACTTACCGCTAACACCGAAATATGTGCATCTCAATAACCCTATTGCCCATACATCCGCATTAGTTTAGCTTTTTATAGTACATACCGGCCGTATATCGAAATATGTGTAGTCACATTTTTTTATTGCAGCGCAAATATAAACTTTTTTAATGGATAATTGACATTTGAAAAATTTCATCCCACCTTGATGCTCTACTTGCACTGCGGGGTGGGATGATAAATTTAGTTATGCTTCAGCAGCTGGTTTAGAGGCTGCGCGTCCTTTGCTTTGGGCAATGGCATCGTTGGCTCTGGCTATGCGGACATTGATTTCCTTCACAAATTCGGTGTAGGGTGCTTCGCCGTTTACAACGATAAGTGCGTTGATGCGTTCCACAATTTTACGATAGGCTGCGTCTATTTCTATGCGTACTTCTTTCATGCGCAATTCGGTGCGACTGGCTTCTTCGGAGTTGCGTGTGGCTTGCAATGCTATAAACACATTGTTTTGTCGCTCTAGTTCGGCTATCCAATCGTTGATGGCTAAGAGGGTTAAATCGGCTGGTAGTTTCGACTTCAAATCGGCAATTAAACTGCTTATTAGTCCCGATTCTTCATCGTTTGGTTTGGGTGCTAAGTTGCCGTAGCCATCCAAAATCACCATCACTCTTTTGGCTGCATCGCGCACGGCGGCACTAAAGTGGTTTAATTTACTGCTCACCGAGTCCGAAAGTCCTCGGAAGGTAATGTCGCGGTCGTGATCGGCAACGCCAATCTGGTCGGTGGTAGCACTTTTGGAAATGGAAACCAACGCCACTCCTTCGTCTTGGTAAAGCAACAGATACGCTGCATAAGCCTCCACAATGCCCAGTGTTTGGGGTGTGTACTTAATAACGGCTTGGTTAAAATCGGTTTGAAACTGGTAATGCGCTGCATTACGTTGATTGTTTAAATGCAAACTTTCTACTTTCATTAGAAAATAATTTTAATGGTTAAAGAAAATAATATATAGAACACTAGAGAAAATAATCTACAGATTAGACAAAAATACAGTCACATGTCTGTGAATGTTCCACCGAGGGGTAAAAAGTACTTTCACACTGTTGTGAAAGCTTCGCCGAGTGCAAAAAAGTACTTTCACACTGTTGTGATTGTTCCGCCGAGGGGTAAATTATACTTTCACACACTTGTGAAAGCTTCGCCGAGGGGTAAATTGTACTTTCACAAGTATGTGACGCTAT
>CAIWCC010000070.1 GCA_903911085.1 uncultured Bacteroidales bacterium | reverse complement strand
GGGTACCCCAAAAAAAACTTCTCAGGGTTAGATTAATCAAATAAAATGGTATACTTTTGAATTGAAATACTGGTATACTTTTCAATTAATATATACAAAAAGTTGCTTTTTTCTTATTCTACTAAATGTTTCCGGAGTCATTCCAAGCATAGAAGCAATGTATTGTAATGGAACTTGATTAAATAGTTCTTTATTGTTTTCAAAGAAAAGGTTATATCTTTCTTCTGCTGTCATAGACAAGTGACTAAAAATTCTGTCCTCTAAAATAGTAAAACAACGCACAAGGAACAATTTCTCAAGTTCGCTCCACATAGGAACTAAATTTCCAATTTTTTTATAGTCTTCTTTTGTTATTGAGTAAAGTTCTGTGTCAACTAATGCTTGAATTGTCCAACGTGAAGGTGTCTCAAAAATGAAACTCGATAAATCTGTTGAAAAATAGCCTTTTGTCGAAATCCATTGAGTCACTTCTTTGTCGTCGATGGATGCAAACATTCTCAATAGTCCTGATTGTACAAAACATAATTTATTGCAATATTTGCCCGATTTTAATAGAAATTCGCCTCGTTTTATTGTAGTTGTTTTAAACAAGGCAACTATTGTTTTCAAGTCGTCAATTGCAACTATACCAAAGTATGATTTTATATATTGTTCAAGTTCTGTCATGTTTTATTTTTTTTGCTTACTACTATCGACCGAAACTATGGGCATTGGCGGTTTGCGGGAACATCACTGTCGGAATACACGTCAGTCAGCTTATGAATATAGGAGGCGTGTCTTAAGCGTTAGGTGCTTGTTCTTTCTTTTCGTGTTTTGTTGCTTTTCTAATTATTACAAAGTCTCGCATACTCACTATTTGTCGTTTGGTTTTTTAGGCTTTAATTTCAATTTTGGCTCCTAAAAACTTCGGTTTCTTGTCGAAAATCAAGTCAATAAACACTTTTACTCGCGCAAACTTCTCTCTAATTTTTGTCTTGAATCCGTTGTACGCATTCACGTCTTTCGCATTAAACCCAATTGCGTTTATTTTTAAAGAGTTAGCTATGTAAACTGCTCTCTGATTGTGAAACTCTTGCGAAATAATAGTAAACTTGTCTTGTCCGAATATTTCTTTCATGCGGAAAACTGAGTCATAAGTTCTAAATCCAGCAAAGTCTAAATAAATTCGTTTTTCAGGAATTCCATGTTTAATCAATTCGTTTTTCATGTCTTCCGGTTCGTTATAATTCTTTTTGCTGTTGTCGCCACTAATGACTATGTTTTTGATTTTTCCTGCTTTGAATAGTTGAACCGTCGCCGAAATTCTGTTTTCAAAATACTGGTTTGATCTTCCGCTTCTCAAAAATTTTGAAGTACCTAAAAGTAGTCCAACATTGTTTTCTGGTATCGAATCTGTTTCAGAATATATTTTATTTTCTGTCTGTTTATTTATTGTCGAATTTGCCCACAGAATGGAAATAAACGATAATACAATCAGGATAATAATTGTCGGTTTATATACTTTTTTTAGTCTTATTTTCATACATTTGTTCTTCAAATTCAGATATTTTCTTTTTTTCAATGCCGCTTTCCGATAGTCTAACAAAAGAAACTAATTTTTCACCAAAAGTAGTCAAAATTTCGTTTGTGTAACTTTCATTGCTGCGAATATTTTAAATTTGTTTACCTCATACCCACTGGATTTACCCTCATTAAATGTCATGTCTTTGCTCTTTATTCTTTGTTCTAATGTTTTTTATTATATCTTGACATCTGTAATTTCTCCCAACTGCATTTTAATTTGCTTGTCAAAATCGGATTCAAAAAGCTGATCTTGAACTACACGGAATTTTTCAAATTCTGTTTCGGCAAAATCTTTAGCAATTTCGGCAGTTACTTTGCCCGAATCATTGAGAATCTCTCTATCATCTGCATTCAAAAACTTATCTAAACGATTTGCCCAATCTTCCATAGTCATTGGAATTGCTTTTTTAGCTCTGTCCTCTGCTAAATCTAAATATGCATTCACAATTCGTCCAAGCGATTCTAATTCGGGAAGTGATAAGTAATTTTTGGCAATTACTACATCTGCTTTCATAATTTTCCCATCCGGTGCTTTTTCCCATGAGCTTAATCCCATATTTTTGGCTTCTGCACTGGCTCTCAACATAATTAATTCTGAAGCCGTATGTCCATGAACTGCAAAATGCAATTTATTTTGCACTTTTGCAAAAAATGTTTTAGTAGTGGGCGCGTCTTTATTATAATCAACACTTGTGGCGTAAATATCTGTCAGCTTTTGATAAAATCGACGTTCACTGAGCCGTATCTCCCTTATTTCAGCAAGTAGATTTTCATAGTAATCTTCACCGAGGAAAGTACCGTTTTCCAGACGTTTTTTATCAATTACATAACCACGAATAGCGAATTTTTTAAGTACCTGCGTAGCCCATTGACGAAACTGTGTAGCTCGAACTGAATTAACTCGGTAACCAACTGAAATAATGGCATCGAGATTGTAAAAATCCACATTTCGCTCTACCTGTCGTTTACCTTCTGTTTGAACTATCCGGAAATTCCGGATAGTTGAAATTTTATCTAACTCATTACTGCTAAATAGATTTTGTAAATGCTCATTGATTGTTCGTACATCTACATCAAACAATTCAGCCATCATACGCTGAGAAAGCCATATTGTTTCGTCTTCATAACGAACTTCAATACTTTTATCACCTGTTTGTCGAGTAAATACTAAAAATTCGACAGTGCTGTTTCGTATTTGTAGTTTCTTAGTCATATCTCAATTTTTTAAATCTTTTGTTCTTTGTCTGATTATCTTTCTCCACCTCATTTCCAAACGAGGGGAAAATGGTTATTTGTTCACAACAAAGCATTAAATCATATCTTTCACCCTTAGTTTTATTTTGTATTTTATTACAAATATTGCGTTATAAACGCTTCAAAATTAACCCATCCTTGCAAACTTGGGGAGAGTGGAATGCACTTTCAGCCAGCAAATGTTCATAGTCGCTTACTTTTGTGTTTTCATATATTCACGATATTTATTCATCATCTCTGTTTGTTTTTTCCAATATAAGCGACTTATATTCATTGAAATACCGAATCTGTGATTTCCAATATAGCTATTCAACTCTTTATTCGAAAAGAAACTATATCCATAAAAAATCTCAAATATGCCAAGTGGAATTCCTATTTTAGGCGTTATGGCAAATGAACCTACATTAAAATCAGTATAATAGGTAAATTCCATTCCATAAGCTCCTGCTGCTGTTGCTCCGATACCTGCAAATTCAAATCCTATTTTGGGTCCTATGATTGTTTTATCATCTCTAATTAGAATTTCAGAAGAAAGATACCCTCCAAATAATCCCATTCCAAAATGTGTGTACTTACCTCTCTTGCTTAAGCCTACACTATATTTGTTTAAGGAAAAACCTAATTCCGAGAATAGATTCTTTTGATATGAAATCCCAATCCTAGGAACAATCTTGAAATCATTATATGAGTAGCTTGTAGTATCAGCTATTTGACTATTAGCATTCAATGTTATAATCAATCCAAAAATCAAAATTATGAATTTTCTCATTATTAGTTTTCTTTTTTTCATATTGCCTTATAACATCACTACTTTTCTTTTTTTTTGCTTTTACCCATAACGAGAATCTGCTCAAAAAACTCCAAATTATCCGCCAAAAATACAGTTAGCTACATCAAGCTTTATGTCCAAATCATAAACACACCAAACCTCGTCACATTGCTCCATTTGTTGAATTCTTTCTGTGTTTTCAACTAATTGAAGTTTGGATTGTCCCAATGAAAACAGCTTAACTGTCAAGGTTGAAACAAGAAATGACTTGAAATACAACTCTTCAGTTTGTCCTTCGCAAACAATTAGAATTGTCTTGTTTGGAGCTACTGTTTCAACTTTATATTCGGAAGCGTTTACCTTCTTTAACCAAGGTTTTTGACCTTTTAAATCTGTCTTTTTGATATATGTTTGTTTCTTAGGCATCTATCTCAGTTTTAAAAAGCTGATTAAAATCGCCTAAAAATGGGATTGCACCATATTTTCCTTTAATATAATCTTTCTCGAAAGAAGCTGAGTTCCTTATGCCTTTAAATTGTACCAACGAGTACAAATGACTTTCACCGTATTTATCTTTTTCTACAAAATCAATTTGGTCACGTCTCAACAAATCTGCCGATAACAAATTGGTATCATGTGTTACAAAGATTAATTGAGCCGAACTATTGCCTTGTGAATTAAATAATTCGACAATTTTTTTAGAGATTAATGGGTGTAATCTTGCATCAAATTCATCAATAACCAATGTCTCTCCATTTTCGATAGCTTTGATAATAAACGAACTAATCTCAAACATTTTCAAAGTTCCTTCCGACTGAGAGGATGAAAATTGAAGGTTAGTTTCCCCTATTTTCTCCTTTTGGGAATTAAATTTATCGTGCATCGAAATAACAGAACCAATTTTATGATCGTGTTCCACCTTTTTGAGATATTCTACTGGAGCTTCCTTCACTAAATTATTTTCAATAGGATTATTTACCTCAATAATATCCAATGAATTAATCCCCACATCTGCGATTTTCAGAAATTCAACGATTTTATTCTTTGTTTCTTCATTTTTCAGATTTGTGCCTGAAATATTATATAACTGTTTGTCTTGCAAACCACTAAGCACTGTAATTGAAAAAATAGAATTGACAATTTGCTTTGACAATTTTCCATTCATGGCAGCAACGGCTGATAAGAATAGAGAATTGCTTCTAAATACTTCATTTTCGCCTTCGCTGTCATTGTAAATTGATAACAGTTTATGACCTTCCTCAAAATGAAGCTTACTAATATCGTTAATAGTGTTATTTTCTCTTACAAAATAGCAAACTTCTCTTTCGTTTGGCACGCCAAACAGCCATTCGCTCTTAATTACTTTGTCGGTAACTTCAAAACCATATCTAAATTGAATTTTATTTATTTCGAATATCAATTGAAAAAAGGAGGGTTCATTGTCTGTATCAACAGATAATTTGAAATTCTCAATCATGTCAAGTACTTTTTCATCTTTGACTGAATTTTTAATTATCTTAATGAAACTTACGAGAGCTTTTACGATATTGCTTTTACCGCTTGCATTTGCACCATAAATGGCCTTACTTTTAAGCAAAGATTGCTTATCATTGAGTACAATTATATTATTCTCTGTAAGCTCATTAATTTTTGAAGCAGTCATATTCAAAGATTGGATTTCCTTGAATGACCTATAATTCCCGAAACTAAATTCCTTGATCATAATCTTATCTTTTTGTAGTTGTATTTACGTTGCAAAGATACAACTAAATTTGATAAATCATGCAGCTAATTCTATTATTTGCAATATATTTGCAAATATATTATTTAATCGTGCAAATTATCCATCTTAAAACTGGCGGTTTACAATAAAGCACAATGCCACAACCGCCAATTATTAACTTAAAGTGCATTGGTTTTAGCATTATCGGTATATTTTTTTTCTTAGCCGTAAAGCTAAAAACAATGTTCTGCTACAGCCCTGCCTATTATCAAAAAGCTATAAAAGCCACTGCAAGACAATTGAAAATTAACACGCACTTGCGGTGGCTTTTTTTGCTTTTTGGGCGATTAGTATTTCTTTTGTTTCATAGAATTTGTCTCAAATTTGACCAGAATAAAGTGAAGTTATGAATTTTCATTCTGTTTCTAAATTCCAATCTTTGCTTGTTCCTTCAATAATTAGTGACTTTATTAATTCTATGTTGTCTTCTGCAAATCTTTTTGCAAACTCAACTTCACCTCCAGGACATCGCATTTCTCCGTCCCAGATATCAACTCCCTTAGCTATAGAGGGATATTCTTCTGTTATTCCGTTTACAACTACAGCACAATTTACTCCAGATATTTTTTCTTGATTTATCTTCTCGGCAATCTTTGCACCAACTTCTCCAACTCCGATTATAAGTATTGACATAAGTCTAACTGTTTTTTAAATTAGTTTTAAAATTTCAAGATTATTTTTGCAAAAAATATAACACAAGTGATATGAGAAGGAATATAATTATAACTACCTCGTCCAACCGGATATATTCTTTAAATGTACAAATAATGCTACTTCGTTGTTGGGAACTATTTGTCAGCGACTCGGTATTCGGAGCTATTTATTTCTAATCCCAACTCTTGTATTTTTAGGATTTTTAATCCGTTCATAAAAAAACTATCGTTTATCGGAATACAATTATCTTACGCTGAACGTTGGTTCCCACCCAACAGTGCCAAATTTTGCTCAGCTAATCAGCATATCCGAGAAGACAGGTTTCTCGTGTTTTATTGTTTGTGCATTTTTTCTTTCATCGGTTTTATATAGCTACTCGATATTTGGTATTTTTCGCGTAATGGATTAACAACTTCGTTGTATAATTTCCCTTTGTATATTTCATCTGCTCCGCCTTTTTTATATAAATCTTTCAATTGTTCATACTTTTCAGGATAGGTTTGAAGAATAAAGTCAAAAAACACTTTTCTCGTTGCTCCACGCAGATACAAAACACCAGGTAGCATATAGTGAACGTTTGCTTTTTGAGCTTCGGAACATAAACTTTCAATATTAGTAAAACTATCTGTCAGATATGGAATAATGGGCATAGTGTGCAGTCCGACAGAAGCGTTGGTTTTGCGAAATTCTTTTAGCATAGCGAAACGAGCAAAACTAGAACTTCCTTTTGGCTCAATCAGTTGGCGTATATTTTCGTCTGTTGTTACAATGGTCGAAGCCACATTCACGTATGTAATTCTTGACAATTCATCAATTAAGTCGTAATCACGTAAAATTAAATCCGATTTTGTAGAAATAATAGCCGGCGTTTTATGCTTGATTAAAACTTTCAGTACTTCGGGCATTATTTTTTGCACTGCTTCTGCGGGTTGATAGCTATCGGTTACTCCTCCTATGTTAATGGTTTCACGTTTCCATGTTGGTTGGCTTAATTCCCTGTCCAGTTGCTCAGCAACATTCGTTTTAGCAAATACTTTGGAGAAATCACTTTCATTCAGATACTCATGGGAGTAAATAGCGTAGCAATATTTGCAAGCATGCTCACAGCCACGGTAAATATTCAAATCCCAGCCGTAAGGAACACTTCTTTTTAGTTTATTTAGTGCTGTTGAACAAGTAATTTGTTCTATTTTATTTAATGATTCCAATGGTTGTTTTTAATTTAATATGTCTTGTCTGTAAATCGTTTTATGGTTTGGTACATCATAGACACGACTCGGTATTCGGAGCTAATTATTTCTAATCCCAACTCTTGTATTTTTAGGATTTTTAATCCGTTCTTAAAAAAACTATTGTTTATCGGAATACAATTCCTCATAATACATGGGGTGGGATTGAAAAAAATCCCACCCAACAGTGCCAAACTTTGCTCAGCTAATCAATATATCCCCGAGGACTGGAGGCATTTGGCGGTTTGCGGGAGCATTCCTGTCGTGAAACGACAAAGTGAATGCGGGCGCAAAACCTGCTGAAAGCACGTCAACCAGCCAATGCCAATAGACGTGTGTTATGGGCTAGGCTTTTCATTTTATTCGTTTCTTTAGCTCCATTTTATTCTAGGTTTTGATTCTAGTTCACAGTCAGTTGCTTAATGCTTATATTCTTTGTCAGTCGGTTTGTGAAGTCGGCTACAAATTGTTTAATCCCTTCTTCTTCGTCGTTGACAGAAATTGAAGCGGTAGTTTCTATTAATTTTCCTGTTACAGGTTGAATTTGTAAAATCACAATTCGATTGCATAGAGGAATTCCTTTAGGATTAAACGTGTTTAACTGGACATAAGCAGGTTTTGTCAAACTGAACGACAATACCAATTCTTCTTTTGTCGTCATTTTTTCAAAAGTCGCTTGATTTATTATTTCGTAGGAGAAACCGATAGTTTTCAGATTATTCCCAATTTTGTCTAAAATAGTTGTAATGAAAGTAATATCTTTCTGTGTGTCGGTCGTGTCAACCTTAAAATAAATTTTTTCAGTCGGAATTATTTTTTTGTTTTTCCAAGGCTTAAAATAGTAATAATTCGTACCGCAACTATATGTCGATAATGTTATAAGTAAAAGTACTAAAACTGATTTTTTGATTTTTTTTTCCATCTTTTTTCTACTGGTTTAAATGTCTGTTAATATCTATTTTCTCGTCGTTATTTATTTTTTTAAGCTTGCCCATAACGACCGAGGCTATGGGCATTTGGCGGTTTGCGTGCGCTTCACTGTCGCCCAAGCGACAAAGTGAATGCGGGCGCAAATGCCGCTAAACGCACGTCAACCAGCCAATGACAATAGGCGTGTGTTAGGCGTTCGTAGCTTTGTCAGAAAGTTTGTTTGTCGTCCGCTGACTTACGCTAAAAGTCCTTTTGTCGCAATGTCAGCCAGTATTTTTTTTGTTTCTTTTCAGTCGACCAGCAAAACGGTCGTAAAGTTAATATATTTTCTTAAATTTTTATTGTCGTGTTATATGTTACGCAACACGTTTAGGTCAAATTCAAGAAGTCGTAAGTTTGTCCTTTTCTTGTCGAGTTGTCGAGGAGCTAAAGTCGTAAAATGAAATTCAGGAAATCTGTCGGAATGAGAAATTTGTTTTCTTGTCTTTCTGTTTTCAGTCGAAATGCAGGAAAAGTCCTGAGTTTATGAATCCAGTCAGAATGAAAGTCGTTTGTTTCTTTTCAGTCGAACAGCAGAAAATGTGTCGGTTCTCAGGTGTTTTCAGTCGTTATGGTCGTAACATGAATCACAAGTCGTTCGTTTTCTTGTCTTTTCTTCCATAAAAATCTGCGAGGAATTGTCCGCAAAGCAAAAGCTTGAAATCCAGCAAATTCTGTCGCTACAGAAAAGTCAAAAAGTCGAGAAGAAGCGGACAGTTCGTCAAGGATTTTATACCAAAATAGCATAACTAACTTTTCATTTTATGCTATGACGCCTAACGACCGAGGCTATGGGCATTTGGCGGTTTGCGTGCGCTTCACTGTCGCCCAAGCGACAAAGTGAATGCGGGCGCAAAACCTGCTAAACGCACGTCAACCAGCCAATGCCAATAGACGTGTGTTATGCCCTCGTTCATTTTTTTTCGGTTCGTTGTCTGGTTGTCGTTATTTCAGTATAATTTTCGCTGTCAATACGTTACCGTTTCTGTCTGTCGCTTTAAAAATTCCCTCTTGTCTGCAAAGTTTGAACGAACTTCCTTGTTCTTGTTGTAAAAGTTGTCCTTGCAATGAGTAGAATTTAAAATTCACTTCGTTGTCAAACTGTAATTTGTTGTCAACAAGTCGATAATTTATATTTTCTTCTTTTGTCTTGTCTAAAGCTGTCGTAACTCCAACAACAAAATAACCATACGGATAAACTGCTGTATGAATTCCAAACGTTGTTGTCAGTTTGTATTTTCCTTCTGTAAGTGTAATGTTCTTTGCATTTCCGTCACCTACAAAGTTTTGTGTTTCTGTCCAAGTAGTGTCAGTTCCACTTATAGAACCAGCTTTCAGTAGTTTATAAGTAATTCCAGTCGTAGTTGTCGGAAAATTAAGTGTTTTGGCTGTGCTATTGAATGTCGGTTTTTCGAGAATGGAAATGGTATCTTGAGATATATTTCCCGTGGCATCAGATACCCTAGCGAAATATGTATTTATGCCTAATGTTTTAACGCTATCTGTATATTGCGCACCTCCTCCTGTGTATTGGAAATTTGAATTATCAAGATACTTCCACCTATAATTTGCCATATATTTCCCAGCACTCACCACCGCACTTCCACCTTGCGCCACCCAGATAAAATCGGGATAATCACCATAAGTGGCTGAACCAATGGTTTGGTCTTGTAGGTCGGCTTGGTAGGTGGTATGTAATTTTATGGATTTAAGCGTTCCACCAGAGCTATAAGTTACCAACCAGTTACCAACATCGCCTGCATCAATCAAAATAGTATCGCCGTTTAGTGTTTTTGTAGGCGATGTTGCTTTATAAAAATTTCCAGTACCTTTATCAGTATTTGTTACAGAAATATAAACAGGATGTCCTGTAATAATTGACAAGTAAAAGTCACTACCGCTTACAACAACAGGAATCATATACGGATGAGCCTTGGTTGTATAAAGTCGAAAGTCAATGGTTTCAGAAGTTTGTCCTGATGCATTAAAAAATGTGCTTCCGAGTAGAATAGTAAACAGTAAAAGTCGGGTTGAAGTAAATAGTTTTTTCATAATGTAACTGTTTTGTTTTTATAATTTTGTCGTTTTTAGATTAATTCTTGCACTGTATTTATTTTTTTTTTTGAATGGGGCATAACGGCATATTTCTATGGGTCATTTTGGCGATTACGGGCTTCAAACATTTCGCACCCGCACAATGGTAATGCGAGAACCAAGCCTACTAAATGCGATTTAGCCGCCAAATGCACATAGAATATGTTAGTGGCTGGTGTTTCTTTCTTCTTGTCAAACTTAAAAACCAAATTATATGCAAATAAAAACTGGAGATAAAATACAATTCCATACCTGCTGTAATGCAGACCGTAAAACATACATAGGCATAGTTGAATTTACAGAGCCCTTGGGGTTTATAACGGTTGTAGATAATATTCAATACGAGTTAAGAAAATTAGTAGATATAAGTATAATATCATGATAAAAAAATCAAAACTTCAAAAAAATGCCTTTAAGTTCAATCGTAAAAAACAACGTGAACTTATTATTAAAGGATTTAAGCGACTTGAAAAAATAGTCGAAGAAAAATCAAAAGAGGGTAAACTAGAACATGGGTTTTCACATAATGCAAATAGCAATGATATTTGGTTGGTTGAGCCAGCCTTTCGATTATTCAGGTTAAAACATAAAGATTTACAATGTCGTATTTTAAAAAATTCGGAATACACTTACTTTGAAATAGCGTGGTAGTCTTTTTTTTACACTTGCCACTAACGACTGAGGCTATGGGCATTTGGCGGTTTGCGGGAGCATTTCCTGTCGTGGAACGACAAAGGGAAATGCGGGAGCAAAGACCGCTAAACGCACGTCAACCAGCCAATGCACATAGACGTGTGTTATGCCCTCGTTCATTTTTTCGTTACGCTGTCTGGTTGTCGTTATTTCTGTATAATTTTAGCTGTCAGTACGTTGCCGTTCTTGTCTGTTGCTTTAAAAATACCTGCTTGTCTGCAAAGTTTGAACGAATTTCCTTGTCCTTGTTGTAAAAGTTGTCCTTGTAACGAATAAAATTTTAAATACACTTCGTTGTCAAACAGCAATTTATTGTCAGCAAGTCGATAATTTACACTTTCTTCTTTTGTCTTGTCTATAGCTGTCGTAACGCCAACAACAAAATAACCATACGGATAAACTGCTGTATGATTTCCAAGTGTCGTTGTCAGTTTATATTTTCCGTCTGTAAGTGTAATGTTGTTTGCGTTTCCGTCTCCTGTAAAGTTTTGTGTTTCTGTCCATGTAGTGTCAGTTCCACTTATAGAGCCAACTTTCAGTAATTTATATGTAATTCCAGTCGTTGTTGTAGGGAAGTTTAGCGTTTTTGTAGGGTTGTTTAATGTGGGTTTTTCGAGAATAGAAATAGTGTCACGAGTTAACAAACCAGTACCATCGGTTTGTTGAGAAATATATGAACCAATCTGTAAGGTTTTTAAACTATCCACTGCACTTCTTGATATTAGAGATTCATCCATATTTCTCCATCTGTAGTATGCCATATATTTCCCAGCACTCACAGCTGCACTATTACTCTGCGGCACCCATATAAAATCGGGATAATCGCCATAAGTGGTTGAACCAATGGTTTGGTCTTGTAGGTCTGCTTGGTAGGTAACGTTGAGTAATGTGGCAATGTAATCGTGTTCAATAATCCAATGCCCAGTCTTATCAATGAGAATCTTCAAATCATTTGCTATTATTGTATAACCATCTGAATTAGTCATAAACGTATAGACTTGAACTCCTGCAATTTTTACATAAGTCGGTTTCCCCGTTTTAATAGTCAAGTTGAAATCTGATGTGCTAGGTAAGTTAGGAATCATATACGGATTTGCAAACGAATAATTCCGTGGGTCGATAGTAGCGGATGTTTGTCCCATAGCATTAAAAATTGTACTTCCGAGTAGAATTGTAACCAGAAATAGTCGGATTGAAGCAAATAGTTTTTTCATAATGTAACTGTTTTGTTGTTATTATTTTGTTTTCAGATTAATTTTTGCTCTGTCTTTCTTTTTTTTTGAATGGGGCATAACGACTAAGGCTATGGGCATCCTGCGGTTTGCGGGCGTATTCACTGTCGCACAGCGACAAGGTGAATGCGGGCGCAAAACCTGCTAAATGCACGTCAGCCAGCAGGTGACAATAGGCGCGTGTTAGGGGGTCGTTCATTTTCATTAAATTTGTCTTTCATTTCTTTTTGCTGGTTGCTAAATATCTCAAAAATAACAAATTATAAAGTCTCTCCAAAACTAAAGTCTTGAATAATTAACTTACAGTTCATTGTTTTTTTTTCATTCAAAATGCACTTCAACTGTCTAAGCGAATAAAAAAACAATGTACTGTGACCGCTCTGCCCTATTTTAAAAAGCTATAAAAGCCACAGCAAGACAACTTTAAATTAACTCGAACTTGTTGTGGCTTTTTTTGCTTTTTGGGTGATTGTTTTTTATGTATTAATTCCTTTACTCAATTTATAATTGAATTCATCTATTCCTGTCAGAAAATGGAATAGAATTATTAATACATTCTGCAGAAATTCAGCCGAATGTATTAATTTGGACAATTGGAACTCTTTCCTGTTATTTAATACTAAGCCAAAGCCAAATGCCTAGCATAGAGCGACTTTGTTACATACAACAAGCAACTATAGTTAAGATAGTTTTCTTAATGATTGTTCCTCCCATTACCTCTTTTAGGTTTCAATTTAATTTTAACCTTCTGGATATTTTCATTTGAAACATTATTGCTTATCTCTCCAGAAATTGTTGCAAAAATTGATTTTACACCAAGTTTTGCAACACCATTAACATCATCGCTAATTACTATTCCTATTTCGAACTCAAGTTCTTCGACTATATAGTCTTTTTTACGATCAGTTGTTTTTAAATCTTGAAGTTCATCCAAAACCTTTGAGATAAATTTATTAATTTCCATAAGCTTATTTTTTAATTCTTGGTAATTATAAGTTGTTATTTTGAGTTATATAGATTTGAAATTTCTTGAAGTGTTAGTGCTCTATTCCAAATACCAATATCATCAATTTTGCCATTGAAGTAGTTGTTGTTTGGTTCTGTAGTCATTTGACCACCAGCATAACGTCCAATTTCTAAAGCTTGATTATAGCTTGGAATTATGCCCGTATATAGCGATGTAGATAATAACGCATTATTTTTATAGAGTTTTAAACTTGTACCATCCCATACACTTACAAAATGATTCCAATTGCCATTATTGTATGTATTTGTAACCTCTTGAACAAATGATTGTGATTTACCTACAGTTTTCAAATATGAAGTTAAACCAGTTTTGCCTACAGAACCTGTAGTAATTGTATATTGTTCTTGACCATTTTGACTTGCACCTCCAAAATTATTCCATTTACC
The DNA here is from genome assembly GCA_903911085.1 of uncultured Bacteroidales bacterium. Taxonomy (GTDB): domain Bacteria; phylum Bacteroidota; class Bacteroidia; order Bacteroidales; family Paludibacteraceae; genus Paludibacter. The sequence goes on along the minus strand of CAIWCC010000070.1, from coordinate 10,192 downwards.
AATAATACCAGCATTGCCTTGAGTTGATGTCGATTGAACCCAAACCGAAATTGTAAGTGCAGTTGTTGGATTTAACACCGTTGCATTAGGGACATCGATATAATTACTAATCCCATTAAAAGAGTATGCACGATTTGTAATACCAAATCTGTCTGATGAAAGTGTCGCACCATGAACTGTACCATTATTCCCATTTCCACTCATATCATTCCCATTTCCATTAAATGGCCACCATGCAATTAATCCCTGAGTCGGGAAATATGGTTTATAAAATGTAACACTATCAACATCACTTACAGCTTGTTTATAAATTACTGCACCAGCTTTGTAAACATACAAAGTGTCTTGTGCGGTAGCAAAATTTAACGATAAAAATAGCGTCAAAAATAAAGTCCAAATTGTTTTCATATATATTTCTCCTTTTAAATTATAGTTTAATAAATTTAGTTGTGGTAACATTGATTCCATTGTGAATACGACAAAAATAAACACCTTTTATTAATGAAGTTACATTTACGCACATCAAGTTTTTGTTTAAAAACTCTGACATTACAATTTTTCCATCAATCCCATAAATCTCAAATTTATGTATCTCAGAAGTTAATGATGTAAGCGTTTTTATGATAAGTACATCTTGCACCGGATTCGGAAATAATATAAACTGATTGCTAATTTTATTTTCGCCGATTCCTGTTGAAAGAGACGAAAAATCTATATATCCTAAATTTGTCAAAGAAAAAATGCTTGTGGTTGCATCTTTCTTGTTTATTGTCATATTACCACTAGTAAAAATAAGGTTTTGAATAGTGCTTAAATTAATACTAGTTTTTATACCCGATCTCTCGTGTACATTGAGTGAATTCTGTGCTTGAATTCCAATCGCGGAAAATAATAATATCATTATTGTCATCCACTTAAGTCTTTTTTGTTTCATGTTTTTACTTTTTTGAAGTTTTAGAAAACAGTTAAATTCGTTTAGTTTCATATCTGAGGGAAAATCGATGCTATCATTTAAGATTTTCCTCTTTTAAATTATTGTTTTTTGATTTTATACTAAAATAATTTTGAGCTTAAAATATTGTATTGTCGAGCATTTTTTTGATTTTGATTGTTCTTTTTTCAACAAGATGTTCTTGTTTTTCATTTTTTTTGAATGCCCCCTAACGAATAAGACTATGTATCATCCTGCGGGATGCGGGAGATGCACTGTCAGCAAAGCACAAAGGTAAAAGCGGGTACGAATACCGCTAAACGCAAATAAGCCAGCAGGTGTACATAGACGAGTGTTATGCGGTTCGTGGCTTCTTTCTTTTCTTAAAATCAATTTATTATTAATTATAAAATTTACAATTATGTACAAATCAATTTTTTTTTCAATTACAGGAATTTTTATAGGAACTGCAATTTCTGTTTTATTTTTTGGTTCAGAGTTAAAATCCGCTTCGTTTGTATTTGGAACTTTAACCATCGGCTATTTAGTCGGAGCGATTCAATTTTATTATTATAAAAAAGAAACTTTAATCTTAAAGTCAGAAAAAACAATTCATTTCTCAAATGGAGAAATATTAGGTATTACGCAGGAAATGTCTGATAAAATAAGAGAAGCAATTCTTGATAACATGACTAATTTACTTTGTGTTTCAAACGAAAAAGGAAAAACAATTCATATTATAAATCTAAAAGAGGTTTCTTTTATATCTTAATAGTTTTTTGCCATGCCGCATAACGACCGAGGCTATGGGCATTTGGCGGTTTGCGTGAGCTTCACTGTCGCCCAGCGACAAAGTGAGTGCGGGCGCAAAACCTGCTAAACGCACGTCAACCAGCCAATGACAATAGGCGTGTGTTAGGGCATCGTTTTTTTCTTGTCAATATGTTTTCTTCCCATAATGTGCTTGTTTGTGACAATTCGGGCAAAGTCCTATTGCATTTTTTACCGTGTCGTCTCCACCTTCAGCTAATGGTTGAATATGGTGAACTTCTAAATATGGTGAATTGTCGAGGTCTCTTAAAAATGGTCCTGGTTTTTTGCAACGTTCGCAAATTCCGTTTGCTCTCTCAAGTACTTCTACAATTACATATGGATTTCGGTTAAATACTGCTTGTTTTACAGTTGTTTTTGTCGGTTTCGGTTCTGAGTTCTCTAAAATTTCTTGTCTTTTCTTTTTCGATAACTTTCGAACTGAATTAATCTTTTCTTGTAGCTCTGTCTCGACCTGATTAGCAGTTTTTAGGAAAATATTCTGTTGTTTATTACCAAAGAATTCAGAAAGTAAGACTTTGTTTTTTGCGATATGCTCTCTGGGTGCAGTTACCATTTTGCTGTCAAATATTCTGTTAGTAGCGACTTTAAAACTGTGCCAAATATCAGGTCTACTTGTTAGTAGCTTTATGTTTTTTAAGTCGTCAGTCTCCAACCAAAAGAGTGGCTCTGAAAACGTTTTTGTAGATTTAACTATAGTTGTTCTAGAATTTGGAATGTCAGTAAATTGTCTGTCCAGTAAAACCCAAATAACTCCTTCTTTCGTGTACGCAGCAAAGAAAATTCCTCCTGTCAATAATGAAATACTATAATTGTTTGTACCGAAAAGACTTTTGTCAGGAAAATATGTATTTTCAAATGCTAATTGAAAAAAGTCAATTAACTCTTTCTGAAAAGGTTTTATAGTTCTTTTCTTTTCAGTCCATAATTCTATTTCATTTTTCCAATCGTATTCAATCATTGTTTTTTTTTCTAAAATGTGCCCTAACGACCGAGACTATGTGTATGTAAGCTGAGTTGCGGTGTGCTTCATTTTCGACCTATAACAACCATAAAAGCGGGCTACTTCAACTAGAACACCCACAGAATCAGCTTATTACACATAGACGTGTGTTAGCGGCTTGCCATTTTTTCTGTCGTTGGTTGTGTAGGATTGGTTGTTTTTCTTTGTTTCTTTAATTATTTTGTTTATCTTTGTCGTGCTGCAAGCCCCAACATTGATATGGTGTCCACACCTTGAAACTAAAAGACAGGTAGCAACAGCGAAGAAAAAATGGGTAACATCCTTATTTTAACTTCTAATGAAAAGTTCATGTATTTAGTGAGCTATCAGAGTACTATACTCCGATAATTTTTCTCCCCACAGTTAACGCTGTGGGGTTTTTTATTTAATAAATTACACTAATTTTTTTCATTTACTTTTCTTTCTTCGCTGCGTCTACCAACATTGTTTTGTTCTTTTTTACCGTATTTAGGTGTTTTTTGTCTAGTTGAGTATTTTATTTTATTTTTAAATCACCTGGTTCAAAATCGGAAAGCGTACCAAATCTTTCTGTAACTTTGAGTGTGTTTTTATCTTTTTCTGTTGTGTCTTGTAATTGTTTGTTGATTTTTTCATTCAATGGGTCACCAACTTTAATTGTACTGTCAGCCATATATTGCTGCTTTTTTCTTTGTAGACCATCACTTGTCTTGTTTACTTCAATTTTGTCTTTTGGATGTTCTGTCTTTGACATTGAGTTTGTTTTAAAAAATGTTATGAGAACTATATATAAAGCAAATGAGTATAAGCATAGTTTTATAACTTTACCAAGAATTTCTTTCTTTTCTTTCAACAATTTAAAGTTTATTTTTGCATCTTCTTCTAAACCGTTCAAATAGTATTGTAATTCTCTGTTAGATAAATCTTCGTTATGTTTTTCGTTTTCTTTTTTTTTACTATCTGTCATGGAGTCAACTATAACTATTCTTTCTTTGTCAAAATCCCCATAAACTAATTTCGGTATTGGGTCAACCATGATGTTCTTCAAAATCAAAACTTTACTAAATAAATAGAACACATAACCGAATAATAAAATATGACCTAAAAACAATGAACTTAAAAAGAAAACACTTCCAGTAAATGTAGTTGTTATAATATAAGTAAGAATGTCAAATGAGTAAACGCTTAACATACCAATATAAATGAAAAATAGAGGATAATAGCTCCTTATTTTCTCATATTTCTCTTGAGTTTCACGTAAGAAACGTCTATTTTCTTCAATTTTCCCGTTCAAGGTAAAAAAGTTTTCCATATTAAAATTATAGCTTATTGGTTGTTTCTTGGGGAATAACTTATTGAATATATGACTCCACCACTTCTGTAATGTATTTCCATCTTTGTTTTTGTCAACTATATGACCGTTATGTACTTGGTTATCAGTTCTATGGCTTGCCGCTAACGACTGAGGCTAAGGGCATTTGGCGGTTTGCGGGCGTATTTCCTGTCGTGGAACGACAAAAGGAAATGCGGGCGCAAAACCTGCTAAATGCACGTCAACCCGCCAATGAACTTAGGCGTGTGTTAAGGGCATCCAGCTTGTTAAAGATAGTTTTTCTCGTTTTTAACACCTGCAACACTGTCGAGTTATACAACACTGTCCGACCGCTCGAAAGTCAGTCGTCAGGTATAAAAACCGAAAAAAGTCAACCAATTTAATTCATCTTGTCTAGCCCCACAAAGTCGTTACAAATTAACTAATAAATTCTTAAATTCTGTGTCAAAAAATGTCTGTTTAATAACAATTTCTCAACTATTTTCGTGTCAACGTGTCAAAACGTTTCTTTTTTCTTTCAATTCTTTGTCAAACCACTAAAATTGTCAAAACAAGAGCAATGTCAAGTCGAATTATATTTTTTTCTGCTCGTCACTTAAACAAACCGAAAAATGCTTTTTTTAGCTTCAAACTGTCAGTCTGTTTTTATTTTTTCTTTTCAGTCAGCCGATAAAAAACCACTTTCCGCAAACCAAGCACAAAACTTTAAAAATCAATATGTCGCAAAGTCCATATTTTTAGTCGTAAGTGTATTAGTCGTAATGTCAGAAACATATTCTGTCTTCCTTAGAAAATCTGCGAGGAATTGTCCGCCACGCAAAAGATAAAAAAGGAGCGAAGTCTGCAAAAACCGAAAAGTCATAAAGTCGAGTTGCAGCGGACAGTTCATCAATGATTTTTCAACCAATTCAAAGTAATGTTTTTATCATTCTGGCTGTTGCCCTTAACGACCGAGGCTATGGGCACGGGCGGTTTGCGGGAGCATTCGCTGTCGTGAAACGACAAAGTGAATGCGGGCGCAAAACCTGCTAAGTGCACGTCAGCCAGCCTGTGAACATAGGCGTGTGTTATGCGGTCGTAGTTTGTTGTTTATCAGTCATTTCATAACTTTACCTTTCCGCTCTCTTGTCAGTCGGAATGTTTATTATTCCAGCTCCATCAATTAACCATTTGTCGTTTTGAGAAACCACTTTTAGAACAACAATAAATTCTTTCCAGTCTTTTCCTCGTACAGTTACAAATCCGTTTTTATCAGTCGTCATAATTTCAAATCCCTTGTCTGGATAATCTTGTGCGTCAAAAATCGGGTCAGCTTCAAGTCCCATTTCAGGGTCTTCAATAAAAGCAGAGTCAATGACGAATTTATGTCTTTTCTTGAAACTTTCAGTCAAAAGGTTGTTGTTATAGACCCAATTTGAATCAACAATTTCCTTATTCATCAATTTGTCGCAATATTCTGAATAGTCATTAATAAACTTCAACGCTACACTAAAGTCAGGCGTTGTCGTTTCAATTTTCTGTACTTCAACTATTGTTTCCTTTTTTTCGTTTCTTGTCGAACAAGAACAAGTCAAAACTATTAAGAGAAAAATATACAATCTATTCATTTTCAAGTTGTTTCTGTTTTGTTGTTATTTGTCATAGTCTGAAAAGCTAAAAGTCCAATTCTTCCTTCGAAAATCTGCGAGGAATTGTCCGCCGAGCAAAACCCCGAAAGTCAGCGAATTCTGTCGTTACAGAATAGTCAAAAAGTCGAGAAGCAGCGGACAGTTCGTCAAAGATTTTTCAACCAACGAGTCTGTCTTTTTCCTTTTTTTACTATGCCGCATAACGACCGAGGCTATGTGTATGTAAGCTGAGTTGCGGTGTGCTTCATTTTCAACCAACCACAAACACTTGTAGCGGGTTACTATCACTCGAACACCCACTGAATCAGCTTATTACACATAGACGTGTGTTAGCGGCTTGCCATTGGTTGTATATAAATAGTTTTGTTTCTTTTCCACCGTATTTCGGTGTTTATTTTGTCTAGTTGAGTTATAAGTTGTATATTTGTCGAGTAACTAAATAACCAAATAAATATGTTTAAACTCGAACGCCAATTAGATGAGATTGTTGATATTTTATATGATAAGGATTTACTTCTCTGGAAGAGAATACCAACTCAAAATATAGTTATTTTTGGTGAAACTAAATATGGGTTAAGTCATCGTGATGATAATGAGATTATTTTTATTATGTCTGTATTAATAAACGATGGTTATGTTGTTTTAAATGAAACTAAATGGGATAGTATGAAAAATCCAACATACTCCCTTACAACAAAAGGTATAATTTTAAAAAAGAATGGTGGATTTACTTGGTTAAAAATAAAATCCATAATAACTAATTTTATAATTATATGGGCAGCCATATTTACAATAATAGTCTCAGTATCCGCATTGTACGAAGCCGTAAACAAGAACAAAAAGGATTACATGAACAATGATAAAATACTTAAGCCCAATAATTGGGTCGAAATTAATACTGTCATTCTTAGAGATTCCTGTCAAAAACCACGCATCCTCCCTAGTAATAAATGAAGTATTTCTTTTCTGTAGTTTATTTTCTTTTTTCTTGTCTATATGACCGTTATCTACTTGGTTATCAGTTCTATGGCTTGTCGCTAACGACTAAGGCTAAGCGCATTTGGCGGTTTGCGGGAGTATTCACTGTCGCGCTGCGACAAAGTGAATGCGGGCGCAACACCTGCTAAATGCACGTCAGCCAGCCAATGTGCTTAGGCGCGTGTTAGGTTCTCGTTCATTTTTCATCAAGTTTGTCTTTCTTTCTTTCTTTCTTTCTTTCTTTTCAAGTTGTAATTTGTCTCAATAATAATAAGTTATAAAGTCGCTACAAAACAAAAGTCTTTTATAATTAACTTACAGTTCATTGTTTTTTTCTTTCAAAATGCACTTCAACTGTCTAACCGAGCAAAAAAACAATGTACTGTGACCGCTCTGCCCTATTTTAAAAAGCTATAAAAGCCACTGTAAGACAATTCCAATTTAAATAGAACTTGGAGTGGTTTTTTTTGCTTTTTGGGCGATTAGTCTATCTCTTGTTCTAATAATAATTAATTGAATTTGACTTAGTGTTAGGTTCTTGTTTATTTTTCGAGATGTTTCTAATGGTTCATGAATACTTAAGATTCGTAATGTCTGAAATTTAAATTAATGTTTACCACGTTCTATTATAACTCGGTTTTATTGGTATGATAATTTCATTGTTTTGAGCATTTTTTTTTGCCTTTAACAATGCAATTCTCTCTTTTTCCTCATTGTATTCGTTAATAGCAAAATATGCTTCTTCATTACCAAGCTCACCTGATTCACTAAAATCAGCCAAACCACTTTCATCTAAACCAGCAAGTATTTTCAATTTTCCTCTTGTTATAAGTACATCAGATTTTTTTAGATATTTCTCATCTATGTATTTACTTTCAATATACTTTGTATAATATGTTATTGCACCTTTATAATCTTTCAATTTACTCTTTGCATCAGCAATATAAACCAAAATATATGCTTGTGTACTATCAATTTCATAAGCTTTTTGATAATTTGCTAATTCTTCTTGTACATTTTTAAGTACACTATAATTGAATCCTATTCTCAAATAGTACAAGCAATTTTTAGGTTTTATTATTAAGGCTTTTCTATAATCATCAATTGCACCTTTATAATCACCATAATTTGATTTCAATTTTGCTCTCATTATATAACATTCATCATCATTTAAATTTAAATCAATTATTTTATTATAATCATCAAAAGCTTTAATTTCATAACCTTTATGTATTTTAATTGCTGCATTAAGTTTATATGCTTCAATGAATTTCGCATTTAATTTAATTGCTTTTGATAAATCTGTAAGGGCATTACTTTCTTCAGTTGAATGATTATCAACACCTACAGCCCTTTCAAATTGGTTTAGGGTTAACTCGTTATAACTGTAATAATAACCCCAAAAATTAATAATAAAATAATTATCTCCCAAATAAGCTTTTGCCCTCATATAATATGCATCTGCATAATTTGGATTTTGGTTTATTGCTTTTGTGAAATACTCAATAGCTTCTTTAAAATTGTAAATTTCAAGTTTAGAAATTCCAATTGTATAATTTTCTTGTGCTGTTTTCTGTTGGCAACTATACAAAACAAAAATCATTAATAATAATATTAAGTTTTTCATGTTAGTTCTGTTTATAAATTTTCAATTTCAGTTGTCTTATTTATCCATAATTTCAAATTGTTGTTCATTTAAAGTCTCTACAAAAGAACCTGTCTTGAAGTCAAGTCCAAAATATTCAATTGCATAAATAAATGCAGTGTTTAATGCATAAATATCTGTTTTTGTTATCCAAGTCTTGGATGCAGTATGCAGAAGCCAATCATACATATTCCTTCGTTCGCTTGTACCTAATTCGTCTAATCTTTCTTTCGATATGAAATAGTCTATTTTGGGATTTCCATCCCATTGAATTCCTTCTTCATTAATTAGCCAATTTTCAATTTTGATTTGTGTCATAATATTTAAATTTACGTGGTTGAAAAATTATTATTTTAATGTTAACGTTATACTTCCGCTTTGTTTTTGTTTTTTTTTGAATGGAACCTAACGACCGAGGCTATGTGTATGTAAGCTGAGTTGCGGTGTACGTAACTTTCAACCTATAATGACCATAAAAGCGGGCTACTTCAACTCGAACACCTACTGAATCAGCTTATTACACATAGACGTGTGTTAGCGGCTTGCCATTGGTTGTATATAAATAGTTTTGTTTCTTTTCCACCGTATTTCGGTGTTTATTTTGTCTAGTTGAGTTATAAGTTGTATATTTGTCGAAATTTTAAAATTATTGTTATGAATAAAATAACTCTAAAGCCTTATGGAATAGTAAATGACATGTCTCAAAGGAATTCGTTTGGTGTTGAAATTATTAATTCTTCCAATACTGACGTAATTATTACCAATGTGTATGTTTTAATAAAATCTTTTTTCTCTAAAAAAATACAAGTTATAAATATCGAAAAACTAATTGAACCAAAATCAATGTTCACATATTATGTTGATTTAGAAGAAATAATTAAGTTACACGATAATAAAAAATTCAGTGTCATTGTTGTGGATTCAATTGGTGATAAGTTTGAAACAAAACAATTTACCGCAACTACCTTTAACAAAAATTAAGCTGGTATTAAACATATAACAACCTCACCTTCATTCTCTGGTTTTGGAAGATTATCCAAACTTGTCACATAGTGATAAACAATTTTCTTGCCTGGGTGTCTTTTCTCCATTACTTTATACAGGTCGTGTTTGTCTAATTGTTCGTTAATTTCATCTTCTCTATTTTTCTTGAATTCTTGAATCCATTTTTCTATTATTTTTTTCATAGTTTGGTTATTGTATTAAATAAATTAATAAAGAAAACATAGATAAACTTAGTAAAAATAGATTGTATTTTTGTCTAGCTAATAAATCCAAAATATGTTTACGATATTTCCCATCCTCATCAAGTGGTTCATTCATTATCTTTCTCCTAATACTGGTAAGTTCTTTTCCATATTTATTAAGCACTAATTTAGTTATTTTCTGTTCGATGTCTGGTTTATTTGTGTCAGAGAGTTCGACAATTTCCTTAATTTCTTTTTCCATGTTTTCAATGAAAATTATTTCTTCTCTATTATAAAAATCTTCTCTTCTAGCTTCCCTTTCCTTTTGTCTAACAGCTAAAACACCAACACAAGCACTTAATAACATTACACCAAAAAATAAAAATGTATTTAGATTTGTCTCGTAAATTTGAGTTCGAGTTCCAAATATGGTATAAATTGCTGGCCACGCCACACCAATACTTATCATAAAACCACCAAAAATTGGGTTGGTTTCAGCTTTCGCTTTTTGTTCTTCTGTTTTAATGAATAATTCAGACATAATTTTATATATTTTTCTTGTTATCTGTCTCAACCACTTCTGTAATGTATTTTCTTTTTTCTTATCTCTCGAACGTCTAACATCTTGACTGTCTGTTCTATGGCTTGCCGCTAACGACCGAGGCTATGGGCATTGG
>CAIWCC010000069.1 GCA_903911085.1 uncultured Bacteroidales bacterium | reverse complement strand
GCTAGCCCCGCGCCCCACTCACTTTTTTGCCTTGACGCAAAAAAGTAAGCAAAAAAAGTCAAGACTTCGCCCACTTCGCTCGAAAAATCAGTCGTTCGTAGGCTGAAAACTTTTAAACTCGCACCGACGGAATACGTCGGCGCTCAAACAAAAAAGTTTTCTACGCCTACTTCACTCCATTTTTCGGCTCACTGGACGAGGTCAGTCCAAATACTAAAAGTGCAAAATTCAAGAAGAATTTTAAGATATTATTGCTTCCCAATTACTTAGATATCAAACAAGAAATACAATCTGGTATTAGATATAATTTGTTTGCACCCGTAAGATGAGTCTCTGTCTACGGTTTTTGAGAATAATAAACGTTTAATCAATATAAACTCTACTATCTAACACTTTGTGAACCTTTGTGCATTTTTATTTGTGTGTTTTGTGTAATAGCTATCAAACATTTCCCATTCTTCATTTTCCATTCTTAATTTTCCATTTCTCACCCCACCTTCACAATCTTTCCTGTTCCAGCATATTTTACTGGCTCTGTAATATCACCATAGCCTTTTTTACCAAATTCAATGCCGACACATAGCACTAAGGTTACATTCTCTGGTATCGGGTTGGGGTCGAGCGGATATTGCAATTTAACATGTATAGCTTCTTGCGTACCTGTGGTGGGAAGCCATTCACTTTCAAAAACACCCAATTCTCTATCACAGTAATTATATTGTTCATGCTGATATGTATTTTCGTTTTCGGGAATTGCCATATCACACACTCCACTAAAGTTGGCTACAATCCGGTAATATGGCAGTTTGCGGAAGTTGTACAAATACAAATCGGTATTAACAGCCGGAATAACAATTTGAGCTTCGCCAGTTTCTCTGTCAAGAGTTGTTTCGATAGGTACGCGCAACACACTTTCAAGCACCTGTTTGCGGCTAAACGAAAAGCCCAGCAACATTTCTTTATGACGAGTGAGATAAATGCCTCTTTTTCCATGTTCACCTTCAGAGTCCAACTTTTGAATCTGTTTACAAATTGCATTCAATGCGCCAGACACAGGGAAATCCTCCATCCGGTTCATATTCATAAATGACATGCGTATCTGGCTTCCCATTTTTGTACAAGCACTCCACTCGCTATTGTTACGTCGCACTTTTTCGAACTGCGGTTTAGTTTTAATCTGATACTTGTTTGGACCACCTTTGGTGCGGATAATCACTTCGTCATGTCCTTGCATGGAGTACATACTCACCATTGCCATTGAGCCGGTCATCTGCATAAAATTCTTCATTCGTGCCATAAATTCTGGTTTTTTTTAGATTAATAATTGATAATTCTCTTTTGTTGTTCCTTCGCTGCATGTTCGTAGTAAGTTCGTAGCATGTTATCCATACAAAGATAATTCATTTAATTATATTCATACTATATTCCTATAATATTTTATAGCATTAATAATATGGGATAAGGTAGGGATATATATGGGATATCTATGGGATATGTATATGAATATAGATAAGGAGGTACGAACATGCCCCCTATATGGTACGAAGGAACACCATAATTGCAATATCTATAAACGTAGAAAATGTACGACCACAAGCCAGACATTCACTTATAACCTAAGTTCGCGATAAGAATAATTATGTTGGCTGCATTTTTTATACTTTGGTTACTCATTTACTTGAAGCGGGTACTGATATACGTTACATTCAGAGTTTATTAGGGCATTCGAGTGGTAAAACTACGGAGACATATACACATATTACCACCAAGGGATTTGATCAAATAGTAAGTCCATTAGATAATTTAAAAATTATTTAAACAAAACATTGTTAATCCCGAGTTTTATATTTATCTTTGGGGCTTACTAATAAAAGCAAACAACAAATATAGATATTTTTATTTATTAACAAGTTGGCTATGCGAATACTTAGGAAATCGAACAATTTATTTAATCTGCTACATATCAATAATATAATAAATACAAATCAAGTCCTTACAGTAGATATATGCGAACTACGAGTTCGCATAGCCAATTAGACATCGCATACTTACGTGTTACCAACAAGCCGAAAAAAAAAAAAGAAGAAAGACCAATTTGCTATAAAAACAGACAGAAGACAGACAGAAAAGAATGAAGAAATCCACGCACAAATCAACCGCACAAATCTTTTTTTTGCGGGAAGAGCTGTTTCTTTGCCAACGCACGAGCAAAAATTAGTATCTTTGGCGTTAAATTAATATTTTAAATTCAGAATGGCAAATAAACAAATTAAAGAGAAAAGCATTGAGGAAACCCTTTGGGAGTCGGCGAATAAGTTGAGAGGAAGTGTAGAACCAGCCGAATACAAACACGTGGTGTTAGGACTGATTTTCCTGAAATTTGCCAGCGACAAGTTTGAACAACACCGCAAAAACCTGATAGCCGAAGGCAAAGAGAAATACATTGAAATGCCCGACTTTTACAACATGAGCAATGTGTTTTTTCTGGATGAAATTTCTCGGTGGAGTTTCATAATCAAGAACTCGAAACAAAACGATATTGCCCTCAAAATTGACACGGCACTTCACAATATCGAAAAAAACAACAAAGCCCTGAAAGGAGCTTTACCAGACAATTATTTTTCTCGTCTCGGGCTCGACATTACCAAACTATCATCGCTCCTCGACACGATCAATGAAATTGACACGCTCAGAGACAAAGCACAGGACATTGTGGGGCGTGTGTACGAATACTTCCTATCGAAATTTGCACTTGCCGAAGGAAAAGGGAAAGGTGAATTTTATACCCCTAAAACCATTGTAAACCTGATTGCCGAAATGATAGAGCCTTACAAAGGCATTATTTATGACCCAGCTTGCGGTTCGGGAGGTATGTTTGTGCAGAGTATCAAGTTTATTGAAAACCACCACGGCAACAAAAAAGAAGTTTCTATTTACGGACAGGAATACACCAACACCACCTACAAACTGGCAAAAATGAACCTCGCCATACGGGGTATTTCTGCCAACCTGGGCGAGAAAGCAGCCGACACTTTTGGCGACGACCAACACAAAGACCTGAAAGCCGATTACATAATGGCAAACCCACCATTTAACCAGAAGGACTGGCGGGGCGAAAATGAACTGACCGACGACCCACGTTGGCGTGGCTATGATGTACCGCCCAAAAGCAACGCCAATTATGGTTGGATTCTCAATATGGTCTCTAAACTCTCCGACAATGGCGTAGCAGGTTTTATCCTTGCAAATGGCGCACTCAGTGGCGGTGGCGAAGAATATAAAATTCGCAAAACATTGATTGAAAACAAGATGGTGGAAGCCATTTTGGTATTGCCACGAAACTTGTTTTATACCACCGACATAAGCGTTACGCTTTGGATTCTGAATAAAAACAAGAAAGCACATATCCGAAGCATTGGAGATGAAACTCGCCAATATCGTAATCGAGAAAATGAAATTCTTTTTATGGATTTACGCCAAATAGGCGAACCGTTCGAAAAGAAATTTATTCAGTTTAACGAGCAACACGTAAAAGACATTGCCACAACATATCATAATTGGCAAACCGTTCCTGTAGAGACGCGGCATGCCACGTCTCTACATAATGATGATGACGTAATCAATGAGACGCGGCATGCCACGTCTCTACCACAATACGAAAATATTCCAGAATATTGTTATTCCGCTTCGTATGACGAAGTAGCCAAAAAAGATTTTTCACTTGTACCGAGCAAATATATTGAATTTGTAAACCGAGACGAAAACATCGACTTTGACGAAAAAATGCAAAGTCTCCAAGCCGAATTTGCCGACTTGCTGAAAGCCGAAACTGCCTCAAAAGCTGATTTACTAAGCGTATTTAAAGAGTTAGGTTATGAGATCAAATTAACTAATGATTAAGTGGTCGAAATTTGCGGTAGGTTCAAAATGGAAAAAATATGGAAAATAAGGGTAACATAGTCGTTCGGCAGGAAATAGAAAATAGAATCTACACCATTCGTGGGATTCAGGTGATGATTGACAGTGATTTAGCAGAAATGTATGGAGTTGAAACAAAACAGATTAATAGATCTGTCAAACGAAATGAAGAAAGATTTCCTGAAAAATTCATGTTTCAACTATCAGAAAATGAATGGGATTTTTTGAGGAATAGGAATGAAACTGCAACAAGTGATAAACCTCAAAAATTACAAACAACAAGCCAAAACAACAATCCAAACTTGAAGTACCAATTTGGCACTTCAAGTTTAGGGCATGGCGGTCGTAGAAAATTGCCCTTCGCATTTACAGAACAAGGAGTGGCAATGCTGTCGGCTGTATTGCGAAGCGAAACTGCTGTTAAAGTGAGTTTGCAAATAATGGATGCTTTTGTGGAAATGCGAAAAATAATGCTTAATAATGCAGGATTATTGCAACGCGTGGAAAAAATAGAAACGAAATTAATAGAAAACGATGCTAATTTTGAACGAGTTTTCAATGCTTTGGAAACTAAAAACTCGAAACCTACACAAAACATATTTTTCGATGGACAAATTTACGATGCCTATAGTTTTATTGTGGAGTTAATTGAAAAAGCAGAGAAGGATATCGTTCTAATTGACAATTATGTGGACAACAGTGTATTGGACATGTTCTCGAAAAAGAAAAAAGCGGTGAGCGTAAGAATAATAACCCACAGCAAATCAAAATTGCTCGAAACGGATGTACAAAAATTCAATCAACAGTATCCTCATTTACAGTTAACGCATTCTGACAAAATGCACGACCGTTTTCTGCTCATTGACAACACAAATTTGTATCATATTGGGGCATCCATCAAAGATATGGGTAAAAAATGCTTTGCCTTTTCGTTGATAAATGACCAAACAATAATAACTAACCTGCTTCAAATTTTATGAGATCAAATTATAAGCCTTTAGGCAATTACATTCAGCCTGTTGTTGGTAGAAATAATGATTTGGGCGATTTGCCTTTGGTGGGTTTGAGTATTCAAAAAAAGTTCATCCCTTCCATTGCCAACACAATTGGAACGGATATGTCAACTTACCGAATTATTGAAAAAAATCAATTTGCATATGGTCCAGTAACTTCAAGAAATGGAGATAAAATTACAATTGCGCTGTTTAATGATTATGAAAAGGCATTGATTTCACAGGCTTACATTCCTTTTGAAGTAAAAGATACCAACGAACTTGACTCTGAGTATTTGATGATGTGGTTTCGCAGACCTGAGTTTGATAGGTATGCACGGTTTAAAAGCCACGGAAGTGCAAGAGAAATATTTGATTGGGAAGAAATGTGCAATACGCTTTTACCCATTCCCCACATAACCAAACAACGCGAAATAGTAAAAGAATACAAGGTTATTCAAGACCGCATCTCCCTTAACCAGCAACTGATACAAAAACTGGAAGAAACCGCACAGGCGATTTATCGGGAGTGGTTTGTGGATTTTGAGTTTCCTAACGAAAATGGTTTGCCGTATAAAAGTAGTGGTGGGGAAATGGAGTTTAATAAAGAATTGGAAAAGGAGATTCCGAAGGGATGGAAAGTGAAAGTTATTGGTAATGTTGTTGAAACACTTGGTGGAGGAACGCCATCGACAGATGAACAAGAATTTTGGGATAATGGAGATATTCTTTGGTATTCCCCTACAGATGTAACTAAAAGTAATAGTATATTTTCAAGTAATACAGAAAAAAAAATTACTAAACTTGGCTTGCAAAAAAGTTCCGCAAAAATGTTTCCTGCTTATTCATTGCTCATGACAAGCAGAGCAACCGTTGGCAAATTGACAATAAATACAAAAGAGGCTTGCACCAATCAAGGATTTATTACTTTAATTCCAAATGAAAAGGTATCTGTCCATATATTATTTGATTGGATTAAGACACAATTAGAAGAAATAGCAAGCCTTGCAACAGGTAGTACTTTCCCGGAAATCAGTAAGTCAGATTTTAGAAATTTGAAATTCATATATCCAAATGAAGATATTTTATTGAAGTATGAAAGTCTAATTTCAACGCTATATAAAACAATTCAATTTAGAAATATAGAAAATGAAAAACTAATTGATTTGAAAGAATTACTTCTTTCTAAACTAGTAACATTAACAAACTAAGATACTATGGCAACAGAATTTAAAAAGGGATCTGAATGGAGAAAATGGGATTTACATGTTCATACTCCTAATTCAATTGTACACAACTACAAATCGTTGAATGACAAAGATGTTTGGGATTCATATATAAATGATTTAGAATCCTTACCTTCAGATATCAAAGTGTTAGGGATTAACGATTATCTTTTTATTGATGGTTATAAAAAGGTACTTGATTATAAAAAACAAGGACGTCTTCAAAATATTGAACTGATATTGCCTGTAGTAGAATTTCGTCTTGCCAAATTTTCAGGAAACAAGCAGTTCAAGCGGATTAACTTTCATATAATCTTTTCAAATGAAATAGCTCCAGAGATTATTCAATCTCAGTTTTTAAATGCGCTTTCAAGTTCATATAAATTAGATCCAAATTCTGGTGTACTAAGCTGGGGAGGAGTTATTGATTATGATAATCTTGAAGCACTTGGAAAAGCAATCAAATCAAGTGTTCCGGCAGAAAGGTTACACGAATATAAAAGTGATATTGTAGAAGGGTTCAATAATTTAAATTTAGAACTAAGCGATATTCAAAACAAACTTACTAACGGCGGAATCTTTTTTAAAGACAAATATATAACTGCAATTGGGAAAACTGAATGGGATGCATTTAGTTGGGATGATGGAAGTATTGCTGAAAAGAAAACAATAATTAATGGTGTTGATATTGTTTTCACAGCTGCTGAATCTATTGAAAATTTCAACAAGGGGAAGCAAAAGCTAAAAGACAGTAAGGTAAATGATTTACTTCTTGATTGTAGCGATTCACACAATAATCTTCAAAGTACAGATAAAGACAGATTAGGAAATTGTTTTACATGGATTAAAGCTGATCCCACTTTTGAAGGATTAAAACAGATACTCTATGAACCAGAAGACAGAGTAAAAATACAAGAAAATAGACCAGAAGAAAAAGCCGGTTACCATGTGATTGAAAAAGTTGTCCTGAATGAAGATACTTTTTGGAAAGAAGAATTATTATTTAATTCTAACTTAAATACAATCATTGGAGGTCGATCAACAGGCAAATCCACCCTTTTACAATCTATTGCTAAAAAGATAGATACAAGAATAGTTAATAATGATCTTGCAAGTAACGATTTTGTAAATAGCCATTTAGTTAGTGTCGAAGTTGTATGGCAAGATGGTGAAAGAAATTCAGCAAGAGATATTGAGTTTTTCCCTCAAAGCCACATGTATAAAATTGCGGCTGATCAGTCTGAACTTAATTTATTAGTAGAGAAAATCGTAAAAAGCAAAGATGTAAATTCTACATTAGCAAGATACAACGAATTTGTTGGCCAAAACAAACTCAATATTTCAGCTTTAGTTAATGAAGTGTTTTTACTACAGGCATCTATAAATGCAAAGAAAACAGAGCTTAGAGAAAAAGGTGATAAAAACGGCATTGAAACAGAAATAAAAAACCTTGATGCAAAAATACAAAATTTAAAAGCCGATGCAAATATATCCGATGAGACATTAGAACAATATCGGGATTTGACGAAATCAATAGTAGAACGAGCAGAAACGATTAATCAGGCAGAAAAGGATAAAACTGAATTATTGGCAATTAGAGATAAAAGTATTTTCAATGAATCGCTTTTTTTTGACTTGATAAGATTAAGGGAAGCCACAAAAGACACTATAGAAACATCATTAAAGGCATTAATTGAAGAAACAAAAGAAAAGTGGCTGAGAATTATAGATTTATCTGTTGAGACTTTACAAAAAGAAATTGAAAACACTTTGTTATCCATAGAAAAAGATAAAACGGGAGATATTTACAAAATAGGATTTCAATATTTTCAAATCAATAAAGAGTATAGCGAAATACAGAAAAAGATTGAGGAAGAAAGGAAAAAATTTGCAATAATTTTAGATCTAGAAAAACAAATAAGAATATTGAATAAACAATCAGATGAGTTAATCGTAAAAATATTAGATTTTCATGGGTTATATTTATCTGAAATTGAAAGTACTATACAGAAATTGCATTTTGATTATGACGGAATTGAAATTACTTCAAAAATAAAATATCGTAAAGATGATTTACGTGTGTTTTTGGAAAGCAGACACAATCGAAGAAGTCTTGATAATCAGGGATATTATGACGAAGTAATCAATAATTACTTCTATGATTTGACCAATATAGTATTTGTATATTTAAAATCTTCTTTGTCAGGTAATATTGAATATAAAGGTGGTCACCAAGCCAATAATGTTACAAATGAATTTTTATCAACTAACTGGTTCGAAATAGAATTCGAATTGAAATACCAGAATGATATGTTTCATGTAATGTCACAAGGTAAGCAAGCGTTTGTTATATTAAAATTATTGCTTGATTTTAGTGATAAGAAATGTCCAATATTAATTGATCAGCCTGAGGATAGTTTGGATAATAGAGCCATTTACAATGAATTGGTGCAATACATAAAACAAAAGAAAAAGGAAAGACAAATCATATTAGTAACCCATAATCCGAATGTTGTTGTAAGTGCTGATTCTGAACTTGTGATTGTAGCAAATCAACATGGAAAAGATTCGATAAACAGAGATGAAATTAAATTCCAATATATAGAAGGAAGCTTGGAAAGCACTAAACAGAAAGATGATTCAATTAAAATTATACTAGAATCGCAAGGTGTAAGAGAGCATGTTTGTGAAATACTTGAAGGTGGTAAGGAAGCCTTTAAGAAGAGAGAAGAAAAATATGGTTTCAAATAAATTACTTAGATATGAGAAAGTATTTTTTCACTATAGATAAAATTGTTTTTAGCATTTCGTTAGCTTGCTTGATCTGGATAATTTGTTTTAAATTTTGGTGGACAAGCGATAGCTTTAATGAATTGCTATTTCAAGATGCTGATATATTCGCAGATATAACTTATACTGTATTTACTTCAGTTATTGCAGCGGGGATTTTTTATTTCTTTACTATCTATCTGCAAAGAATAATAAAAACAATTAGGGCAAGGCCTGATATAAGATCATGCGTTTCACATATGAATACTTTATCATCTTCAATAATTACACAAATACCCAGAACTGCTCTTAATCAAAAATACACAGTTGAAGATTTCATGTATGAAATAAAAACAAACAAAGAAATCGTCCAAGATGATTTTATTCGATTCTATGATTTGATACATCCATCAACAGCTATTTTTGAAACACTAAGTTATCAAATGACATATATCAATGTTATTTTAGTCAATTTCTCTGATTTACTTCCTGATAAATTTCTTCTGCCAATTAAGGAATTTAGTACTCAAAATTTTCAAACTTTAAAATTATTCCAAAATCTAAATTCTCCAGCATATATCACACAATTATTTTATATGTTTCATTTGATGCTATCATTATCTACTGTTTTAGAGGAATATGATAATTATTAGACTCCCTTTGGACACTTTTAACCGTTACAAACAAATGAACAACTGTCAACAGCATATCAGCCTGATATCACAGCTTGTCCCCCGCTGGCGCGGTTTTGCAAACCGTGACAAACAAAAGAAACAAAAAGGGTAGCTTTTGGCTACCCGGGGTATTATGGTTTAAGACCCAAAATTAAAAAAAACAGAAAAGGATTCTTTAACATCGCAAAGCAATGAACAACAGCGAAATACTCATATATAAAAACCCCGAAGGCAACATAAAAATAGATGTACGGATAGAGGATGAAAGCGTTTGGCTATCGCAAGGGCAAATGGGGCAATTGTTTGGCAAAGACAAACGGACTATTTCAGAACATATTGGCAACATCTTCAAGGAAGGTGAATTAATTGAAAATGTGGTTGTCCGGAAATTCCGGACAACCACTCAACACGGTGCTATTGCAGGTAAAACACAAGAAGTAGAAGTAAATGGCTACAATCTTGATGTAATAATTTCGGTTGGTTATCGTGTGAAATCTGCTCAAGGCACACAGTTTCGTATTTGGGCTACGCAGCGGTTGAAAGAATATATTATCAAGGGCTTTGCGCTGAATGATGACCGTTTTAAATCGGGCAGTTCGATGAACTATTTTACCGAATTGCAAGAACGGATTCGGGAGATACGCATTTCGGAACGGTTTTTCTATCAAAAAATTAAAGACATTTACACCACCAGTATTGATTATGATGCCAAAGACGAACGAACCATAGCGTTTTTTAAAGTGGTACAAAATAAATTGCTTTGGGCTATCAGTCAGCAAACAGCAGCCGAGTTGGTTTATCGCAGGGTGGATGCTTCTTTACCGTTAATGGGCATGCAGTCGTTTGTCAAGAAAAATACATTGGCAGTAAAGAAAACTGATATAAGCATAGCCAAAAACTATTTAAAAGAAGATGAAATAAAATTGCTTGGTTTGTTGGTTGAACAGTATTTAGCTTTTGCCGAAACCATGGCACAACAACGCACACCCATGTATATGGCAGATTGGATACAACGGTTAGATGTAATTCTGCAATTGAATGGTAGGGAGTTACTTCATCATGCAGGAGAAATAAGTCATGAAAGGGCTTTGAAAAAATCGGATGAAGAGTATCAAAAATATAAAATAGCGCAACAAGCTATTGAAAAAGAGCAAAGTCTGAAAGAAATTGAGGCCGATATTAAGAAAATAGGTAAGGGAAAATAATGGACAAAGAATTACACGAACTAGCTAAAAGCCTCGTCAATTTGCAGAAAGAAGCTGTAAAGCGGACACTCGCATACTGGAAACCTGAAGCAGAGAATATCATTATTTCTAAGAATAAGGATATTGACAGGATTGAACACACCTTGGATGCACTTTGCGAAGTTGCTTTTGACGAAGAAGTTCTAAAAGTTTTCAAAAGTTTATGCCGTTATTACTACACTATTGACCCGCTTGCCACAGCAGAACACGTTGATATTTACAGGGAAATGTGGGACAACGAAGAAGAAAATGACAGTGAGAAATAAGTTCACGATAAAAAAATCAGCTATATGCCCGAACAACAAAACATAGAATACAAGCAAAGTTGGCACGATGAAACCCTAAAATGGGTTTGCGGTTTTGCCAACAATTGTGCATGTGTAGAGACGTGGCATGCCGCGTCTCGGATGAGAAAACGTTTGCGATGTCGTTAGAGACGTGGCATGCCGCGTCTCGGATGAGAAAACGTTTGCGATGTCGTTAGAGATTTGGCATGCCGCGTCTCGGATGAGAAAACGTTTGCGATGTCGTTAGAGATTTGGCATGCCGCGTCTCGGATGAAAACGTACCCGATGGCGATAGAGACGTGGCATGCCGCGTCTCTACGGTGGTGATGGAAATTCGGATTAAATTGTAAAATAGAATGTTATGAAAACTGACAAATTTCAAAATAAATACCGCATTCCTTCAGCTCGTGCTGTTTGGCATGATTATAATAGTGGCGATTATTTTATTACAATTTGTACCTCTGAAAGATTGCATTATTTTGGCGAAATAAATAATGGAGACATAATATTAAACGCATTGGGGCAAAAATTAGATGAATTGATTGGGAAAATTAAAATACATAATCCGTATTGCGAAATACCCCTGTATCAAATTATGCCAAACCATGTTCATTTGATTGTTTGTATTGATGGTAGAGACGCGGCATGTAGAGACGCGGCATGCCACGTCTCTACGGAAAATGCGGAAATCAATGCCAAACGAGACGCGGCATGCCACGTCTCTACGAATGGAAATGGAACGAACAATAAACGTACGGTGAAAAATGAAAAAATGCGTGATATTGCAGAAGAATGTGGATTATTATCCACAGCAATGGGTGGATTAAAATCGGCATTGACTAAATACGCCAATTTGAATAAAATTAAATTTGGTTGGCAAACACGTTTTCACGACCACATTATTCGAAGTCAGGAAGAAATGAATATGATAGCTACATATATTGAGAATAATGTAACGACATGGGAGAACGATAAATTTCATACAAAATGAAAGGCTATTAAATGCGTTGGTAGATGATGAAAATAGTGCTCCAATAGGTGGTGCAATAGGTGGTCAAGTTGATGGCAAGTTGAATTTTTAACTGAAAGACAACAGGAGATTTTGAGTATTATTCAAAGCAATAAAAAGATTTCACGTAAACAACTCTCTGAAATACTTGGCATAAATGAATCTGCTGTTCAAAAACATATATACGCTTTGAAAAGGAAAAATATTATTGAAAGAGACAGCGCAACAACAGGTCAATGAATAATTAAAGTACAGAAATGAAATTCACCGAGGAAAAATTAGAAAAAGCTTTTATTGAGTTGTTGGGAAACGAAAATTTTCCCCACCACTTAGGCATTAGCATTGTCCGAGCAGCCGATGAAGTGCTTATTGAAGCGGATTTACTTCAATACTTGCTCTCCAAATATGAGAGCAAGCAACTTACTGTAACCGAAGCAAAATCTATTGTTCTCCAACTTAAAACTTTGCCTTCCAGCGACCTTTACGAAAGCAATAAAATCATTATGCGATGGTTGAGCGATGGATTTATTCTGAAACGTGAAGACCGTAGCCAAAAAGACATTCATATTGAGCTGATTGATTACAATGGTTTAGATGCTCAACTTGCCAGTCTGCATTTAGACACCATTGTAGCCTCGCCACCCGAAAATTATGGAAAAAACCACAATATCTACAAGTTTGTCAATCAGTTAGAAATTGTTGGCTCAGAAAAACGAATTCCCGACGGTATAATTTACATCAACGGTTTACCAGTAGTGGTGTTTGAATTTAAAAGTGCCATTCGTGAAGAAGCCACCATATTTGATGCATTCAATCAACTGACTATTCGTTACCGCCGTGATATTCCTGAACTATTTAAATACAATGCATTTTGCGTTATCAGCGATGGCGTAAACAACAAAGCAGGTTCATTTTTTGCACCTTACGAGTTTTTCTATGGTTGGCGCAGAGTAGCTGGCTTGGCTAAAGATGTAGATGGTATTGATTCCATGTTTACCTTAGTGCAAGGAATGTTTCAGCACGATAGATTGAGAGACATTATCCGCAATTTTATTTATATACCAGACAGTTCGAAAAAAAACGAAAAGATTGTTTGTCGCTATCCACAATATTATGCAGCAAAACGCCTGTACGATTCTATAAAATTAGCCCAAAAACCGCAAGGCAATGGCAAAGGTGGAACGTATTTTGGCGCAACAGGTTGTGGAAAGAGTTTTACAATGCTCTATCTCACAAGGTTGTTGATGAAAAGCAAACACTTTGAAAGTCCAACCATTGTACTGATAACCGACCGCACCGATTTAGACACGCAACTTTCGGAAACCTTTGTGGAAGCAAAGAAATTTATTGGCGACAACACAATAGTAAGCGTTGAAAGCAGAGCGAATTTAAGGGAATTGCTGCAAGGCAGACAAAGCGGTGCCGTATTTCTAACTACTATTCATAAGTTTACCGAAGATACAGAAATTCTGACCGATAGAAACAATGTGATTTGCATTTCGGACGAAGCCCACCGCAGTCAATTGAACCTCGACCAAAAAATAAAAGTAACCGAAAAAGGCGTTTCAAAAACCTTCGGTTTTGCAAAATACCTGCACGATTCGTTACCCAATGCCACGTTTGTAGGATTTACAGGTACGCCAATAGATGCAACTTTGGATGTATTTGGCAAAGTGGTTGATGCTTACACCATGACAGAATCGGTAAAAGATGAAATCACGGTACGAATAGTTTACGAAGGCAGGGCGGCTAAAGTTGCGCTAAAAAACGGAGAACTCGAAAAAATTGAGAAATACTACGAAGCAGCGGCTAATGATGGAGCTAACGAATATCAAATAGAGCAAAGCAAACAGGAAACTGCCAATTTAAATGCCATACTTGGCGACCCAAAACGCTTACAAACCTTGGCTGAAGACTTTGTAAAACATTACGAAAACAGAGTTTCGGAAGGTGCAACCGTGAAAGGAAAAGCCATGTTTGTATGCAGCACCCGTGAGATTGCCTATCAGTTTTATAAAAATGTAATTGCCTTAAAACCTGAATGGAAAGAGGTACGAATTGCCGAAGAAGGTGCCGTTTTATCGGACAAAGATAAACGAGAAATCAAACCCATGGAACGCATTAAACTCATTGCAACCCGTGGACAAGATGACCCGAAAGAAATGTATGACTTGTTGGGAACAAAGGAATACCGTAAAGAATTAGACCGTCAGTTCAAAAACGAAAAATCGAACTTTAAAATTGCGATTGTGGTGGATATGTGGCTCACAGGTTTTGATGTGCCATTCCTGGACACCATGTACATTGACAAACCCATACAGCAACACAATTTGATTCAAACCATTTCGCGTGTAAACCGCAAATTTAAAGGAAAAAATAAAGGGTTAGTGGTGGATTATATCGGAATAAAAAAACAGATGAATCTGGCTTTGGCAAAATATAACAAAGGCGATGAAAATAACTTTGAAGATATTGCGGAATCGCTCGTAATTGTACGGAATCATTTGGATCTGTTGGCGAAACTGTTTCATAAATTCGACAGCTCAAAATACTTTCATGGTTCAACTTTACAACAGCTAAACACCTTGAATTTTGCTGCCGAATTTGTGCAGTTGACCAAAGAACTTGAAACACGCTTTATGGGTTTAGTGAAGCGACTAAAAGCCGCTTATGATATTTGTGCCGGAAGTGAGCTACTCACACAAACCGAAAGAGATTACACACATTTTTATTTGGCGGTTCGTTCCATTGTTTTCAAACTAACCAAAGGCAATGCACCCGACACAGCTCAAATGAATGCCCGGGTTCGTGAAATGATAAAAGATGCGTTGGCAAGTGATGGCGTTGAAGAAATCTTCAAGTTGGGCGATGAGCAAGAAACAGAACAAGATATTTTTGATGAAGATTATTTGGCAAAAATTGATAAAATAAAATTGCCTCATACCAAAATCAAATTACTGCAACAGCTTCTTGCCAAAGTCATTGGCGAAATGAAGAAAGTCAACAAAGTAAAAGGAGTTGACTTTACGAAGAAAATGCAAGTCCTTGTTGAACGTTACAACAACCGGGATGCAAATGACATTCTAAGAAGCGAAGTATATGAAGAAATGGCAAATGCCTTGACAGACTTAATTTGGGAAGTACACAAAGAATTTAAGGCCGGAGATGAACTGGGAATTGATTTTGAAGAAAAAGCATTTTATGACATATTGAAAGACCTGTGTGTGAAATATGACTTCAATTACCCTGATGACAAATTAATAGAACTTGCCAAAAGAGTGAAAGATTTAGTGGAGTCGCAAGCCAAATTTCCTGACTGGAACAAACGTGACGACATAAAATCAGCGTTGAAAGTTGGTTTGATTTTGCTATTGGACGAATTTGGTTATCCGCCAGTTGAAAGAGACGAGGTTTATGTTGAGATTTTTGAGCAAGCAGAAAATTTCAAAAAGAACAGAGTGACGGTGTAATCCACGCACGTAGTCAAGCACATTGTCTGGTCGCACAAATCAACGCTAAAACCAAAACCAGCCAAAGAGCTTGCCTACCTCAACGCACGAAAGACAAGACTATGCAGCGTATTGAAAGAAACACATCTATGACAACGAACGGCCTGTTGGTAACATCATAGGACTTAAACGCAACACCCCGAACGCAAAACACCCCGCCAAGCACTGCTCTTGACGGGGTGTTGCGATTTAGCTGCGCTGATTTTGCTACGCTCAGCCAATTTTCAAGCACTTGAATTGGCTTTCACTTAAACGCAAAATTAAGTCCTTGTTGAACGGAACCTTCGGTACGCTTTGCTGCTGCTCATTCTACTCTTTATGGCAAATCAATGTATTATTGGTTGAGCTTGGGTTGGTTGAGGCTAACCTACAAAGCTTAAAAACCAGTTTTTTACTATCAAATAACGCTAGATTGGGTGTTTTCGAAACATGAAAAGTTCAGGTTTTGT
>CAIWCC010000068.1 GCA_903911085.1 uncultured Bacteroidales bacterium | reverse complement strand
CATCACCCGCCTACGGCACCCTCTCCTTCAGTAGAGGGAAAAAAGGAATTGAAGTGTTTGACTGCGCACACTTCGCTCGAAAAATCAGTCGTTCGTAGGCTGAAAACTTTTAAACTCGCACCGACGAAATACGTCGGCACTCAAACACAAAAGTTTTCAACGCCTACTTCACTCCATTTTTCGGCTCATTGGACGAGGTCAGTCCAAATACTAAAAGCGCAAAATTCTTGAAGAGTTTTAAGACATTATTGCTATCCTATTATTTAATACTTAAAGATATTTCACCGAAAAGGTTTTTAACTACAAAAAATAAAACAAAATAAGTCTATCTTTGTTTTATTTTTTGAAAATGGTTAAAAGCCTTTTTCGATAAGAACACTTATTATACAATAAACCATTCAAACTCAAATAAATATGAATAATAACGATTTCCGCGATTTTGCTACTAAACATCTTCGCATGAACGGTTTGGCATTGGATAAATATGCCGACATTACTAGTAATTATATTTCCCCATCAATTCTTGAAGAGCGTCAGTTAAACGTTACGCAAATGGACGTTTTCTCGCGTTTAATGATGGATAGAATAATATTTTTGGGAACGCAAGTCGACGATTATACAGCTAATGTAATTCAGGCTCAATTACTTTATTTAGATTCTTCAGACCCTGGCAAAGATATTTCAATTTATCTAAACACACCAGGAGGTTCGGTTTACGCCGGATTGGGTATATATGACACTATGCAATTTATCAGTTCCGACGTAGCAACTATTTGTACTGGAATGGCAGCATCAATGGGTGCAGTTTTGCTAGTAGCAGGAGCCAAAGGTAAACGTTCGGCGTTGAAGCATTCACGTGTGATGATACACCAGCCAATGGGAGGTGCACAAGGTCAAGCTTCTGATATAGAAATAACTGCCCGTGAAATACAAAAATTAAAAAAGGAATTATACACCATAATTGCCGACCACTCTGAAAATCCATTCGAGCGCATAGAAAAAGATTCAGATCGTGATTATTGGATGACCTCTGGTGAAGCATTGGAATACGGTATGATTGACAAAATTCTATTCAACGAAAAGAAAAAATAGTTTGTAGCTAGTGTAACGTTAATTTGAAAATAAAACGATTCAATCATCAAAAATAATTGAGTACGTCAAATCCAACTTAACATAACACTAGTTATTTTTAGCCAGTAATTAGCTAACTATAATCAAGCAAAAAAGGTTTTAAAATAAAAATAATGGCAAAAAATTTCAAGAAATGTAGCTTTTGCGGGCGACCAGAATCTCAGATTGGTTTCTTTATTGTAGGAATGGACTCGGCACAAATATGTAATGAATGTGCAGTTCAAGCATCCGAAATAGTGAAAGAAAATTCTATCAGCAAATCCAATTTACCAAGTTTAAAAAAAGAACAACTTCCAAAACCAATTGAGATAAAGGAGTATCTGGATGAATATGTAATTGGACAAGATGAGGCAAAAAGGTATCTTTCAGTAGCCGTTTATAATCACTATAAACGCTTGATGCAAGAGAAGTTGAGTGATGATGTGGAGATAGAGAAATCCAACATTATCATGGTAGGTTACACAGGAACTGGAAAAACTTTGCTAGCACGCACTATAGCTAAAAAACTTCATGTGCCATTTGCAATTGTTGATGCAACAGTTTTGACCGAAGCAGGTTATGTAGGTGAAGATATTGAAAGTATTCTTACTCGTTTACTACAAGTGGCCGACTATGATGTAAAAGCTGCTGAGCGTGGTATAGTTTTTATAGATGAAATAGATAAAATAGCCCGTAAAAGTGATAATCCAAGTATAACTCGCGATGTAAGTGGCGAAGGCGTACAACAAGGCTTACTAAAGCTTTTAGAAGGTGCTATTGTTAATGTTCCACCACAAGGCGGTCGTAAACACCCCGACCAAAAAATGATAGCTGTTAATACTCAAAATATATTATTTGTATGTGGTGGTGCGTTTGATGGAATCGAAAAAAAGATTGCCTCACGCTTAAATACCCGTGTTGTTGGTTATAATGCTGCCAAAGGCTCTGACCATATTGACAAGCAAAACCTGCTTCAATATATTGCACCACAAGACCTTAAGTCATTTGGTTTAATACCTGAAATTATTGGTAGACTACCAATTCTTACATATTTGGAACCATTGGACAAAGCAGCACTTCGAAGAATACTAACTGAGCCAAAAAATTCAATTATAAAACAATACACAAAACTATTCAAAATGGATGGAATAGATTTGTTATTCGATGAAGATGTATTGGAATATATAGTTGATAAAGCTATAGAATTTAAACTTGGTGCCCGAGGACTTCGGTCAATTACAGAGACTATAATGATGGACGAAATGTTTGAAATGCCATCAAAAAATCTGAAAAAACTTAATATTTCACTACCATATGCACAGAGTAAGATAGAAAAGGCAAATATTAATCGTTTAAAAACAGCTTAGCAACAAAAGCTAATAATTTAAATTTAAGCACATTAAAAAAATCAGACAGGAAGCTAACTAAAACAAATAGTTAAATTCCTGTTTTTTTTTATAGAAAGTATTGTTTATTTGAAATCTGTTTATAATTTTGCTTTACCAAACTATTGAGATTTTTCAAGTAGAATTATAGATTATTTGCATAATGTGGTAAAAAAACTTTGTAAAGTATGCAGATAATTCGACAATAAATACTACTTTCGTATTCAATTTTTTTACATCATTTATAAGTATGACAAAACTATCAGCATTAAGCATAGAATTGAAAAAGAACTTCGGTTTCGACAACTTCAAAGGCAACCAAGAAGCTGTGATTCAAAATGTGCTTGACGGCAAGGACACTTTCGTTCTTATGCCTACTGGTGGAGGAAAATCGCTATGCTACCAACTACCATCGCTAATAATGGAAGGAACAGCAATAGTAATATCTCCTTTGATAGCTTTGATGAAGAATCAGGTAGATGCCATGCGTAACTTTAGTGAAGAAGATGGGATAGCTCATTTTATCAATTCATCACTGTCGCGTCAAGCAATAGATGCAGTAAAAAGTGACATTTTATCGGGTAAAACAAAGTTATTATATGTTGCACCAGAATCGCTTACTAAAGATGAAAACATCGAGTTTTTAAAGAATATAAAAATATCATTTTATGCTGTAGACGAAGCACACTGTATCTCTGAGTGGGGTCATGATTTCCGACCAGAATATAGACGTATTCGTCCAATAATTAACGAAATTGGAGTTGCACCATTAATAGCTTTAACAGCCACTGCTACACCAAAAGTACAGCATGACATCCAGAAGAATCTTGGAATGTTAAATGCAATGGTATTTAAATCATCTTTTAATCGTTCAAATTTATATTACGAAGTTCGACCAAAAACGAACAATGTAGACAAAGATATAATAAAATATATTCGGTCTCAAGCAAATAAATCAGGTATTATTTATTGTTTGAGTAGAAAAAAAGTAGAAGAATTATCAGAAACGCTACGAATGAATGGTGTTTCGGTACTTCCCTATCATGCTGGTATGGATTCTGCAGTTAGAAGCGAAAATCAAGATAGCTTCCTAATGGAAAAAGTAGAAGTCATTGTGGCAACAATTGCTTTTGGGATGGGAATTGACAAACCAGATGTGCGTTATGTTTTGCACTACGACATGCCTAAAAGTTTAGAAGGATATTATCAAGAAACGGGACGGGGTGGCCGTGATGGCGGTGAAGGTCAATGTATTGCCTTTTACGCTTATAAAGATTTAGATAAACTACGCAAATTTCAGCAAGGTAAACCCGTTGCCGAGCAAGAAATTGGCAATCAATTATTATTGGAAACGCAAGCATATGCAGAATCCTCAATATGTAGACGAAAATTATTACTCCATTATTTTGGAGAAGAATACATGGAAGAGAACTGTGGCTGTTGTGATAACTGTATGAAACCAAGAAAATTTGTAGAAGGACAAGAACTATTGTCCTTGGTATTAGAGACCATTTTACTCGTAAAAGAGAAGTTCAAAGCTGAACACATTGTCGACATCCTAAAAGGAAATGAAACGTCAGACGTAAAATCCTATCAACATGATGAACTAGAAAATTTTGGTTCAGCCTCTGATGAAGATGAAAGATTGCTACATGCGGTAATTCGCCAAGCAATGATTGCTTGTTTTATATCGAAAGATATCGAAACTTATGGATTGTTGAGAGTAACAGCAAGAGGAAAAGCATATTTGAAAAAACCTGAGCCATTCCCAATTGTCAAAGACAAAGAATTTGATGATGAGGAAGATGATGCAGCTCCAAAAAGTTCAGGTGGTACATGTGCTGCAGACGATGTATTATTCTCGATTTTGAAGGACTTACGCAAAAAATTATCAAAAAGGCTAGAAGTACCGCCATTTGTAATTTTTCAAGATCCATCATTAGAGGCAATGGCTACTAGCTATCCAATTACAAGTGAAGAATTGCAAAATATACCTGGCGTTGGTGCTGGTAAAGCAAAACGATATGGCGATGAGTTCTTGAAAGTAATCAAAGAACACGTCAAAGAAAATGAAATAATACGTCCTGAAGATTTACGAGTACGTACTGTAGCAAATAAATCGAAATTAAAAGTATCTATCATACAATCAATTGACCGAAAAATTGCATTAGACGACATTGCACTTTCAAAAGGATTAGATATTGGTGAGTTACTTGACGAAATTGAAGCAATAGTGTATTCTGGTACAAAAATCAACATAGATTATTTCTTAGAAGAGATAATGGACGGTGATCACATTGAAGAAATTTTTGAATATTTCAATACAGCAGAAACAGATAAAATTGAGCCTGCACTGGAAGAACTCGGCGAAGATGATTATAGCGAAACTGAAGTTCGATTAGTTAGAATTAAATTTTTATCTGAAATTGGCAATTAATGAAACAAAAAAAACGTCGAAATAAATTTCGACGTTTTTTTTGTTTTTTATTGTAAACTCAAATAATCATTAGCAACTCAGCAACTAACATATTTTGGAATTAAGTAAATGTATCAATATAATGTACTTTCTTAATCGGGGCTAGCCCCGCACCCCACTCACTTTTTTGCCTTGACGCAAAAAAGTAAGCAAAAAAAAATACCTCACCCGTCCTACGGACACCCTCTCCTTCAGGAGAGGAAAAAAAGGAAATGTAGTGTTTGACCTCGCCCACTTCGCTCGAAAAATCAGTCGTTCGTAGGCTGAAAACTTTTAAACTCGCACCGACGAAATACGTCGGCACTCAAACACAAAAGTTTTCTACGCCTACTTCACTCCATTTTTCGGCTCATTGGACGAGGTCGATCCAAAAAGCAAAAGCGCAAAACTTAGAAAGATTTTAAGACATTAAAGATTTTCTGTTACTTATTCAATTATAAATCAATTAAATCAACGTATTCATTATAATTGCTCAATAAATGAAATTAACGCCTCGGCTGGGTTTTCTTCTTTCATAAAATTTTCACCCATCAGAAAACCTTTGTATCCCACTTTGCGTAGTTGCTTTACTGTTTCTGTTTTTGAAATGCCACTTTCGCTTACTTTTACAAACTTATCGGGAATTAATTCAGCTAAATCAAAAGAAGTTTTAATGTTTTGCTCAAAAGTTTTCAAATTCCTATTATTTACTCCCAGCATATCCACATAATCGTTGGCATGACCAATTTCATCAGCATTATGAACTTCGAGCAATACCTCTAAACCAAGTTCATGCGCTTTATGAGCCAAATCGTATGTTTGTTTAACCGTCAAAGCTGCTGCTATTAGTAAAATCACATCTGCACCCATTGCTTTGGCTTCGAAGAGTTGATATTCGTCAATCACAAAATCTTTGCGCAATACCGGACAAGAGATAAACTGACGAGCAGCCATTAAATCCATTGCCGTTCCTCCAAAATAATCCAAATCTGTCAAAATGGATATGCCTGAAGCACCAGCATTGCTATAACCAGCTGTAACCTCTAGCACGTCTGCATCTCGGTGAATCCAACCCAAAGATGGAGATTTTCGTTTAAATTCGGAGATAATACCAGACTCTGAATTAAGTAAACTTTGTTTCAACGATAAGCATTTGCGGGAGAATGCTGGCGACTTCTCTAGTATCGATATAGGAGTTGAAAGTTTGCTTGCAGCAACTTCAATTGCTTTGGAAGCAATTATTTTATCGAGAATATTAACATCCAAAACCCCTGAAGAGGAATTGAAACTACCATTATTTTCTTGTTTTTTTTTAATTATCATATACAATGTTTAAGTTGAATGAACAAAATCAGTTTATCTTAAAGGTTAGTTTTTCCCATTATTTATAAATCTCTAGAAACTTTTGAAACGCCAGTTTTGCTTTTCCATTTTCAAGCGCTTCGATTGCCTCTAACTTACAATTTTCAAGCAACTTTTCGGGGCATCTTGTTTGAATTGCAATAGCAGAATTTATAACTACAGCATTGTGTTGCGCTTCAGTAGCTTTGTTTTCGAGAATATTCATAAAAATTCGTGCAGCATCCTCAACCGATTCACCACCCCAAAGTTCTTCTTGCCTCAGTTTTGTAAATCCAAGTTGCTCAGGCGTAAAGACAAATTCGCCATTATTATTCACAATTTTACAAGTATCTGTGAGTGATATTTCATCGTAACCATCCAAACTGTGCACGATAGAATACTGGCAACCAAGGCTTTGATAAATGTAATTATACAATCGCATCATTTTCAAGTTATAAACTCCTAAACATTGATAATGAGGTTGCACTGGGCTAATTAATGGTCCAAGTACATTAAAAAAAGTACGAACACCTAAATTTTTGCGTACTGGAGCAACATTTTTCATGGCGGGATTGCAAAAAGGTGCGTGTAAATACGCGAATCCTGCTTGATCTAACGACCTTTTAACAACATTTATATCTGTAGTGAATTTAGCTCCAAAATACTCCAACACATTAGACGAACCACTGACAGAGGTAGCGCCATAATTACCATGTTTAGCCACTTTATAACCAGCACCTGCAACAGCAAAACAACTACATGTAGAGATGTTAAAGGTGTTTTTACCATCACCACCAGTTCCAACAATATCCAGTGGTTCGAATTCGGATAAATTCATTGGAATAGCCAATTCCAATAAAGCATTTCTAAAACCAATAACTTCATCTAATTCAATACTACGCATTAAGAATACCGAAATAAATGCAGCAATTTGAGCATCATTGTATTTTCCGGCTGCAATATTTGTCATCACTTCAGCTGCTTCCTGCTTACTAAGTGACTGATGATTAAAAAGTTGATTTAATATTTGTTTCATTTTACTTATACTACCCCCATTTGAAGAGGAATTTGTTTTAATATAAATGATATAATTACATTTTTAATATTGTATGTCTATTAACTAGGCTTCCAACCAATTCTTCAACATTTTCTCGCCATCAGGCGTTAAAACCGATTCTGGATGAAATTGTACACCACGTACATCATAAGTTTTATGAGCCAATGCCATTATCATTCCAATTTCATCAACGGCTGTAATGGTCAAACATTCGGGCAAATTAGACTTCTCAACAGCCCAAGAATGGTAACGACCCACTTCCAATTTCTTTGATAATCCATTAAATAATATATCATCTTCTAAAACATCAACCAAAGAACTCACACCATGATGTACTTCGGTAAGATTAATCAAAGTTCCACCAAATGCTTCAGCAATAGCTTGTTCGCCCAAACAAACACCCAAAATGCACTTTGTTGGTGCATAAGTACGAATTAAATCAAGTAAAATACCTGATTCAGAGGGAACGCCTGGACCAGGCGAAAGAATGATTTTATCGAATTGGGCTATATCTTCTAGGGCTATTTGATCGTTGCGATGAACTTCTAAGTTGTTATAACCCAACTTTTTGACTGCATGTACTAAATTATAAGTAAATGAGTCGTAATTATCGAAAACTAAAATACGACAATCACTTAATTCAGAAGGGGAATTGAAAGAACCCCTAACCCCTGAAGGGGTATTGAAGTTAGTATCGTTTGCTTTGTTTTTATTTGTATTTTCCATTGTTTTTTAATTAATAATCAGTAGTATTATTTCTTATCTCCCTTTAGGAATTTGGAGTTGAAGCCACTATCACTGCTCTTTTGAGTGCAGCAAGCTTATTATTAACCTCTTGTAATTCACTTTCTTCGTCGGATTTAGCAACAATTCCTGCTCCCGCTTGGTAATATAGTGTATTGTTTTTGCTAACAAAAGAGCGAATGGTAATTGCTTGATTGAAGCTTCCATCAAACCCAATATATCCAATACAACCACCATAAGGACCACGATCATGAGGTTCAATTTGATCAATAAGTTGCATAGCTTTTATTTTGGGGGCTCCTGATAGAGTTCCTGCAGGAAAAGTATCTGCAAAAAGTTTAATTACTTTTGTATCAGGTTTAAGCTTTCCACTTACGCTTGAAACCAAATGAAGAACATGCGAATAATACTGTACTTCGCGAAATACCTCTACTTCCACTTGATCGGCATTACGACTTAAATCATTACGAGCCAAATCGACCAACATAACATGCTCAGCATTCTCTTTTTTATCTTGACGCAATTTTTCAGCTAATTGAAAATCTTTTTCATCATCCCCAGTACGTCTGAAAGTACCAGCTATTGGTTTTATATAAGCCTTATGTTTTTTTGCATCCACCACCAAATGCGCTTCGGGTGACGAACCAAAAATACGAAATTCGCCAAAGTTGAAATAAAAAAGATAAGGCGAAGGATTCACTGAACGTAAAGTGCGATAAAGCATAAAATCATCACCTTTGTATTGCTGGTAAAAACGGCGTGAAAGCACAATTTGAAAAACATTTCCTTTGAAACATTGCTCTTTGCCTTTACGAACCATTGCTTTATACTCCTCATCTGTAATGTCTGATTTTTCAGTTCCAACAGCCGAAAAATTGTAAGTAGCAAAATTATTAGCAAGCAATATCTCTTCAATTTCAGGAATTGAACTTTCTTCGTTCTCCAACAAGTTTTCGATAATTGTTAACTCATTATTAAAATGATTGATAGCAATAATATATTTGAATAGCACATAATGCAGACCTGGCATACTTCCAGGTACGGTTTCACGAGCATTAAGTTTGACATCTTCGAAATATTGAACCGATTCATAAGATGAATAACCAAAGAGACCATTAACACCAACTGGATTGTCATTGGTCAGCAAATTAATTGATTTTAAAAATTCATCGAACCGGTTGGCAACAGTCATTTTATTGATTACCTGAGTTTCAATTTTTGCTCCGTCGGGATATTCTTCTTTAATTAAAAAATTATTAACTGAAATTCCACCTATTGGACAAAAACCAATATAAGAATAACTATTCTCTACACCATGATAATCAGAGCTTTCCAGCAATACTGAGTTTGTATATAAATCACGGATTTTCAGATATATTCCTACTGGAGTTTGTAAATCGGCCAGCATCTTTTTTGAACGAACATTTATTTGCATATCATTTATTTTATTTAAGTCGTAGAAAGTTGATTTGAACACGAAACCTTTCAAACCTCAAACTTTTCAAACTATTTTATTAAACTCTTTAACATATGTATCCATATCTTTATCTCCTCTACCCGAAACTGTAAGCACCACAATATCGTCGGGTTTGAATAAATCCTTTTCTTTTTTAAGAAGTGCCAATGCATGTGCCGACTCAATAGCAGGAATAATTCCCTCCAAAAGCGTCAATTCAAAAGCTGCTTCTAAAGCTTCATCATCATTAATTGCATGAACTTTGGTACGTCCATTTTTTGCAAAAAAAGCATGAGCAGGTCCTATACCAGGATAATCCAAACCTGCCGAAATTGAGTAAGGTTCAGTTATTTGTCCATCTTCGTCTTGCATAAGCAAGGTGCGAAAACCGTGAATTATACCTACAGTACCAACGCTTATCGTTGCAGCAGTTTCACCAGAATGAATGCCCAAACCGCCTGCTTCTGCCGAAATAATTTTTACCCGTTTATCATTTATAAAATGGTAATATGTTCCCATCGCATTGCTTCCACCACCTACGCAAGCCATTAAATAATCGGGGTAATCGCGACCAATCTGTTCTTGAAGTTGGAATTTAATTTCCTCACTAATAACAGATTGAAAGAATCCAACCATATCAGGATAAGGATGAGGTCCAACAGTAGAACCAATAATGTAAAATGAATCGGGGTTTGAGCACCAGTAACGAATGGCTTCGTTGGTGGCATCTTTCAAAGTCCAATTTCCACTTGTAACTGGCTCTACCTTTGCACCGAGCATTCGCATCTTTTGTACGTTTAGAAACTGCCGTTCAACATCAGTTTTACCCATAAAAACGATACATTCTAAACCCATCAACGCGCATGCAGTGGCTGTAGCCACACCATGTTGACCAGCACCTGTTTCGGCTATTATTCTGGTTTTACCCATGCGTTTTGCAAGCAAAATTTGCCCCAATGCATTATTAATTTTGTGAGCACCAGTATGATTTAAGTCTTCACGTTTGAGGTAGATATTCGTTTTATATTTTTCCGAAAGACGTTTTGCAAAATACAATGGCGATGGGCGACCAACATAGTTTTTCAGCAAATCGTAATACTCAGCTTTAAATGATGCATCATCTTTTATTGCAAAGTATGCCTCTTTCAATCGTTCTACGGTACCGTGAAGTATTTCGGGTATATATGCACCACCAAATTCACCATAATAACCATTAGCATCGATAGAAAGTGAATCCGAAAAATGATGCTCCCTAACCACTAAAGGGGAATTGAAGTTAGTATTGTTTTGCATATTTTCTTGTTTATCTGTCATAAAATTTATTTAAATCAATCAGTAGTATTATTATTTATTCCCCTTCAGAAGTTTAGGGGTCTTAAGAAAAAAAGGCTTATCGTGAGTTACGACAAGCCTTTTTAAATATTTTGTTTCTGACAATAATATATAGGTGTTACACTCACGATTTAAATAAACGTGTGTGCCACCAACCATTGTTATTTGTCAAAATTGCTATCATTTTATAATTTGTTAGTTTTGAGAGTGCAAAGATGAGAATTTTATTTTATTTATGCAAGAAAAAAAATGTTTTTTTTGTAAAATAGTTATTTCATGTCAAAGTTTGAAAATTTAGAGGTTCTACAAATTAGGAAATTGACAATCATAAATTGAAATCAAATAATAAATATCATTGGTATCATTTCCCTTTCAGCAAGTCCTCCAACTTTATCAATTCATCGCGATATTGTGCAGCTTCAAGAAAATCGAGCTTTTTGGCAGCTTCCTGCATAGACTTTTTGGTTTTAGCAATGGCTTTTTCTAAAGCAGGTTTCGACATATACTGTACTACAGGATCGGCAGCAATACCTTGCGGAATTTCGGGTTCAATATATGCATTAGGTTCAGCTTTATTGAATGAATTACGCTCACCTTTGATAATGGCAGTAGGTGTAATGCCATGTAACTCATTATAAGCCAATTGTTTTTCACGCCTTCGATTGGTTTCCGAAATTGTCTTGGCCATACTATCAGTAATCTTATCGGCATACATAATCACTCTTCCATTAAGGTTACGAGCAGCACGTCCCGCAGTCTGTGTAAGCGAACGATGCGAACGCAGAAATCCTTCTTTATCGGCATCTAAAATGGCTACCAATGATACTTCAGGCAAATCTAATCCTTCGCGTAAGAGATTGACACCAACCAATACATCATACAATCCACGACGTAAATCCTCCATAATTTGAACCCTATCAAGTGTATCCACATCCGAGTGAATATAATTACAACGCACCCCCATTTTGGCTAAATAATCGGTTAATTCTTCAGCCATACGTTTTGTAAGAGTAGTAACTAAAGTACGTTCATTTCTTTCGGTACGCAAAGTAATTTCCTCCAATAAATCATCTATCTGATTTAAACTAGGTCGAACATCGATTATTGGATCGAGCAAACCAGTAGGTCTAATTAATTGATCAATAATAATACCTTCGCTTTTGGCCAATTCATAATCTGCAGGCGTAGCACTAACATAAATTGTTTGTGGTGCAAGTTCTTCAAACTCTTCAAATCTAAGTGGTCGATTATCTTTGGCCGAAGGCAAACGAAAACCATAATCCACCAAATTTTGCTTTCTTGCCGAATCACCACCAAACATTGCACGTATTTGAGATATCGAAACATGACTTTCGTCAATAACCATCAAAAAATCTTTGGGAAAATAATCCATTAAGCAAAAAGGTCTACTTCCAGCTTCCCGACCATCAAAATAACGAGAATAATTCTCAATACCAGAACAATAACCAAGCTCCTTAATCATTTCAATGTCGTAATTTACTCGCTCATAAATACGTTTGGCTTCATAATTTTTACCGATAGACCGAAAATAATCAACCTGACGATTCATATCAGCTTCGATATGCTGTATAGCATTGGCTGTGGCTTCTTTGGTAGTAACAAATATACTTGCTGGATAGATTTTATAAGCATCCACTGTTTCAATTACGTGAAAGTTAACAGGATCTACAGTTTGAATCTCTTCAATTTCGTCGCCCCAAAAAACAATACGTAAAACAAAATCGGCATAGGCAAGAAAAACATCGACTGTATCGCCTTTTACACGAAAGTTACCACGATTCAATTCAATTTCATTACGTGAATATAAACTATCCACCAATGTTCGTAAAAAAACATTGCGTACAATATGTTGACCACGATGAATATCAATTACATTACTTGTAAAATCGTCAGGATTTCCCATGCCGTAAATACATGAAACCGACGAAACAACAAGCACATCCCTCCTACCCGACAACAAAGCCGATGTAGTTGCCAATCGTAGTTTTTCAATTTCTTGATTGATAGCTAAATCTTTTTCGATATATGTATCAGAAACAGGAAGATAAGCTTCGGGTTGGTAATAATCGTAGTATGACACAAAATACTCAACAGCATTTTCGGGGAAAAAAGCTTTAAACTCACTGTATAACTGAGCAGCAAGGGTCTTATTGTGACTCAAAATTAGAGTCGGGCGTTGAATTTGCTGTACGACATTAGCAATGGTAAAAGTTTTACCAGAACCTGTAACACCTAATAATGTCTGATATGGAACATCTGAACGCAAACCCTCCACTAATTGCTTTATTGCTTCGGGTTGATCGCCAGTTGGGCTAAATGGAGAAGTGAGTTTAAATGGCACGGTATTTATAATAAAAGACATTAGAACAAAGACAAGATATAGTTTATCAACGCTTTACCTAATTCAAATAGCAGGTAATAAATGACGTTTATTATATATTATCGTTGAACAGTTATCATTAAACAGTTGAAAAGCACAATTGTTGTGTATTGATGTGAGAAAAAAATGATCTTTTTCAATTTTTGAGAAATAAACTTTACCAAACTAAGTTGTTGTTTCATAAAGTGATTATAAAAATATGAATTGATCAATAACAACATGAATCGTACAATTTGAATTCAACTAATAACCTTAATTATTTGACATTGGCATTATTATCCATAGTACTAAATAAAGGAAAAAACCAACGCCAAATGCAAATAATAAAACTGCATAAGCTGCTCTAACAAGTGTTACATCCCAATCGAAATATTCTGCAATACCTGCACAAACGCCACCAATCATTTGATTTTTTGAGCGCAAAAGTTTCTTATTCATAACAATTATCATTTTAATTAATAAAAAAACAAAGTAACAAAAAATAAATGGAAAAAATAAGATTGAATTGATATTTTTATCAAAAAACATAATTCTGCTACAGAAAAAACAAACTATTTATAAATCAAGAAAATGCAAGGACGTTTGCTCAATTCTGGCAAATGATTTTTCCATTCCTTCACAGTTTTTGTTTTAATAAATTCTGTTTCTAAAGTAATATCGGCAGCAATGCATAGACGCGTATTGGGCTGACATGTTTGAAGAATATCGTCAATCATTTTCATGTTACGATAAGGAGTTTCAATAAATATCTGTGATTGATTCTCGGTATATACTCTATTTTCGAGCTTTCTTAACATTTTAGACCTTTCGGCAGGTTGTATTGGCAAATAGCCTACAAATGCAAAACTTTGGCCATTGAATCCAGATGCCATCAAAGAAAGCAGGATTGATGATGGCCCAACAAGTGGAACTACAGTATAATTATTTTTTTGAGCCATAGCAACCATATCTGCCCCTGGGTCAGCAATAGCAGGACAACCTGCTTCGGATAGTACACCCATATCATTTCCGTCTATCATTGGGCGTAAAAATCCACTTAGCTCTTCGGGAGTAGTATGCTGATTTAGAATAAAGAATGTCAAACTATCAATGTCGATAAGTTGATTGGCTTTCTTTAAAAAACGACGGGCTGTTCGTACATCTTCTACTATAAAATACTTCAAATCAGAAACAATTTTTGTATTTTGAATTGGTAGTATTTTATCAAATGAACAATCACCTAGTGAAGTTGGAATTAAATATAGTGTTGGCATTGGGTTTGAAGATTTTGAGGATATTAAAGAGTTTGAAAGGTTTGATAGGATTGACAACACACTACAAGCTACTTACTTCTTCAAGTTCTTCGCTTAGTAATTCCCATTCGTACACTTTTTGTTCTAATTCTCGTTTCTTTCTTTGATAAAGCTGAATAAAATCATTATCGGATGCTTTTTCTGGTTTTTCAAGTTCCTTATCCATTTCTGCAATCTCAGCTTCAAATTTAGAAATTAATTTTTCCATCTCC
Source organism: uncultured Bacteroidales bacterium (assembly GCA_903911085.1). Lineage (GTDB taxonomy): Bacteria > Bacteroidota > Bacteroidia > Bacteroidales > Paludibacteraceae > Paludibacter. The sequence continues at coordinate 31,213 of CAIWCC010000068.1, read as the reverse complement.
TCCACTGCTCTTTCGGCTTTTTTAATTTTTCTATTCTGCTCTTTACGTGCCTCGTAGCTTAATTTATTTTCCGAAATTGATTTTTCTGTGCTATCAGCAACATTCTTCTGTGAAGTTGACATTTCTAATTCACGCAAAGTATCCATTTTCTTGTATTGAAGAAATTCGTAAATACCACCTAAATGCTCGCGCACTTTTTTGTTGCCAAATTCATATACCTTTGTAACCAAGCCATTCAAAAATTCACGATCGTGCGACACTACAATCACTGTTCCATCAAAAGCTTTAATAGCATCTTTTAGAACATCTTTAGAGCGCATATCCAAGTGATTGGTAGGCTCATCAAGTATAAGTAAATTTACAGGTTCTAGCAGTAATCTAATCATAGCCAGTCGACTACGTTCACCACCTGACAAAACTTGCACTTTCTTATCAGACGCTTCACCCCCAAACATAAAAGCGCCAAGTATGTCTCTAATTTTGGTTCTGATGTCACCCACAGCTACATAATCGATAGTTTCGAAAACAGTTCGATTTTCGTCTAAAAGTGAAGCTTGATTCTGTGCAAAATAACCAATTTTTACATTATGACCCAGTTTTAATGTTCCAGAGTACTCAATTTCGTCCATCAAGCATTTTACCAAAGTACTTTTACCCTCACCATTTTTCCCAACAAATGCAACTTTCTCACCTCTATTGATAATCATTCCAATATTATCGAGAATTAATTTTTCACCATAAGCCTTTGATAAATGCTCTATTTCGACAGGAATGCTTCCTGAACGAGGTGCAGGTGGAAATTTAAGACTTAAACGAGAATTATCCTCTAAATCAACTTCTAAACGCTCGAGCTTTTCAAGTTGTTTTGCGCGCGATTGCACCTGAACGGCCTTTGTGGCTTGATAACGAAAGCGTGCAATAAATTCTTCGGTCTCCTGAATATGTTTTTGTTGATTTTCGTATGCACGAACTTGTTGTTCATGACGTTCGATACGAAGCACAAGATACTTAGAGTAGTTGACACTGTAATCATAGATCTTACCTAACGAGATTTCAATTGTTCGTCCAGTAACAGCATCAATAAATGCCCTATCGTGCGATACTAAAAGGATTGCACTATTTGAAGTAGTAAGGAAATTTTCGAGCCACTGAATAGACTCAATATCAAGGTGATTGGTAGGTTCATCAAGCAACAATACATCAGGGCGAAGTAGCAGTATTTTTGCGAGCTCAATACGCATTCGCCAACCACCGCTAAATTCTGAACACTGTCGGTCGAAATCGGAACGAAGAAAGCCCAAGCCCATTAATGTTTTTTCAATTTCACCTACAAAATTACCATTTCCAATTATCTGCAAATGTTCGTTATCATGGGTTAGTTTATCAATAAGTTGGTGATATCCTTCACTTTCATAGTCTGTACGCTCAGCCAATTCAATATTCATTCTTTCAATTTGAGCCTGCAACTCAGTAATATGTTCAAAGGCCTTTTCTGCTTCTTGCATCACAGTGGTTCCTTCATTATGAATCATGTGTTGTGGCAAATATCCTATTGATAGATCTTTTGGTACGGTAACTCTACCCCTTGTAGGTTGCTGTTTGCCCGAAAAAATACGCAAAAGTGTTGTTTTACCAGCACCATTTTTACCAACAAGTGCAATCTTATCTTTTGGGTTAACCAAAAAACTAATTTCATCAAATAGTGGTGAACCACCAAATTCAACAGTAAGTTGTTCTACAGAAATCATGAAATGAATTTAAAGAGTTAAACGAGCTACATTTGCAGTACGTTTTGTAGGAATTGTCCAATAATTTCTACTAATTTGAATTTTAGACATCCAAACGTTCGTATTGTGAGTTTTTACTCAAAAACTCTGGAACAATTTTTTTCATTAATGAAACAGTCAAAAAGTTTTTACAATGAAAGCTATATTCAATTAATTCATTAATTTGTTCAGAAACTATATCATAATCGTATACTTGAACGGTAGCAATCATGATTTTTGGATGATAAGTTGGTTGAGTTTTTTCTTTATGATTCAACAATTCTTCATATAATTTTTCGCCAGGTCTTAAACCTGTATATTCAATTTTAATATCAACTTCAGGAATAAATCCAGCAAGACGAATCATTTTTTTAGCTAAATTCACAATTTTTACAGGACTTCCCATATCAAAAATAAATATCTCGCCACCTTCGCCCATAGAGCCTGCTTCAAGTACCAACATACAAGCTTCGGGGATAGTCATAAAATAGCGAATAATTTCTGGATGAGTCACGGTAACAGGACCACCTTTCTCAATTTGACTCTTAAAATGTGGTATTACAGAACCATTAGAACCTAATACATTTCCAAAACGAGTAGTGATAAACTTTGTTGTAGAATTGCCTTCAGCTTGCAATTTACGAAACAGCGACTGAACGTAAATCTCAGCAATTCTTTTGGATGCACCCATAACGTTTGTGGGGTTGACAGCTTTATCAGTTGAAACCATCACAAAACGTTCTACTTTATATTTTACAGCCAAATCGGCCATATTTTTCGTTCCTTTTACATTAGTTTGAATACTTTCAACAGGATTATCCTCCATCAACGGAACGTGTTTATAAGCGGCAGCGTGATAAATATAATCAGGACGAAATATCTCAATCATATATTCCATGCGCTCTTTATTTCTAACATCTCCTAAAAATGTCGCAAAGTTTTGATTTGGATATTGTTCTTCTAATTCCAATTTCAATGTATGCATTGGCGATTCAGCTTGGTCGAGCAAAACAACAAGAGACGGATTAAACTTAACAATTTGACGTACAATCTCACTTCCAATAGAACCAGCTGCACCTGTAATTAGTATAACTTTAGACTCAATTTGTTTTTCAATATTATCGCTTGAAATATCAATAGCAGGTCTTTCGAGCAAATCTTCAATTTGAATTGACTTTATTTGTTTGATAGATGGCATATCGTTTTTCCAGATACTCATTGGAGGTGAAGTTAACACAGATAAATTATTATTGATAAAAATATCCAAATCATAATTTGTATCTATACTTTTCATTTTTACAGGTGAAACAATTATTGCTTTTGCCTTTCTAGAAACGACCTCTTTAATTGTTTTTTCATCTAAATTATAGACCTTTACACCCATAATAACTTTTTCAGTTGCATGTTTATCATCGTCGATAAATCCAACTAATTTATATTTATTATCAAGAGTCGACCTGAGCATTTTTGCAATTCCAATAGCAGCAGATTGTGTACCAAAAATCATAACAGGTACAATTTGACCCGAATTTTCAGAAAAATAATCATATATTGTTTTTACTGCTAAACGTAAACAAAAAAGTAGAAGGAAAGATAAAATTGAATATATCAACAATGAAGCATAGTAAAAAAGAAACATTGAGGCAATATGAAACATTGCAAAATTAAAAACTGCAATAATTCCAACATTAAAAAAGACAGCAAATAGTAATTTTACAGCATCCACATAACCTGAATATCTTAATACCCCTGAATATGTATGAAATAACCAAAAGAAAACAATTTGAGTAATAATAATTATAATAACTCCTTGAAAAAAAGATAAGATTCTATCATCGGGCACTTCGTAAAATAAGTTCGTTGAAATATAGTAAGCAATGTAATACGAAGCAATACATACTAAAATATCAACTGTAAATACAACCCAACGAGGTATGTATTTAAGATTGGAAATATGCGAAAAAATATCAGAATTTAACAATGAATTTAGTCTGTCGGTCATTTCAGTTTTATTTAAATTGTTCACAAGTAAATTAATACAGCATTGATATTCAATAGATTTAATGTATTTATAAAATATATATTGAATTTCAAAAACTTAAATTTTAATTATAAGAATAGGGTTATGAAAATGTTTGAAAAAATGTTTGCAAAGATAAGATTAAAAAACGAAAAAAAATGTAGTTTTTAAGATTTTTATCAACATAAAGAAAACTACAACACAACTCATGCTTGCAATAGTAATCGTTTTAACACATTTAGTATTGGTATTCCTCTGTAATTACATCACATAAATGAAATTAGAGAAAAGCATAATATTGAGAGAACGAATAATCACTTAATTTGCAACATCCAAGCAAGATTTACTGACAGATTTAGATTTTTAGATGCTGCAAAATAATCAGCTTTACTATTGGCAAAAACATCATTAAAACTATAACTGGCTCTTGTATCTAGCTGATATACATTATGTTTAATATTAAACATAAAACCTAGTCCAGCACAAAGACCATAATCAAACGGATTCTGAATAAGTGTAGTATGTTGATTTTCTGAATTCAACGTATTATTCACAATTACTTTTTCAGATAGTAAATAACTTATTTTGGGACCAACATTAAGAAAAATACGATTTTTTTTTCCAATGTAAATATGAGTCAAAAAAGGTAACTCAATATAATTAAGCTGACGTGAATAAAGTCCAGTACTTTCCGACCAACCTCTTTGCGAAAAATTCAATTCGGCTTGAACACCTACATTTTTTTCTGCAATATATCTAAAAACAAATCCACCATTGTATCCCAGAATATAATCTTGAGCAATAGTCGGACTAAACATCACCATTGAAGCTGTTGAACCGAGCGTTACGCCGATGTAAAGTTCAGGGTTATCTAATCGTGTTTGCGCTTGTGCAGTAGTTATTATTGATAAAAATAAAATAAAAAGGAGATTTCGCATTGTTTCTTTTGTGTGAAAGAATAAAATATGTTTAATGAGCAATTTATCAGACAACTATTTATCTTCACCCAAGTAAAGCTTTTGGTTAACAAATCCAGAACCATTTGAAATTCGATTAAATTGAAGTTGAGTTTGTATCCAATTTGGGTTATTGAATGTATCAATTTTATTGTAAAATTTATTTCCAAATTGATTTAATAAACTAATAAAATAGTTAGATAAATCGTACCCCAATAAATCATATCGTGGAGTTTCTTTAGTAATTTCTTTTCCAAAATACTGTTTAAAATGTGTATTAAATACATTAAGTCGATCACTATTTATTGTAGAATTAAATGGTGAAGAATAAAAATTTATCGGCATTTTTTCATTTTGATTTCTCCAACTATATTGTTCAAAAAGAATAATATCATCCGCATTTTTAAGTGAGCGAAGTGGAGAAATAAATGGACCAACATAAGCGTATTTATCTGTATTGAAAACAATTAAATACTTCTCTCCTATTTTAAATAAATTTTTAAAATCGGAGTTATCAGAAGTAGAGAGTTCAATTTTAGAAAATTGTCTTTGAGCTTTAGAAAGTTCCTTTTGTAGTTCGTCAAACCGCGCTTTGCCCTCATCAGCAGTGCTTATTTCGGGTATTTCGGCAAATACAATATGAATGCTTTTATATATCTTGGTAAGAATTTCAGTCATAAATTTAATGTCAGCATCGATTCCTGGATTGAATTGAAAAAGAAATGGGTTGGTGTCAATATCTGAAATTTTTGAAGTAAAAGGTATTAAAGTGTTGATTTTATTCTCTTTTGCATACTCTGCAACCAGCGAAACCTGATTGCTAAATGCAGGTCCAATAATCAAATCTACATTCTTAAGATTTTCATTTGCCAGTACTTCTGTAACTTTTTCTTCTGATTTTTCTGTATCATAAGTAAAAATCTCAAAAGAAACACCTTTTTGTTTAGCCTCTTCAATTGCCATTAATGAACCAGCATAAAAATCGATAAATCGTTCCATATTAGGTTCACGTTTAGATTGCTCAAGCATAAATGGCAATAAAAATGCAATCTTAACTGTATTGTTTATTGAAGATTTTTTTGGCGATTCTAAAATCTTCAAATCTTGTTCTTTTAAAACTTCATTATTTAATTTATTAGTAACACTCACATTACCTGAACATAATCTTATGCTATCACCAATCTCAATTTTGGTTTCAGCGCCAGGGTTGAGCAAAATTAAGTCTGCAACTTTTACATTATATTTACGACTAATAGAATACAATGTTTCATTGGCTTGAATCTTATGAAATTGAATAGGTTTATTTTCTTCAATAACCTTTTTCTTTACGGTTGTTTCAACATTGAAAAAAAGAAACTTTTTCCTTACTATTGAATCTTGTTTGGGAATTTGCAAAACAATGCCTTCATGCAATCCTTTTACAACAACTGGATTGTATTTTATGATATCTTCCTCACTCACATCGTACTTACGACTTATTGCAAAAAGAGTTTGTTTTTTTTCAACTTTGTGAGCTATAAACTCGACCTTACCAACTTGCGGGTTCTGAATCTTTTCCTGTTTTTTTTCTATAACTTCATTTTTCTTTTCTTGCACTAACTGTTTAGGGCAAGGAATAAGAATTTCTTGACCAACCTTAAGATTATTTTTCAAATCTGGGTTAGCTTTTGTTATATCGTCAGGTGTTAAATCAAACTTCCTCCCAATAGCAAACAACCCTTCACTTGCCTGAACTATATAAACGTAGTACTCAATACCGTTTACTTTTTTTACTGGATAATTGTAATTTCCTCCAACCAACGAGAAATTTATAACTAGAAAACTCGCAAGTATTAAACCTATTAACTGTTTTTTCATAAAATCACTGTTAGCAATGGAATTGTAAATTGGAATGCAAAAGTACAAAAAATATAATTCATCAAATGAATTAGAGTAATAATTCAGTATTTTTTTTGTTATTGATAAGAAAGATGTACATTTGCATACGTAAAAAAAACAAGACAATTTTTTGATTCTACTTCAAATGAAAAAACTTAAATTAACTTTTTGCCTACTCTTGGCAACCAACTTTTTAATTGCACAATTTACTGCTACAGGAAATTATAAAACATATCAGAAAATAACAAACAGTCGTAGAGATACCGTTAATATATTTATGTACAACGGAATAACAGCAACAGACACAATAAAATATACTGGAACCGCCTCGACAGCCAATTGGTTTAAATATTCGGAAACTATTACAAATACAAGTAACTATTTCCCAGAACTTACAAATATCAAAGATTCTACAGGTTATGTTTTTGTGGCAAATGGAAAAAAAACATACATTTGGGTCATCGATTATCAAAAACACCTACCAGTTTTCAGTACTTTTGACTACAATTTAAGTCAAGATAAACCCTGCGAAAGTGTAAAATTCAATTATAGTACAAATATTCCTTTAAATTATTGTACACCAGATAATATAAGTCACATTTTGGATAGAGAATTTACAGTTAAATATAAAACTTTAAGTTGGAGCAACGATAAATGGACAGAAATTGACACAACTCAAACCATTATTTTACCAACTTCGGAATTATTGATTCCGACTCCGCTTTGTAACACTGAATTCATTATATCTGGTGATCAATACGCTGCAGATTTAGGATTGCAACCATACACCAAAACAAGTTCATCGTATACCACAGTGGCTGTTAAATGTCATATAACTACGCTTATAGCTTCACGCGAAAGGGATAAAAACAATGAGGCTGATGCACCAATGCAAAAAAAGGAAATTAATTTTTCTGGACCAATTGATATACAATTTTTGAGCAATGCCAACGAACCATCAACTTTATACTACAATTGGGATATTTTCAAAAACAAACAGCTGTTAATCAATCGAAGAGATAAAGAACATCGGTACACATTTACCGAAGCTGGTGTTTATACAGTAAAGTTGAAAGCAAGTAATCAAAAATGCGATGATACAGATTCGATAACTGTAACTGTTACAGAATCAGCACTTTTTGTTCCAAATGTATTTACGCCTAACGGTGATGGTATGAACGACGAATTTAGAGTTGCATACAAATCACTTGTAAGTTTTGAAGCTTGGGTTTTTAATCGCTGGGGACGCAGAGTGTTTTATTGGAACGATCCTCAAAAAGGTTGGGATGGCAATATTAATGGAAAAAAAGCTAGTCCTGGACCATATTTTTACGTTATAAAAGCATCTGGATATGGTTTAGATCCTAAGAATCCAGATCCAGCAGTTTTATCAACAGTTACGAAAAAAGGAGATATCAATTTGCTACGTGGAAAAGGGAACTAAATTTTTTCAACCAAATACATACTACAAACACCATAAGTAAATTTTCTGTAAGTACTTAGCTTAAAGCTATTTTTACCCAAAATATCAATTAATAGTTCACCATTGGGAAAAGCATGCATCGAAGCTTGAAGATAGTCGTAAGCCACCTTATCGCTTGAAAGCAATTTTGAAGTCATTTGTACAAAGATTCTGGTATAGAGTTGATATCCTTTCAACAAGAGCCCCTTTTTGGGCTCATTCATTTCCAAAATCAACAAATGACCTTTAGGTTTTAAAACCCTATGAATTTGCATTAAACTTTCATTTAATTTTTCAAAATTACGAATACCAAAAGCAATTGTTACTGCATCGAAACTTTCATCCGCAAAAGTCAACGATGAACAATCTTGAACTTGCAAATCTATTTTATCATTCAAATTTGCATTTGACACCTTTACACGCCCCATTTCCAACATTTTATCGGAAATATCAACTCCGGTAACATGTTCTGGTTTTAAATACTGATAGGATTTTATACACATATCCGCTGTACCTGCTGCAATGTCAAGTATCAGTTTAGGGTTGTATTTTTTAAGGGTCAACAAAGATTGTTTGCGCCATATACGTGCCATTCCCCATGACATAATATCATTGAATTTATCGTATTTGTCTGATATTTTATTAAACATTCTCGCCAATTGTACAGTTTTTTCCTCCTCTTGATTATAAGGTTTTACTTTTGTATAATCGACAAAATTTTTACTTTCGCTCATAATAACTTTATTAAATCTTTAGCACAAAAAAAAAACTTGAATACCAACAAATTACACTATAAAAATAGCATTTTCAAAATTTATAACATACATAGACTCCTTTTTGTTGCAAATCAACAATCGGAGAAACAGTCATCTTACCCGGAAACAAATTCATTACGCCATCATAAGCCCAATAAGTGGCATTAGTCATTAAAATACCTACTGCCGCTCCCATCAAAACATCGCTGGTAAAATGTGCATTTCGTGCAATTCTAGCATACCCAACATAACTTGCTGCTGCATAACCTCCAACAGAAATCCAAGGGCTTATATGTCCTAATTCATGATCTAAAAAAGTTGCTGCCACAAAAGCCATTGCTGTATGTTGCGAAGGCATTGATGTTTTTTCAGCACCATCTGGACGTGTTTCTTTAACTATATTTTTGGTATTATAAACTACAAAATCGCTGGCAATATAGGCAGCCGTCAAAATTAACGAACGGTCGATAAACTTATGTTTAGATCTAAAACCATAATCTGAAAGTGCATCACTTAATATGTAAGCAGCCACAGCAGGCGCATAACGAACATAATCATCTCCTAAATCGATATAATTAGCATTTGCCTGATTGTTCCAATTTAATTTATTTTGCAAATTCACTTTCAAATTTGGAATTGCCAAAATAGTTAAACTCGATGCTGCCAAACCAATTGGAACTATACTCTGTTTTATGTATTTTGATTTATACCATTTCAAATTATCATGGTTGTGAATGGAGTCACTAAACAAAGTGTCATTTTGAGCAACTAAGCTAGATGAAAAAATAATAATTAGTAGAGTAATTAGATGTTTACGCATTATTAAAAATCTGTTATTCATTTTTTGAGATACTAGTTTCATTATAACAAATTCAATTTTAATGAATTATTTGACCTGTTTTCTCAAAATACTTTTTTAGCACCAATAAAGAAATCAAATCTTCCTGATTTTTATTCTTGAATTGCTTTTGATATTCATGAGCATTTTGAATAATTTTCAATGCTTCATCGGTATGTAGAATGTAATAATTTAACCGCTCTTCTAGATCAGAATAATCATCATTAATTAGCACATAATGATAATTTGGAATCAGAGTACCTTCCATAAACCATGTTTCATACTTAGGCTTTGTCATTACGGCCAACGAATTGGAGGACATTACCCACTTTAGATTACTTGCCACATCCCAGCCTTCTAAACAAAGAATAAACTTATACTCTAAATGCTCACTTATGGTCATTCGCTTGTTAATAAATTGTAGATTTCGATCTCTATTTACTTGACCAATATTACACATTGGATGGTTAAAATACATTTCCAAAAATTTTATCCGATGTGGTTGTTGCGCTTTATTTCGTCCAACCATCATGTTTTTTTTGGATTCAAATGATTTTTTATCATTTAAAAATAGAAAGTGGCGCATTTTTTCAAGCTTAAGAACAACTGAATTAGCTACATTTCCTTCAATTGGACGGCTTTTTACAATTGCAGGTTCATCTGGTACATGAATAACATCCCCAAACACAAAAAAAGCTCTTAGACTTTGTTTGAAATAACGTATAAATTCATAAGTATCAAAATGATAAACTGTCAATTTTTTATGGTGAATTAAGTTAGAAATTGGTTCTGATTTATTTGATAAGTCAACAGTTTCTTTTAATCGATTATAATAATCTACACGCTTCTGAATATAATTCATATCGAAATTCTTAATTGTTGCCAATTTTTTATCCAATCTACTTTCAAAAATCGAACTTGGAAAAAATCTACGAGCGTGATTAAGAGTATAATACCATACTTTATTATTCTTGTGCTTAAAGGAGAGACGTTTAATATTTTCAAACATAAATCAAATTTTTCTATTTTAATTGCGTTCTAAAGCTTCTAATAATCAAACCAATACCCCAAATTACGAATGGTAAACTTAACCATTGACCCATATTTAAAATCAAATTAGATTCAAAAGCTTCTTGGTTATTTTTTATAAATTCCAAAGCAAAACGTGACCCCCATACACCAATGAGAAAAATTCCAAAAAGCAAGCCACTCTTTTTATAAGCTTCTTTTTTCCAATAAAGCCACCACATTATTGCAAAAGTAACCAAACAATAAATCATTTCATATATTTGAGTTGGATGCATGGGAATTGTTTCACCTGTGCGAACAAAAATAAAACCCCAAGGAAGTGAAGTAGCACTACCATAGATTTCAGAATTCATTAAATTTCCAAATCGAATGGCTGCACCACACAAACAGACCCCAATTAACAACCTATCGAAAATCCAAACAATTCCCTTTTTAGAAACATTTTTATTAAATAAAATCATGGCAATCAAAATTCCAATTGCTCCTCCATGGCTTGCCAAACCTCCATGCCAAATATACAATAGCTCCCACGGCTTGGACAAATAGTGATTTCCATATTTAAACGTTATTCCTAGAAAAGTGGTTGGTTCTGGTAATAATTGCCATTCATAAAATAAACAATGACCTAATCTAGCGCCAACAATTGCACCTATAACCGTGTACATAAACAACTTATCAACCCATGCATCAGGAAGTTTCTCATTTTTGAAGATTTTTGTAGTTATCCACAATGTAGCATAAATACCTAAAGCCCACATTAAGCCATACCAACGAATAGTAAGTGGTCCTAAATGAAGAAATGCTGGATCAACATTCCAAGTAATAAAATTTAATAGCATAATAACGAGTATTTTTTATAAAAAAATCCTATGATTAAAATCTTTGAAGTAATTTTTCAAAAAGCATTTTACATCGCAAAATTACTGTTTTTTTTTCAAATTCTCTATTATTATTTTTTTTCATTAAAACGACTTTGATTATTTACATTATTATTTCTAATTAATTCTACTATGTTAAAGTTAAACATGATAAAAATATTTATCATCCTGCCAACAATAGCAATCTGGTGCTGTATGCTTCACTTTCAAATTTGATATAGTAGAATTGATAATATTTGAAGTTTTTATGGTGCCAATCTGCAAAGCTTCCAAACATCATTATCGAAAGTGTACAACAAACGGTCGTGTAATCGATTTGCTCGTCCTTGCCAAAATTCAATGCTAGTAGGCTTGATCAAATATCCTCCCCAATGTTTTGGTTTTGGCACATCAATATCAAATTTTTGTTGATAAAAAAGGAATTGCTGCTCTAGAAAATCATGAGAAGCAATGACTTTTGATTGAGGAGATGCCCAAGCTCCTAACTGACTGTCAATTGGTCGAGTTTTAAAATAGGTTGTCGATATAGTATCATTCAATTTCTCAATTATTCCTTCAACTCTTACTTGTCTCTCCAAAGTTGGCCAAAAAAACACCAACGAAACATGATTATTTTGGTCAATCTGCTGTGCTTTATGGCTTTCGTAATTGGAATAGAATACAAATCCTTGACTTGAAAGTTCTTTTAACAGAACAACTCTTGAATGCGATTTAAAATCCTCATCAACAGTACTAATAATCATAGCCGTTGGCTCTAATTGTTCACCTTCGATGGCATCATGTAACCACATTTCAAATTGAAGAATTGGATTATTTTGCATATTTTGTTCATCCAATGAAGAAAACAAATACTGTTTTCGTATATCTCTAAGCATATTTTAATTGAATTATATTTTATATAATTTTCCTTTTGGAAACAAAACAATTTACTAATGATATGGTTTATTAAGTCAGTGAAATAACTTTACATTTTGATATTTTATCATTTATAAAGCTATAAAAACTAAAGTTAAACTTGTAAGAAAAGTCATATTTTGTTCATATCTTTTCATTTTTTTCAAGTCATTTTACAAAAGATTAGAGTACTTTTGGGGCACAAAAAAATAAAAAAAATATCTTTATGAAAGACTTGCTGCAAGCACGCCACATTGGCATTTCAGAACAAGACGAAGCCATTATGTTTCAAACAATTGGAGTAAAAAATCTCGATGAATTGATTGAACAAACAATTCCCGCTACCATTCGTTTAGCAGAACCTATTGAATTGCCCGAAGCGCTTACTGAGCGTCAATATTCAAAACATATTGCGGAAATTGCGTCAAAAAATCAGTTATTTACTTCCTATATAGGCCGTGGTTGGTACGACACTAGTACACCAGCAGTTATTCAACGAAATGTATTCGAAAATCCATCTTGGTACACCTCCTACACACCTTATCAAGCCGAAATTTCGCAAGGTCGTTTAGAAGCATTACTAAATTTTCAAACAGCAGTTTCCGATTTCACAGCTATGCCACTAGCCAATGCTTCATTACTGGACGAAGCAACCGCAGGTGCCGAAGCAGCCACTATGATGCTCAATCTTCGTAGTCGTGAACAGGTAAAAACAAATGCTAATATCCTTTTTGTAGATGAAAATGTTTTTGAATCAACACTTGCAGTTTTAAATACACGCGCCGAAGCTCAAGGAATTAAATTGGAAATTGGTGATTATTCAAATCATCAATTCACAAATCAGTATTTTGGAGCGATAATTCAATATCCGAATTCAAATGGAAGCATTGAGGATTATTCTGAATTTGTAAACGATGCCCATGCAGTAGGGTGCAAAGTTGCCGTGGCTGCAGATATATTAAGTTTAGCTCTACTAACACCTCCGGGTGAATGGGGCGCCGATATTGTATTTGGATCTACGCAACGCTGGGGAATACCAATGGGTTTTGGTGGTCCATCGGCAGCATATTTTGCTACTCGCGAAGAATTCAAACGCGATATGCCTGGTAGAATTATTGGAATTAGCAAAGATGCTAATGGTAAAACTGCATTGCGAATGGCTTTGCAAACTCGCGAACAACATATTAAACGCGAAAAAGCAACATCAAATATCTGTACAGCCCAAGCATTGTTGGCTTCAATGGCAGGCTTCTACAACGTATATCATGGTGCCGAAGGTATTAAAACTATTGCACAACGTATTCATGCAATTACTACATATATCAATGAAATTCTACCAGTTTATGGTTATTCGCAGTTTAATGACAGCTTTTTCGACACATTAAAAATAACCTTACCACAAGAAGTTAGTGTAGAAACAATTAAATCAATAGCATTAGAATATGAAGTAAATTTTCATTATTTTGCAACTGGTGAAATAGGAATTAGTATAGATGAAACTACTGATATTGAAGACTTAAATACAATAATCGAAATTCTTGCTTTAGCTGTAGATAACCTCGCTGTGTATGCCGAAGAAGAAGATTTAGAAGATTTAAAATCGTTCGACGAAAGCTTTGAGCGAACTTCTACATATCTAACCAATGAAGTATTTAGCAAGTTTCATAGCGAAACAGAAATGATGCGTTACATCAAAAAGTTAGAGCGACGTGATATTTCGCTTACACATTCGATGATTTCATTGGGTTCGTGTACTATGAAATTAAATGCAGCATCAGAAATGCTTCCAATGAGTCGTCCAGAATTTGGAGGAATTCATCCATTAGCACCTGCCAACCAAACAGAAGGATACAACGAAATGATTTCTGAATTGGAAAGATATTTGACAGCCATTACAGGTTTTGCGGCATGCAGTCTACAACCCAATTCTGGTGCAGCAGGTGAATATGCTGGTTTAATGGCCATTCGTGCTTACTTTAAATCCAAAGGCGAAACGCAACGCAACACATTGTTAATACCAGCATCGGCACACGGTACAAACCCTGCAAGTGCTGCACAAGCAGGCTTTAAAATTGTTGTGGTTAAATGCGACGAAGGTGGAAATACCGATTGGATAGATTGGAAAGAAAAGGCAGAAGCCAACAAAGACAACTTGGCGGGTTGCATGATTACGTACCCTTCAACTCACGGAATTTTTGAAGAACATATTAAAGATATGTGTGATGCAATTCACCAAAATGGAGGACAAGTTTACCTTGATGGTGCCAATATGAATGCTCAAGTGGGACTCACGAACCCTGGAATTATTGGCGCAGATGTTTGCCACTTAAATCTTCATAAAACTTTTGCAATTCCCCATGGTGGTGGTGGTCCTGGTGTTGGTCCAATTTGTGTAGCCGAACATTTAGCTGCATTTTTACCAAGCAAATTTTTTGGAGAAAATACTGTTTCGGCAGCTCCTCATGGTAGCGCAAGTGTAACTCTAATAACTTATGGATATATCCGCATGATGGGTGAAGCCGGATTAACTCAATCGACAAAAATTGCAATTTTAAATGCCAATTATTTAGCAGCAAAATTAAAAGACAGTTACGGAATTCTTTATACTGGCGAAAAAGGACGCGTAGGACACGAATTAATTTTGGAAGCTCGCAATTTTAAAGCTACTTCTGGGGTTACCGAATCGGACATAGCTAAACGATTGATGGACTATGGCTTCCACGCTCCTACCCTTTCGTTTCCTGTGCATGGAACGCTGATGATAGAGCCAACCGAAAGTGAATCGTTGGCAGAACTCAATCGTTTTGCTGAAGCTATGTTACAAATTTATGAAGAAATAAAAGAAGTGGAAAATGGAACAGCCGACAAAACTGATAATGTATTGTTGAATGCACCACATCCCGAATATGCTATAGTTTCGGACGATTGGAATCATTCATACAGTCGTGCAAAAGCAGCTTATCCAACAGCTTATGTTGCTGAAAATAAATTTTGGGTAAATGTGGCACGAGTAGATAATGCTTTTGGTGATCGTAATCTGGTTTGTACTTGTCAATCAGTTGGAGAGTAAATCTCAAAAATTATAAAATCAAAAACCGTTTTGCAAATAATGCAAAACGGTTTTTTTATGTCAAATGACAATATTTACAAAAAAAATGGACTTGCTTTGTTAAAAAGCAAGTCCTTTTTTAATATATATTTTCTAATAGTGTTTGAGGGTCAATTAGTATCTTTTTTTAAATCCACCGCCAGCACTTGAACCACCACTTCGTCTGCGGTCGGAACCACCACCACCAGCTGGGCGACTACTTCTATCACTTAGTTCACGATTGCGCCAAGGTTTTTCGCCACCAGTTGCTGCTGGACGACTACTTGCAGCACGATCACCACCACGATATCCGCCACCTGAGCCACCGCTACTTCTACGGTCGGAACTTCCACCAGAACGCGGGCGATAATCAGATTTGCGATCATCGAATCCTTTGCTTGCTTTAGCTTCCGAAACAACAACATCCGTCTGATCGGCAAATGCTTTCATCACTTGATCCAATTGATCTGGAAAAACATCAAAGAAAGTAAATTTATTAGTTACTTCGATAGCACCAATATTAATTGATTTATCGTTAGTTACATCATTTATTATTCCCAATAATCGTTTTGCATCAATACCTTCGCGCTCACCAACATTCATTTTTAAACGAACACGTCCGCCTTGTTTTGGTCCACGCTCGCCACGTTCACCTCTTTCGCCTCGCTCACCTCTTTCGCCACGTTCGCTACGTTCAGGCAAGTTCAAATCCTCAGTATTTTTATAATAGCTCAAAAAACGGTTAAATTCCAATGAAACAAAACGTTTTAGCAATTCTTCTTTACTAAGATATTCCAATTGCGTCATAATTTGAGGCATGTAAGTTTCAATTTGTTCTTCGCTTACTTCCACGTTTTCCATGCGGTCGATAAGGTGAAACAATTGTTTTTTACACACTTCCAATCCATTAGGAATTTGCTCTTGTGTAAAAGTTTTGCGCAACATGCGCTCAATATCTTTTATTTTAAAGCGTTCTTTCGAGTGTATAATTGTTACCGCAATACCTTTTTTGTTGGCACGACCAGTACGACCACTTCGGTGGGTATAAATCTCAACATCATCGGGTAAGTTATAGTTAATAACATGTGTCAAATCGCTCACATCCAATCCACGAGCTGCCACATCGGTAGCCACTAATAATTGAATGTTACGATTACGGAATTTTTGCATAACAGTATCGCGTTGTGCTTGTGACAAATCGCCATGTAACGCATCAGCATTATATCCATCGTGCATCAATTTATCAGCCACCTCTTTGGTTTCCATACGAGTACGACAGAAAACAATTCCGTAAATGTCTGGATTCAAATCCACAATACGTTTCAACACCAAATAACGTTGTTTGGCTTGCGATACATAATAAATATGTTCTACATTTTCCGAACCCGCGTTTTTTGTTCCAACAGTAATTTCCTCGAAATTTTTCATATAGCGTTTAGCAATATTTGCAATTTCTTTAGGCATAGTTGCCGAGAAAAGCATTGTGCGACGCGTTTCGGGAGTGCGTTCCAAAATAGTTTCAATATCTTCTTTGAAACCCATGTTAAGCATTTCATCAGCTTCATCCAAAACAAGGAAATCAACTGCACCAAGCTCAACTTTTCCACGTTCAATTAAGTCAATTAATCGACCTGGTGTAGCCACAATAATTTGAGGTGGAGTATCTAATTGACGTAATTGAACACGAATATCTTCACCACCATAAACTGCAACCACTTTCAGTGAGCGCATATTTTTGGAGTAACCTTTTAGGTCATTCGCAATTTGTATACACAATTCACGAGTTGGCGAAAGTACCAATGCTTGCACTTTTTTGCTTTGAGTATCAATCATGTTCAATACAGGCAAACCAAAAGCTGCCGTTTTGCCAGTTCCTGTTTGTGCAAGTGCAACTAAATCAGCCTTTTTTTCAAGCATAAATGGAATTGCTTGTTCCTGCACGGGCATAGGATTCTCATAGCCGAGTTCTTCGATAGCCGACAGAATCTCTTCTTTTAAATTTAATTCTCTAAATGTCATTTTGTTTGTTTTAGTACACGTTTCGAGTAGTAATCCGGCGATAATTCCCAAAAATTCATAAGAATTACAGGGTTTTCAATTCAATTATTGGCAAATATTTTCATTTTAACTTCCCAAATAATCAAAAATCAATAAGGATTTCACTTAGTTTTTTAAAACGTGTACCCTCAGATTGGCAAACTGCCAAAGGTTAAGGCAGTGTAAATCGGACATTTACTCACAACGCATAGTTGTTTTTAAATCGGGCGCAAAGGTAGTGAAAAATAATGATACTACAATACTCTATTTATTAAAGAAAAATGATCCCCAAACATTAAAGTCTAAAATTAGGATTGAAAAATGACAAATACATTTACAAGATTATAAGCGAAATACATGATTCTACAAATAAATTAATCATTATGAAGTATTGCACCACGCCCGGTAATCACAAACAAAGACTGTCCAATTAACTAACAAAATTCAGTTAATTGGACAGTAGTATATTAATTATCTTCTGGTACAAACACCAGTTACGGTTTTACGATATTTTATCGATTTGCCACAACTATTCCTCGTCAGCTACATCAACATTAGTTTCAATATCAAACACAGACAATTGGCGTCGGAAAATTTCATCTAGTGAAATTTGGAAAGTTTCAGTATGTGCAATTCCTTGAATTAACGTTAAATGATCTAGTATTATTTGTAATAAATGACGATTATCTTTAGCATATATTTTTACAAACATAGAATACTTACCAGTAGCATAGTGACATTCAACAACTTCTGGAATTTTTTTTAACTCTTCAACCACAGAGCTAAACAATTTAACATCGCTCAATGTGATACCAATATAGGCGCAAGTTTGAAAACCAACTTTATATGTATCAATTACAAACTCTGAACCTTTAATTATACCAGTGTTACGAAGTTTTTGAATTCGTTGATGAATAGCCGCACCCGATACATTGCATTCGCGAGCTACTTCGAGAAATGGAATTCGAGCGTCTTGTGAAATCAATTGGAGAATTTTTTTGTCCAATCTATCGATTTGATGTTGTGCCATAACGTTTTTGTTATTCAAATATTGTCTTATAGTTTTAATTGAATCAATTTCGATACAAAAGTATTTAATAAATTTGTATTTCCTACTTATTTTGTGATAAATTGATAGTTATATGAATAAAATTTTCTTTTTTAGCGGTATTTCCCTTCATCGCAATCTTTCAGAACACTTAAATAACTCTGATAACGGGATAAACTGATGGTATGATTTTCTACAGCACTTAAAACAGCACAGCCTGGTTCATGAACATGTGTACAATTTGCAAATTTACATTTTGAAGAAACCGCAAATATTTCTTTGAAATAATGTCCAATTTCAGCTTCTTCCATATCAATAGTTCCAAAACCTTTAATTCCAGGAGTATCAATAATATGACCACCTGATAATAACTCAAACATTTCAGAAAAAGTAGTGGTGTGCATTCCTTTGTTGTGATATGACGAAATTTCACCAGTTTTAGCCAATGAATGAGGTGCAATAGAATTTATTAGAGTCGATTTACCAACACCCGAATTACCTGAAAATAAAGTTTTTTTACCACTCAAAAAAAGCATCAAATCATCAATGTTTACAGATTGTTTTGCCGACACTTTGTAAGTTGGATAATCTAAAGTATTATACAGATGAACAAGAGCATCTAAATATTTCATCTCGTCGATGGTATAACGATCAATTTTATTGAAAACAATACACGCTGGAACTCGATATGCTTCGGCAGTAGCCAAAAATCGATCAATAAAAACTAATGAAGTTTCAGGATAATTAATCGTTACAATCAAAGCCACCATATCCAAATTTGCAGCCAATATTTGAAAATGCTTTGAAAGATTTGACGAACGACGCACAATATAATTTCTACGATCATTTATAGCATGAATCATAGCTGTACCATCTACATTTTTTTCAAATTCCACAATGTCACCTACGGCAATTGGATTTGTACTGCGAATTTCCTTCAAACGAAAATTTCCTTTTATTTTACATTCAAACAAGTCTCCATCAACGGTTTTAACCTGATACCAACTGCCTGTGTTTTTGACAACAAGTCCTTTCATTTTTATTTGTATTTCTTACAACCAATAATTCATTTCTTACAAATTCAATACAACAACCCTTTCAATTATTAATTATCAAAACGCCTCAGTTGCAGTAATATAGAATTGCATTTTATCACCATAATTATTTTTAGCAAAATCTAATCTAAGATGAACCCGAGCATCATTCAAACGATATCGAAGTCCAGCACCATAAGCAACTTTTAATTTATCTATCTGATAATCTGCACTATTCATCACATCGCCCATTGTACAAAAAACAGTAGCCTTAAGTCGTTTATAAATTGGTAATCTATATTCTGATTGAAGCATCATCATCACATTTTCTCGATACATACCCTGCCTGAATCCGCGCATTAAATCACGTCCTCCAACAGTTGGTAATAATTGAAAAGGGATATTTGAGCCTCCAAAAATCCCATCATAATAAACTTGCCAAGCCAATGTATGTGAAACAAATACAGGCAAATACTGACGATAATCTAATGAAATTTCTTGTAAAGAATATGTACTTCCCCAACCAGCTTTCGATGTAGAAAACAACGATTTAACAAAAATTCCTTTCGTTGGATAAAATTGATTATCTCTGTTGTCGAAAGCCAAAACTAATCCTGCACTAACTTGTGAATAAGGTTTCCAACCTGCATTTCCAAATTCATTAAAAATTTGGGTTTTATTAATTTCAAAAGTAGAATCGGTAAGTAATCGTTCATAACGCGATAAAATTGAAACGCCTACAAATAAATTCTTAGATATTATATACTGTGGCTGTAATAGTAAAGATATATTCCGTGATGTGAAGGTTTGATTTATATTTGTAGCTTTGTTGGCAACCCCAAAATAATAATCAGGATATTTCTTAAAATTCAAATTAGAATAAAAATACCATTTATTTGTATTAAAATAAATTTTTGGTGTAATATTAAAAATAAACTGATTCAATAAAGTGTAAACTGCACTTCCTGAAATTGAACTTATGCGATTAATATTATTACTCTTAAAATAATAGCCATAAGCAATTCCGGGTGCTAAACTTGTTTCTTGTTGATAAGAAGCATGAGGAATTACAAACAAACTTGGTCTCGAAACAATTGAGTCTGACTTTTCGGCAGCAAAATTGAGCATTGAAAATACAAGAAACGTACAAATATAAAATTGCTTAGAAGTCATAATAATATTTGTATTTATAAAAACATCAGCCATCCCACCAAATATGAGATGACTGATAAATTTAATTACAATTCAATGATTCTCAAATGTAAAATAAATATTTCTTTTCAAAAACTACACTGTTAATATTTCTTTTTCTTTAGCAGCGTACATTTCATCAATTTTACGAATATATTTATCGTGGATTTTTTGCACAGCAACTTCTGTATCTTTTTCTACATCTTCAGGCAATCCTTCTTTAACCATTTTTTTAACATGTTCAATAGCATCTCTACGTGCATTACGAACGCTAATTTTTGCATCTTCGCATTCGGCTTTTGACTGTTTAGCTAGTTGCTTACGTCTATCTTCAGTAAGCGGAGGAATTCCAAGTCTTATAGTTTCGCCATTATTCATTGGCGTAATACCAACATCCGAATTCATTATAGCTTTTTCAATAACCGAAATCAAAGCCCTTTCCCAAGGCTGAATAGTAATAGTTTTAGCATCAGGTGTAGTAACAGTGGCTACACTAGAAATTGGTACATGTTGTCCATAATACTCTACTTTTATGCCGTCCAAAATACGTGTATTGGCTTTTCCAGCACGAATGTGTGCCAATGATTCATCCAAAAACAAAATTGCAGCTTCCATGTTTTCTTCTGCATGGGTCAGATGTGGTTTTACGTCTAGCATATTCTTTTTTAATGTTTGAAAAGTTTTGTGTTTGAAAAATTTGGAAAGTTTGAGCTTTGAAGAATTTGGATAATTATTTTATCGTCTAAATTTGGAGACCAACTAAAAATCCTTTAAATTATTTATTACTTACAAGTGTTCCAATTTTCTCTCCTAATAACACTTTCTTAAGATTGCCAACTGTATCCATATCAAATACATATATTGGCATATTATTTTCTTTGCACATTGTAGTTGCAGTTAAGTCCATTACTTTCAAGTTTCGATTATAAATTTCATCGTAGGTAATTTCGTCGAATTTCACTGCGGATTTATCTTTTTCCGGATCAGCTGTATAAATACCGTCTACACGCGTTCCTTTCAGCATAACATCTGCTTCTATCTCTATTGCACGAAGTGAAGATCCTGTGTCGGTAGTAAAAAAAGGATTACCAGTTCCACCTGAAAGAATGACCACTTCGCCCTTTTCCAAGCCTTCAATAGCTTTCTGCTTACTGTAAAACTCACCTATAGGCTCCATTCGAATGGCTGTTAGAACACGCGATTTAACGCCAGTAGCTTGCAAAGCTGAATTTAACGCCAAACTATTTATTACTGTTGCTAACATTCCCATTTGATCACCCTGTACGCGATCGAAACCTTTAGAAGCACCACTCAATCCACGAAAAATATTTCCACCACCAATAACAATTCCAACTTGAACGCCTAAATCAACTATTTCGGAAATCTGTGAAGCATACTCACCCAATCTTTTTTCATCAATACCATATTGCTTCTCCCCCATTAAAGACTCTCCACTCAGTTTCAACAAAATGCGTTTAAATGCTACCATACTTTTTATATTTTATGTTATTTTTCTGAAATTAAAAAAAATCACAATTTACCTAGTACAATTCACCAACTAAATTAGCAATTGTTTAGCAAAAGTAAATAATTTGCATTAAATATGCAAATAGATAATTCCAAATAAATAGATTATCAATTTCGTATTTAATATAGTATTTTTCTTATACATTTTTCTAAACTTTCCTCCCAATGTGAAATTGCAATACCATAAGTCGACTTAATTTTAGCTTTGTTAAGAACGCTAAAATGTGGACGTGGAGTTCTTGCAGGATAATCTTTGGTTTCGATTGGTTTAACATCGCAAGTGATATTTGCCAATCGATGAATAGTTTTAGTAAAATCGTACCAGCTACAAACACCCTCATTAGAAAAATGATAAATACCTGGAACAAACTCTTGACAACTAATTATTTGCAATATAGAATCGGCTAAATCTGCTGCATATGTTGGAGTTCCTACTTGGTCAAAAATTACATTTAAGGCATCACGTTCGGCGCCTAATTTCATCATTGTTTTCACAAAATTATTACCAAATGAAGAATATAACCAAGCTGTACGAATTATCACTGAATCACTACAAGTCTGAGCCAATGCATTTTCACCGTCCAATTTAGATTTTCCGTAAACTGTATTTGGACAAACGGTCATATCTTCGGTATAAGGAAAATAATTAGTTCCATCAAACACATAATCAGTAGACACATGAACTACTTTTATATGGTTTTCGGTGGCAACTTCGCCAATAATTCTTACTGCATCACAATTAATTTTGTAGCATAATTCTACATCATCTTCTGCCTTATCCACAGCTGTGTAAGCGGCACAATTCACTATAAAATCTACCTCATTTGATTTTACAAATGCATTTAGCGAGTTCTTATCGCAAATATCAAGTTCATCAATATCAGTATAAATATAATTGAATGCAGGATACCTTTTTGCTGCTTGCTGCATTTCATTTCCAAGTTGACCTTTACAGCCAGTAATTAAAATTGTATTCATATATTTTGAAAACGAACTTTATTATTCCAAAAAGGAATTTTATTATCAAATAAAAATTTAATTAGAAATTCTTTTCAGCGTTTCTGAACAATGGATGCTTCGTGTCCTTTTCAGATATAACTGCTTTATCAGCTGGAATTTTCCAATCAATAGCCAAATCTAAATCATTGTATAAAATTCCACGCTCCAAAGTAGGGCTATAAAAATTATCACATTTATAGGTAAATAATGCTGTTTCCGATAACACCGAAAATCCATGAGCAAAACCCTGTGGAATAAGAAATTGCAGATGATTTTCCTCAGATAATTCAACACCAAACCATTGGCCAAAAGTTGATGAACCAGCTCTTAAATCAACCGCCACATCCCATACAGATCCTTGAGCTGCCGAAACCAATTTAGATTGACTTTGAGGATTTAATTGATAGTGTAAACCACGAATTACACCATAAGACGATTTTGACTGATTATCTTGACAAAAATCGAGGTTAATTCCAGCTTCCCGGTATCTTTCAGCATTATATGTTTCGCAAAAATAACCACGAGGATCATCAAAAACACGAGGTTTGATGATTAATAAATCGGCAATGGGGGTTTTTATTATTTCCATTTTAATTTTGAATGCGCCTTAAAAAACCAGTAATGGTGATTAAGGACAAATTATATTTTTTTATTAATCAATATTATGAACTTGTTTTTCGTTCGCTATTTTAATTAAATATTCACCATAATGGTTTTTCTTCAATGGCTCAGCAAGCTTTAACAATTTTTCGCGATTTATATAACCATATCTATAAGCTATTTCTTCAAGACAAGCCACTTTCAATCCTTGTCTATTTTCGATAGTTGCAATAAAATTCGAAGCTTCAAGTAGACTATCATGTGTACCAGTATCAAGCCAAGCCATTCCACGTCCCATCATTTTCAAACTTAAACGTTCTTCTTCTAAATAAAGACGATTTAAGTCAGTGATTTCCAATTCACCACGTTTTGATGGTTTTAGATTTTTTGCCTTTTCAACCACATCGTTGCTATAAAAATATAAACCTGTTACCGCATAATTAGATTTTGGGTGTTCAGGTTTTTCTTCCAAACTAAGCACTTTTCCTTTATCATCAAAATCGGCCACACCATAACGTTCAGGATCATTCACATAATAACCAAAAACCGTTGCACCATCTTCTAAAGTTGCAGCTTCACGGAGTGTACGTGAAAAATCAAAACCATAGAATATATTGTCACCCAATACCATACAAACATTATCAGTTCCAATAAATTTTTCACCAATGATAAAAGCTTGAGCCAAACCATCAGGTGATGCTTGAATTGCATATTCTAATTTGATTCCAAAATCATCTCCATTTCCTAATAAATTTTCATATAAATGAATATCATGCGGAGTTGAAATAATGAGAATTTCTCTGATTCCAGCCAACATCAATACTGATAATGGATAGTAAATCATTGGTTTATCGTAAACAGGAATAATTTGTTTTGAAATACTTTTTGTTACTGGATACAAACGTGTTCCAGAACCACCAGCAAGAATAATACCTTTCATAATAATAAACAATTAGTTAGTAAAAATGATTTTTTTTCAAATAAGTTTCAAAAG
The DNA here is from genome assembly GCA_903911085.1 of uncultured Bacteroidales bacterium. GTDB lineage: Bacteria > Bacteroidota > Bacteroidia > Bacteroidales > Paludibacteraceae > Paludibacter. The sequence goes on along the minus strand of CAIWCC010000068.1, from coordinate 6,219 downwards.
TAACTAAAAATAATGAGATAACATGTAAGTGTGAAATTTTGGTCATTATAAATTTTCTCTCATTCAATTAGTAAATAATTATATTGAATAATTTTAGTTTTCAAAGTCCAATTCGCCTTCTTGGTACAACTGGTAGTTTTTTGCAAGTAGAACCATAAATTTACTGATTTCAGTTTGTGCTTGCAGTGTTTCTGTCGAAATTTCAGATTTCTTCATACGTAAAAGCATTATTCCGTATTGAAAATTAAAGCAAAGTTCTACATCACTTATTTGTGTATCAGACTGTTGATTACGAAGCTGAGATATTGAAGGAAGTATGTGGTAAAATTTTGCATTGTAACCAGCATCTTTACCCGTTCGAATAATTAAACTATGTAATTCGTCTAATTCGCTAATAATATTTTTATTCAATTGGAGATGGCCGTCTTGCTGAACATTCTCCATTCGCATCATCTCTATTAAACTATCATACCATTCGTATAGCAATTTTCTATCATCATCACTTACTGGATAAGGTACAATAATTCGTTGATTTATTTGGTCTAAATCGAAATTAAAGGCACGAATTAAATTCTCTACTTGCCACATATAGAGCAAGTATTCACAGATATTTTCTTTTCTAAGTTTTTTTGCTATAAACACGGCAGCTCAATAATAATTGATAATTAATAATTGATATTTAAAAATATTCTGTTGGAATTTTAATTATAAAAAAAACACTAAAAGTCCCAATCACCTTCCTCATCAGAAAATTCTGGGTCAATGAAGTCTTCTAAATCGCGGCGTTCTTTTTTGGTTGGGCGTCCAGTTCCTCTATCTCTTCCCATATTTCCTGCTAATTTAGCAAGCTCAATAAGCTCTAATTGATCAGATGAAGTTACATTTAACATGAAATCTGCAACTAATTTAGCATTCATTCTATTTTCGGAAAGAGCCAAAACTTTGAAAGAAAATAAAAACGGATTGCGTTTGATTGAAATCACATCGCCAATCTTAACATTTCGAGATGGTTTTACTTGAACGTCTTTAATTATTACCTTTCCTTTTTTACAAGCTTCTGCAGCTAGCGTACGAGTTTTGAATAATCGCACAGCCCATAACCATTTATCAATGCGAACTTCAGTTTTCATTTTTCAATTCTACTTTGGGCTGTTTGAGAGGTTTAGTATTATTAAATTGCGTCATTGTCAATTCCAAACCTGCAAGGCAAAAACTCTTGATCATTTCGATGGCCTTTTCTGCCCTTTCGGGAATAACTTTTGACTGTTCATTAGTCCAAATACCTAACACATATTCAATTTGCTGACCACGTTTAAAATCGTCACCTAAACCAAATCTTAAACGAGCATAATTATTATGTCCTAGAATTTCTTGGATATTTTTTAAACCGTTATGACCAGCGTCAGATCCTTTAGGTTTTAGACGCAATGTTCCAAAAGGCAAAGCAATATCATCTACTACTACCAAAACATTTTCGATAGCAACATTTTCTTTTTGCATCCAATATCGCAACGCATTACCACTTAAGTTCATAAAGGTTGAAGGCTTGAGTAAAATAAGCATACGACCTTTAATTTTAACTTCGCAAGTAGCTCCATATCGGTTCTCTGTGAAAAAAACATTGGACGCCTTAGCAAAAGCGTCCAATATTGTAAAACCTATGTTGTGGCGAGTATTTTGGTATTCGTTACCTATATTACCCAATCCAACAATTAAGTACTTCATTTGTAAGTTACAAGTTACAAGTTACAAGTTACAAGTTACAATTCATTTCAGACATTGTTATATCTTGAACTTAAGTTTAATGTTTATTTACCTGCTGTTGCTGCGGCTCCACGAGCAGCTCTTGTCAATTTAACTTGGGCTACAACTGCGTTTTTAGCATTTAATATTTCTAAATTTTCAACAGATACTTTACCAACTTGAATTGATTTACCTAATCCAAGAGAGGTTACATCAATAACGATATTTTCAGGGATTTGGGTATAAATTCCTTTTACTTTTAATTTACGCATTTCTAGCGCCAATTTACCCCCAGCTTTAACACCTTCAGCCAATCCTTCTAGTTTTACTGGAAGTTCAACAACCACTGGTTTTGTTTCGGTAATTTGATAAAAATCGATATGTAAAACGTTATCAGTTACTGGGTGGAATTGTAAAGCTTTCATGATAGCTTTTGTTTTTACGCCATCAACAGTCAAATCTACAATAAATACTTCAGGAGTATAAATTAATTTGCGCAAATCGCTTTTGGTAGAAGTAAAGTGCACATTATCAGACACACCATACAATACACAAGGTACATTATCAATTGCGCGATCGGCTTTAGTAGCCTTTTTTCCAAGATCAGTTCTAACTGTTCCGTTTAATTCAAATGTTTTCATTTTGTTTTAATTATTGTGTTACTCAAAATTTAAGCGTTTATTTTTAAGTGATTAGTCGCTTAATTTCCCATCACACTTTCTTTTTCAAAAAAGTGGTACAAAAGTAGTTCATTTTTTATAATTGTGCAATATCGAGAACAAAATACTTGAATAATACTACATATATAATTAATAATCAACGCAATAAAACACACCAAATATAAAACTGTAGATATAATTATAGACGCAAAAGTATCAATATTTTAAAATTGTATAATTTAAAAATTAATTAATGCTTCTTTTTTATTCCCATAAAAATAAACTCAACAATACTATTCTTATTTTTTTCAAACTCGGAATTTATTCCCTGTCGAATGTATGGAACTTCGAGACCTTTAATAGAATAAAATATTATTATTGCAGATAAATCAACATCCATACGTTTGAAAATATTCTTTTCTATACCTTCGGCTACAATTGTACGAATTAGTGCAATTTCCTGACCATCAACCTTTCGTCTTTTTCGTTCCACCTCATATATGTCGTGAAAGAAATCTGCACGCAGCGATCCATTTCTTTCAACAACATCTTTTACCGCATTTAAATGTGTGATAATGTGATTCGTCAACTTTACATCTGGTTCTGCATTTTGTTTCGATACAATTATCAATCTTTCTAATATTGTATCCAATTCTTTATCAATTACAGCTTTGTAAATCTCTTCCTTATTATTAAAATAAGTATACAAAGTGCGTCGTCCTTTTTTCGAGGCGGCTGCAATATCGTTCATCGTAACATCCTTCTTTCCACTTTCGGCAAAAAGTTCACGTGCAACTTCAATCAGCATATTCTTTGTGTTCGACATTTTGCTCTGTTTTTTTGTTTTGATTTATATGTTGTTGGCAAAGATAATGATTTGTTTACAAATATACAATTGCATTTAATATATTTACGAAACAAACCATTATATATCAAATAATTATCATTAATTGAATGTTACAAGTTTACTACATTTAAACCTCATAATGCCACGAACACTCCATACTACAATAATTGCTAATACTATTCGCGGGGCAATAATCCATCCAGCAGGTACACCAATTGCAACAAATAACAACGTATCTTCTAATAACGAATGATTAATTGCTATATGATAATTGAGCAAATTGGCGTCGGTCGGACTTATTTCGTTTTGTTGTACTGCTTCAATCAAAACTGCAGAACCATAAGTTAAGCCTAAAATTTGAGCCACAAACCACAAAAAAGAGCTTTCTTTTGACAAACCCAGAATCTTCATTAAAGGTGAAAAAAACGCAGATATATAATCTATAATTTTAAATTCTTTCAATACATTTTGCAATATCATCAAGCCCGATATGATTAAACCAATTTTTAGTGATAACCAGCCTGCATCTATTACCCAATGTGTAATCATTTCTGTAAAGTTATGATCAACAATCTTTTCGGCAGCAGCAACGCTTATTCCTAAATGAGTTGGAAGTAATAAATTGAGGATAAAAGCAGCCACAAATGAAGTTATGAATCGTACTGAAAACATAATAATTGCCGAAGAACCTGTCTTTTTTTGAATTGCAGTTTCTACCACCATATTATGTGTGATTAAACACATTATGGCAAGAATGATAATTTCACGAATATCTAATGATAAAGTAGAAATAATAGCGATTGGCGCGTATAGTGAAAGAAAAATACTTGAGATAAAAACAATTGCTGATTCACCGGGTAAACCGATTTTTGAAAAAATGGGAGTAAGTAATGATGCTATTTGTTCTATTAAACCCCAATATTCAAATAGACTTACAGAAAAGCTTATGGGCAATATAATTTTCAACAACCACCAGATAGTTTTTCCAGCTTTTGGAAAAGCAGTTATTATGCTTGTATATAATCGTTTGGAAATTTTAATCATTGGTGAATTTTATATTTTCAATGGTAAGATTTGTATAAAACAAGAAAGGTTGTCTCCCGACAACCCAATCTTTAAATTAACCTTAAATCTAATACCATGAAAAACACAGTACAAAAGTAATACATTTTTTATGTTGTACAACATGTTTTTCTGTGTTTTTTATTCGATTTCGGTATATTTAACGTATGGATTTTATAACAAAACACATAATCAACTGAACAATAACAATATAGCTAAATTATGAAGGCAATAAACAAAATAGTTATTTATTCTAAATATATGTAGTAATATGTATTTTTATTAAAACTATATTCAAATAAAAATACATTTATAGATGCCAGAAACGTTTTCGCTTAAGCAGATTTGACATTTTATTCAGTTGGAGTTCTACTTCAATCTAATCCAAGTTTGCGACCGTCCTATTAACCCGCCCCTATCAAGCGAACCGCGAACGCTTAATTTATCGACATCATCCGAATCAATTTTAATGTTACATTTATAAATTTTACCGTTTTTAGGATCAAGAATTGTACCTCCTGTTAATTGACCATCTTCATCTAACATGTTGTTGATAACCATCATACCTAATATAGGCTGATTCTTATTAGAACCGCCACATTCGGTACAAAGCTTTTCGGGCTCTTTAAATAATTTATCAATTTTACCATAATACTTTCCATTTGTGGCTTTGAAAATAAATACTACTGACTTGGCACTTCCATCTTTGTCATCAATTGTTTTCCATTTTCCAACAATTTTGCTTACTTGCCCGAAACTTAATACAGTTATAGCAAATAAAAATGCATAGCTTAAAATAATTTTTTTCATATTCTTTGTGTTTGAATTTTTTGCAAAGATATTAAATAATTGCGCAAAAGTAGTTGCATTGTGCATAAATCAAAAATTATTAACTAACCAAAAATTTAATTTTCAACATTAATTTTGTTGAGCAGAAATGTTTCATCCACCCTAAATTTTCCATAAATTTCTTTAACTGTGCAGCATTCGGTATGCGCATCATGTTCAAAAACAAGTATTTGTTGTTTTTCTACAGCCTCATTTAGCAACTCCGATTTCTCAGCCATAGCAGTTATTGGGTAAGTATCATAAGCCGAAATCCAGGCTATTGGTAAACAAGCTGAAATAGGAATCACATCGCCAACGTAAACAACTGTTTTTCCACCATATTGAATATAAGTCACCAGCTGCCCAACTGTATGACCACCGAAAAGACGCAACTCAACTTCAGAGCAAATATTTTGATTTTCAGTAATTAGTTTTAACTTTCCTGCATCATAAATTGGCATCATATTTTCTTTGAAATAAGAATCACCTTCACGAAGATTAGGTTTTAAGAAATTATTCCATTGAGCTTCACCTACATAATGCGTGGCATTAGGAAAAGTAAGTTCAATTTTTGTTTTATCGGAATTAAAATATGTGCTACCTCCGCAATGGTCGAAGTGCAAATGTGTATAAATAACATCGGTAATGTCGGCGCAGCTGTAACCAAGTTTATTGAGTTCATTTTCAAAAGCTACAACATCCTCAAAATCGTAATATTTTAAATAATCTAATTGTTTATCACCACATCCAGTGTCAATTAAGATACGTTTTTGGCCTGTATCAATCAATAAACATCGCATTGTAAATCTACAAAAATTCTCATCATTGCAAGGATATCTTTTTTGCCAAACACGTTTTGGCACAACACCAAATGCAGCTCCACCATCAACTTGAAATGTCCCTGCTTCAATTTTAAATAACTTCATTTTTAGTTTAATTATATATGCGAATTAAGAGTTGATTTTAAAATATTAAATGAATGAAAGCAGCAGCAATTCTTCCACAAACAAAAGTCAATAAACCTTTTGTAGAACGAACTTTACTTGCTTTTTGAATATTAGTTTTTTCTATTAACCAATT
>CAIWCC010000067.1 GCA_903911085.1 uncultured Bacteroidales bacterium | reverse complement strand
GTAGAAAATATTCAAAAACAAAATCTAAGCCCCATCGGGGCGAAATTATCTCAAAGCATTATTGGAAGCGGTTTTTCAGATGTAAAATAAAAAGTTTATCGGATAACAATAGTTAAACATAGTTTTATTTAGTTGATGCATAATAGAATAAGTCTTTACCCCGATAGGGGTTAAATGTGATTAGCCCCCAGTAAGCGAAGCGCAACTGGGGGTTTAGTGAATAAATAACCCAACTTTTATTTTCAGTTCGACTTGTCTAACTGAAAATCAAAAGAATACAAAATATGTTAGATGCTGAGTTGTTACCTTCTTTTGTTTTTTTATTTCCAATGAGATATTTAACGTAACTTATTATGTATTAATAAACAAATATATTATTTTTGCAAAATATAAATTAATTAAGACGTTAATTAACCATTAAAATTCATTGTATGAAAACACTTCTATCTCTTCTTTTTTCAATGTTTTCTGTTATCTTGCTGGGTCAATCACCAATGACAATCGAGAATTTGCCTAATTTGACTTCTGCTCGAAGTGCCCATGTACAATTAGTACCTTCCCCCGACAAATTTGTTATTATTGGCGGTCATGTCAATGGTTTCAATTTGACTAAAAATGCTGAGATTTTCAATACAACTTCTAAAACATGGCAAGCTGCAACTTCATCCGATAATAGGGATATGAGTTTTGTTGCCAAGCTTGCCAATGGAAAATACTTGATTGGTGGTGGTTGCTCAAGTGCACTAGGTGTTGGTCAACTAGTTACAACCGAAATCTATAATCCTGCCGATAATAGTTTTACCGCTGCAGCCAATATGAATGTGGCTCGCACCAATGTTTGTGCTGCCACTTTAACGGATGGTCGAGTATTGGTAGTTGGAAATTGGTATGAATCAGCCGATAAAGCTGAAATTTACGATCCAGTAGCTAATAAATTTACGCTTACAGGCGCATGTGTTGTGGCTAGAGCTTTGCCAGTTATTATCCCAACCAATGATGGTGGAGCCATTGTGTGTGGTGGAATTGGGATTTATGGTGCTGCTCCAAGTAAATATGTTTTTGAAAAATACAATCCTGTGACCAATACTTTTTCCGAAATTGCAACCACGCTTTTTAATGGTGAAACAAGTTGGGATATTGGTTGCTATGTGCCTACAATGACTCAACAGTATTTGTTGCCAGATGGTAAATATGCAGTTTTAGTAAATAATACCAGCGGTACTTTGACACGCATAATCACTATTGATCCAGCTACCAATACAATAGCTGAATTAAAAACTCAAAAGCCTATTCCGTTGGTTGACGAACTTGATGTAAATAGTAAGTTTGGATGTGGAAGGACTTTAATGATTGACAAAACTCGTAAACTAATCCACGTTATTCAACAGGGTGGAACTAAAAGCAATATCATTTTCCGCCTTGTGACAATAAATATTCAAACAGGTTCGGTCAATGTAGCCAAAATGGATGGTTTCGATTATAGCATTATTTCCGGCAATGTGTCTATGTTAGATGATGGTAGAATTTTGTTTAGCGGTGGAAATAAGTTTGACAACTTTAATCTTGCAAATAAAGTGTGCATTATTACACCTGCAACTTATTTGGAAAAAGAGCCAGAGCAATCACCAATGACAATCGAGAATTTGCCAAATTTGACTTCTGCTCGAAGTGCCCATGTACAATTAGTACCTTCCCCCGACAAATTTGTTATTATTGGCGGTCATGTCAATGGTTTCAATTTGACTAAAAATGCTGAGATTTTCAACACAACTTCTAAAACATGGCAAGCTGCAACTTCATCCGATAATAGGGATATGAGTTTTGTTGCCAAACTTGCCAATGGAAAATACCTGATTGGTGGTGGTTGCTCAAGTGCACTAGGTGTTGGTCAACTAGCTACAACCGAAATCTATAATCCTGCCGATAATAGTTTTACCGCTGCTGCTAATATGAATGTGGCTCGCACCAATGTTTGTGCTGCCACCTTGACGGATGGTAGGGTATTGGTAGTTGGAAACTGGTATGAATCAGCCGATAAAGCTGAAATTTACGATCCAGTAGCCAATAAATTTACGCTTACAGGTGCATGTGTTGTGGCAAGAGCTTTGCCAGTTATTATCCCAACCAATGATGGTGGAGCCATTGTGTGTGGTGGAATTGGGATTTATGGTGCTGCTCCAAGTAAATATGTTTTTGAAAAATACAATCCTGTTACCAATACTTTTTCCGAAATTGCAACTACGCTTTTTAATGGTGAAACAAGTTGGGATATTGGTTGCTATG
>CAIWCC010000066.1 GCA_903911085.1 uncultured Bacteroidales bacterium | reverse complement strand
TTAAATGAGAAAAATGAGAAAAATGAGAAACGTTTTTTTTTGTTCAAAATGTGTTTGCTCCAAACTTCCGTTTATATACGAGCCAAAAGAGCACAAAAAAAAATATGATTGGGATTAGAATCCAGATCATATTTTTTCTCAATTTGTAAGTTATTAGTTAATATATATTTTCGTGGTGGAACTTTATACATTCAAAAATATAGTGAGCAATTTCGGGAATTACAGCGTTTCCCATCATTTCAATTCTTTGGATGTCCAATCCTTTGGAAAACCCATCATCCACTCGTAAAAGTTCAAAGTTTGAATTTGCGTCAAACCGTTTAAGATGCATTGGTATATCGTTTTGTCTTGATGGTTTTTTAAGTAATACTTTTTGTAACTCCAAGAATATTTCATTATTATTTTTGCATCGCTTTTCGATGGGGTAGGCAATACCAAAAAATCTATTTCTTTTATGATTGTACCCAAATTGCGCCGCCTGTAAACATTGCCATTCACACACATACCCGATGCTGGAAAGGTTGCATAAGACTTGTTCAAATCCTCGAATAAGTAACATTGGGCTGTTTTCAATGATAACGTATTTTGGTCTAATATCCCGTACAACTCTAAACATTTCACTCCATAATCCGCTGCGTTCTCCTTTAATTCCTTTTTTTTTTTCATTTCTTAATTGTTTATTTTTTGGTGTTGTATTTGATAAACTTAAATCCTGACATGGAAAACCTCCAGAAATAATATCTACATATTCAACATTATTCATAGTTCTTACATCAAAATATTGTTTTGTGTTTGGAAAGTTTTTCTTTAATATTTCTCTATTATGTTCTTCATATTCACAATTCCAAATTGTTTCTATTCCACTGAGCTGAGCGCCAAGTTCAAAACCTCCAACTCCGGAAAATAAAGAACCATGTATTAATTCATTGCTTTTCATATTTTATATCCTATTTTTTAAATGGGACTTCTATTTGTACGGGTTCTGGTATTGGTTCTACAATTGCGGGTTTTTCGGATGCCATTGCTTTGAGTTCGGCCGTGCTGAAATATTCTTCAATCCTGAAAGCATAGGGTGTACCGTTCTTTTGTTTTTTTACTTTTGATATTTCTATGGTTTCGTTTGAGGTGTCAAGTTCACAAACTACAGTAAAAAGTTTGTACCACATTTTGCGCTCTGGTTGCTTTTTTACTTCATACTTTAAGTAATCGTTTATGTCGGACTTATCCACTTTAAACCGCCCGCCTGATTCGTTCATTTCTATTGCAAGGTCAACGGGTGCATAGTGCAAAATCTGTTGTTCGTGGGCTGTAAATTGCGCTCTAAGAAACTCTTTAATTTCCTTTGTCAATCGTTTTTCAGTACGTTCCATTACTGCCATCAATGCATCGGTTTCATAAACTTTAGTATTGAAACTGAAACGGCTTTGACCTGTAGCATACTTTAATGTTCGGGTTGAAAGATAATGCAGAAAAGCGGGTATTTCCTTTTCACAATCATTTATGATATTTGGATTATCCATTTTGAGCGATGGAACTTTGAGCACACAAAAACGATTTTCGCCCTCGTCAATTTGCATAAAATTACTTTCGTCATTCGAGCACATGATTAACCACATGAAGTTATCCAGTTCGTAACTGTCTTTTCCTTTGCCCTCACTCCATACGGTTGACCCTGTAGAAAAGTTTTTGATACGTTCTTTCATCAATTTTTGTTCTATTGGTATAAAACCCTCGTCCAGTGCTACGATGGCTTTATCGACAAAGTGAGATGTGAATTTGCCTGTAAACCGTTCGTTGTCAAGTATCGCACTATTTTCTTTGAATATCAAACGCAAAAATTCAAGGAACTTTGTTTTACCTGTGTTTCGTTCGGAACTTACCGGGCAAAGTACGGGTAAACGTTGTCGGGGGTTAAAGAACTTTATTTGTATGCAATCCAAACCAAACTCATACAAGTTTTCGCCAGCCGTGTTGTTGGTGCTAAAAATGTGCTTTAATAGGCTTTCAATGTTTTTCCAATCACCCGGTTCAATGTCATGTTTTAATTCATTGTAGCGATTATAAAAGCGGGATGTCATGCCCTCGTGTTCGGCTTCAATGATACGGCGATATGAGCTTGTATTGTCGGGTAAATTTACAAAACCATCGTATTTGGGTACTGCTTTTATAAAATCTTTGTTGTTGGAAAAATCACGGTTTATTTCGCCAATTTGCCACTTTTCAAGTATCATAATTGGTATTTGGTGTTGTACGTCTTTGTGTGGGTTTACTTTCCAAATACGCTTGTAATAATCGCAACCAATACGCAAATACTGTTTGGCTTCTTGAATGACTGCACTAATTACTTTTGTACCATCGTAATACCATTGTCGACCATTGAAACGAAATTCTTTATCTTGTATAATGGATTCGTAACGGTTATAAAACTCTGATACTGAATGTAAACAAAAGTACTTACTAAGCTTATCGGCAAACCCGCCCCGCAATGGTTGTGTGTGGAAATACTCACCGTTGCCAGTTGCAAAGTTTTCGAGCTCCTTACCAATGGCTACACGGTCGATACCTGCCACATTTAAAAGATCATCTAATCCTTTGGCTGAAATAACATACTTTGTTTGAATGTGTGAGAAATACACATCAATGTCAAACGGCTTAAGTAGTTCACGAAAATTGCAAACTGCATTGTAAAAATCATTTAATCGGGATGCAAGGTCTGTTTTTTCGTTGTACTTCACGGCCAAACAATCAGCATCAAACATCAATACAATATTCTCAATTTTACATGTTTCAATCAGTTGCAACATATAAGGCTCTAAAGTCTTTTTTTCTTTGTCCCTGTAGTTGTTTATACCGCCCAAACCTATTATATCGAGTCCCAAAATATAAGCTCCTGCAAGGCTCTTAAATTCACCCTCTACAACAAAAAGCGTTTTAATTGGTGTTTTAGCTTTAAATTTTTCAACTATTTGCGGGGGCAAATAAGAGTAAACGCCTGTATTTTTGGGCTGTGAGTAGCGTATTTTTTTTCGCTTTCCAGTCTTTTGGTCTGTAAACTCCTTTGCTACTCTATAGCGCAAACGTTCATAAGGAATTATCTTTTTTCCATTTTGATAAAATTCACTTTCTCCATCTGGTTGAGTATATGGAATATGAAGTCCATCGGTTTTATCCATTGGAAAAAATACGGGTACGCTTTGGGTTCTACCCTCAAAACCAATAATTCTTTTGTTTGTTTTTTCTGTTAGTCCACATTCTGAAAGCCTTTTTAAATAGTATTTTTGAAGTTCTGTAATTTCTTTCATTACGTTATATTTCTTGTAAATTATACTTGATGTGTTGACTATGCAATAAAATGATTTTCCGTGGTTCGTCTACAGTGGTAAAGCTCCAATAGTTCAATTGTTCGTACCAATATTGGATTAATATTGGTGGTTGATCCAAAACCTTATAACTGTATGTTTGCGCTGATTTTAGGTCTTTAGGGTTCATGTTAGTTCCCAGAATATAATTTTACCCTCAAAAATTCCGTGATCCAATCTTTGATTTTTTTCATAGAACCAATCTTTAAGACAGTCCCAATTTTCAAAACCATCGTTTTGAGCAAACACATCTAATTCGTCAAACCTGTATATTTTGGTATTTCCGTATGCTACTATTTCAATTTGAAAATCAATAATAATGGTTTCAACTTTTGTACATTTACCAAAAGCAAATTGATAAGGATTGCTCTTTACGTTTCGGGGGTTGCCGTACCAAAAATGAATTTTATTGCCAGCTTTCCAACGGTTTGTTTTATCCAATCGGATGGTATGTATTTTTGTGCCTTTGTTTATTTCGTTAAAAAAATGCGATCTACTGAATGTTAGTATCATTTTCTTTAATTATTGTATCGTTATTAACTAAGGTTACTAAATTGCGATTTACGCTCTTAATGCTCTAATTGCCTAGTATTGCGTACAAACAAAGTTTATCTTTCCACACGGGACAATTAAAACTTAAATATGTATATTGGTCATATATAACATGTATTTGAACGGCTGTAGCTCCTGCAAGTAATTTAATTGTTTTGGTGGTTTGTGGGGTTCTCATTTCAATCTATTATTATATCTGTTTGTTTATCTTCAATTTTAAGAAACTCATTGATTGACTGTTGAAACATTTCGAGGGCTTTATTATGATTAGCACCATAAGCAAAAATAGAGTTACGATCATCTTTTGTTATACGATATCTAATTACATAGTCAATTTCTGGAATTTTCTCATTTTCTTTTTTTTCTATTTCTACCTGTACTGATAGTGTATTTTCCAAAGAAATGGTTATTCCGTTGTCATTCAACATTTTTTCTGCAAGTGTGTAAAACTGTTTTAACGTTGTCTTTTTCATAATTCGGGGGTGTTGTTAGTTGTGAATACTTGCTTTTCAGCGATTATATTAATTTTTTCTTTTGCCAGTGGTGGAATTTTTGAAGCGCCACATCTCCACTGTCTAAAAACCACGGCCGTAATTTTGCATTCTGCTATTACTCGTTGCCTAATTTCGGGATAAATACCAACTTGTAAGGTGTTTAACCATTCCGAAAAATCATTTCTTAATTTTTCCATTTTCTTTTTTTGGTTTAATTATTGTTGTTACGTTCAAATGTATTATATTTGTTCATGTTTGAACGGTGCAAAGTAAAGCATATTTTACTTACAAACAAAGTATATTTTACTTATAGATTATTATTTATATTGATTATAAACAATTTAATAATATAAAGCAATGTTATATAGCGAGTTAAAAGAAATAGTTGAATTGAAAAAAATTGAGATTCAACAACTAGCAAATGAATTAGAAATGACTCCCAACGGTTTTAGGGAAAGTATAAAAAATGATACGATCCAATTGAGAAAATTAAAAAAGCTATGTGAGGTTTTGCGTATCAGTCCAGCACAATTTTTTGATAGTGGAACTTACGGCGTTACAATTACAACCGGTCACGTTCAGGCGGGTAACGGTAACAAAATGATTCTTGAAAATAAGGAAAGAGAAATAAACCAATTGCGGGAACAATTGAACGATAAAACAGAAATAATTAAAATGCTTAAAGAAAAAATATATCAATACGAAAATATAAGCATTGCTGCCAATTCAGCAAATAATAATTATGGTAAAAAGAAATAATTTTTTAAACTCTAAAATAAATAATAATGAAAAAGCTTTTAATCTCTCTGTTTTTGGTTTTAATGGTAGTTGGGTGTAAAACAGAATCCACATTAGAATGTGAGGACAAAAACACGTTTTGTATTGAATTTACAAACGGGTCAAGTGATCCTTACAACTTGTATGTTAATGATAAATTTCAACAAGTTGTAGCAGCTAAAAATAAAGTTACGTACAATATCCCAGCAGGGTACTATAGTGCTAAAGCTGTACAAAAATCGGGATATTTATTATATGCTACTGTAAAAGAATATTCTGGAACACATAAATCATGTGAGAATTATTATATTGTATTTCCTTAAAAATAAATGATATGAAAAAGCACACAATTATTTTTTTCATTCTAATATCAACTTTATTTTGTTTTTCACAAACAACAGTTGAAGAATGGAACTTTGTAACAAAAGGTTACAAAATTCAAAAAGAGAGTGGATTAGATATGAAAAAAGGATATGAATTAGTAAATTGTAGTTATTCATCTTTTGAAAGTTTAAATATAAAAAGAGAATTCTACTTTAAAAATCTTATTAGAATTTCAGATAAAAAAACAACTGCTATTTTGGTTGAGTATGTTCGTACTGATAGGAAAGGTAAAATGATTTATTATTTTTGTATTCCATCTAAAAATTCAAAACCTGAAATTTGGCAAATGGTAGAAAGTGACATTAGAGCATTTAATCAAGATTTATCAATTGCATATAATTGGGCTTTAATGCAATATATTTCAAATAATAAATTATGAAAAGACTAAACATCTGTGAGAGCTGATGTTATCAAATTTAAGTGATTGTCGCCAAATTATTCAATGAATTATTATTAAAAAACTCGTTGAAAAATGGTCTAACTCACTAAAAATAAGGGGGCTCGAACCAATGAGTTCGAGTCCTTTCCGTAACAGTAACGCAACAAAAGTATATCCAAAACGGGGTATTTTGAACAAAAACATATCTGATAATCAGCTAATTATAAATTTTGTAAAAAGTGGGGGTTCGAGTCCCTTCAGCCGCACAAAAACAATTAAGTTGTTGATTATCCACTAAATACAATTGTATTTAGTGGATAATTTGTTTTTTGACCATTTGCTTCATATTGCTCATTCGGATTTTTCTTCTCAAACATAGAATAAATAAAAATGGATATAAAGCAACTTTTGTCACTTTACATCCATCAATACTTATTAATTAGGGTTATGTAGAAAGTTTCGATTAATTACAACCGCAACCACATCCACCACTTTTTTGTTCTAATTCTTCGCAACCACAACTGCTATCGCTACATCCACCGTCACCGCAACTTCCGTCACCGCAACTGCTTCCACAACCACAACCACCACCTGTAATTGCAGCTAGTTCCTTTTCTGTTGGTTCACGCACTTCAAGTACAGTTCCTTTGAAATGTAAATTTTCTCCAGCCAATGGATGATTCAAATCGACTCTGACATGAACATCGTCTACCGAAACTACTTGAGCATTAACTCGATTTCCTTCATTATCCATCAATGGGACAACATTACCCTCGAAAATCATTTCTTCATCTATCTTGCCATCAATTTCAAAAATAGCTCTATCAAGGTCTAATACGCTTTCTTCATCGTATTCACCATAAGCATCTTCTAAATTAATTGTAAAATCGAATTTCTCGCCAGCTTGCAACCCGAACAAATTTTGTTCAAAGTTTGGAAGCATCATTCCTACTCCATAAATAAAGCTCATCGGTTGTTCTGCGGTGGCTTTTTCCATTAATTCCAATTCGCCATCTACTTCGCCGTCTACGAATAGTTCGTATTCAACTGATACTAATTTGTCTGCTGTAATTTTCATTTTTCTTCTTATTATTATTGTTTAATCACTGTTTTATCTTATTTTAATATTTAGTTTTGTACTAAGTCATGTATAATTGTTTTTCAAAGTAAATTGTTCAACTTTAAAGGTTAATTAATCGCCTTTTTAGTACCATGTTATAGTATTATTAGAGTATTCACTTTTTTTATCCCACTTCAAATCTTGAAGCATGCTTGCATTTACACCTATTCGTACATTGTATGACTTATAAATCCCAAATGGAACTACACTTCCTGTCATCGTCCAACAATGCAAATTTCGTGTAATATTTATATTTGTATAAGTAAATTTCTTAGCTTCAAAGTCATAAGACGTACTTGTGGAAAATTTCCAATTTGTTGTTAGCGATAAATCACCTGAAAAACTCAAATTATGTGTGAAATTCATTTTATATTCTGCTTTTTCATAGTCAATCTCGCTTGTATTTCCATATCGAACAGAATAACTGGCACTTATACTCCACGGGATCGCAAGTTTTTGATAACCATCTTCACTTTTCTCTGCATCTTTTTTATCTTTTTGCGCAGTATTTTCTTTTTTATCAGCTTTATTTAAATTTGATTCATCATCTGTTGTTTTTCTTTGTTCGTCAGATGTATTTGGATTGTTCTTTTTATCTTTTTTCTTAAAAGTATCATTATTAATGGTATAACTATATGAGGTACTTGTTCCCAAGAAACGTGGAAACCCGCCATTTTCCCAACGTAGTTTATTTACACGCGTCAGATATTTACCATTCACCACATACATATAAGGATCAAAAGCTCCACTCAAACTCAAGCTATGTCTTTCACCAAATTTCAAACGAATATTGGAGCTGAATTGTGACCACTGCATGGAATCGGCAGCAAGATTGTAACCTCCGCTAACCGAAAGATTATCAATTAAGCTAATTTTATTAAATGGCTTGGTGCCTGTTGTATCATTGTCATTACGCAACTTCATTTCCACATTATTACCCAATGAGAAATTGATATTACCTGATTTACCAACACCTGGAGCACCATACAAACTGCCAACATAGTGTGAGTACTGGACTTGCTGATCATTATAACCTGTTAAACTAGTGTTATCAATCACTGATTTTGTATAAGTACCATAAAAGCCCCACATTGGATCGCCAAAATCGGGAAGATAACTGAACCCAATAGAAGGAGTTAAAACGTGCCTAATTCTATCAACTTTATCACCAAAAATGGAACGAATAGGCATATAAAAACCATAAAGTTTAGTTGAAGCCGAAACCCCCATATTAAAATCATAAACCCGATTAAAACCATTTTTCTTTTCGGTAACCTCCTTTTGATTTGCTATATCCCAAGACTTATCAACCGATTGTAAGTACCAACGCTCAGTATAATTGATAGATGGTGAAACATTTATATATTTAAGCAAATTAAAAGTAGCACTTATCGGAATGCTATGTCTCATTCCATTTCGCCAATCATTAACCAATGATGATTTAAATAAAAGATTTTCCTTAGTATCAATGCTATTTGCCATAGTTCCAGAATACGACATTGATATTTTTTCGTACCAACGCTCATTACCCACTGCATTTTTACGCTTGAATGGATAAATTCGACTCATAGAAATACTGATATTCGGCAGAGTCAAACTTACTGTTGAATCTTTTGTTCGCTGATTTATAAGCATGCTACCAGAAATACTAAAAGGACTTTCGGGAAATCTCTGCGAAAACGACACGCTTGAACCTTTTGTATTTTCTGAGTTCAATTCTGGTCTATAATAACTACTTACATTACTTTTGTTATATCCACTAGTTGAAAAGTTAACACTAGCAGAAAGTGTACGATATGGATTTGCCTTTTGATCTTGTGAGTGCGACCACCTTATACTCATATTATTTGCTTTTGAGTAATCTGCCATATCCTTTTCGCCAGTAACATCTTCTCTATAGCTAATATTTAAATTACCACTATATTTGTAATTTTTCCGATAGCTAGAAGTAGCAGATACACCCCAAGTTCCTTTAGTATAAATATCACCTTTTATCTCCATATCAACATAATCGTTGATAGCAAAATAATAACCACCATTAGTCAAACCAAAACCACGCGTAAGTTCATCGACAAATGTTGGCATCAATACTCCAGACGAATACTTATCAGTAAAAGGAAAAAAACCAAAAGGAATTACTATTGGCAAAGGTACATCAAGTACTACTAGGTGCGATGGTCCTGCCACAACGTAACTTCCAGGCTTTACCTTTCCTTTTGACAAACTAAGATAAAAATGCGGATGGTCGTGATCTTCACATGTGGTATATTTACCCCCTGCAATACAAAGAATATCGTCTTCAGTTTTCTTCGTTTTATCGCTTATTATATAACCTTCGCCTTGCTGCGTAACTGCCTGCCTGATAAAACCTTTTTTTGATTTTAAATTGTAAGCCAATTCTTTTGATTTATACTCAGACTCACCTTCCTTAAAAACGGGTTCGCCAATTTTGGTTCCAACACTGTCTGTTGTTCCATGAGCATAAACGATACTACTGTCCATCTTAATACGAACAAAATCAGCTTTCAAATTAATATTCTTATATTTTATATCACTTTGTCCGTGCAAAAAGCCTGTTCCATTTCCTAAAAACACAATAGAATCTTTGGCACTATACTCTATTTCGGCGTCAATCTGATTTGATTTTGTTTTATTTTCATTTTTAACGCTTACTGTATCTATAGTTTGTTTTTTTAGGCTATCGGTACCAATAGTTGGCTTCGTAACAATGTTTTCTGCCATCACACCACCTCCCAAACATAAAAAAGGAAGAATAAAGCACAGATTTAAGAGCAGGATTAGACGTGCTTTATTGAAATATAATTGATTACAGATTTGCATCCGGCTGGTTTATGGTTTACTTTATGAGAGTGCAAAATTAGTCAAAAAAAAGTAGTCTCTTTTACATATAACTTTTTTTTATGAATAATTTGAAAATTTACGTCTTACTTTGACATCAAAAATAGGATAAAAACACTACTTTTGCATTTATATATAGAATTGTCAATAATTCAATCTGCAAAACAATTATGAAATTTACCAAAAAGCACTTCATTCTCCATACAATATTAATCCCCCTCTTATTACTTTCAATTTCAGTTGACACATTTGGACAAGAAAACCGTTTCACAGTAGTTCTCGATGCAGGGCATGGAGGACATGACCCAGGGGCAATGGGTGTCATTTCGCGCGAAAAGGAAATTAATCTTTCTGTAGTTCTAGCATTAGGTAATTATATTTCACAAAATTTCAACGATGTAAAAGTTGTTTACACAAGAAAAACAGACGTATTTTTATCGTTACAAGAACGTGCAAATGTTGTAAACAACAACCATGCAGATTTATTCATTTGCATTCATACTAATGCTGCACAAAGTTCTGCAGCATATGGAGCAGAAACATTTACACTTGGTTTAGCAAAATCGAAAGCTAACTTAGATGTTGCAATGCGTGAAAATTCGGTAATACTACTCGAAGATGATTATAAATCAAAATATAAAGGATTTGACCCTAACTCTGTTGATTCCTATATTATGTTCGAGTTTATGCAAGATAAATATATTGACAAAAGCCTTGAATTTTCAAATAATATTCAAAAACAATTTGTGAATTATTGCAATCGTTCTGATAGAGGAGTAAGACAAGCAGGTTTTTGGGTTTTACATCGCTCTGCATGTCCAAGTGTTCTTATTGAATTAGGTTTTATATCCAACAATGCTGAAGAACGTTATTTAGCTTCTGAAAATGGTCAAAATGAAATGGCGAAAGCAATTTTCAATGCTTTTGTTTCATTTAAGCGCGACCATGACAAGAAGTCTGGTAAACAAGCTTCAATAGTACCAAGATTTGAACAAACCGAAAAAGATACTGAGACAACAATAAAAAAAAATGTTGTAAATTCCGATTCTACAACTCCAAATCAGCATCAAGCTGAAACAAAAACTGTCAACAATAAAGAAATTAAACCAAACACTACAAGTAACAACGATAAAACACCCATTTTTAAAGTTCAACTATTTGCTTCCGATAAGAAACTTAAGAAACACTCTAGCGAATTTAAATCTTTAAAAGATATTGATTACTTTTTAGAAGAGGGTCTCTACAAATACACTTCAGGAAGTGAGACAGATTATTCAAAAATAAAAAAAATTAAATCTGAGGTTCGGTCCAAATTTCCTAATGCATTTATTATCGCATTTGTTGGTGATAAAAAAATATCAGAAAAAGAAGCTTTAAAACTTCTAAAATAAGAAGTTAACTATCATTTAATCAAAAAGATAAAAACAAGTTCAATAAACTCATAAATTACACTTAAGTATTTAAAATAAAATAAAAAAAAAGCACAACTAAAAGTAAAATCAATTATTAACAGGATACAAAAAAAACAAATTCTTATCGTCATTTTTAGGCATAATAAACTAATAATACCCAAAGAATTATTTTTATTGTGACCAATTGATTTTATGTATGGAACTGGATTTTTTCAATCTTTATCTTAGTAAAGTAGAATAATTATAACAAATTAGCCTTTATACAATTTAAAGGAAAAAAAAATAAAAAGCAGAAATAATGAAAAAGAAATTTTTTACGCGTGAAGTGAAAGTAGGAATAATGGGAATTGTAGCAATTTTTATATTGTATTTTGGTCTAAACTTCCTCAAAGGCATTGATATATTTTCGCCAGTAAATTATTATTACGGCTCATACGAAAACATAGGCGGTTTAGTGCCATCGTCGCCTGTATACATAAAAGGTTTCAAAGTTGGACAAGTGGAAGAAGTAAAATATGACTTTTCAAAAATTGAGTCATTTATCATCAAAATTTCTGTTTCAAAAGACATAAAATTGCCAAAGGGTACAATAATTCAATTATACGATGATGGATTAATGGGTGGCAAAGCCATACAACTGATATATGCTCCATCAAACGCCTCGCAGTTAATGTATCAACCAAACGATACAATTAAAACTGAAGTTGGCATAGGATTAATGGCGCAACTGACTGGAAATTTATTACCTAAAATTGAAAGCATTTCAACACAAGCCGACTCACTTATTCGCTCAGTTAGAGTATTAGTAGAGAACAAAGATTTAACTAAAAGTTTGGCGTCGATAGAACGTACAACTTCCGATTTAGCACTTAGTTCATCGCAATTAAAACAACTAATGAAAAACGATGTTCCTCATATTTTAAGCGATGTAAATGGCCTAACTACTGATTTTAAACAAATTACGGGTAACCTTAAGAAAATAGACTATGCTGCCACATTTGCAAGTATAGATAACACGATTGCAAACCTCAATTTACTGACAAAGAAAATGAATGGAACTGAAGGTACGATTGGGTTGCTATTAAACAATAAAGATTTATATATCAATCTCTCAAATACAGCAGCCAATACTGACAAATTAGTTATCGACCTCCAAAAAAACCCGAAACGATACGTGCATTTCTCCTTGTTTGGAAGAAAAAAAGAGTAGTCATTTATTTAGTTTGATTCTAAATAATGACGTATTTAAAAGAATAACATTTTTAGCTTCTTACTATGACTAAATCATTTGTAATAAGTGTTTCAGTAATTATTTAGTGATATTTACATTTTTTACTATCAAATTGTCAATCACTTTAGAATCAGTCAATTTAATTCAGCACACATTACAACACACTGATTACCTAGCACTTACATAAAACGCTGATTTTAAAACAAATGATTAAGAAAGCCAATTTATTAAAATTTGGACGTTTTTTTATGTCGCAAATATTCTAGAATTTTGTAGAGTGGAAAAACACCCCAAAAGTATTTGTTAAGTACACATATTGTTTTACAAGAAATTATTTTTTTGAAATAGAATCGAAATGTTGAATAATCACGAACAATTATGGAGTCGCTGTTTAAGCGTTATTAAAGACAATATAAGTGAAGCATCGTTTAATACATGGTTTGCTCCTATTGTTGCTCTTAAATACGAAAAAAGTATTTTTGTACTACAAGTACCTAGCCAGTTTTTTGTTGAATATATTGAGGAAAAATATATTGATTTACTTCGCATGACCTTATATAGGGAAGTTGGCGTTGGTACTCGTTTGGAATACAGGGTTTTAATCGACAAGTCGAGTGGGAAAGGCACTCAAATACCAAGTACTAGCGAACATTCTAAACCTAAAATCTCAACCAATGGTACAGGTTATGTTAGCCCATACCACAAACCTCAATTACCTGAAATTGATCCTCAATTAAACCCAGCATATAATTTCAATAGTTTAATAGAGGGAAATAGCAATAAATTAGCTCGTACAGCTGGAATTAGCATTGCCAATGAACCAGGTAAAACTATTTTTAATCCTTTATTTGTATATGGACAATCGGGTGTTGGTAAAACACACTTAGCAAATTCTATTGGTGTAATGACTAAACAATTACATCCTGAAAAAAGAGTATTGTATCTTTCTGCCAATACTTTTCAAATTCAATATACAGATGCAGTAAGAAGTAATACAGTAAATGATTTCCTTAATTTTTATCAAACTATTGATGTATTAATAGTTGATGATATTCAAGAATTTGCTGGAAAGACTGGAACGCAAAACACGTTCTTCCATATTTTCAATCACTTGCACCAAACAGGAAAACAATTAGTTCTTACTTCCGACCGTTCTCCAATTGTGATGGTTGGACTTGAGCAACGCTTACTAACACGTTTCAAATGGGGATTATCGGCAGAAATTGAAAAACCAAATTTTGAATTACGCAAATCAATTTTAGAAAGTAAAATCTACAGAGATGGTTTGGAGATTCCTGAAGATGTTGTAAATTTTATTGCTGAACATGTTGTGGATAATGTTCGTGATTTGGAAGGAGTATTGGTTTCTTTGTTAGCTCACTCAACTCTTACTGATATGCCACTGGACATATCATTAGCTGAAAAAGTAATTAGTCGTATTGTAAATATTACTTGTAAAGTAAATACCGTAGAAAAAATTCGCGATGTAGTTTGTGAATATTTTTCATTGTCGGTAGATGCTATCTCGACGAAAAGCCGAAAAAGAGAAGTTGTACAAGCTCGACAAATTGCAATGTATTTATCCAAACAATTAACAAAGAACTCTCTGGCATCTATTGGCAGCACAATTGGACAGCGTGATCATGCTACAGTACTTCATGCATGTAAAATTGTAAATGATTTAATGGATAGTGATAAGAATTTTCGTTTAAGCGTTAAAGAAATCGAGAACAAACTAAAAAAATGATTTTCATAAAATTATTTTTTTAGTTTAAATCAATAAATCGCTTGAATAATATCATATTAATTCAATAGAATCTTATTCTGACTATAATATAAGACTTATAAACAAACAATTAGCATTTACCTTGCTTAGAAATTTTAATATCATTTGACTATTTAGAAATTAAAAGTCAAATGCACTCATTATCATTGTTTATATGTCTCACAAAAAGATGAATTGTTCATTAATGTCATCGAAAAATTAAACAAAATATCCCCAAATAATTTATTTTAGGTCTGAAAATAATTATTTTTTTACAGTTTTACAATTTTCTGTTTATTCGATTTATAATATAAATTTGGTAATTCCTTATTTTTAAGTACTTTTGCAGAAAGTTTTGAACAATAAAAATCATAAACATTTACATGTTTAGATTTCCTTTATTTCACACAAACAAGTAAAATTTATTCCGTGATTGAAATTATACCTGCCATCGACTTAATAGATGGAAAATGTGTTCGTCTATCCCAAGGAGATTATTCTCAAAAAATCATTTATAACGAAAACCCACTTGAGGTAGCAAAAATGTTTGCCTATACAGGAATTCGACGCTTACACTTAGTTGACCTCGATGGTGCCAAAGCTCATCATATTGTAAATCATAAAGTATTAGAATCGATTACGAATGCAACAAATTTGATAGTTGATTTTGGCGGTGGATTAAAATCAGATGACGATTTACGAATTGCTTTCGAATGTGGTGCAGCAATGGTAACTGGTGGTAGTATTGCTGTCAAAAACAAAGATATTTTTTCGTCTTGGATTTTAAAATACGGAAAAGAAAAAATTATTTTGGGTGCTGATGTGAAAAATGAAAAAATTGCAGTTGGTGGTTGGATTGAAACCACTGACCTAGATTTAATGCCATTTATTAAAACCTATATTTCGGAAGGCATAGACAAAATTATATGTACCGACATTAGTAAAGATGGTATGTTACAGGGACCAGCAATTGAACTATATAAAAAAATACTCAATCAACATCCTGATATTTATATCATTGCAAGTGGAGGTGTAAGTTCAATAGCAGATATTGAGCAACTTCAAGAAGCTTCAATACCAGCAGTAATTACAGGAAAAGCCATTTACGAAGGTCGAATAAAATTAAATGAACTTAGAAAATTTTTAATCAATAATTAAGATCATTATTCATTTAGTCAATAAGCTAACATTTATCTACTTTAGATTGAAATTATTAATATAGATGATATTTTATCTATTTTGAATATCTGACATTTTCTTGAAAAAATAAAAATAAAAGAATACAAATCATTATGTTAAAGGACATTTTATCAATTCCTGGAAAATCAGGACTTTTCAAACTCATTTCGCAAGGAAAAAACATGCTAATTGTAGAGTCATTGCTTGATGGCAAACGCATTCCAGCATACACTAAAGACAAAGTAGTATCTTTAGGTGACATTGCTATTTTCACTGAGGACACAGAAGTTCCACTAAGTCAAGTACTTGAAAGTGTAAAAATCAAAGAGAATGGTGCAATTTGTTCAATTGACACAAAAGCATCAAACGATATTCTTCGAAAATTCATGTTAGAAGTGCTTCCAGAATATGACAAGGACAGAGTTTACCCAAGCGATATCCGCAAATTAATTTCGTGGTATAATATCCTTACAAATGCCAAGATAACAGAATTTGTAAATGAGGATGAAAAAAATCAAGTATCTGAAAATGCATAGACATTTTTGACTAATATGTTCATTAATAGTCATTTAAACAACGAGTCAAATTTCATAATCATTTCTTTTATTTGAAATGCAAATCAGCCCATTAACTTATGAATGTTAGAACCATTTGTAATATTATCGAAGAAGTAGCACCGTTGTCACTGCAAGAGAGTTATGACAATGCTGGCTTACTTGTAGGTAATTCTCAAATGGAAGTTTCAGGAATTTTGATTTGTATTGATATTACGTTAGAAATTATAAACGAAGCAATTCAAAAAAAATACAATCTAATAATTTCTCATCATCCACTCATTTTTAAAGGTTTAACGCGAATTATTGGACAAAACGAAATTGAGTGTTGCGTAATTGCTGCTATCAAAAACGATGTGGCAATTTATGCTGCTCATACCAACTTAGATAATGTATTGAATGGAGTTAATGGCAAAATTGCTGATAAAATTGGTTTAATAAATCAACGAATATTACTTCCAAAACAAGGTTCATTGTTAAAACTTGTCACTTTTGTACCAAAACTTCACACTTATTCAGTTCGTGAGGCGTTGTTTAATGCAGGTGCAGGCAAACTTGGAAACTATGAATCATGCAGTTTTAACAGTGATGGTATTGGTACTTTTAAACCGAATGAACAAGCTTTACCTTTTGTCGGTGACATAAATCAATTTCATTCTGAAGCAGAAACACGAATAGAGGTAATTCTTCCAAGTTTTTTAAAAGATAAAGTTCTCAGGGCTTTACTAAAAGTACATCCTTACGAAGAAACTGCCTATGATTTCGTACCAATCAATAATGCATGGAAAGAAATTGGAGCTGGAATTATTGGTGAATTAAGTATCGAAGAAGATGAAATTGATTTTTTGAAACGAATAAAAGAGATATTTAATCTGCCAACCATAAAACATACGCAACTTCTAGGTCATAAAATTAAACGTGTAGCTTTATGCGGAGGATCAGGGAGTTCATTATTAAAAACAGCTTTAACCGAAAAAGCGGATATTTATTTATCAGGAGATTTTAAATATCACGATTTTTTTGAAGCAGAAAAAAGTATAATCATCGCCGATATTGGGCATTATGAAAGTGAACAGTTCACAAAAGAGATTTTTTTTGAGATAATTACAAAAAAAATGACTACATTTGCAGTCCAAATTTCAGGCATTAATACCAATCCAATAAATTATTTGTAATCAATATGGCTACAGAATTAAAAGTAGAAAAAGAAATCACCGTTGAAGAGAAATTAAAAGCTCTTTATGATCTTCAAAAAGCGGTTTCAAAAATAGATGAAATTAAAATCTTGCGTGGTGAATTACCATTAGAAGTACAAGATTTAGAAGACGAAATTATAGGTCTAAATACCCGTATGGACAATTTCAAAACTGAAATTTCTGAAATTTCAACCATTATTTCGAGTAAAAAAATTGAAATAGAAGAGGCTCGTATAAAGATTGCTAAATACAAAGAGCAACAAGAAAACGTACGTAATAACCGCGAATACGACAATTTATCAAAAGAAATCGAATTTCAATCATTAGAGATTGAACTTTGCGAAAAAAGAATTCGTGAATTTACAGCTGCTCACGAAAGTAAAATAGCAGAGCAGAAATCAAGTTCGGAACAATTAACTGAAAGAAAGTTAGATTTAGATTTAAAAAAAGGTGAACTTAACGAAATTGTTTCTGAAACAAAACACGAAGAAGAAAAACTTCGCGAAAATGCGAAACAAATCGAATCGTTAATAGAGCCACGTTTGGTAACGGCTTTTAAACGAATTCGCAAAAATGCTCGCAATGGCTTAGCAGTGGTTTATGTTCAACGCGATGCGTGTGGTGGGTGTTTCAATAAAATTCCTGCTCAGCGTCAATTAGACATTCGTCTTAGAAAGAAAATCATTGTATGTGAATACTGTGGTCGAATTTTAGTCGATCAAGAATTAGCTGGGTTTTTACCTGCAATTGAAATTTAAATAGCACAAATGATACAAAAAAAGTCCAAAATTAATTTTTTGGACTTTTTTTTTGTATGTACAAGTTACATTTATGATATACGACAGATCAAATTTCTTCACGTTTTTTACACAATATTATTCTATAAAGTTTCTCTATAAAACGAAATATTAAAATTGCTAAATAAAAAAAAGGGGGACTAAAAGGTTATATATTTCAAATCAATTCATAATCAAAATAAGTATTTCTTCAATCAGTTACACACATAATTTAAATTGCAAACAACAAAATGTTTTGTATTTTGAAAAATAATTGTATCTTTGTGTGCGAACACGGAAAATAAAATTTCGCATTCAAATTCATTTAAGTAATTAGTGTACTGCACTATATAACAAATTATTTTTTTTCGCTTTCAAGATTTTATTTATTCAAAAAAAATTAAATCAAATAACAACGCAAGTCTTATCCTGATTTACAAAAAAAAGGCATATTATTGCCAACACAAAATCAATTTAAATATCAAAGCTAGAATAATTGAAAGCAAATTATCATAAAAACATTATCAAATGAAAAACTTTTTAGACGAAAACTTCTTGTTGCAAAGCCCAACAGCTCAAAAACTTTATCACGAACACGCTTCAAAAATGCCAGTAATTGACTATCACTGTCATTTAGTTCCATCAATGGTGGCTAACGATCATCAATTTAAAACTATAACAGAAGCTTGGTTAGGGGGTGATCATTATAAATGGCGCGCTTTGAGAACCAATGGCATTGACGAAAGATTCATTACAGGAAAAGACACGTCAGATTGGGAAAAATTTGAGAAATGGGCTGAAACAGTACCTTATACGATGCGTAATCCACTTTATCATTGGACGCATCTGGAACTTAAAACTGCTTTTGGAATAGAAAAATTACTTTCGCCTGCTACTGCCCGTGAAATTTATGAAGAATGCACTGCCAAATTACAAACTCCAGAATATTCTGCACGTAATTTGATGCGTAAATATAAAGTTGAAGCAGTTTGTACTACCGATGATCCGATTGACTCACTTGAGCATCATATTAAAACAAAAAATGACGGTTTTGAAGTAAAAATGCTTCCAACATGGCGTCCAGATAA
The DNA here is from genome assembly GCA_903911085.1 of uncultured Bacteroidales bacterium. Classification (GTDB taxonomy): domain Bacteria; phylum Bacteroidota; class Bacteroidia; order Bacteroidales; family Paludibacteraceae; genus Paludibacter. Next base: position 41,357 of record CAIWCC010000066.1, on the reverse strand, counting down.
AGCTATGGCAGTTGAGAACTCGTTAGCATTCAAAGCTTATGTAGAACAATTGGCGCAAGTTTCAGGTATTAGTATTTCAAATTTCGATGATTTGATATTGGCATTACGTAAACGTCAGGATTTCTTTGCAGAAATGGGTTGCAAATTATCCGATCATGGTATTGAAGAATTTTATGCAGAAGATTATACAGATTCTGAAATCAAAGCCATATTCAACAAATCATTCTCAGGGCAAGATCTGACACAATCAGAGATACTAAAATTCAAATCAGCAATGATGGTTATTTTTGCGGAAATGGACTGGGAAAAAGGTTGGACACAGCAATTTCATTACGGAACAATTCGTAATAACAACACTCGATTATTCAATCAATTAGGCCCTGATACAGGTTTCGATTCAATAGGAACCTTTAATACAGCCAAGGCTTTATCGAAATTTTTAAATAGACTTGACTCTCAAAACAAATTAACAAAAACCATTCTATATAATTTAAATCCTTCTGACAATGAAATGATTGCCACTATGATAGGTAATTTTCAGGATGGAACAGTGGCAGGCAAAATACAATTTGGGTCTGGTTGGTGGTTTTTAGATCAAAAAGATGGAATGGAGAAACAACTTAATTCGCTTTCAGTACTTGGTTTATTAAGTCGTTTTGTTGGCATGTTAACCGATTCACGCAGTTTCCTCTCTTATCCACGTCATGAGTATTTCCGTCGCACCTTGTGTAATTTAATAGGAAACGATATTGAAAATGGCTTGTTACCACATCAAGAATTAGATTTTGTTGGAAAAATGGTGGAAGATATTAGTTACAATAATGCAAAAACATTCTTTAATTTCTAATATATATACATATTTCACGACAGAAATTGTTTAGTTTATCAAAATTAATGCATATTTTAAGAATTATTTTTTGTATGATTCAATAAAAAGCAGTACTTTTGGTCAACCAAAAACAGATAAATAATTATACAAAAACAAAGAGAAAACAATGAGTAAAAAAATTGTAACTTTTGGAGAAATCATGCTTCGATTGGCCACACCAGGTTTCGAGCGTTTTAGTCAATCAACACATTTCAATGCCACATTTGGTGGTGGAGAGGCTAATGTAGCAGTTTCTTTAGCAAATTACGGAATGGAAACTGAATTTGTGTCACGATTACCAAAAAATGACATTGCCGAATCATGCATTATGAACCTTCGTAAATATGGCGTAGGAACAAAAGAGATTCTTCGTGGTGGTGATCGTGTTGGAATATATTTCCTTGAAACAGGTGCAGTAGCTCGTGCAAGTAAAGTCGTTTACGACCGTGCAAATTCTGCCATAGCTGATATCAAACCAGGAATGATAAATTGGCGTGAAGTTTTGAAAGGTGCAGATTGGTTTCATTGGACTGGTATTACTCCAGCTTTATCGCAAGGTGCAGCCGATGCATGTTTAGAGGCTATTCAAATAGCAAACGAAATGGGTGTTACAGTTTCAACTGATTTGAATTATCGCAAAAATCTTTGGAAATATGGCAAAACAGCTGCTGAAGTAATGCCAGCATTAACAGCAGGTTGTGATATAATTTTGGGAAATGAAGAAGATGCAGAAAAAGTTTTTGGTATCAAACCAGAAGGATTTGACGTAGCTCATACTGGCGGTGAAGTAAATGCTGCAGAATTTGAATCGGTATGTACACAAATGATGGCAAAATTTCCTCGTGCTAAGAAAGTAATTATCACTTTGCGTGGGTCAATCAATGCCAATCACAATACATGGGGCGGCGTTCTATATAGCGACAGTACCCTTTATCAATCAAAACGTTATGACATTACACACATTGTTGACCGTGTAGGTGGTGGCGATTCATTTATGGGTGGTTTGATATACGGCTTGCTAACATATACTGACAACGACCAAAAAGCATTAGAGTTTGCAGTAGCTGCATCATGCTTAAAACATACAATTTATGGAGATTACAATTTAGTAACTGTAGCCGAAGTTGAAGGTTTAATGGGCGGTGACGGAAGTGGACGAGTAGTTAGATAATTCAAATTGCGATTTCTTCATATGCTATTTGCCTTTAATTGGGGAAAATATCAAAATGAAAAAATAGTAATATTATGATTAGTAAAATAGTAACTGATAAAATAGAAAATAAAAAATTATGCGTTTTTCAAAAATTCAAGTCATCACAGCAATGAACCAAACTGGCATGGTTCCAGTATTTTATCACAAAGATATTGAAGTTGCAAAAAATGTAGTTAAAGCTTGTTATGATGGTGGTGTTCGCGTATTCGAATTTACTAATCGTGCCGATTTCGCACATGAAGTATTTCGTGATTTAGTAAAATATGCTACAAAAGAATGTCCCGAAATGATAATGGGTATCGGTTCGGTAGTTGATGCTCCTACTGCAGCACTATATATTCAATTGGGTGCAAATTTTATAGTAGGTCCACTTTTCAATCCTGAAGTTGCAAAAGTAGCAAATCGTCGACTAATTCCTTATGCACCTGGTTGCGGTTCAGTTACCGAAGTTGGATTTGCGCAAGAAGCTGGTTGTGATGTATGCAAAGTTTTTCCTGGCGATGTGTTAGGTGCGGGTTTCGTAAAAGGACTAAAAGCTCCAATGCCATGGTCAAACCTAATGGTAACAGGAGGTGTAAAACCTGAAGAAGCAAATTTAAAAAGTTGGTTTGATGCAGGAGTTGCATGTGTAGGCATGGGTTCAAATCTTTTTCCTGCCGAAATGATAAAAGCTGGGAATTGGGCTGGAATAACAAAATTGTGTAGCGATGCAATGGCAATAATCCAAACAGTAAAAAAATAATCTATGAGTACAATTGGAAAAATCAACGAAAAAATGACTCAGTATAGATGGACAGTTTGTACATTGCTTTTTTTAGCAACTACAATCAACTATCTTGATCGTCAGGTATTATCACTTCTACAACCTATTTTGGCAGATGAATTTCATTGGACAGATAGCGATTATGGAACAATAACATCAATATTTTCATTAGCTTATGCTATATCAATGTTATTCGCAGGTCGTTTTGTCGACAAAATGGGCACAAAGAAAGGTTATGCATGGGCAATAGCTGTTTGGTCTATAGCCGCAATGCTTCATGCATTATGCGGTATAGCTACAGAATGGTGGACTGGAATACCAAATGCAGCAGGGCTAACCAATGCAACTGGTACAATTGTATCTACAATTTCTGTTGTAAGTGTGGTAATGTTTGTAATTGCACGAATTATGTTAGCATTTGGTGAATCGGCCAACTTTCCAGCGGCAATAAAAGCTACTGCCGAATACTTTCCAAAACGTGATCGCGCATTTGCCACAGGCGTTTTTAACTCTGGAGCAAATGTCGGTGCAATTTTAGCACCACTTACAGTACCATTTATGGCAAAAGCATGGGGTTGGGAAACAGCATTCTTAGTTGTAGGTGCTGTTGGATTTTTGTGGCTTGGTGCTTGGTTAATTTTCTACAAACCACTTGAAAGTAACAAAAAAGTGAACGATGCAGAAAGAGCTTATATTAATCAAGATGATATTGTAGATAATATAGTTGCCGACGACACAGTTATTGTAAAAAAAATGACCTTCTCTCAAGCAATTAAATTTAAACAAACTTGGGCATTTGCATTTGGTAAATTTATGACAGATGGAGTTTGGTGGTTTTTCCTTTTTTGGACACCTGCTTATTTAAAAGCAGAATACGGAATGTCGCCCGCTGAGGTAGCATTACCAATAGGTGTTTTATATACAATTACAGTTTTTGGTTCTGTTTTTGGTGGAAAATTCCCAACGTATTTTATTAATAAAGGTATGAATCCGTATGCCGGGCGGATGCGTGCAATGATGATAATTGCATTTTTTCCATTATTAGTCTTGTTGGCACAACCATTTGGGCATTTAACTATGTTAGGAAATTTCGCATTTTGGGTTCCCGTATTACTAATAGGAGTTGGGGGATCAGCTCACCAAGCATGGTCAGCAAATATATTTACAACAGTAGGTGATATGTTCCCAAAATCAGCTGTAGCAACAATTGTTGGTATTGGAGGTATGGCTGGCGGTATAGGTTCATTTTTCATAAATAAAGGCAGTGGAATGCTCTTCGATTACAGTTTAATTGAATGGGGAAGTAAAACTCCTGGTTACACAATTGTTTTTTCATTCTGCGCTGTTGCCTATCTTATTGGTTGGTCAGTTATGAAAATTTTAGTTCCAAAATACAAACCAATTATTGTTGACTAATAATATATTAAATTCTATAAAAAGCTTCGTTGGACAATTTCCATCGAAGCTTTTTTATATTAAATATGTATGTAAATTTTTGAAATTAATTTGCTATGAACAATTAAATACGTTTTTACGTTTATATATTTAATGAATTTTAAACGTCAAAATCAAACAATAAATTACTGAATTATGAACTTATTGGAACAATTAAATTGGCGATATGCCACAAAAAGAATGAACGGAACTAAAGTTCCACAAGAGAAGTTAAATACAATTCTTGAAGCCATACGCTTAGCACCAACGTCACTTGGACTACAACCTTTCAAAGTAATTGTTATTGAAGATCAAGCATTCAAGGAGCAAATTTTTAAGGATGCATGCCAACAACCACAGATAAAAGAGAGCTCGCAAGTACTCGTATTTGCAAGTAATAAAAAAGTAACACCCGAACTTGTAAAAATTTATTTAGAATTACTTGCCGAAACTAGAGAAATATCGGTTGAGAGTTTAAGCCATTTTGATGAAATATTCAATAGAATAATTAACCAGAGTGAAAATGAAAATTTTGCTTGGACTGCCCGCCAAGCATATATAGCTCTAGGTGTAGGGCTTGTAGCAGCAGCTTTAGAGAATGTTGATGCAACACCAATTGAAGGTTTTAATGCTCAAGCACTTGATCATTTATTAGGATTAAAAGAACAAAACTTAGGTTCAGTAGTAATAATGACCATTGGTTACCGTGATGAAAAAACAGATTACTTATTTTCGAAAAAGAAAGTGAGAAAAAATAACAATTCACTATTTAGTTATATTTAATATTGTAAACTAAATAAAAATAAATACGAACCAAGTTGGTGTTAAACACAACTTCGGTTCGTATTTATTATGTTTGCAACATTAACAAAACCTTCAAGAATTTTTAAAACGATTCAGCAAAGCAATAAAAAAAAAGTCACACTACTTATTTTCAAACAAATAAGCATCTTGAAAAGTAACTTTTGCTTGTGTTAATTCGTTATTAGCTACAATAGGATCATAAAATATTTTACTATACACCCTAAATATATTCTTCGACATTACAATTCCGGCAAAAGAATATCCATTGGCAATAAGTTTATTCATTGCGGCAACTGCAGCTGTTTCAGTATTGTAATTTACACAGACAAGATATATTGGTAATGCATTTAACTCACAATCATTGTTTGATGAAGTTGCTACAGGAGTGGAAGGAACCACCTGTTTGACAGCAGATAAACGTAACTCTCCTCTTTTAAATTTATTCTTTATACTATCCACCACACTTGGTAATTCTAAAGTCACAAGTCCTTTATTAGTTTGATAAGCAGGATGATAAAGCTTATTATTCAGGAAAATAACGGGCAAAAGAATTTTATCATGATAACCCACAGCAGCAATTTCATGCAACATCTGGGAGGCTATTTCTTTATCTGTTAAACTTTTTTCAATATAATGAATACCCGATTGAGTCAATGATTGTTTTACCGCTTTACAATTTGAGCAATCAGGTTTAGTGTACAACAATATACTATCATTTTGTCCAAACCCATAAAATAAATTTGTTGATACAAGTAATAATAACATCAATACTTTTTCAAGCTTGCTCATAATTATTAAAATTTGCCGTAATTCATACATATTCAAACCCGACTGCAATAACAATCGGGTTTGAAATTAATTAACTATACTTAGAAACCAATTATTGTTTAGAAAATTTTTGAGTATTGATTAATACTCCTTTTTTAGAAACTGTAATAATATGTAGTCCTGATTTTAGAATAGCTGTATTTACCTCAAACAAATTTGTACCCGTTTTTGCTAATTTTGTTTCAGATATCAATTTACGACCATCTATTGAATATACATTTAATTGAATTAACTCTGATTTATCATTTGTAAACGATATATTTAACTGTTCACGAACTGGAATCGGATATAGACTTATGTTTTGATTCTTCGACTGTAAATCAGATACAGAAGTTGGCGTATTCTTAATTAAAAATGTTGAAATAGTTACACCTCTAACTTGTTCAGATAATGATGAGTTAGCTTTATAAAGTCCAACCGAAGGTGCACTCGCAGCAGTATTTTTAAGATTACAAACTAACGATAAGTATAGTAATGCATTTCCATCGGATTTTACTGTATATATCGATTTTACTGTTGAAATATTATTACCTTGCTTAATACCCCATTCAACCTCAACATCTTTATTTGTGAGGGTTTTTGTCGAAATAATAAATACACTGTCAATTGGTTGTGAAAAATCGAATGCACATGATTCTTCAATTATTCCACCCAAAGTGTCAGCCACTTCAACAATATTTGTTGGTAGAACAGGTGGCACAAAATTTACAGGGCGAGCATAAATACAGCTTAAATCATCTTTAGTAGCTTTTTTATTGTAATTTAGAGCCATTGCTGAAGTACATCCCCAAATAGTTGCTGCATTATTGTAAACACAACTACCATTACTTTTTGTAGCAATAGGATTATAATTCAACGCTAATTTATCTGTACAGCCACTTATTGTATCGCTCACAAGCTCGTAAACACAACTACCATTGTCTTTATTTGCATACATATTAAAGTTTAAAGCATATTTATCAGTACAGCCCAAAGTTGCTTGAATTGGATAAATACAAGTACGATTATCTTTATTTGCCAAAGGATTGAAGTTCAATGCAGTTTTATCAGTACACCCTTCAATTTGCTTTAAATATTCACAATAACCACTATTATGCGTTGCTTGTGGATTGAAATTTAATGCTGATTTGTCGGTACAACCCCATATTTTAACCTCAAATTTACAAGAACCATCATTTACATTAGCACTAGAATTATAATTTAAGGCTAATGAATCGGTGCAACCTTTAATTACAGATTTGTAAATACAATTATTGTTATCGCGCTTTGCAAAAGGATTATAATTATTTGCTGATGGATCCATGCATCCAAACACAACATAAATTGAATCAAAAACACAACTGCCATTATCTGCTTTAGCTAACGGATTGAAATTCTTTGCTTTTGAATTAGTACAACCATAAACAACTGGAATTGAATCAAACATAATACAACTTCCATTATCTTTGGTAGCCAACCAGTTATAGTTTTTTGCAAGCTTGTTTGTACAGCCATAAACTACTTTAATCGAATCGCCAAAAATACAAGTGCCATTATCTGCTTTTGCCAACGAATTATAATTTTTTGCCATTTTATTTGTACATCCGTAAACTAATACCGAGTCACCAAAAATACAATTTCCATTGTCTTTATTTGCTAATGGATTATAATTTTTTGCTGTTCTATTGGTACATCCATAAACGATTTGAGTAGAATCATTGAAAACACAAGTGCCATTATCTTTGCTAGCTAATGGATTGTAATTCTTTGCCAACTTATTTGTACAGCCATAAACCAATTTAATGGAGTCTCCAAAAATACATGTTCCGTTGTCTTTGTTTGCAAATGGATTAAAATTTCTAGCTAATTTATTGGTACAACCATAAACATATTTTGTTGAATCATTGAAAATGCAAGTACCATTTTCCTTGGTTGCTAATGGATTGTAGTTTTTTGCCAATTTGTTGGTACAACCATAAACAATTTGTGTAGAATCATTGAAAATGCATGTTCCAGTATCCTTGGTAGCCAATGGATTGTAGTTTTTAGCCAATTTGTTGGTACAACCATAAACAATTTGTGTAGAATCATTGAAAATGCATGTTCCATTATCTTTGGTAGCCAAAGGATTATAGTTTTTTGCCAATTTATTGGTGCAACCATAAACAATTTGTGTAGAATCATTGAAAATGCATGTTCCATTATCTTTGGTAGCCAATGGATTGTAGTTTTTTGCCAATTTATTGGTGCAACCATAAACAATTTGTGTAGAATCATTGAAAACACATGTTCCATTATCTTTGGTAGCCAAAGGATTATAGTTTTTTGCCAATTTGTTGGTACAACCATAAACAATTTGTGTAGAATCATTGAAAACACATGTTCCATTATCTTTAGTAGCCAAAGGATTATAGTTCTTAGCCAATTTGTTGGTACAACCATAAACAATTTGTGTAGAATCATTGAAAACACATGTTCCATTATCTTTGGTAGCCAAAGGATTATAGTTCTTAGCCAATTTGTTGGTACAACCATAAACAATTTGAGTAGAATCGTTGAAAACACAAGAGCCATTGTCCTTGGTAACTAATGGATTGTAATTTTTTGCCAATTTATTGGTGCAACCATAAACAATTTGTGTAGAATCATTGAAAATGCATGTTCCATTATCCTTGGTAGCCAATGGATTGTAGTTTTTTGCCAATTTGTTGGTACAACCATAAACAATTTGTGTAGAATCATTGAAAACACAAGTGCCATTGTCCTTGGTAGCTAATGGATTGTAGTTTTTTGCCAATTTGTTGGTACAACCATAAACAATTTGTGTAGAATCAACCTTATTTTTTTCGGCATGAAGTAGAGGAATACATAAAAAAAAGATTGAAATAAGTTTCGAAATAAGTTTTGTTTTTTTCATTTTTTTCGTCGATTAAATTATTAAACAGAATTAACTATGCAAGAACTTTAATATATTATTCAAATTGTAATTTAAACGTTAATAAAAACTTGTTTTAAATACAATAATGATAAAATCACAGTAATGTAATACACAAAAATACTAAATAATTGCAATAAATTTCATAATTTAAGTTTATTTACACTTTGAGGCTTACAATTTAAACGCGCTAAACATATTTTATTTATCCACATTATCATTATTAATGGATATTCATATTTCAACTCTTTGAAATAATTAGACTATATCTATTTCTTACAAAACACTTTTAAACTGATTATTCGAAAGAATCAGTATACTAAACTATAGTATTAGAAATCAAATCAAAAGATAATTTTAAAATAACAAAAACACCATTAAAACAAAATTAACATCACTAATCTCAGAAGTATGTTGATTATTAGAAATAATAATTGTACTTTTGTTAATTGATAAATACACAATTATTTAGAAATTAGGTAATAAGTAAAAACGAACAACTATTTATTATCAAAAACATTGATAAATTTTTACATTAAAAATTGAAACCTTCTACAATTTCAAAACTGAATACAAATTAATTAACACAAAAAAAGTATGGTTTTTGATATAAAATACATGCAACGGTGCTTACAGCTAGCCGAATATGCTTCAAGCTTCGTGGCTCCAAATCCGATGGTAGGTGCGGTTTTAGTTTGCAATGATATGATAATTGGAGAAGGTTTTCATCAACATTATGGAGAACCTCATGCAGAACCTAATGCAATAAATTCTGTTTCGGACAAGAGTTTACTTAGTGAAGCCTCCTTATATGTAAATTTAGAACCCTGCTCTTATTATGGAAAAACACCTCCTTGTGCAGATTTAATAGTTCGAAGCAAAATTCCGCGTGTTATAATTGGAACTCTAGACCCAAACCCAAAAGTAGCAGGTAAGGGAGTCGAGATTCTAAGAAATGCTGGAATAGAAGTAATTGTAGGAGTAATGGAAGATGAATGCCGTGAATTAAACAAACGTTTTTTTATTTTCCAAGAGCAAAAACGTCCTTACATTTTATTAAAATGGGCACAAACATTCGATGGATTTATTGATAAAAAACGTAAAAATTCAAACGAACTGCCATTAATTATTTCCAATTCAATCACAAAACAATTAACACATAAGATGCGTGCTGAAAATCAAGCAATTTTGGTAGGCACAAAAACTGTTATACTCGACAATCCATCATTAACTGTACGAAATTGGTCGGGAAAATCCCCAATTCGAATAACAATTGACAGACATGGAATTATTCCTGCCAACTATAATTTGTTGGATAGCAAAGTAGCAACAATTATTTTTACAGAAAAACAAAAATCAAATCAGCAGCATCTTGAATTTGTAAATATTGGTTTTCAAAACGATACTTTGAAAAGTATTGTAAGTGAAATTTATGCAAGAAACATAAATTCAGTTATGGTTGAAGGTGGTGCTAAACTTATAAATTGTTTTATAGATGCAGGTTTGTGGGACGAAGCAAACGTTGAAATATCTCCAAAAGAAATTCACAATGGTGTTGCAGCGCCAATTATTACTACGCAAGCATTTTCGGAAAAAACATTTGATGGACATAAATGGTTGCTTTACAAAAGATAATTAGATGTGATAATTGCGCATTGTACAAAAAACACTAACAAAATTATACCATAAAATTACTTCAATAAATCTCAAATTCTATGGATCATATTATACCTTCAATCTTAATAGTGCTTTACATTTACACCCTTTTAAGCACTATATCTGTACTTTTACTCGACAATCGTAATCCAGCAAAATCGCTCTCGTGGGTTTTGGTTTTATTATTTATACCTTTATTTGGCATATTTTTATATTTATTATTGGGACAAAATTACCGTAGAAAAAAAATAATTTCTAAAAAAAGTATTCGACGAGTAAGAGATAGACCTGTTGCATCTTTCGATATTGAAAAACTGAGTAGTAGTATTATTGCTGATAATCAACTCAATTTGATTAAAATGCTTTACAGAAATAGCGAAGCAGCTGGTTATGCATTTAACAAAATTGACATCTTAAGTGATGGTGAAAGTACCTTCGAAGCAGTTTTTGAAGCCATTAGAAATGCCCAAAATCATATTCATATTGAGTTTTTTATTTTTGACGATGACAAAATATCTAATCAACTTAGAGAATTGCTTATCGAAAAAGCTAAAGAAGGTGTACGTGTACGAATGATGTATGATTATTGGGGAAGTTTCGATCTATCAAAAAAATACCTAAAATCATTACGCGAAGCTGGTGCTTTTGTACGTTCTTTTTTGCCAATTCACTGGCGTTTTTCGAGAAGTAAAATAAACTACCGCAACCATAGAAAATTAATAATTGTAGATGGGAAAATTGGTTTTACTGGAGGTTTAAATGTGGCCGACCGCTACATATATGGTAATACATTAGGCACTTGGCGCGATACGTTTATAAAAATAGAAGGTGCTGCAGTTCAAGGACTTCAGTTACTATTTATTGTTGATTGGTATTTTGTTGAAAGAAAAATGATAGACGGAAAAAAATACTTTCCTGAACCACAAAAATTTGATAATAATTTAGTTCAAATAGTAAGCAGTGGACCTGACACCGACTGGGAAGCAATTATGCAAGGTATTGCAGCAGCCATGATGACAGCAACAAAATATATTTACATTCAAACGCCATACTTTATGCCACCCGAAGTAATTGAAAACTGCATTCAAATGTCGGCTATGAGCGGTGTGGATGTGAGATTAATGATACCATCAAAGTCAGACTCAAGACTTTCGGATGCAAGCACAAGTAGTTATTTGGGCAAAGCACTCGAGGCAGGTGTAAGAATATTTGTCTACAAAAAAGGTTTTTTACATAGCAAAGCAATAGTTATTGATGACTTTATTTCCATTGTTGGTTCGTGTAATATAGACGAAAGGAGTTTTTCGCAAAATTTTGAAGCTAATGCTTTTATTTACGAACAAAAAACCGCTATTAAATTAAAAGAACTTTTCTTAATAGATTTAAATCGGTCAAGCGAATTAACGTTGAAAGAATGGACCAATCGAAAGCGGAAACAAAAACTAATTGAATCTTTAGCAAGGCTATTTAGTCCTTTAATGTAAAATCATTACCACATTAATAACTGATATTCTGCTAATTATGATTTGCAATTTTTTTCAATCCAATAATTTGTGATTCATTTCCAAACACTAGAAGTTTATCACCAAGTTGAATAATATTATCGGCTTTGGGGTTGATTTGCAATTCGCTCAAAGAAGAATAAAAACCAATAACTACCAAATTTGTGCGATTAGGGATGTTAGCTTCACGATATGACTTATTTATCAAATCGCTTCCACCTTTAATTTCTACGAGTCCAAATTGATACTCTTTAAGCTCTTCTCTTGCTCCTGCAAATTCTACAAAACTAAAGAAATCGGCACTAGTAGTGGCTATTGATATAATTCTATCGGTAGCAATTTCGATAGGTGAAACAATAAAATCAGCACCAGCTTTTCTGAATTTAACAGATGAATTTGTTTCGGCAACACGGGTTATAACTTTGATGTTTTTGTTCAAATCCTTAGCACTTAACGTTACAAAAAGATTTTCGGCATCGGTCGACAAAACAGATATTAACATTTTGGCGCGTTTTACACCAGCCAGAAGAAGTGCAGAATCGTCGGTTGCATCTGCATCTATATGAATGAACTTGTCACTGTACAATTCTTTTAACTTTTCATTTCTCTCTGTGTTACTTTCGATAATAACCACTTTCAATTCTTTTCTAAGTAAATCATCCAACACATGTTTACCCGTTTTACCATAACCACAAACAATATAATGGTCGGTCATTGATTCTAATAATTTATTCATTTTTCTTTGTTTTAATAGTTTAGACAATTCACCTTCGACAAAAAAGGCAGATATTTTACCAATGGAATATAAACCAACTGTAAATCCTGATAGAATTATAAATATTGTAAATATCTTACCTAAATCGGTCAACGGAACAACGTCGCCATAACCAATTGTAGCAAAGGTAATTACCATTAAATAAAGAGTCTCCAAAGGTGAGAATCCTTCAATAATTATATATCCTAAAAAAGCAATTATCAACAACATAATAATGGCCAATAAAGGTACGAGCAATTCTCTTAATATCAGAGTTCTAACACGCTGTCGTTTTCTCATTAAAAAATCAGATTAAAAAAGTAAATACAAAAAATCAGATAAAAAAAAACAAAAATCAATCACACAATGCATATAAATCTCCACGTGGATTGATTATCAAAACTGGAATTAGCGACCTCTTGACAATTCGAAATTCCTTAGGACCAAAAAGAATATCATCCAACCCATATTCTCTTGATGCTGATATAATTACCAGACCTGCAGAATTAGACGTTGCAATTTTAATTGATTCATCTTCGACTCTAAAACTATCTTTAATTGCCTTTTGAAGTGTATATTTGAAATCAAATTTTTGAAATAATAGTTGCATTTTCTCAGCTATTGTTGCAGCTTTTGAACCATAATCGTTAGCCAAAAGCATATAAATTTCTGATCCACAAAAGCGTCCAAAAGCAGACGCAAATTGAGCTTTTTCCAATTCCTCTTCCAAAAAACCGATTGGTAAAATAACTTTCGACAAATTTAGCTCCGAAAAAGTATCTTTGAAAAATAAATACGGAATTCTCAAATCTCTACAATCTTTTAAATAGCTTCGTAAATGTTTTTGATTTTGAAGTTGGACAAATAAAAATGAAGCATCAAACTCATCACAAACTAGTGAAATTGTATTATTTTTTTTATTTCGCACATTGATTTGAGTGTCTGGCAAAATGGCTTTTAGTTCGAATTCACAATTTGAAATTTGGTCATCGTTGTCTACAAAGCATAACACTCCGAAAGATTTGTCAAGCTGTTGAGCTAAAACAGATGCGCTTTTGAGCAGTGATTGCGCTGTATATATTTGATTAACTAGAACTAGAATCATAAAAATGTTTGAGAGTTTGAAAGATTTGAAAAGGTATGAAAAGTTTCTATTCTTGGAAATAAACCCTTTTTACTCTTCTTGAGATACTGGTTAGAACTTCATAAGATATTGTATTTAACCAACTTGCCACTTCCAAAACCGTTAAATTATCGCCAAATATCTCAACCACATCACCTTCGTTTGCTTCAATATCTGTTACATCAATCATAACCAAATCCATGCACACATTACCAATAACCTTGGCCCGCTGCCCTTTGACAAGCACCTCTCCTACTCCATTTCCAAGTTTTCTATCGAATCCGTCTGCATATCCAATTGGAATAATAGCAATACGTTTATCGGTTTCAACAATTCCGTTGCGGCTATAACCAACTGTTTCTCCAGCTTTTACATTTTTAATTTGAAGAATAACCGTTTTCAAAGCACAAACTTGTTTTAGATTGGTATTTTTCAACGAGCTAATTCCATAATGACCAATTCCTAAGCGTACCATATCAAATTGAAATTCAGGAAAACGTTCAATTCCAGCAGAATTAAGAATGTGGCGTAAAATATAATGAGAAAATGCTGCGCTAATTTGATCGGCACAAAACGTAAATGTAGACATTTGTTGGCGGGTAAACTCATCAAATTTGGCATCATCGGAACCAGACAAATGTGAAAAAACAGAACGAATTTTAACTTGATTCTGATCTTTTAGTCTATTAATCAACTGCCTTAAATCATGGGGTTCAAAGCCTAATCTATGCATTCCACTATCTATCTTAATATGGACTGGATAATCGGTTATACCTAATTTTTCGGCAGAAGCTATAAATGCATCCAATAAACGGAAGCTATAAATCTCTGGTTCCAATTTATTGTCGAAAATTACTCCGAAACTACTTTTCTCAGGATTCATAACCACAATTGGAATACGAATACCTTCATGTCGTAATTCTGCGCCTTCATCTGCTACTGCAACTGCCAAATAATCAGTACGATGATGTTGTAAAGTGCGAGCAACTTCAACTGCCCCACTTCCATAAGCAAAGGCTTTTACCATGCACATCATTTTGGTTTCTCGACGTAGTTTGGAACGAAAATAATTTAAATTGTCAACTAAAGCATTCAAATTCACCTCCAAAATTGTTTCGTGAGTTATAAGTTCTAGCCTCTCCGAAATATCTTCGAAATGAAAAGAACGTGACCCCTTTATCAAAATAATTTCATTTGAGAATTCGCGAAAATGTTGTGATTTAAGAAAATCTTCAGTGTTCTCAAAAAATGTTTTTTTGATTGACTCAAACCGGCTCGCATGCATCGAAATTTGAGTTCCAATACCAATAAAACTTTGAACATTTTTGTTTCTAACTAAATCTGCTACTGTTTGATAAAGTTCTTCAGAAGAATGTCCACTTTGTAGAATATCTGAGAGAATTAAAGTTCTTGATAAGTTTTTTGCAGTTGCTTGTTGGTTAAGAAAGTCGAGTGCAATGCCAAGCGAATTCAAATCAGAATTATAAGTATCATTTATAATCAGACAATTACGAACACCTTCTTTCACTTCTAAACGCATAGCAACAGCTTCAAGCACTAAAATTCTGCGCTTAATTTCATCTACATTAATTCCTAAACTCAACATTAAAGCTACACAGTGTAGTCCATTTTCGATTGAAGCATCATCTGTAAATGGAATAATAATTGACGACTCAAAACCCAAGTATTTGAATCGTATTAAAGTATTAAGAGTTGTTTTATTAATTTGCAAAATTTGCAAAATAGCATTATCATTTTTTCCCCATGAAAAAAGCTTTCCTTTAAAATTTGAACCAGCTATTGAAAGATTAACCAACTCATTATCTGAACAATAAATCAACAAATCAACATTTTTGAAGAGCTTAAGTTTTTCGTCACATTTTTGTTTTAGTGATTCGAAATTCTCTTGATGTGCTTCTCCTAAATTTGTGAAAATTCCGATTGTTGGCTGTATAATTTTCTCCAAATGCTCCATTTCGTGCATTTCTGATATTCCAGCTTCAAAAATTCCAAGTTGAGTATTATTGTTAATAGCCCAAACCGAAAGTGGTACTCCTATTTGAGAATTATAGCTTCGAGGCGAGCGTGTGATGCAGTAATCGGCATGTAAAAGTTGATAAAGCCATTCTTTCACAACAGTTTTTCCATTACTTCCAGTTATGCCAATTATGGGGATATTATATTCTTTTCGTTTTGCCGTAACTATTTGTTGTAAAGCATGTAAACTATCATTTACTAATAAAAAAACAGCATCAGTAAGCAAATCAAATTCAGGACACATTTCTGTCACAACAAAATAGCGAAGATTTTGATGATATAGCTCCGTAATGTAGTTGTGACCATCGTTACGAGCAGTACGAATGGCAAAAAATAAGCTTTCGTTTGGAAATGACAATGACCTACTATCAGTCAATAACCAATTAATTTCCAAATCCAAATCACGTTTCGTGCTCACTTTTAAAAGTTGAGCTATTTTATCGAGTTTCATTATTGATTTTTTTATTCAGCTTTTTTTAATGGCAAAGTCAACCACAAGCTTTCAGGTTGCCCAATGCTTTTTTCAAACACACGTAATGAATCGGATATAGAATAAATTGAATATGCACCGTAAGGGGATTTATTTCGTAAAGTTGAACGGTTTACAATTCCTGGAATTCCATCATAATCTAAACAACCATTTCGATGAAGATGCCCATTCAATATTGCTTGAATATTATATTTTGTAAATAAAGATGTCATTTTCTTACAATCATCAACATTGGTCATTAATAAAGGATAATGAGTAATTGCAAAAAATGGAGTTTTGCTACCACTACTTTTTAATTGTTTTTTAATCCACTTGAAATCATTTTTATCAAAAGAAGCATTATCACTTTTAGTTAATGGAACTGTGGTGAAACCGATAAAAAGAAAATTTTTATGAGTAAAAGAAAATTTGTCATCGCCAAAAACTTTTACAAATTCAGTTGCGCCGTCTCCTACATTCCATCGAAAATCGTGATTTCCAGGCAAAATGTAAAATGGCATTGTCAATTGATTTAATTTTTGTTTTGCTTCAATGAATGAATCTGTATCACCATTTTGAGTAATATCTCCAGAAATAATCACAAAATCAATACCGTTCAAATCACACACATCTTTAACAGCTAACTGTAAATCGAGACCTGCAATTTGATTTTTAGTTGAAATATGCAAATCGGAGAATAGTGCAAATCGAAACGGTTCAGCAGCATATACGGCTGAATAAAAGACAATTAATAAAACTGATAAGATAAAACAAATTTTGAGGTTTCTCATTACTCAGCAATTTGGTAATAAAATTGAGACAAAAAATTTCATTTGACAAAGATAGTATATTTTTGACAAAATTAGAATACAATAATTTTTAGAAAATGAGCAGATAAGAAGTGAACTTTATAACAAGAGATAAAATTTATATCCAAAAACTTCGTTTTATCAAAGTAAAAAAACTATTTAAATGGAGTATTTATTGCATTGAAAAAACTGTATTCGTTAATTGAATAAAAACTTTTCTACTTAAAACCATTTATAAGAATTAATTGACTTATTTTTGTGTAATAAACTATGAAAAAATTTAAACTCATAGCTCTATTTACAAATACATTCCAAATTGCAAAAAAAAGAAAATATGAAACGAATATTCTTAATGCTGGTACTTTCAATTGTTTTTCAAAGTACATATGCCAATTTACTTTTCGACATTACCGATGGTTTATACAAAGTAAAAACAATGGAAAAGTATCATTTTATGAATGATGGAGAAAATTACTCATTATTGGTAAATGATAAAGCGGTAGTTAAATACAATATTAAAACAGGCGAAACTATCGACACAATTTTTAGCATTTACAAAACAAAAAAATATCCTATAAAAGATATTTCTGGCTATGAATTTAGTCCCAATGAAAGCAAATTACTGATATATACAAATGTAAAGAAAAGATACCGCCGTTCATTTACTGCCGACTATTATGTATATGATATTAAGCGCAATGAGATTGAAAAACTTTCGGAAAATGGAGCACAAGAAGTTCCACTATTCTCACCCGATAGTAGATATATTGCATTTGCTCGAGAAAACAATTTATATTTGAAAAAACTAGAATTTAACACTGAAACTTCTATTACAAAAGATGGTCAGATTGGCAGTATAATTAATGGGACACCTGATTGGGTTTACGAAGAAGAATTTACTGCAACACGTTATTTTGAATTTAGTCCCGACAGCAAAAAACTTGCATTTGTGAGATTTGATGAGTCGAAAGTACCTCAATTCTCATATATGGAATACCTCAACAAAGATGCACAAATAGATGAACTTAAATTGTATCCATCTGTAGCTCAGTTAAAATACCCCAAAGCAGGCGAAAATAATTCAAAAATTAGTGTTTGTGTTTACGATGATTTTTATAAGAATGTAAAATCAATGCAAATAGCTGATAAAGACGAAGATTATTATATTCCTCGAATTAAATGGACAACATCGAATAATAAACTTGCAGTTTTTAAACTCAACCGAAATCAAAACCGATTGGACATGCTATTTGCTAATCCAAAATCAACTTTATCAAAACTCATTCTACGTCAAGAAAACAAATATTATGTTGATTTTGAGAATATCGATTTTATGCATTTTACAAGTGATAGTCTTCATTTTATAGGAGTTAGCGAACAAGATGGCTATCGACATGTGTACCAATATGGAATAAATGGGAATATTGAAAAACAGTTGACCAAAGGCAAATGGGACGTTACAGATGTATATGGTTACGATGATGTCAAAAAGGTTTTATACTATCAATCGGCAGAAATTTCTCCATTACAAAGAGATGTTTATTCAATCGATTCAAAAGATAAAAAGACACAACTTACTGATGGTAAGGGAACTCACATTGCGACATATAACAACACATTTAATTTTTTTATTGATAATGCATCGAGTTTAGAAATTCCTAACAAGCTTATTTTGCGTACAAATTTTGGTACGTCGATAAGATTAATTGAAAGCAATAGCGCTTTAGCATCAAAGTTTAAAGCTTTAAATCTTCCAAAAAAAGAATTTTTTAATTTCACAACATCTGAAAATATTAAACTAAACGGCTGGATTTTAAAACCAACAAATTTTAACTCTACAAAAAAATATCCAGTATTATTAACACAATATAGCGGTCCAAATTCACAAGAAGTACTAGATAAATGGAAAATTGACTGGGAGTGCTATTTAGCCACTCAAAATATCATTGTTGTATGTGTCGATGGACGTGGAACTGGTGCGCGAGGCACCGAATTTCGAAACTGTACCTATCAACAACTCGGTATTTTGGAAACCAAAGATCAAGTAGAAACAGCAAAATACTTAGCAAATCAAAGTTATATTGACAAAAAACGCATTGGAATTTGGGGTTGGAGCTTTGGTGGTACCATCACACTTTTATCAATGTCAACTAGTGAACAAATTTTCAAAACAGGAATAGCTGTAGCACCCGTAACTAACTGGAAACTATACAACACCATTTATACCGAGCGATTTATGCGTCGACCACAAGAGAATTTCAAAGGTTATGAAAAATCTTCTGCCATTAGTTGTGCGGACAAATTGCAAGGGAATTTACTTATTGTACATGGAACTGCCGATGATAATGTTCATCTTCAAAATACTATGTTATATACAGACAGCCTAGTTGCAGCCAACAAACAGTTTGATATGCAGCTATATACAGACAAAAATCACAGTATATTGGGCAAACAAACCCGTCGACATTTGTACACCCGAATGTGTGATTTTTTATCAAAAAATTTATAGACTTATTGTACAAAACTTCATTTTAATTCAAAACACAATTAAAACATGTTGTAAAACAGAATTTAGAATCCACTATTCTATTAATATGCATTTTTTTGAGCAGTAAAATTGATTAACTTTGTCGGTCAAAAAATAACACAAAAATCAAACTAGTTACACAATTAATTATTTAAACAAATTTTTATGAACACAGAACAAAAAAGTTATGCATTGCCAATCGCAATGATGTTTGCTCTTTTCTTTATGATTGCCTTCGTTACTGGGCTTCCAAGTCCGATGGGTGTAATTATGGCAAAACAGTTTAATGCTTCAAATTTTCAATCACAGTTAGGTTTTTTAGGAAACTTTATGGCCTACGCTTTTATGGGAATTCCAGCGGGTATAATGCTTAAAAAATGGGGTTACAAAGTAACAGCTTTGGCCGCCATCGCAGTTGGATTTGTTGGAGTTGGCGTTCAGTTTTTTTCAGGACAAGTTGGAAGTTTCACCGTTTACTTAACAGGTGCATTTATTTCAGGTTTTTCAATGTGTATGTTGAATACCGTAGTAAATCCAATGCTTAACACTCTTGGTGGAGGCGGAAACTCTGGTAATAAACTTTTACAATTTGGAGGTTCAATCAATTCAATTGGAGCTACTATCACCCCAATGTTAGTAGGTTGGTTGATGGGTGCCGAAGCTGGACGTACAATTGAAAAAGCCAATCCTGCACTTTTTCTAGCTCTAGGCATTTTTGCTTTGGCATTTGTAGTATTGTCATTTGTAAAAATACCTGAACCACATAAAGAAACTGCCACAGAAAGAAAAGTAAAACACAATCACAGTCCACTTTCTTTCCGTCATTTCATTTTTGGAGCTATTGCAATTTTTCTTTATGTTGGTATCGAAATTGGAATTCCTAGCACAGCCAATCTTTATATGACAGCTTTCACAACTGAACAAGCACAAGAAAAAGTAAATGAATATCAAAAACAACAGTCCGATGCAGTTTATCTAGCAGAAATTACAACTAGTGACGCCCAAAACAAAGGAACTGAGAACTATCAGTCTAAGATTGTTACCGAAGACACATATAAAAAAGCAGAACGCGTTTTAAACAAAGGTTTATTTCCTGGTTTAGGAATTGATGCAACAACAGCAGGTAGTATCGTTGGTGTATATTGGTTATTAATGTTGGTAGGTCGTTTAATTGGTGGTTCAATTGGATCTAAAGTATCTAGTAAAACTATGATGATTACAGTTTCGGCACTGGGTTTAGTATTTATTCTTCTAGCTATTTTCAGTCCAAAAGAAATTGCAATAACGTTACCTATTTTAAGTACTTTAGTACCAATTAGTATTGTATTTTTAGTACTGTGCGGTTTATGTACTTCCATTATGTGGGGCGGAATTTTCAACCTAGCAGTTGAAGGTTTAGGTAAATATACGGCAGCCGCTTCAGGCATTTTTATGGTAATGGTATGCGGTGGTGGTATCGTGCCACTTATTCAAGGCTTTGTATCCGACAATGTTGGCTACTTAAGTAGTTATTGGGTAATGTTTGCATGTTTAGTTTACATGATGTGGTATGCATTAATTGGCTGCAAAAACGTAAACAAAGATATTCCTGTAGAATAATTAATAATTAATCATTTCGTGTTTCATGTTCCGTGTTAGAAATAGAACAGAACTCGAAACACGAAACACGAAACAAATAAATAAAATGGAAAAACCATATGTTATTGGCATGGATATGGGTGGAACAAATACTGTTTTCGGTATTGTTGACGCACGTGGAAATGTTATCTCAAAAAGTGCAATTAAAACAAATACGCACGATGATGTAAATTTATATATCAATGATTTACATGTCGAAATGTCGAAATTAATTGATGCTGCAGGCGGCATTGATAAAATAAAAGGAATAGGTGTTGGCGCGCCAAACGGAAACTACTACACAGGAAACATTGAATTTGCACCAAATCTTCCTTGGAAAGGCGTTATCCCATTTGCAAAACTAATGACTGAAAAATTTGGAGTTCCAGCTGCTTTAACTAATGATGCCAATGCAGCTGCATTTGGCGAAATGACTTACGGTGCTGCTCACGGAATGAAAAATTTCATCATGATTACTCTTGGCACTGGCGTTGGTAGTGGTATTATTATCGACGGAAAAGTGGTATATGGTCATGATGGTTTTGCAGGCGAACTAGGTCACGTAAATGTTATGCGCAATAATGGTCGTCTTTGTGGTTGTGGCCGCTCAGGATGTTTAGAAGCTTATGCATCCGCAACAGGTGTTGCTCGTTCTGCTCGTGAAATTCTTGAATCGAGCAACAAAGCAAGTTTACTTCGCAATATTCCAATTGATAGTATAACATCAAAAGATGTATTTGATGCAGCCATGGAAGGCGATGAAGTTGGCAAAGAAATCTTCAATTTCACGGGAAGAATATTAGGTGAAGCTTTTTCTGACTTTGTTGCATTCAGTGCACCCGAAGCAATTGTATTATTCGGTGGATTATCAAAAGCTGGTGATATGATATTGAACCCAATTATTGAAAATATGGAAAAAAATATCTTGCCTATTTGGAAAGGTAAAGTTAAAGTTTTGTTTTCTGATTTAAAAGAAGCAGATGCAGCTGTTTTGGGTGCTAGTGCTTTGGCTTGGGAACTTTAAACCAAATATTACAATAGAGGTATGCAAGAATTAAAGAATATCATTTTTTTAGAATAAAAGTTTTGAAACAAGCACAATTACTTGTTAATTTGCACATTGACAATTCATTCATTTCTTTTTTTAATAAATAAGTCAAGTATACTATTTATTCTCAAAAATTCAATTCATAATCAACAAAAAAGAGGCTGTTCGAAAATCGAACAGCCTCTTTTTTTACATATTTATATTTCCAAATTGATTAAGCTTTTTTGTCTTCAGCAGGAGTTTCAACAACTTCTTCAGCGACTGGTGCTTCTTCTACAGCTGGAGTTTCAACAACAACTTCGGCAACAGGAGCTACTTCGGCAACAACTTCTACTGGAGCTTCAACAACAACTTCAGCTACTGGCTCAGCAACAACTTCTGGAGTTTTAGCTTTCTTTTCTTTTTTAGCTGCTTTTTCAGCTGCAAGATCCATTTTATCTTTCAAATCAGATAAAGATTGAATATCACCAAGAGTTGATTTTTCAACTGTTTGAGTTGGAACTGCTACAGGTGCATCTTCTTTCTTAACTCGTTTTGGAGCTTCTTTTTTTACTTGAACTTCGCTTACAACTGCGGCTTCACCTTTTTCAATTCGTTTCACATCTTCGTAAATACGGCTGTGAGACAAAATGATACGTTTTGCATCTTTGTTAAATTCAATTACTTTGAATTGTAATTTTTCATCAACGTGAGCTTGTGAACCATCTTCTTTAACTAAATGTTTTGGAGTTGCAAAACCTTCAACACCATAAGGAAGTGAAATAACAGAACCTTTGTCCAACATTTCAACAATCATTCCTTCGTGAATGCTATCAACAACAAACATTGTTTCTAAAACATCCCATGGGTTTTCTTCTAATTGTTTGTGTCCTAAGCTCAAACGACGATTTCCTTTGTCAATTTCCAAAACTTGAACATCTATTTCAGCACCAATTTGAGTAAATTCAGATGGGTGTTTTACTTTTTTAGTCCATGAAAGATCAGAAATGTGAATCAAACCATCAACGCCTTCTTCAATTTCCACAAATACTCCAAAGTTAGTAAAGTTACGCACTTTAGCTACATGTTTGCTACCTGCAGAATAACGTTCTTCGATATTTCCCCATGGATCTGATTTCAATTGTTTGATACCTAATGACATTTTGCGTTCGTCACGATCCAAAGTTAAGATAACTGTTTCAACAGGTTCGCCTACTTTCAAGAAATCTTGAGCAGAACGTAAATGTTGTGACCAGCTCATTTCCGATACGTGAACTAAACCTTCAACTCCTTGAGCAATTTCGATGAATGCACCATAATCGGCCATAACAACTACTTTACCAGAAACTTTGTCACCTACTTTCAATTCAGGATCCAATGCATCCCATGGATGAGCAGAAAGTTGTTTCAAACCTAAAGCAATACGTTTTTTCTCATCATCAAAATCAAGAATTACAACATTCAATTTTTGATCTAAAGTAACAATTTCTTCTGGATGAGAAACACGACCCCATGATAAGTCGGTAATATGGATCAAACCGTCAACGCCTCCAAGGTCAATAAACACACCGTAAGAAGTGATATTCTTAACAGTACCTTCAAGAACTTGTCCTTTTTGAAGTTTACCAATAATTTCTTTCTTTTGTAATTCAAGTTCAGCTTCGATAAGAGCTTTATGCGAAACAACAACGTTTTTAAATTCGTGGTTGATTTTGATAACTTTGAATTCCATTGTTTTGTTTACAAAAACATCGTAGTCACGAATTGGTTTAACATCAATTTGTGAACCTGGAAGGAATGCTTCGATACCAAATACATCCACAATCATACCACCTTTAGTACGGCATTTTACAAAACCTTTTACAATTTCTTGTGTTTCAAGCGCAGTATTAACACGTTCCCATGAACGAGTAGAGCGAGCTTGTTTATGTGAAAGAATTAATTGTCCTTTTTTATCTTCTTGGCTTTCAATATATACTTCAACTTTGTCGCCAACTGCTAAATCTGGATTGTAGCGGAATTCGCTCATTGGCACAACGCCGTCAGATTTATAGCCAACATTTACAACTACCTCACGTTTATTTATCGAAATTACCGTTCCTTCAACAACTTCTTTGTCTTTAATAGCGTTCAAAGTATTGTCGTAAATATTTTCTAAATCAGCTTTTGATTGAGCTGTCATCACTATGCCTTTTTCATAAGCTTCCCAATCGAAATCGCCAGCAGGAACTGGTTTTGGGGCTTTTACTCTAGCTGTTGGAGCTTCTTCAATTACTATTTCTTCTTCAATAACCGATTCCTCTGCAACTGGTGCTTCTTCGATTACTTCTTCTACAATAACTGATTCTTCAGCTACTGGTACTTCTTCGATTACAATTTCTTCAACTACTGTTGGAGTTTCTTCAACTACGGTTGGAATTACCTCTTCCGTAATGTTCTTGCTTTCTTCCATTTTTGTTTTTTTAATTACTAATAAATTAGTAGGTTAGACACTATGATAACTTTACAAATGCGGGCACAAAGGTACAAAAAGATTATGATTCAGCAAAACACAAATTGAGCCATTAAATCTCAATTACTAAATCCAAAATTTAACATAAAAAAAGCCTTAACTAAAAAAGTTAAGGCTCAATAATCAGATTAGAAATATACAGTATAACTATCACTAAATCAATTATAAATAATAATTCAATATTTTATTTATCACACTGTATCCATAAAACTTCTTTGAACTTTATTGAAAACTACAATGCCTATAGCCATCAATACCATCATAAATCCAAAGCTATAACCTAACATTCCCCAGCTAAAAGTACCAACTCCCATGGTGCCATATTTAAAAGTTTCAACAATAGCAGTTACGGGATTTAGACCCATTATCCACTGTTTATGAGGCGACATGGTGCTTAGCGGATAAATAATTGGAGTGGCGTACATCCAAAGTTGAACAACAAATGTGAATAAAAGCGTTAAGTCACGATATTTAGTAGTCATTGATGAAATAATAATACCAAAACCCAATGAAAGACCAGCCAACATAACTATAAGTAAGGGTAGCAAAAGAACATAAATATTGGGGGTAACATTCACACCAATAAATACATAATATATATAAACAACCACAAACATTAAAAGCTGAATTCCCATACGAACTAAACCAGACGCAACCGTCGACAACGGAACAATGAGTCGTGGAAAATAAACTTTTCCAAAAATTCCTTGATTAGTAGTAAATGTGGAAGATGTTTTATTTAAACAATCGGCAAAGTATTGCCAACAAACTATACCTGCAAGATAAAACATTGGTTGTGGTAAATCATCAGTAGAAATTTTTGCAATTCCGCCAAAGACAACCATATACATTATAGTAGTGATAGCTGGCTGAATAAAGAACCATGCGGGACCAAGAATTGTTTGCTTATATTGTGTAATTATATCGCGCTTGACGAACATCGAAAACAAATCGCGATATTTCCACAACTCTTTAAAATCTACATCAAATAGCTTTTCTTTAGGTTTGATTACTGTAGTAAATTCCATTTAAAAATTATTTTATTGTTTGTAAATCATTAATTCCAAGCAGCAATGACCTGCCATTAAAATTAACTATGTAATATATTTCAGTATAAAATGAGAACAAAGGTAATATAAAGATATGAATTTGCAGCATTAAAATAATGATTTTGAGAAAAATCAATAGTTTAATAACTTAACTATTAAAACAATCAATTCAGTAAAAATAATACTTCTTGAATAAAAATTTGTTTCACAAAACTGCTCACTCAAAACCTAAAAACCTGAATTTCTCACATATAAAATGTATTAGCAAATTATTTTCATAAGGCCGAAACAAGTTGTTTTAAGCGAGTTTCTGCTATTTTTAAATTATAACTAAAATTAATCAAGCGCGTACAAGATTGAACAAAATCTTGCTGAGCAAGCCGTACTTCGAGCGCAGTAGCTTGCCCAAGTCTCAATCTATCTAAACTGATTCTTAAATTTTCTTTGGCTAGTTCATTATTTTCATTTTCGATTTTCAATAACAGTTGTTGATTTTCAAAATCGGAAAGTGAATTTTCAAAAGCTGTATTTACTTGCAATTTTGTGCTTTGCAAATCATACTCGGCTGACTTAACTTGAATTTTTGCTATATTAACCTTCCTCTTGGTCTCACCAGCACTATAAATGGGAATGACAAGCGTCCCTCCTATTTGCGGTCCAACAGCATTGTTTTGTAAAACTTGACCATCGGAATTAACTGTGTGTGATAAATAATACCCTGCTTTAAAAATAAAACTTGGCAAATACATACTTTTGCTTTCTTTTAATGCCAATTGAGCTATTTCAATTTGTTTATTGAAACCAAGAATGCTTGAATTTGAATTGTTTATTTTGAGTAATAATTCAGCTTTATTAATTGTGTAATTTAATGGAATAGAATCGGATATTTCAATCGGCTCATCATCGATTCTACCCAACAATTGTTTCAATGTTTTTACAGTTGCTGATATTGTATATTTCTGATTAATAATACTTTCAGAACTTACATTCAAATCAATTTTTGCCATTAACAAATCTGATTTCAACATTGAACCTGCTTTAAAACCAGCTTGAAGTATTGTTACGCGTTCTCTATTATAATTCGAAACTTCAACAATTGAATTTAATTGCTGCTTTTGTCGCACCAAGTCGTAATATGCAGCAATTAAGTCAAATATCGTTTGCATTACTTTTTCCTTAAACTGAATTTCACCCAGCGCTTGAATTTCATTCAACTTACTTTTAGTAACAAACATTTTTCCTCCATCGAGCAGGTTCCAATTTAATTGAGCACCAGCGCTTAACGATGTTGTTGATAATGACGGAATATTATTATCGCTACCCGAAGACAGTTTTTGCTTTACATTACTTTGTTCTAGATTTCCAGAAGCCGTAACTGCAAAAGTTGGAAGGATACCTGCATTTCCTAAACTATTATTTACTTTTGAGATATTAGCATCATTAGCTGCAACTAAAATATCAAAATTGTTTTTCAAAGTAATATTTATTGCATCATCAATTGTTAGTATTTTCTGAGCAGAAACACTTGACATAAAAAAGAATAAAATCAATATATAACTGATTTTTAAATCATTACATTTTAAATATATCATGGCGCAACAATTTTTTTAGAGTTACTAGACATAACGATGTAAGTAACAGGAATTACAAACAGAGTCAACAATAAAGAAAATAACAAACCACCTACAACTACAATTCCTAACGGAATGCGACTTGTAGACCCTGCTCCCAATGCCAATGCAATGGGTAAAGCACCAAATATTGTGGCCAAAGAAGTCATTAAAATTGGCCGAAAACGAGCCGAAGCTGATTCAAATGCCGCCACTCGCTTATTCATGCCAAGTTTACGTTTTTGATTGGCGAACTCCACAATAAGTATCCCGTTTTTAGTAACAATGCCAATTAGCAAAATCATTCCAATTTCGGAGAATATATTTAATGTTTGCCCAAATATCCACAGCGATAACATTGCGCCAGCAATTGCCATTGGCACTGTAAGCATAATAATAAATGGATCGCGGAAACTCTCGAACTGAGCAGCAAGAATTAAATAAATGAGTAATAAAGCCAATATCAAAGCAAACGAAATATTAGAATTACTTTCGGCAAAATCACGTGATGGACCGTTGAGTGCAGTAGTAAATGACGGGTCAAGTAACTTTGTTGCAATCCGTTGCATTTCTTCAATACCTTCTCCCAATGTTTTCCCATCGGCTAAATTGGCTGACACTGTTGCCGATTTATATCTATTAAAGTGATATAAAATTGGTGGCGAACTATTTTCTTTCATTTGGATTAAATTATCCAACTGTATCATATCTCCATTATTGGACCGTACATACATCGAAGAAATATCAGCTGGCATATCACGATCCTCGCGGGCCATTTGCCCAATGACATAATACTGTCGATTATTGCGCAAAAAATATCCATAACGACTACCACTGTAAGCCATATTAAGAGCATCTGAAACATCGCGTTCATTAATTCCCAAACTAGTAGCTTTTAATCGATCGACCGTAATGTTTAATTCAGGTTTGTTAAATTTTAAATCTACATCCACATTACTAAATATTGGACTGCTTTGAGCATCCTCCATGAATTTGGGCAACACTGTACGAATCTTCTCAAAATCAAGATTTTGCAAAACAAATTGAACTGGTAATCCTCTTGAATTAGAAGTAGAAATGGTAGGTTCTTGACTTGCAATTACACGGGCTTCAGGAATTGAATCATAAATTTTTGTCAATTTTTTAAATATTTCCTGTTGCGATGCTTTTCTTTCATCTGGATTTGTCAGGAAAATCATTAAAGAACCTGTATTTACTCCAGTGCTCGAATGTGTACCACCACCATAACGAGCCAAAGTATATTTTGCTTCTGGAATTTTATCAAAATTTACTTGAGCTAATTTATCAATAATTTTCTTAGTTGTTGTATATTCAGTTCCTTCGGGCGCTGTAATGGTTGTTCTTATATAACTATGGTCTTCGGAAGGCGCTAACTCTGACTTCAAATTCATTGATAAACAAACTATTATAACTAAACATAATCCAAGCAAAGCAAATGAAATCCATTTATTTAGAATAAAAAAGCTAAGGTATCGTTTATATTTTTTCTCCATAGCCAAGAAAAATGGTTCGGAAGCAGTATAAAATTTGGAATGATGTGTTCCCGAACCACCTAATAGAACATTTAAAACTGGTGTGAGAGTTAATGAAACCAATGCTGAAATTAAAACTGCACTAGCCACCACAATTCCAAATTCGCGGAAAAGTCGTCCTGTAAATCCTTGTAAAAAGATAACAGGAATAAATACAATGGCCAATGTAAGTGAAGTGGAAATAACTGCAAAAAATATCTCACGCGTTCCTTCAAAAGCAGCTTTCCATTTTTCCATTCCAAGTTCTATCCGCTTGAAAATATTTTCGGTAACTACAATTCCATCATCCACAACTAATCCTGTTGCCAAAACAATTCCAAGAAGCGTGAGCACGTTTATTGAGAATCCAAAAAGATACATTATAAAAAATGTTCCAATCAGGGATACTGGAATATCAATCAATGGACGAAGTGCAATTATCCAGTTTCGGAAAAACAAAAATATGATTAGAACCACCAGAAAAATTGCAATCAACAGTGTTTCAACTACATCCTTTACAGACTGACGAACAAAGTCCGACTTATCACGACCAACGTTCAACTCCAGTCCTTTAGGAACATTTAGTTTTATTTGTGCCAATCTTTTATTAAATTCGTCTGAAATTTGGATATTATTAGCACCCGGCAATGGGATAATTGCTAAATTCACGCCATTATTTCCATTAATAGTTCCACCAGACTCTTCATTTTGTGGACCAAGTACAGCTTCGCCAATATCGCTTAAGCGAATCACTTGATTATTTGTTTGCTTGATAATCAAATTATTAAAATCATCTTCGGTAAGTAATCTGCCAAAAGTCTTCACGGTAAGTTCGGTAGAATTCCCTCTAATCTTACCTCCTGGCATTTCCACATTTTCTTTTTGCAAAGCAGAATTTACATCGGCTGGCGTAAGATTGTAGGCCGACATTTTGGCGGGATTAAACCACAATCGCATGGCAGGACGTTGTTGACCATAGATAGTAACTGCACTTACTCCAGGAATTGTTTGAAGTTTTTCTTGCAAAACTGTTTCGGCATAATCGCTCAATTCAATAGCAGTCATATTACTGCTTTGTACCGTCAGCATAATTATTGGGTCACCATTTGCATCTGCTTTTGTCACGGTGGGAGGCGCATCAATATCTTGTGGTAAGCTTCGCATTCCCTGCGAAACTTTGTCGCGCACATCGTTTGCCGCTTTTTCTAAATCGGCTCCAAGTTCAAATTCTACAGTAATATTACTTGAGCCAATGGCTGACTGTGACGAAATTGATTTCACACCCTCAATGCCATTAATAGCTTTTTCGAGTGGCTCAGTAATTTGCGATTCAATAATTTCATCATTTGCCCCAGTATAACTTGTTTGTACACTAATTATTGGTGGGTCGATAGCTGGATATAAACGTACTGCAAGAAAATTGAATCCTACCACACCCATCAAAATGATAATCAAACTTAGGACAATAGAACCTACCGGGCGCTTTAACGCAATATCTGAAATGGTCATAGCTTATTGGTTACTGATGAGTATGATAACTTCACATCTTCTTTTATAAACTGCAAACCCGAAGTAATAATAGTATCACCAACTTGCAATCCATTGGTAATTTCAATTTTCGAAGCTTGACGAGTTCCTGTTGTTACTTCTACAAAATGTGCTTTTCCTTTACGAGCAATTATGACGTTTTTGCTATTTTCAAGTGGAATTAAAGCTTGAGTAGGTATCATTATTGCATTCTTATTATCATTCATGCGCAAAATTACATTAGCAAATGAACCTGGTATTAAGTCAGTTGACTGCGAATTAACCAAAGCTCTAACTTTTAAATTACGGGTATTAGCGTCAATGCCTTCTTCGGTTGCAAAAACTGTTGCGTCGAACATTTTGTCGTCATTATTCATATTAAACTTCACTTTCATACCTGACTTTACAATCGAACTATATTTTTCGGGCACACTAAAATCTAACTTGATTTTATTAATAGTTCGAATTGTAGATAATAAAGTAGAAGGAGTTACAATAGCACCTACGCTGATATTTCTTAACCCAATAACACCATCGTATGGAGCACGAACTTCAGTTTTGCGTATCAAAGATTTTTGAACTTCAATTTCAGCTTTCAATGAACTTAACACCAAACCAGTTTGTTCGTAATCGTTTTGAGTAATTCCACTCACTTTTAGTAGTTCGGTCTGACGATTGTAAATTTGTTGTTGGATAGCAAGTTGCGATTGTAGTTTCTTGAGAATAGCTTGCAAATCATCATCAAAAAGTTTTACTAAAACTGTTCCACTTTTTACAAATTTTCCTTCAGGTAAGTTTATCATTACAACTCTACCAGCAACCTCATTTTTTAATTCCACCTCTTCGAATGCTAATAATGAACCAGAAACAGTAATGTCTGTTATAAGTAGCGAAGGACTAACAATATATGCATCCACCTTCTTAACTTTCTTTTCTTTCGAATCCTTTTTATTATCTTTTTCGGTAGGTTTTGTGAAACCTAATTTTAGGAAGAAAGCCACCAGCAAAATCATAATGATGGCAATCCAAATAGTTGACTTTTTTTTCATCTAAGCAGTTTGTTTTTATATTTAGTAACCGTAATTTACAAAGGACACTTTTAGTTTTGTAAACTATTGATATACTGCATTTTGCGTTTCTTATCGATTCTTTATTCCAATGTCATTTTTAATAGAAAAATAGATTTTCAACAATAAGAAATATTGAACTGTAAAATTAGTTATAATATTTAAGTAAAACAATGTAATATATATTTTTAAACCTGTTTTATAATTAAATACCACATCATTATTCATCAAATAACATCAAAAACATTTGAAAACAAGAATAATAAAAATCAAAAAAAAGATGAATTTAATCACAGATTCCTATTACATTCAAAATATATAAATTTTTCAAGACCATTTCATTATTATTAATTTTTACTATCTTTGTGCCAAATAGAAATGGCACTTTTAACTATCATCGTTCAAAATCCGAACAATGAAAAAACATCTAATCACCTTACTTCTCTTGTTATTTTATCTAATTCTGTTAACTCAATTAGGAAATGCCCGTGTCACTGCTCATGGCACACTTTCAACAACAATAAATGATAGTTTAAAAAAGAAATTCCCAACACTTTATTCTCCCGAAGATGTTGGTTTGAGTTCTGTGATTTTAAACAGAATTGATTCAATTGCTAAAGCATCAATCGAAAATAAAATTTTTCCTGGTTGTCAGGTTTTTATAATTAAAGACGGAAAACCAATTTATGATAAATGTTTCGGTAATTACACTTACGAAACAAACCAAAAAGTTAAACCTACAACATTGTATGATTTAGCCTCGCTTTCCAAAACTACGGGAACTTTGCTCGCTATAATGAAACTTTACGACAATGGAAAACTAAAATTAACCGATAAAGCATCTCTATACCTCTCTTTTCTAAAAGGCACTGATAAGGAAAATATTAGCATTACCGATTTGCTCTTCCACGAAACTGGTTTGCCTGGTTCACTCGATTTTCACAATCTTGTTTTAGAGAAAAATAAAACTCCATACTTTATTGCTTCAACAAAAGACAGTACAAATACTGTGAAATTAAATAGCAACACTTTAAGATACAAAAATGAATGGGTTTCCAAAACCCCTACAAAGGAATTCACATTGCAGGTTTCTGACAGTTTTTATTTGCACAATCGTTTCCACAATGCTGCAATGCAGATGATTGCCAATACCCGACTTGGAAGTAAAACGTACCTTTATAGTTGCATTAATTTTATATTGCTGAAAGAAATTGCTGAAACAATTAGTGGTTTGTCAATGGATGTGTTTCTAAATAACGAGTTTTTTCGTCCAATGAATTTATCTAACATTGCCTATTTGCCATTGCGAAAACACCCAAAAGATGATATTGCACCTACATTGAAAAAAGACTTCTTGCGTAATGGACTGATTCAAGGCTACGTACATGACCCAGCAGCTGCATTTTTGGGCGGAGTTTCGGGTAACGCTGGCTTATTTGCTACTTCTCGAGATGTGGCATCAGTTTATCAAATGCTACTCAACAATGGAGAATTGGATGGAAAACGATATATTAGCGCAGAAACGTGCTTAATTTTCACAACCACCATTTCGGCCAGTGGAAGGCGTGGCTTAGGTTTTGACAAACCTGTACCATCAGTCCCTGAACACAATCCATGTTGTAAATCAGCCCCTTCGGAAGTTTTTGGACATACAGGTTATACTGGAACTTGTTGCTGGACTGACCCAGTTAACAAAATAGTATATGTCTTTTTAAGCAATAGAACATATCCTAATGATGGAATAAATAAATTAGCAAAAATGAGTATCCGACCTAAAATTCAAGAAGTTATATATCAATCAATAAAAAAATAGATATGAATAAAAAAATTATCGTTTTCAGTACAATTCTTTTGGGATTAGTAGTTTGCAGTTGTAACAAAACTAATCAGCATAATGGAAACTCAAATTCAACTGCCAAAACAATTTCAGAACAGGAAAATGCAGATGTAACTCAAGTTAAAAATTCTGCTGCACAAATTTATGCAAAACAACAAGTGCCAGTTCTATGTTACCATCGTATTTCGGAAGGCAATAAAAGCGAGTATACAGTTAGTCCAGCTACTTTTACCGCACACGTAAAAATTTTGGCAGACAGTGGATATCATTCCATTTCACCTGCACAACTTTATGATTATTTGGTTTACAACAAACCATTACCCCCAAAACCATTTATGATAAGTTTCGATGATTCAAGAATAGAACACTCTGCAATAGCTGCACCAATTCTGGAAAAATATGGATTCAGAGGCGTTTTCTTTATCATGACAATTACTTATAATAAAAAGAATTACATGACTAAAGACGAAATTGCACAGTTGGCAAAAGCGGGACACACGGTGGGAATGCATAGTTGGGATCATACCATGACAACAAAATATAAAGAAGCTGCAGATTGGCAAAAACAGGTGGTAGAACCTAAAAAGAAGTTGGAAGCAATTGTGTGTAAGCCTGTTGATTATTGGGCATATCCAAATGGGGTTTTCGACCACAAATCAGCTGTGGAGCTTAGTAAATACTTCAAATTGTCATTTATTTTAACTTCAAAACGCGATTCTATAGTGCCTTTACAAACAGTTCGGCGCATGATTGTTCCAGAATGGACAGCACAAGGAATGCTAAAATCTATGAAGCGAACTTTTGGAAAATGACTCTTCCAAAAACACGAAAAAAAAAAACGGTTTGAATGATTTCAAACCGTTTTTTTTCATTTTGGTTGCATCACCACCAAAGGAAGTAACATTTCTTCGAGCGAAACCCCTCCGTGTTGAAACGTATCTTTATAATATCCAACATAATGATTATAATTATTAGGATAGGCAAAGAAATTATCATTACAAGCAAATATATACGCTGAACTTACATTAGGACTTGGCAAACCAACTTTAGCTGGCTGTGTAATTTCGAAAACTTCTTTCTTATTATAACTCAGATTCTTACCAACTTTATATCGAAGATTCACATTTGTGTTTCTATCCCCAACAACTTTAATTGCGCCATTTACCTGAATTGTACCATGGTCGGTTGTGAAAACAATTTTATATCCACGTTGAGCTAAGGCTTTAAATAAATCATAAGTTTTTGAATGTTTAAACCACGATAAGGTCAGCGAGCGATATGCTTCAGCATCATTAGCCAATTCACGCATCATTTTAGAGTCTGTGCGTGCATGCGACAACATATCAATGAAATTTAACACGCAAATATTCAACTGATTACCATCTATTCGAGGCAATTGTTCAATCAATCTCTCGCAAGAATTTGAATCGTTAAGTTTATGATATGAAAATGTGTAATTTTTCCTATAACGTTGAAAAAGAGTTTGTAATAAATCCTTTTCATGCAAATTTTTTCCTTCTTCTTCCTCCTCTTCTATCCATAGATCTGGAAACATTTGTTGAATTTGAAGCGGTAATAAGCCTGAGAAAATAGCATTTCGAGCATATTGAGTGGCAGTTGGGAGAATTCCACAATACAATTCCTCTTCGTTAAATTGATAAAATTCGCTCAAAATATCACGAATAACTTTCCATTGATCATATCTGAAATTATCAACCAGTACAAAAAATACTTTCTCACCCTTGTCAACTAACGGAAAAACTTTTGTTTTGAAAATATCGGGACTCATCAACGGACGTTTTTCAGGATGTTCAAACCAATCAACATAATTTTTCTTGACGTACTTAACAAATGTGTTATTAGCATCTGTTTTTTGCATGCGTAGCATTTCGTCCATGCCGTTGTCTGTTTCGGTCAATTCTAATTCCCAATAAACCAACTTTTTATAGACTTCTACCCAATCTTCATAAGTTAAAGTATCGTTAATTTGCATACCTATTCTACCAAACTGCGACTGATATGTAGAGGTTGTATGTTCGGAAACAATTTCTTTTTTATGAATATTTTTTTTAAGAGTAAGCAAGATTTGACTTGGATTAACTGGTTTGGTCAAATAATCGGCTATTTTATTGCCAATTGCCATATTCATAATATTCTCCTCTTCGCTTTTGGTAATCATAACCATTGGCACATTAGGATCAATATCTTTTATCAAAGCCAAAGTTTCCAAACCACTCAAACCAGGCATATTTTCATCTAAGAAAATTATATCAAAACTCTCATTTTGACATAGTTCCACGGCATCTTTTCCGTTTGTGGCTGTAACAACTTCATATCCTTTTTCCTCCAAAAACAAAGTGTAGGGGCGCAACAAATCCATTTCGTCATCCGCCCAAAGTATACGGTCTTTTTTCATATAGTTATATTATTTAGTAAGTTTCGAGTAGAATGAATCAGTAATAAATGACAATTGCCAAATCTACTTTAAATAATACTCATCCATAAATTCAAAATAAACATCTAACGCATTTTGTTGCATTAAAGTATTTAAGTTTTTCTGAGAGCCAATTAAATTACGATAATCTGCATCCTTGAGTCCTGCAAATAAACCTTTCTCCTTCACCATTCGTAGCAAATACGATTTCGCAATATTAGCGTCTGTCATACTTCCAATTATAATAATTTGTTGTTTCTCAAATTTTTCTAGTGACACTTTCAAATTTAAAATGCTATAATTTTGCTTATTGTAAGTATCAAGAGCCGATTTTGTTCGTTCAAAATCAATATCGCCTGATAGTATATAAATAGCAACAAAATGTGGCTCATTCACCTTATAACCAAACAAATTCTTAAACAATGGCACAACCTCCTCAATTTTAGGTTGCTCAGTTACAACTGTTGGTTGAATTGGCACATCGTTTTTTGGTGTAGAAACATGCCCATTTGTATCAGCAGACTTATTATCTTTTGCTACTAGACCTTTGTCTACAATTTTTTCTATTGGTTTTTCTATTGGTTTTTCTATTGGTTTTTCTATTGGTTTTTCTATTGGTTTTACAACAACTTTTGTTGTCGAG
Organism: uncultured Bacteroidales bacterium; assembly: GCA_903911085.1. GTDB lineage: Bacteria > Bacteroidota > Bacteroidia > Bacteroidales > Paludibacteraceae > Paludibacter. The sequence continues at coordinate 4,801 of CAIWCC010000066.1, read as the reverse complement.
GCATTAACTGCATTTTTTTGAGCTAATTTATTATCAAGTGACTTTTGGGTAACTGATATATTTTCTTTCGTTGATAAATCTTTTGGTTTTACATCTACAACTTGTTTACTAACAGGCTTATCAACAACTATTTGTTTAGTCTGAGCTAATGCTATTGGTTTTTTCTGAAAAGCCAAATAATCAGATAAAGTAAACTGAGTTCTTATCAATGCATAGTTATCTTCCGAAATAATCACCTTTTGAACATGGTATTCTTTCGACAATTGATTAAACATTGAGTCTGTACCTAATGAATTTACATACCACTCTGCCTCCTCGTAAGATTCAAGATTTGTAATTGATAAAACATTCTGAACACTGTCAAGTTTATTAATTACTAAGTCGAAATCCTTAATCATGAATCTTGAAAAATTAAATGTTGCGATATTATACTGCAACTTATTCATTTTTTCCAAATTGACATTACTTATCAACAACAATCGATGCTTAGATTTTTTTTCTGTCGAAAATTGTAAAGGCATTATTTCAGCCATATCCGACTTTACTTTTTCATCTCTACGGCTAAGTAAAGTTCCGCTAGTTGTTCCCTGCTTTGCTTCTTGACCTTGTTTTATTAATGCCAAAATATCTTTAGCACTAGCACTAACATCGCTTTGTGGATAACTCTTAACTAACTCATTTAATGATGTTTCAAATTTATCTGGAGTTTCTTTTTTTCCAATACTCAGCGCTTTTAAAAATAAAAACTTAGGCATTAAAGGCGATAATGGAAAATTTTGTTGAATATAATCAACATGTTTAAAAACATTGACAAAATCACTTTCGTTATATGCCTTATAAGCAAGACTATAAATAGAATCTTGCTGTTTATTCATTTGCAAAAATTTCTCGACATAATCTGGTTGCGATAGAATTTCAGAATACTTTGATTTTGGAAAATCTTTTATCAATTTACTTCTATATAAATTTGCACCATCGTTATTGCCTTGTTTAGTGTACATTAAATAAATTTGAAAATTGGCATCGGCGACACGTTCATCCGCTCCAAAACGTCGAATAAAATCTTCAAAAGTACTGATAGCCATTGGAATATCTTCAACTTTATCTTTATAAATTAATCCAAGATTATATAAAGCAGTGGCTGTTTCGGCATTCGATTTTGCAAATTGCGCTTTTGTTTTAGGTATCTGTTGTAAATAAAATGCGGGATTTTTAATATCCGAAACTAATTCTTTAGTTTTTGAAATTGTATCGGTAGTATCTTTTGCAGCAGCCGAGGTGTTTAGTGAATTTTCATCTGCAAAAATTGACGCTGTTTTATTAGTTCTTCGCCAGTTATCTTCAAGTTTTCGTTTACCCCACTTTTTTTGAAATTCAGATAAACCCTTTCGAATAATTTCAGCATTATAAAAATACCAATCACCCGACGAAGCGCCAATATTTCCACCTATTGGTGGTAAAGCTGCAAAATCCTCTTCATTATTCCTTGCCATATTTGCTTTTTCGGCATCCTTAAGTGCTTTTTCTGCTATCTTTTTTTCTTCTTCAACAAGTCTAAGAATCAATTTATCAACTATTTCCATTTGCTTACTTTCGGGCATAGCAGCCAATCGTTGCAAACTATCTTGCAGCAGAACAATGTTGTTTTGAGTAACCAATTCACCTAATGTCTCGGCAAGGCGCGTTACACGTTTATAATCCTCATGCTCATTTGTAATAATTTTCCCAGCTTCTTCGTAACATGGTTGAGCTAATACATAATTTCGTTTAGAATAATACAAATCCCCTAATGTAATATATGTTACAGCTTTATCAACACCTTTTCTTGTACTTTCTTCAATTGACAAATCGAAATTTTTTATTGCTGTAATTGTATCTGAATTATGCAAGTAAGTATTACCAAGTGCAAAATAAATTTGATCCAAATATTCTTTATTATTTTTATTCTTGGTCATTTTTTTTAATTCCTTGCGAATACTCGAAACATTTCCCACATTCAACTGCGTGCGAGAAATACGTGCATTGAAATCCATTTCAAAAGGAGGATTGGATTTTACAACTTTCGTAAACGATTGAAATGCAGCATTTTTATCACTCGTTTTAAGATAAAGTTGTCCGAGTAAAAACTGAAACCTTTGTTGCATTTTCTTGTTATTTTCTTTTTCAAGTGCCAATACAAGAAATGGAATTGCATCCTTATACAATCGTTTTTTAATTAATAAGTCGGCATTTACAGATGCAAGAAGTCCAATATTCTTACGCTTCAAATCGTCCTGAGATAGTTTACCAAGCACTTGCTCGGCTTCATAAATCCAACCCATTTCGGCATAAGCGCGCACTGTCCATAGCTTACATGTAGCAACTATATCTTTATCAGTAGGATATAGTTTAGATATGTAAGAAAAAGTACCTACCGAACCTAAAAAATCTCCTTTATGAAATTCTGCCTGTGCCAATAAAATCCAAGCTTCACTCAATGCTGGATTAAACTCTTTCTGATTATAAAACAATTGATAATCAGAATCATACATTTTTTTATAATTCTTTTCGGGTTTTACTTTGATGGAGTGTAATTTAATAGCTTTTCTGCATTTTTCAATGGTTCTATCCATATCTGAGGTTGCTGCAGTTGCATTGGAGTGTCTGCTTATTGGATACATTGGGATTACCGAAGAATAATCTTCTTTATTGGCTTTCAATATATTATCTATTCCATCTTTGTAACTCACAGCCCCATTAAAAAACACATTAAAACGAGTATTCATCGCATGATAATTTCTCGTTGAAGAAGTATTTTTTTTTGTAGAACATCCACTGATAATAACTATCAGAGTCACAAACAGCACTTTATATATAAATATTTTTCTCAAGAGTATAACGTTTGAAATTTTGTGAATAATTCAAGTCTATAAAAAATTAAATTCTATCAAAATGAACTTTTATAGAAAAAAAAAAAATTAGACGAAGAAAAAAAATGTTTCGTGAACCTAGTTAGATAATTAAAACTTTAAAATAACGATTCTATTGTGTTTAATGTCACAAAAATAAGCAAAATCAACAATAAAATTCGAAATTCACAACGAAAATTAAATTGAATTATGAAATCAAAATTGGCTATTTATTTACTTTGTATTGTATCGACGAATATATTTTTCAAAACAGAGATGCTTTACCAATGTAAATAATGTTTACTTAAAAAACTATTTGTCAATTCCATTAATATTTCTCGAAAAATTTAGTGAGAATCGTTTCTTTATAAAAACCACACCAAAGATGACAACAACACCACTTAACCATCCAAGCCACTGCGTATTACCTGTTCCAGCTGTATCAATATTTGGTAAGATAAAACCTTTATTTGTAAAGTAATAAAAAATAACAGCAATAAAATTATTTATAAAATGTGCTAGAATTGGCAGCCATAAATTTCCACTCCAATAGAATAAATATCCTAAAAACGCTCCTAAAAGCATACGAGGCAAAAAACCATAAAATTGAAAATGAATGGCACTAAAAATAAATGCAGTTATCCATATTGCCACTATTGGTCCTTTCCATTCTTGAAAAACACGTTGTAAAGCACCTCTAAAAAATAATTCCTCGCCCAAACCAGGAAGTAAGGCAATCAAAATTATATTAAATACCAAACCTTGAACATTACTTACATTAAGCATACTTTGAGTAAGCTGAGCTGCTTGAAGCTCAGACGCTTTCATTAATGCTTCCAGCTCACTAAAAGCTTTAGGTAGAACTAGTTGTTGATTTACAGCTCCAAGAAAATTGACAAATGGAATAATTATAATCATAAATATTATTATAACCATTGCATCTATCCAATGAGTTTTTTTTGTTAAATGAAGATAATCAATTGGATTTTTGCTCCATAAATAGGCTACAACAAATGGTGGAGTAACAAACATACCAATAGATTGGAACAATTGCAAAATTTTCAACGAAGCTATGTCGGTGGAATTTTCGGGAGTCATAATTTTCCAAATTAGCAATGCAAACAATGTGAAAAACACAGTAACTCCGAAAAACAGCAGTAGTTTTGAGTAAATACCACTGCGACTAAGAATTCCTTTAAATGATTTCATTATTTCAGTGACAAATATATATTTATTTAAAACACAGATTATTAAAACAATAGTACATATCGTTATTTGATTATAAATTAATTGACAAAAAAAAACTTCTGCCATCTTTCGATAACAGAAGTTCTTTATGTGTCTTTAAAGAAAGATGGAGTTATGCTCTTGGACGAGCTTCTTTAACAACCATTGCACGGCCATCAAATTCAGCACCGTTTAATTCTTCAATTACTTTTGCAGCTGCAGCATCGTTAGCCATTTCTACAAATGCAAATCCTTTTGATTTTCCAGTTTCGCGATCTTTAATAATTTTGCAAGATTCAACTTGACCATACTCTTCAATAACCCCTTGAAGGTCATTTTCGCGAACTTTGTAACTTAAGTTACCTACGTAAATGTTCATAAAATAAAAAAAATAAAAAATTGATAAATGTGATTTAAGATAAGTATAGAAAACGAGGTTACAAACAAAGTCTGACTAAGATATAGAAGAGTTGAAATAAACTTACGAAAAAATACACTTTCTTTTCGGTTACAAAGTAAGTCATTTATTTTTGATTACGCAACAAATATTCTAAATTTGTTCAAAATAAGATAAAATACCTACCATAATTGGAAAATAAGTTAGTATTATATAAAACCTGTTTTGTAAAAATCAAATAAAAAAGCAATCAAAATAAATAAACATTACGAATCTTATTTTAATATTT
>CAIWCC010000065.1 GCA_903911085.1 uncultured Bacteroidales bacterium | reverse complement strand
TTGACGACGAACCTCAGAATATCAGGAACCTGTTTGAAGTACTAAACCCTGATATTTACAGGGTGTTTGTGGCGGATGTGCTTTATTATTACGGTGATGATGTTCCTAATTTTGTTTTTTTGAAAGAGGATTTACCGGAATTGAAATTCGGGTATGACTGGGATAAATGTTCGAAAGAAATCATCCTGAACCGTGTGGCTTTCGATGGTCAAAAAATTGTGTTGCCCGATGGCATGAGCTACAGATTGATGATGTTGCCAAACGAAAAGGCCATTGATTTAAAGGTGTTGCGCAAGCTGGAGCAGTTGGTTAAAGCCGGAATGACATTGGTGGGTTCACGACCTGTTGAAACCACCGGACTGACAGGATTTCCAGCGGCCGATAGTGAGCTTTTGTCAATTGTCAATAAGCTTTGGGGCAAAATGGATGGCAAATCGTTGACTGAAAACCGTTACGGAAAGGGACGTGTGATTTGGGGTAAACCGATAAACGATATTTTGGCCGAAATGAAAGTTGAACCCGATTTGACTTTTAAAGGAACGCATCCGAAAACGGCTCTCGACTACATTCACCGACATACCGACCAGCAGGAAATCTATTTTGTGTGCAACCGCTTTGGGCAAATGAAATACAACGACTTTGAATATCGTTACCTCACCACATTGCCCGACCGCTACGAACAAGTGGAATGTAGCTTCAGGGTTTCGGGTAAAGTGCCTGAGTTTTGGAACCCGATTACGGGTGAAAGTTCCGAAATTCTGACTTATCGCGAAGAAAATGGCAGAACCATCGTTCCGCTTTTATTCGAACCGGAAGGCTCTAAATTTATTGTTTTCAAAGATGCACCTCAAAAAGCACATGTCGTTGAAATAAAGAAAGATAACCAACTTTTTTTCGATACTACCATGATGTCACTTTCGGGTGAATGGGAAATCCGCTTTGATACCAAATGGGGTGCGCCGGCACAGGTGAAAACTTCGGAACTTAAATCGTGGACGGAGTTTGAAGATACTGGTATAAAATATTATTCCGGCACAGCTACTTATCACAAAACGATAGCGTTAACACCATCTGATATTTCCAAAAGCCGTTTGGTACTCGATTTGGGTTTTGTAAAAGAGATGGCTTCGGTAAAAATCAATGGACATCAATCGCAAGTTTTGTGGTGCGCACCATTCTGTTTTGATATAACAGACTATGTGAAGCCTGGCACAAATGATTTGGAAGTAGAAGTCGTAAATATGTGGGTAAACCGCTTGGTGGGGGATGGTAAATTACCTGCTGAAAAACGCTTGACCAAAACCAATATCAACAAATTCGATGCGCCCGATGCCGAAAAATACCTGCGTGTGTCAGGATTGATGGGACCGGTGAATTTGAAGATTGTAAAACATCAAGAATTAAGGTAATAGTGTTATTCGCATTTTCAAAAGCAATTATTTATAAACACATGAAATCACGATTATCGACAGGATTATTAATTTTATATTTAATAATCACAGGAATTTGTAATGCACAACAACCTATAAATCAGGGTAAACTAACTGCATCCGATGTTTTCTCGCGAATATATCTCACTCCAACCCGTGTTGTTTGGAAGTCGGATGTATCAAACAAATTCATTGCTAATTCGGAAAAATTATTGGAAACAGGCAACGGACAAGCCGATTTGGTAGGAGCAAATTTGTGTGTGATAAAAGGAAGCGACAGTGTTAAAAGTGCGATTCTGCTCGATTTTGGAAAAGAAATTCATGGCGGCATACAGATTGTCACAGGGATGTTTGCCAAAAAACCACCGATAAAGGTACGCATAACGTTGGGAGAATCGGTGAGTGAAGCCATGAGCAGCGTGCCAGGGTCGTCGGCCACAAACGACCACGCCATACGCGATTATGAGTTGCTATTGCCTTGGCTTGGAACAATTGAAGTTGGTAACAGTGGGTTTCGATTTGCCCGAATAGAATTGCTCGATAATGATAGGGAGCTTAAGCTCAAAGAAATAAGAGCAATTGCTGTTCAGCGCGATATTCCACGACTGGGTTCGTTCAAATCCAGCGACGACCGGTTGAACAAAATTTGGGAAACCGGCGCCTACACGGTTTATTTGAATATGCAGAATTTTCTTTGGGATGGCATTAAGCGTGACCGCTTGGTATGGGTTGGCGATATGCATCCCGAAGTGATGACTATGCTTGCTACCTACGGTTACAATGAAGTGGTGCCAAAAAGTTTGGATTTGATTCGTGACATCACCAAACTTCCCGACTATATGAATGGAATAAGTTCCTATTCGATGTGGTGGATTCTTATTCATTATCAATGGTATATGAATAATGGGAATTTGGAATATTTGAAGGAAAATCAGAATTACATTTTCAGTTTACTCGACCAACTGGAGAAAAAAACGGATGCAGATGGAAAGGAGAAACTAAATGGCATGCGGTTTCTTGATTGGCCTACCAGTCCAAACAAAGAGGCCATTCATGCGGGCTTACAATCCATGATGTTGATGACTTTTGATGCGGGGGAAAAAATAGCCCGTATTCTGAAAAACAACGAAAAGGCTACTCAATATGCTCAAAAGATACAACAAATAAAAAAGCATATCCCTGACCCAAACAGCAATAAATCTGCTGCGGCAATGCTCGCTTTGTCAGGTCTGGAGGATGCTAATGCTATAAATCAGAAGTGTTTGGCTGTAAATCCTACCGATGGTATTTCAAGTTTCTATGGCTATTATGTTCTTCAGGCACGTGCCATGGCCGGTGATTATGATGGAGCCATGGATGTTATCCGAAAATATTGGGGTGGAATGATTGATTTAGGAGCGACTACCTTTTGGGAAGATTTTGATTTGAAATGGTTGAATAATGCCGGCAGAATAGATGAGATTACCCCAATTGGAAAAGTAGATGTTCATGCACAATACGGTAGCTACTGCTACAAAGGATTACGTAACAGTTTTTGTCATGGCTGGGCTTCAGGACCTACGGCGTGGTTGTCGGAACATGTATTGGGGATTAAAATTTTGGAGCCGGGATGTAAAAGAGTGAAAATTGAACCACATTTGGGCGATTTGAGGTGGGTGGAAGGCACTTATCCTACTCCGTTGGGAGTAATTTCTGTGAGGCATGAAATACAAGCCACAGGCAAAATCAAATCAACGATAAAAGTGCCTAAAGGGATAAAAGTTGTGAATTAGTGACTAAGGATGGTTTTGTTAAATACCATCCTTGAATTGTAATTAATAGAAGATTATAAAGTTTTGCCGGCAACATTTATAATCTTCGTTCCATTCACTACATATACACCGTAAGGTAAATTTATCAGGGCTTTAGAAATTGTATTAATGCCTTGATAAACAAGGCATCCCATTATATTATAAATTTTCAAAGGCTGAATTTCATTGTATAATACTGGTTTTAAAGCTGTGTTGCCAGTTTTGGTAAGTATCAGACCGTTTAGGTGAACGCCGTAAATGGCTGCTGCTGTTATTGTTATCTTGATGAAATAAGTGCCTGTCAGCAAGGTAATGTTTCCCATTTTTTTTAGCACACCAGGCGACTCCCAAGCTGAGCAACCCAGGGTATTGGAAGTAAAGTTACTGAAAGTAAGATCATCTGTGGCTTTTTGAGTTAAATCAGCATCCTTATAGATGCTGATTACAATGCTATTGAGATTCGTTTTGTCGAAGGTATTCAGCCACAGACTTAAATCCATCTTTGCCGATTCTTTCGATTGAACATAAAAAACTACAGAATTGACTCCCTTAGCACAAGACAGGCGATAATAAGGATAACTGCCAACGGTTGCTGACGCAACTTTCTGTTGCACAACATTGGCATCTGCTTTAAAATAATTAGACATATCGACGGCACTGTTGGGAATGATGATGGGGTTGTAACCTTGCAGCGCAGTTGTTACCGGAATAGTAAGGCCAAAACTGTACTCCCCTGAACCTACCTGATAAACAGAAAATCCATCCTTTGTTTCGATAAAAGTAATGTTGGAGATAGAAGAAATTGGCGTTCCATTTTCTGTAATGGTGGAAATATCTGTCGTGGGCAAATAAATGGTAGCGCTACTATTTACTGGAATTGAACAAGCAAGTGTTACAGCCTGCCCTGTACGTGTCCATGCACTTCGTACAGAACCGTAAATGGTAACTTGTTCCATGCTGGCACTCGTCAATTTTCCATTTGCTGTGCTAATGTATGGTTTGATAATGACATTACGCATTCCCGGTTGATTTTTGTCAACATTGATACCAGCCAAACATTTCGTCATCCAACTAGAAATTCCTGTGTAGCAAGTGTGTATGTGGCTACTTTGCGAAGTAGAAGTGGTTGTATTATCACCCCAAAATTCTGGCCAGCATGATTCGCCTTTGCCTTTTATAAAATAACCATAACTTGGAAATACAGTACTCGATAGGCATTTATACATAAAATCATTGTCCATGTTTTCTTCTTCCAGATAACGAAGTAGAATAGGTAATCCTGAACTACCCATGTCGAGATATGATTTCTGAAGCTTAATTTTATTGAAAGCCTCCAAAGCGGTCGCACGACAGTTATCCGGAACTACTCCCACAAGCAATGCAAAGGCTTGCTGCACCATTGTTCCTTGAGAGTATAATCCCGTTGTGCTATTGTAAAAGGCGCTGTGTATATTGGTGCGTAAAACATTGAGCATGTTCTGATATAGCTGAAGGTCGGCTGCGTAATTAACTCCATCGGTGCCCTGAAGTAAGTTGATGGTATTAATTGCATTTATCAGATTAAGGCAAAACACACAGTTGTTGAAATACTGAGCTGGTGCTTCGTTTCCCCAACCCATACTTCCATTTGGCATTCCCCAATCTCCCAGATACATACCTCTTTCGGTACTAGCTGCCAATGGGAAAAGTTCATTCGTAACTTTACCTGCCATAAAATTAATCCAACTTTTTGTAGAAGGATAGATTTTGCGAAGCGCATTAACATCACCTGTATTCCGATATAATTCATTCGCCAGATTTACGCCAGCCGAACCCCAAAGCAAACCACCATACGAATTCCAGAAAGTTTGTGGTGCGGTATTCAGAATTCTTCCGGTTGAAACATCCTGCACATCAATCCAATCCTGAATATGTTTGTCCATATACGAATTAATATCGTAATTCGGAAAGCCAATTCCCCAGGCCGTTGCATACGACTCTTCTCCGTAACCCAGGCGTTCGCGGTGTGGACAATCACTTGTATATCCCTCAGTGGTACAACTGCGATAGGTGTAAAGATCAGTCTCGTAAATCTGATTTATTAAATCATCCGAACATTTAAAGAAACCTGTCCTTGCCAAATCGTTACCCAGTGAGTATCCGGTGATAGATACAATATTCTCCTTTGCAACGCCTTCCAAAGTAATGTAACCACCTCCATTAAAGTTAAAATGATTGCATGCTACTTCACCATTTACTCCTGAACAAGTATAAGTAAGAATCTGGTCCCATTGGGTTATATAACTGTTGTCATCGCAAAAATTGACCTTGATTACAGCTCCTTTTGTCATTCCCGTAAGTTTCACTTCTGTCCAACCGGTATAGTTTTTACCCATAAAAAGCCTTAAGTTAGTCGAATTGGGGGTCAAATTATTCAAATTTCCAACAATAGGATCTCCAATTTTTTTAGTGGCTGGCATAAGCTGTGCAGTAAGTGTCAAAGCGGTCGTTCCAACACCTGCATTTAACCATGTAGCATCTTCTGTACAAGCTGTGGTGTTCCAGGTTGGGTCATAAGTTGTAGCATCAATTATTTCTCCGCCATGATGTTCATATTGGCATTGGGCAGAACTAATTCCATTAGCCGCTTTGCATTTCCATTCTGTATTAGAACTGAAGCTGGCAGTAGTGCCCGAAGCGTAGGTTACTTCCATTTGTACATTCACAATGTGAGCGTAAGCTGCACCTTGGTAACGTGTCCAGCCTGGTGCATACCAAATAGCAACGGTATTTTGTCCTTTTTTCAATAATGAAGTTACGTCATAGCCAACATATAGGATTCGATCAGTGTAACTTGTCAGGCAAGGCGCAAGTACCCTATCATCAACCTTTTGTCCATTTACATAAAGTTCGTGGTTTCCAAGCGAAGCAACATACGCAATGGCGCGACCGGCGTCTTCTGTTAGAGTAATATTCTTACGAAACCAAATTTGCTGATTGGCGCTTATAGTTACTGGGTATTTTATCCATCTTCCCTGCCAGTCTGATGCATTAAAAAGCCCGGTTGTAAAGGAAGATGTAGAACTTGCTACTGAACCCTGGCTGTCTGTAACAGTCACTGTCCAGTAATATTTGGTGTGGCTTTCAAGGGTTTTACCGCTAAATAATATGTTAGTTTGTTGCGCTTTAGAAATAACTCCACTATCCCAAACATCTGAAGCGTTCGCTGTTTTACCAACCTGAATTCGGTAGGAAGACTGATTCAATCCGCGTTCTGCTCCGCTAGTAGTTAGTTTCCAGCTAAATCGGGGCGACAAGCGATCTACTCCAATGGGAGTTTTTTCGTTTTCGCAACGTAAGTCTACAACATTGATTGCTTTCACGGCAACAGTCAATAATAAACAGGCAATAATTAAAAATTTTGTTTTCATTTGATTAGAATGTGATTATAATAATTATGAGTGCAATTTGTGTTAATGAGAAATGGATTGATTAGCAGTTATTTCTTGAAAAATTTCATTCGTTTTTCAGCACCATTAATTAGGCTTACCTGAATTACATAAGTTCCACATTGTAGTGACGAAATATCTAATGTGGGGATAACTAGATTATTGAAAATCTGTATTTTCTGTCCCTGTAAATTGAAAATGTTCACGCTTTTTACATTGTCTGTGGTCGATAATTGTATAAAATCTTCAGCCGGATTTGGAAATATATTTATGTCCGCAACTGGAGTTTCATTTATTGCTGATGGTGTTCTTTTTATAACGTAAGTGGTTATGCTTCTAGCATCCAAATTATCTGTAAATGAATTGTTTGTAGCTGTAATTGTTTCAGTATTAGTGAGCCTTTTTGTGTCTGATGTCACAAATTTTGAAGCACTCATTATGTTCATGTTCTTGAAGTTGTAAACTTGTGTTTTTGCAACCGTATTTTGATTAACAGCAACTAAAACATCCTGAGTAGAGCCTTTGAAAGCAACCAAATAGATTTTTGAATTGGGTTGATAAGTGGCACTTACACGATAATATCCGGGGCGAATAAATTTTGAGAATTGTGCCAATGTGTAGCCTTTCAGTTTTAATGTGCCATCGGTATTGATAATATTGCAACCAGGCTGGCGAAGATACCAATATACAAAAGCATTCATATTTCCATTTAAGCAATCCAAAATGTCTTTGGCCATAGTCATGCAAGTTCCTATCGAATCGGGATTGTAAGCAAATTCGGTCATCCATAGCTTTTTCCCTTTTGTAACTGCCAGTGGATAACTTCTTGTGGTTGTTCCATATAAGTGTCCACCAACGTACTGGATATTGGCACAAGCTATTGGATCATTCAATATTGGGTCGGAAGTTGAATATGCAAAATTGTAAGCTTCGGGAGCCATTACGGGTTTTCCAATAGCAGGTGCGTTCGTTTTGCAAAATTCAAGCATTTGCGCTGCACTCCATGTGCACGATTCGTAACCCACCGTTATGTTTGGCTCATTTTGGAGCGATACCACATCTACATTTCCTAGATATTTGCAAAAATCCTTTAGATGTTCGGCATAAGCAACATACTGTGTTGGTAACAGCTCACCACCCACCGCATTATTATTGGTTTTCATATAAGCTGGTGGCGTCCATGGTGTTGCAAGTATTAATGCTCCTCTACTTTTTGCTTTTGCAGCGTTCATCTTTTCAGTTACCCAATTGGATGAACTTGGGTCGATGCGTACACGCAATATATTCAATCCTAGTTGTTCCGAAGTGGAATTGCCAAAAGCGATATCAGCTTCTTTTTCGGATATTGTGCCATGCCATGCAGTGCTAACTCCAAATCCGTCTATAATTTGTTTTACTTGTCCAAAGTCGATAGTGGCTGCCACCTGAGCATTGGAATAAATACTTGAAATTGCGATGAGTGTGATTAATAGTAGTTTTTTTGACATGTTATTAATTTGTATATACGAGTTAATTTGGCGTGTTGAAAATGTTGTTTTGAATTTTGACTAACTTTTTTGTTGACTTTATTTTGATTTGATTTTTTAAAAATATTTCAATGCGAATTAGCTGCAAATGTAAGCTATAGTTTTAATTCTTAATATCACTATTGTTACATTTGCAATCTTATATGAAACATTATTTATGTACTTTCAAAGTTCAGTTTCTTTTTGCAAAAAAAAGTTTGTCATTTTGAAATAAAATATGAGTTTCAATTGTAGTAAATTGAAAGCTAAATATTTGTAAATGTGTATAATTGTCTGGTATTTATAGGTTTATGATACTCCAAATTCCATGAAGGTAGCCCAGATATTTTGATTGAAGATAATATTAAAATAGACTACGGAAAATTACGGAATTTGATTATTTTGGATAAAAAAGTGAATGGAAACTTTTCCACGATTAAGAAAATTGCAGAAAATGGTGAAATTCGCACAACTATTGCAATTTCATTTCCAGCTGAAGAATTAGCAAATAAAGAAAATTTTTTCTCACTATTTTACTACTTTGGGATTCTGACTAATAATAGAATTGAGGAAGATGAAATTGTACTTCGTGTTCCTAATATAGCAATTCGTACAGTGATGTTTTCTTATTTGATGGAGGGTTTTAGTGAAGCTGAAATTTTTAATTTAGAATATATGTTATTGTCCGAAATGGCTCACAAAATGGTCTATGCTGGCGATTGGATACCTTTTTTCAATTACTTTTCGGAACAAATATCCAAACAAACTTCTGTTCGTGACTTTGTCGACGGTGAAAAAACAGTGCAGATGTTTCACTTAGTTTATCTCAATAGTGCCAATTATTTTGTTGTACATTCTGAACCAGAAATGGGTAAGGGCTTTGCTGACTTATGGTTGCAGCCAAATTTTATTGTTCGTCTCAATATGAAATATTTTTACCTTGTTGACCTGAAATTCGGTCTTTTAGATGCTTTTAAGTCTCGATTTTACATAACTTTGAAAAAATCAATAATCTTTAGCCAATTCACCTCTTAAAACTCTTAATCCGCTCATAGCCAAAGCCTCCATTTCGTCTTCGCCCGGAAAAACAGCAAATTTAGCAAGTGGAGTTATCATTTGTTTTATATAATCAATTATCAATTTGCTATGTGCAATTCCACCAGTAAGTATGACTGCATCGGCACTTCCATGCAAAACTGCCAACATTGAGCCAATTTCTTTGCCTACATTATATGCCATAGCTTCTAAAAGCAATTTTGCAGTCTTATTTCCGTTTTCAGATTGTTGTTCAATAATTTTTGTATCGTTAATTCCTAAATGTGCCATCAAGCCCCCATTTCCGACTAACATTTGTTGAATTTCCGATTCTGAATATTTTTCAGAAAAACACATTTCTACTAATAATCCAGCATCTAAAGTTCCAGCACGTTCTGGCGAAAATGGTCCATAACCTCCAAGACCTTGGTTTGAGTCAATAACTTTGCCTTTTAAATGTGCTGCTACCGAAATGCCACCACCCAAATGTGCTATCACTAGATTTAATTTTTCATATTCGGTACCAATTGTCTCAGCATATTTTCGTCCAATGGCTTTGTGATTTAAAGCATGAAACATTGAGCGACGTGGTAATTCTGGTAGTCCACTTATGCGCGACACTTCCTGAAATTCGTCAACTACTACCGGGTCGGCAATGTAAGCTTTACAGTTTGGTATATTTGATGCAATTTCCAACGCAATAATTCCACCTAAATTACTTGCATGTTCAAGTGTATGTGGTGATTTTAAGTCGGTTATTAGCTTTTCGTTCACAGTGTAAACTCCCGATTCCACAGGTCGAATTAAACCACCGCGTCCAACCACAGCTGATAAATCGGACAAGAAAATTCCATCTTTTTGCAAATAATCCAACATCAATTTTTTTCGAAAAGAACATTGATCAAGTAGTGATAAAAATGGTTTCAAATCTTCCACAGAATGACGAATAGTATGTAAACAAATAAGCGTCTCGTTTTCATAAACAGCAAATTTGGTGGAAGTAGAGCCTGGATTTATGGATAGAATTTTGTACATAGCAGTGGAAACTAATTAAAAATAAACTACAAAGATACTAATTTTATTTGCTATACAATTAGCTGATTTATAAAAATAAAAGTATTTAAATCTGATGAAAAGCTACTTCAAAATCAATTAAAAATGTTTGAAATCAAATTTCCATTCATTTTTTTATCATAAATCTTTGTGGGATAAAGAATTATTTTGTACTTTTGTCCCCGAAATAGCGTATGGATGAGGGGACAACAGTCCCCTCGTTTGTTAAATTATTGTTAAGTATGATTTCAAAAGATATTGTATATCAGATTGTTGACCAGTATATTGTCGACAAAGACTATTATTTAGTAGACGTAAATGTTACTCCAGATAATCAAATTTCTGTAGAAATTGATTCATTTGAGGGTGTTACTATTGAATTTTGCATGGAAATTAACCGACACATTGAGTCGCAATTGGATCGCGAAGTGGAGGATTATGAATTGGAAGTGAGTTCTGCAGGACTTACATCACCATTTAAAGTGTTGAAGCAATACCAAAAAAACATTGGTAATGAGGTTGAGGTATTAACTAAAACAGGTTTGAAATATACTGGTATTTTGATTGAAGTAAGTGATGATAAATTTATGTTAGATATTGAAAAGACAGAAAAACCTGAAGGCGCAAAACGGAAAATAATTGTAACAGAAACTCTTACATTCTTTTACGAAGAGATAAAATCCACAAAATATATTATTAGATTCAAATAGGTCATGAGTAAAAAAGAAACTGTTAGCTTAATTGATACTTTTTCGGAGTTTAAAGAGCTAAAAAGCATTGATAGAAGTACTTTAATTAGTGTAATGGAGGAATCTTTCCGTAATGTCATTTCCAAAATGTTTGGTACTGACGAAAATTACGATGTGATTATCAATCCAGATAAAGGCGACTTCGAAATCTATCGCAACCGTGTCGTTGTGGCAGATGAAGACTTAGAAGACCCTAATTTAGAAATATCGCTTTCAGATGCTAAAAAAATAGATGAGGATTACGAAATTGATGAAGATGTTACAGAACTTGTTGATTTTCTAAGTTTTGGCCGTCGTGCAATTTTAACTTTGAGACAGACTTTATCTTCAAAAATTTTAGAATTACAAAAAGATAGTATTTTTAGCAGATATAGCGAAAAAGTGGGCCAAATAGTAAGTGGCGAATTATACCAAATTTGGAAAAAAGAGATGCTTCTTATTGATGAAGAAGGAAATGAACTTTTTTTGCCAAAATCAGAACAAATACCTTCCGATTTTTACCGCAAAGGCGACACAGTTAGAGCTGTAGTGGCAATGGTTGAAAATAAAAATAATAATCCGAAAATTATACTTTCACGTATTTCCCCTGTATTTTTAGAACGTCTTTTTGAACAAGAAGTTCCCGAAATTCAAGAGGGTCTGATTATTATAAAAAAGATAGCCCGTATGCCAGGCGAACGTGCAAAAGTGGCTGTTGAATCATACGACGACCGTATCGACCCAGTTGGAGCATGTGTTGGCGTTAAAGGTACTCGTATTCACGGAATTGTACGTGAATTGCGTAATGAAAACATTGATGTAATTAATTATACCAATAATGTAAGCTTATTTATTTCGCGTGCATTAAGTCCAGCAAAAATATCTTCAATTCGTTTGAACGAAGTGGAGAAAAAAGCTGAAATATATTTGAAGCCAGAGGAAGTTTCGCAAGCTATTGGTAAAGGTGGTTCTAATATTAAATTGGCAGGAATGCTTACTGGTTATACGCTAGATGTGTTCCGCGAATTAGACGAAGAGGCTGAAACTGAAGATATTTACTTAGATGAATTTAGTGACGAAATTGATCAATGGGTTATTGATGCATTGAAAGCAATTGGTTGCGATACTGCAAAAAGTGTATTGACGATTTCACGTCAAGATTTAGTGCGCCGCACCGACCTTGAAGAGGAAACGATTGACGACGTTTTAGCAATTCTTAATGCCGAATTTGCTGACGAAAACGAAACTGTTTAAAAAGTTTTGGATAAAATTTGAAAATTGACTGGAAAGCAGAGACTGTAGACTGGAAGAAAATAATTGAAAACTGTAATTATAGAATATGTCCATAAGATTAAGTAAAGCCTGTAAAGAATTGAATGTTGGGATGACCACCGCGGTAGATTTCTTTGCAAAAAAAGGCCATAAAATTGTTGTCGATCATAATTTACCAAATTTAAAATTATCGGATGACATGCATCTTTTATTGGCAAAAGAGTTTGATAAAGATATGGCTCTGAAGATTGAATCCGAGCGATTAAGTCAGGAGCGTCACTTAAAAGACAAAGCTGAAACTGTAGCAATTGATGGTTATAATCAACCAAAAGCTGCTCCAAAACCTGTGGATACAATTCATGTTAAGATTTCAGAAGATCAATTGCCTCATTTTAAATCTGTTGGTCATATAGATTTGAATGTAAAAGAAAAGCAAGTTGACAAAAAAATAGAAATTCAAACACCTGTTGTTGAGAAAGCACCAGTTGTTGCTGACAAGGTAATACCTGCCGAAAAACCAATTGTTGCAGAAAATCCGATAGTTGTTGAAAAGGTTGTTGTCGAAAAACCAATTGTTGTTGAAAAACCAATTGTTGTTGAAAAACCTGTTCAAGAACCAGTTAGAGTTGAAAAAGTAGTTGAGATTATTGAACAACCAGTAATCGAAGAAAAAAAGAAGGTTGTTGAAGTTCAGATTCCGACCCCACAACCAGTTAAAGCTGCTGAGATTAACGCTGAGATTAAACAACAAAAGATTTCTGAGAAAGAGACCGAAAAAGTTGAAATCAAAGAAGTCGTTAATGTGCCTGTAGAGAAAAAGGAAATAGTAAAAACTATACCTACACATAAAAAGGAAGTACATGTTCAGGAAGAACAAAAAACGCCTGAGTCTACTCTAAATTTAGAAACTAAAGATAATGATCATCAAGAAGATGAGATTTTTACTTTATCACGCCCTGTAAGTGACAAGGCACCAGTTGTAATAGGTACAATTGATTTGAATCTTTTAAATCAAAGTACGCGTCCAAAACCAAAAACAAAGGAACAAAAACGCAAAGAAAGAGAAGAAAAGATTAGAGTAGTTGATCCAAAGAAAATTGTGTTGGGTGGTGGTGCTACTGATAAAAAAGTTATCGCAAGACCAATTCTTAATACTGCAACTGTAGGTACTGGTGGTCAACCTAAGAAAAAGCGTGAACGTTTCTCAAATCATAAAGTTGATATTAACAAGGTACCTCAACCTAACGGACCAACTCAAGGTTTTGCTAGTCCTAAAAAGGTAACACCTGGTACAACTGGTGGTAATGGTGGAAATCCATCTGGTCCACGTCCAAATACAAATAATAACAATAACAACAATAGTAACAATAATAGCGCAAACAAAACCAATGGTCCAAAAAGAGTGATCAAACCAGTTGTTAGCGAAGTTGATGTTCAAAAACAAATTAAAGAAACCTTAGCGCGTCTTTCGGGTGCAAACAAGAAGGGTAAGGGTTCAAAATATCGCCGTGATAAACGTGACAGTGTTAGTTCAAGACAACAAGAGCAAGCTCAACGTGAACGTGAAGGCGAAAGTGTACTAAAGTTGACAGAATTTGTGACAGCAAGCGAACTTGCTGTGATGATGGATGTTACAGTAAATCAAGTTATTGGTACTTGTATGAATATTGGTTTGATGGTTTCCATCAATCAACGATTAGATGCAGAAACAATTAACATTGTTGCCGAAGAATTTGGATTTACAACCGAGTATGTAAGTGCTGATGTAATTGAAGCTATTGGCGAGGAAGATGTTGATTCTGATGACGATTTATTGCCTCGCGCGCCAATCGTTACTGTTATGGGTCACGTTGACCATGGTAAAACGTCATTGTTAGATTATATTCGTAAAGCCAACGTAATTGCGGGTGAAGCGGGTGGAATAACTCAACATATTGGTGCTTACAATGTACAACTTGAAAGTGGTCAACATATTACTTTCCTTGATACACCAGGTCATGAGGCCTTTACTGCTATGCGTGCTCGTGGAGCTAAAGTTACCGATATTGCAATTATTTTGGTTGCCGCCGATGACAATGTAATGCCTCAAACAATAGAAGCTATCAATCATGCTTCTGCTGCCAACGTACCTATGGTTTTTGCAATTAATAAAATTGATAAACCAGGTTCAAATCCAGAGAAAATTAAAGAAACTTTGGCACAAATGAATTATTTGGTCGAAGATTGGGGTGGTAAGTATCAATCGCATGATATTTCGGCTAAAAAAGGGCTTGGAGTTGCTGAGTTACTTGAAAAAGTATTACTCGAAGCCGAGTTACTTGACCTAAAAGCCAATCCAGATAAACGAGCTATTGGTTCAGTTATTGAGTCAACACTCGACAAAGGACGCGGTTTTGTTTCTACAGTTTTAGTGCAAAATGGAACTCTACGTCAGGGAGATGTTGTTCTTGTAGGTACATATTTCGGTAAAATAAAAGCCATGTTCAATGAGCGAAATCAACGTATAACTCAAGTTAAACCAGGCGAGCCTGCGTTAATATTAGGTCTTAATGGTGCTCCTCAAGCTGGTGATGTGTTCAATGTAATGCCGTCAGAGCAAGAGGCAAGAAGCATTGCAAATAAACGTGAGCAATTACAGCGCGAACAAAGTATTCGTACCAAGAAACACTTTACTTTGGACGAATTAGGACGACGCATTGCATTGGGTGATTTCAAAGAATTGAATATCATTGTGAAAGGTGACGTGGATGGTTCGGTTGAAGCATTATCGGATTCATTACAAAAATTGTCTACCGAAAATATTCAGGTTAATGTAATTCATAAAGCTGTAGGGGCGATTTCAGATTCTGATATTTTGTTAGCAGCTGCATCCAATGCCATTATCTGTGGTTTCCAAGTTCGACCTACTACTTCGGCCCGTAAAATTGCTGAAAAAGAAGAGATTGATATTAGATTGTATTCAATTATATATGATGCAATTGAAGAAATTAAATCTGCAATGGAAGGAATGCTTTCTCCTGAAATTAAGGAAGAAATTACTGCTACAGTTGAAATTCTTGAAGTTTTCAAAATTACTAAAGTCGGTACAGTTGCTGGTTGTTTGGTTCGTGAAGGTAAAATTAAACGTACAAACAAAATCCGTATTATTAGAGATGGTATCGTAGTTTACACTGGCGAGTTGGATTCATTGAAACGTTTCAAAGATGATGTGAAAGAAGTTGGTACTAACTATGAATGTGGTTTGAATATCAAGAACTTCCAAGATATACGTCAGGGTGATATGGTTGAAAGTTACGAAGAAACTGAAGTACGAAAGACTTTATAGGAACAAAATTGATTAACTAGAATTAATAGACGGTAGAGCAAATACAAGACGCAGATTATCTGTGTTTTACCAAATTTTAAGTGTAGGTCTAAATTTTTCTTATTATATATTAAAAATGCCGTATTCAATCAGAATACGGCATTTTTTGTGTGCTAATTCATTTGAAAATTCTGTGCATTGGGCAAAATTATGCTATTACAGAGTTAATTATTTGAAGTGGACAAAATTAATGGTCAAAATTTAATATATATTTTGTTGATTCATTTTTAGTTTTGGCATCATTACCTTAATAAGTATTTTTTCAAAACGAAAATGCTGCGCCTACCATACCATTTATTCCTTGAACTTGATAGCCGTAGAAATCTTGATATGGATTGTTAATCAGATTGTTGAGCCTTGCAAATACGGTCAACCAATTGTTGTACGAATAAGCTGCACCAAGATTGATATCTACTTTTGGGCGCATACGAACTGCTGCTGTGCCAAGTTTGGCATACCTTTCACCTTCTAAAAAAGTGTTGACAGAAAAGCTTAAATCGTGCGTGAAGTGCATGTCGGCTTTTAAACTGGCATCCCAAGCGGGTTTGTTCCATGCGTAAGTTTCTGTATTAACTTTCCAACCATTGTATGCTCCTTTAAGCTCTACATTTACTATGTTTCGTAAATTATAGCTTGCTCGAGCTCCAATTTTAAAAAGTGAAGCATTGCTATAAAGAACGTTAAACCTATTGCTGTAAAGTGTGCCATCTGCCCCAGATAATGTGCTGCAAGAGTATTCTTTGTTGACAAAGAAATACTGATTTTGAATGCTGCTGTAATCAATGTAAGTATCTAATAGTAAATTATATAGCGGTTTAATTTTTATACCCGCGTAAAACTCAAATGGTGTGAAGGTATCGTCAACTTTTATGTCGGGCGATAAATAACGGTTTTCGGTGAATATATCATTTAAAGTATTAACCTCATAATTGCCAGTTAATCCTCCGTAAATTGCTAAACTTTTTGGTGTTAATTTCCATTCTCCGTTAATGTCTAATGATGGATTGATGGGTTTTCCATGACCTATTGAAAAGCTAGATTTTGCACCCAAGCGGGCATTCCAGTTGGTGCGTTCGATGCTATAATATGGATTAAATTTGAAAACGGAATATGAATTCCAAGTGTTCAACAAATTGCTATGATGGCTATTATAAATTAAATTTTTCAAGTCAAAGTCTATACCCCAATTTTTTTCTTCACCAACAGTGCTGAAACCGCCTTGAGTGTGAATGACGTTTTCTGTCATGCCATTACGCGAGTCGAATAGTTGGTATTTGAGTTGAGCTTGATATTTTAATCCGTCGTTGAGCGGCAATGATCTAACACCTATAAAAGCATCAAAACGCCAAAAAGTATCGCCCACCGAATCATTAGCCAGTGAGTCCAATTGTATTTTTCGTGGTGTGGTGTTAATGCCCATTCTGTTTTTTTCTTCAAAAATAGGTTGAGGATTTGTCGAATTATATTTAGCCAAAGTATCTAAATTGGTGATAGCACCAAGTTTATAATTATTGCCATAATACTTTAAATACTCATGAGCACCGCCCAGACCGCCATAAAAGTTGAAAGCATCGAAAAATTGGTCGAACGATAGTTCTGCATTTGTAGTGCTGTGTTTTTTAGTACCAAAAGTGGCAAGATGGTGCAATGATAAATCTAATCGAGTTTTTGGGCTTTTGATTATTGGATAAGCAAAATCAGCCAATGTGTTGTAGAAATTTCCAAGTCCTACACGTGCAAATCCGCCTTTGTTGTCTTTTCGTTTCTCTAGTTGCAACTCTGCTGCTGATAAAATATGTATGTTAAAGTCGGTATTTAAAGGCAAATTAAAGTCAGAATACTTCGGTGCGCTTTTTTCCAACGAAGGTTCTAGAATTTTAGGAGATGATTTTAGTTTTCCCGCGTCTTGTATTAGTGGAACAAACTCTCGCTCAATAGTCACCTTGCGATTAACTGTGCTGTCTTTGGTTTGAGCCGAAATGGCAAGACTAATCCAAAGTAAGAGTATTATTATATGATTTGAGATTTTCATTTTCAGTTCTGTTTTTATTTGTTGATTATCAGAAGTTTGATGTTGATGATTAGTTTACAATAACTTTATTTTCCCTTTGACTTATAGCATTTAATCTTTCAATAATCAGGGATTGAATTTCATCTGCAGTTTTGTAGTTTTTTTGCAAACTCAAAAGGTATTGTTTTGCTTGAAAATCATTGTTTTGTTTGATATAAATATCAGCAAGTAACACAAAACTACGTGCTAACCAAAATTGATGTGGAGTATTTTTTTTCGAAAAATCCATCACTTCATTTTCAGCATCAGTTAGTTTGCCTTGTGCAAAATACTCATTTGCAAGTAGATATTTCGATTCGGCTCCATTTTTGGTGCGGGTGTCAATTGACAATGTTTTGAGGTCTGATATCGCTTGTGACGATTGTTTCAATGCCAGATATGCTTTGGCACGGTTGTATTGCGCTTCGCTTTTCACTGCCTCTGTAGAACTAGAATCGGTCATTATTTCGTTCACAATTGAAACCGTGTTTTGATGGTCGTTTAAGAAATAACTACATCTCAATACGCCAAGCCGACTCACATTTTTATTTTCTGTCGTTTGAGCTAAGATTTGTAATTGTTTGAAATAAGTAAGCGCCGATGCATAATCTTTGTTGTCGAAAGTCATTTCGGCACAACGTAATGTGGCTTGTTCTGCATATTGATTACCCGTTATTTTCAATAAAGATTGGTATGTCAGTAGTGCATTTATTTTGTCGTTCGTCCGATAATAACTGTCAGCTAAATAGTTTTGCGCAGAAGTGCAATACCGTCCACCACCAGTGCAGAATTTGTTGACAAAAGACTTGAAGCCTAAAATAGCCTGGGGATATTTCTCGTTCATATATTGTTTTTCGCTGGCAATATACGAAATAGAGTCTTCTTTATTTGCAGTGGCGGTTCTAATGGTGCGTCCCAAAGTTTTGGTAAATGAAAGATAACCTTGCACATCGTTTATTTCTATGTAAACAGTTTCTAAACTTTCTAGAGCCGTGTACGATTCGTCACTTCCAGGATATTTAAGTATTACGTTTTTGTATGCTGCAATGGCTTGTTCAAAACTGTTTTCGTTGAAATAAATCATACCAATTTCCAGTGCAGCTTTGCGCGACAAATTACTATTGGGTTGAGCCGCCAATAAGCGTTGGTATGTGGCAATTGCCTTTGAATTATTGTCCATCAACAAATACGAGCGACCCATTTCGTAAAGTGCATCGTCGGTGTATTCAGATTTTGGATATGTATTGAGCAATTTTTCCAATTTCAAAACTTTTGTAGTATAACTTTTTTGTAACCCAGCCACATAAGCCGATTGGAACATGGCATAGTCGCCTGTACTAGGGCTAATACTCACAGCTTTATTGTAATATGTTTCAGCTTTTGCAAAATTTCGTGCATAAAAATAGCAGTCTCCAACTCTGTTCAGTGCATCCGAATAAGTTGGAGTACCTGCGTTAGTTTCTGCATCTAAGTATTTTATAAACCAATTTAGAGCTTCATCATATTTTTTTACAGAGAAATAACCATAACCCAAAGCGTAATTGGCTGTTATCCGATTTATACTCGATTTGGCATAAGAATTATTGAAAAACGCTTTTAAATCATCAATACTTTCGTTGGGTTTGTTGATGCGATAATAGCTCTCAGCACGCCAAAAGTAACTTTCGGCAGAATACTTTCCTGAAGATGAGCTTTTTAATGAAAGTGTGAAATAATCAATTGCTTTGTCATAGTTGTAAAAAGTAAATGATTCTGTGCCAAGTTGATATAATAAATACTGTTTAGTTTCCAGTAATTTAGCATTCGGTTCTTTTATCTTCAAAATTGATTGATAGGCAGATTCGTAGTTTTTGGTAGTCATGTAGACAGATGCCAAATAATCGTAAGCTTTGTCGGTGTATTTTGATGCGGGAAACTCAGTGAGTAATTGTTCAAAAGCAGTAATTGACTCACCAAAAGCCGAAGTTGTTTGATAAGTTGTAAGTGCGTAGTTGTATAAAGCTTCTTCTCGTATCGATTTATTGAAATTAGTGCGAAGCGATGCTTCATAAGACAAACGAGCATTCACTATATCGTTGAGCTTGATATACGAATTGCCAAGATGTAAATATGCATTTTCGGTCATCTCATCTTTTGCAGTCGTTACTTTCGATAAATATTTTGTGGCATTGCTATAGTCTCTAAGTTGAAAATATGATAAGCCCAACAAATACATATCGTTGCGTAGTACTTGTGGGAAAAGATTTTCGTAGTTTTTCAAATGGCTAATTGCCTTTATATAATCAGCTTTGCGATAAGCTATTTCACCTGCAATACGATAAACTTCAGCATTGTTTTTATTGCTAGGATTGTTTTTCAATACGCTTTCCGTACGTTCATTTAGTTTGTCGAATTCCTTTTGAGCGTAATAAATTTGTATAATATAGTAAGGAACAATGTTTTTATAGGCTGGATTGTCTTCAATTTTTAAAAAATCGGGCAATGCCGCTTTATAATTGTTCATGCAATATTCAGAATAGGCATAATAATATGTGGCCGATAAATCATATTTGGTATTCAAATTTTTCAATTCCTTGAAAATAGATAATGCTTCAGGATAGTTTTTTAATTGCAAATAGGCATAGCCCTTACTAAACATAAAATCGATTCGCTCTCTATTGCTTAAATGTTTGTCGTTTAGTTGGTTGAAGAATGTCAATGCCTTCTTGTAGTTTTTGCGTTCGTAAAGTAACATTCCCAACATCAAGTTGGTTTGATCGTAAAATGGAGTATAAGGATGTTGAAATAAATAAGATTCTAACATCTCGTAAGCATTATCTTGTCCAAGTCGGTATGCGTTGGCAGCCATATAAAACTCAGCCTCTTGTTTTTGGCCAGCTTGTGTTGGTGCAACTTTTTTCAAAAATTCTTCAAAATTACGATATGAAGCAGCGTATTTTCGTTGTCCATAAAGTTCTTTTCCTTGATCAAAAAGTACATCTGAGTGTGTGTATATCAGTGTGTTTTGCGCCAATAAAGCGGTAAACATTGATAACATCAACATACATGAAATGATTGTTTTTTTCATTATATAATTGTAATTTGATTATTTAAATTAGGTCTAAAAAGCTTATTTATTTTTTTTTAAAATTTCTACAGCTTTTTTTATCGAAGATAAGCCAAATAGGGCAGGATTTAATTCCGCAACGGGAACAAAAAAACAGTCTTCAACGTCGTCGGCTGGTTGTAAATTGTCATAACTATTTAATTTGCAAGTAAAAAACAAGTCCAATGTTGGTATTGTCATTCCACTATATTCGTAAATGTTTGGAAGCGAAAACTGATAATCCATTTCAATAATTTCAGCATTTAGCTCTTCCAACAATTCTCGTTTTAGTGCTATTTCGGCCGATTCGTTGCTGTCCACAAAACCACCAGGTAAATCATAAGTGCCCTTTGCGGGTTCTTTTGCCCGTTTGCAAATCAATAATTCGCCAGCGTCATTCACAACAAATGCTGCGACAGCTGCCGAAGCATTAATATAATAAACAAAGCCACATGCTTTACAATTTTTCGATTTCTCATTATTTTGAACAAAATCGGCCGATCCGCATACTGGGCAGAACTTAAATAATTCTGAAAAATGCATTGTTTTTTACTGTTATAAAATTGATTTGTGACAAAGATACAAAATTTTTATAAATACATAAAATAAGAAAGAGGCTGATATACAAACACTATGCCTAAAACGAAAAAAATGGGTCTATGGTATGTGAAAAACATATAAAACATACATTATTTGTTCATAACTTTTGTGTAGGCAGTTTATTTAATTCCATTTAATTTAGTATTTTTGCAAAAAAAAGTAGGATATGAGCCGAAAATTGTATTTTTCTGTGGATGATGAATCCAACGATATTATTAAACGATATGAGCAGTATTTAACTGGCACTGCATCAGGTTATTTTGATGTCGAAGAATTGGAAAGTATTGTGGATTATTATTTGCGAAAAGGACGCACAATGGATTGCTCAAAAGCCATAGAATTTGGGTTTAAATTACATCCAAATAGTACTGTTTTGCAATGTAAACGGGCTAAATTATATCTCTTAACTGGCGATGACCAAAAAGCATTCAGAATTTTATCAAAGCTTTCTGAGTCTGGTGATTATGAAGTGAATATTCTCAAGATTGAAGCTTTTCTTAAACTTGATATGATAGATGAAGCTCGACTTTTGACAAGAAGACTGCTTGAAGACGAGGATGAGGAATTGGATAACATGTGCTTGGATCTTGCATTTATATATATTGGTTTGGACGACAACGCCACCGCCTTGGGGTTACTCCAAAAAGGCTTTGAGTTTAATAATAAAAATATTGAATTGTTGCACGAATTGGCTTTTTGCTACGAACAGGCTGATGATTATGATAATGCCATTGATATTAACAATAGAATAGTTGCTATAAATCCTTTTGCTGATGAAGCTTGGTTTAATCTAGGTCAACTATATTTTGCTATTCAAGAGTTTTCAAAAGCCCTTAACGCCTTTGAATTTTCATTGGCAATCGACGAAAATGATTCGCTGGCTACAGTTCAAAAAGGGCATGTTCAGTTTCAATTAAATATGTTTGAAGAAGCAATTGAAACTTATCAAGACTACAGAAAAATGACCTCCTTTACATGGCAAACCGATATTTTTATTGGTGAATGTTATGAAAGATTGGAACTTTACGATGAAGCAATTTTTTATTATAAAAGATCTTACGAAGTTCACCCAGTTAATTTTGATGCAATTTCGGGAATTGGAATATGCTATCTGGAACAAGAAATGTACTCAGAAGCCAAAGTATATATCGAGCTAGCCATTGAAATAGATGCCAATGCTTCTGATGCATGGGTTTATTTGGCCGAATCATATATTGGTTTAGAAAATACTGAAGCAGCATTGGAAGCTTACTTAAAGTCTATTAGCATAGACATGGAGCAGCCTGATACATTTATGGCTATTGCAAATATCTATTTGGAAAAGGGAGATTTTAACAATGCTATTGTTAATTATTTAATTGCAAATGAGCTAGATGGTGAATTAGAATTTATTAAAATGTTTATTGCTATAGCTTATTTTAGAATTGGTGCAATTGATGAGGCAATTTCGTACTTAAAGCAGGCAATTGAAGAAGATGAGGCGGCAGCTGAGATGTTTTTGGAATTGTGCCCCGATTCGGTAGAAATAATAATAAATAAAATAACTAAATAATTTTAAGGCAATTAACCCTATTAAATCTGTTTTATGTCCAAGAAAATTTTCTTTGCGCTTTTTTTGTTTTTTTCTTCAATTTCATTGCAAGCTGCAAATAATGAGCCTGCTGTTGCAAATTCTACCGATACACTTTCATTTATTCAGCATGTAGAAGAATGGTACAAAGTAAATACTAATTATTATAGTATCACATTTCTGATGGCTTGCGAAAGCTCAATACTTCCTGTTCCATCCGAAATGGTTATACCACCAGCTGTTTATATAGCTATGGATCCAAAAAGTGATTTGAGTATTTTTTGGATTATTATTTTTGGAACAATTGGTGCTATGATTGGTGCATCGTTTAATTACATCATGTCCATGTGGTTAGGGCGTTTTGTGATTTATAAATTTGCCGATAGCAAAGTTGGGAAATTGCTAATGCTCAGTAGCGAAAAAATTAAGAAATCCGAAAAGTTTTTCAACGATCATGGCAAAACATCTACTTTCATTGGTAGATTAATACCAGTTGTGCGCCATTTAATATCAATTCCAGCTGGATTGGCTAAAATGAATTATCCAAGTTTTTTGTTTTACACCGCTCTTGGTGCTGGTCTTTGGAATATAGTTCTTGCACTTTTAGGCTATTTGGCTGGCGAAAATCGTGATTTAATTAATAAATATAGTCACGAATTATCGTTTGTTTTTATCGGTATAGGTGCTGTTTTACTTGTTTGGCTAGTTTTAAAATCCATTCGTAAAAAGAAACAATGAAACAATTTGGGTTAATAGGATTTCCACTTGGACACTCGTTTTCAAAGAAGTATTTCACCGAAAAGTTTGAACGTGAAGGTATAAATGCAGCGTATAATTTGTATCCAATAGAAAACGTATCACAATTTTCGACATTGACCCCAAATGATGAACTTTGTGGAATAAACGTTACGATACCTTACAAAGAGCAAATTATCAAGTACTTGGATGAATTGGATGAAACAGTAGCACAAATTGGAGCAGTAAATGTGGTGAAATTTATTCGTTCTAATGAAAAATTAATACTCAAGGGCTATAACTCTGATGCCATTGGGTTTGAAAACTCCATAAAACCATTCTTACATTCTTATCACCAAAAAGCACTTATTTTGGGTACAGGCGGTGCTTCAAAAGCCATTTACTATGTGCTTGAAAAACTGGGAATAGAAGTAACATTTGTTTCACGCACAGCGAAACAGGGTGTTTTGACGTACGACGAAATTACAGAAGATGTGATTTGTGATAATTTGCTAATTATCAATGCGTCACCAGTAGGGACTTTCCCAAAATCGGATGAATGTCCCGCCATTCAATATCAATTCATTTCCAACAAACATTTATTGTACGACGTGGTTTATAATCCCACCGAAACCTTGTTTCTAAAAAAAGGAAAAGAGCAAGGTGCGCAATGTCTTAATGGACAAGAAATGCTTATTGGACAAGCTGAAGCGGCTTGGAAAATTTGGAACGAATAATAATTGTTGATTAATTGGGTAATGATGCCAAAAATGGTTGGTATTTTTTCATTTCCGGTATTCATTTATGGCTTAGAAAACCTAATAATAACTTTATAGAAAAGTTTAATGAAACGAATTTCAATAAACTTTTCTATAATCCAATTCCAATAAGGATTTCAGAAGTTTTTACCAACCATTTTTGACCATTATACCATTAATTGTGTTTTCTTGTTTTACAAATCGTGCCCCGAATACGATAAATTAAAGCTTTTATTACAAATTGGGAAATCGGATATCTCGTTGTTCCTCACCGATAATGCCAATGCAAGCCAGTTGTGGAACGATGGATCTTTGATTTTATAAATCATTAAGTCACCATTATTGTCAGTTAAAGCGCAATGGCAAATTTCACCGCGCCAACCTTCTACCAATGAAATACTAAACGAGTTTGGACTTGGCTCATTCTTTATTGGCGGAATTGATGTAAGGGCTGGTACATCTGCAATCAATTTGCGGATATATTTGATTGATTGCTCCACTTCTCGTCTTCTAATTTGTACCCGAGAATATACGTCGCCATGGCGTTTTATTATTGGTTCGTGCTCAACTTCGGAATACAAACTAAACGGATGCGAACTTCTAATATCTCTTTTGATGTTAGTCATTCGGGCTGCCATACCTACTGCACCAATAGCTAGAGCATCGGCATTAGAGACTAATCCAGTTCTCTCAAAACGTGATAATGCACTTGGCAATGTGAATAATTTTTCAGCCATTTCGTTAAATTCAGGCTCGAAAATATCAAGAATAATATTCAGACGTTGTGCAAGGGCAGGTGTAAAAGGGAATTGATTGCACCCTGGTCTAATGAGTCCTTTTGCTAACCTATTTCCTCCCCATTCTTGCAAAAAGTTGACAATCGGTGTCCGTAGTCGTCCAAAAACGGAACTTCCTAATTGATAGGCAATGTCGGTACAAGCGCCACTCAAATCGCCAATGTGAATTGCCATTCGCTCCAGCTCTAGTGCCAATGTACGTGAAAATTCAATCTCTCGTAAGGGTTCATATCCGCACAAGCTTTCCCAAATATGAGTAAAAGTTACGCTGTGACCAACTACAGTATCGCCCGCTATACTTTCGGCCAAAGTGGCACGTTGTAACAGTTTTTTCTTTTCGATAAATAGCTGTTCTACACCACGATGTTGATAACCGAGTTGAATTTCGAGATGTAAAATTTGTTCTCCATTACATATAAATCTAAAATGGCCGGGTTCTATAATTCCGGCATGAATTGGACCAACACCAACTTCGTGCAACTCCTCACTGTCAATGGTATAGAATGGATAATTGGCGATGGTTTGCGATTGATCATCGCGGTTGCTTGCATATCGCAACGGTTTTAACCAAGGATGATCGGTATAGTTTATACCAAAGTTTTCGTGTATTTCGCGCTCAAATTTTTCAAAACATAATAATTTGTTGCTGAACGATTCGAGTGCATGATCTTTATGAACCAAACAAGTTGAAACAAAAATTTCGTGGGTTAAATCATCTGCTATACAGCAGATTAATTTGACGTTATTGCCTACTTTATATCCAAAATAATTTACACAGTGTCTTTCGGGATGACCCAAAATAAATTCGGTGTTCATATCGTAAAACCATTCATAATTGCTTTCTGGAATATCTGCAAGAAGAATCGTTTGGTTGTTTTTTAAGCTAATATAATTCATAATTCTTAATTCAATGTCGTTTAGTTAAGCACGTTTTTTTACTCGACCTCTCCCTAATTCTTGGCAAGCCAAGCGGCAAAGCCGATTACCCTCTCCCGAGGAGAGGGACTTGGATTACTAATGTTTTCAGCCAATTTTTTATGTAAAAAATTATGTAATCGGTTGTAATTTAGTTCCCTCTCCTCGGAGAGGGCTGGGGAGAGGTATAAACTAAACGATATTGATTCATAATTCTTAATTCATACTATAATGTCAATGTGGTAAAAATTTAATACTTTCATTAATCAAATCTACAAAAAGCAAAGGTGGATTTAATCCCAAATATGCTGCGCCACCTATAAGAACGAACTGCGATAATGATCTCCATTGGCTAATTTGCGGCACTTTACTTTCATCGAAGTTTACTGCCGGAATAAACAAAATTCGGAAAATGTTTTTGGCAAACGCCCATATTATAAATGTAAGTAACAGTAGTACAACTATTAATAAAATCAACTGATTAGCTTCGAACATCGACCGAAAAATAAGAAATTCACTGACGAACATTCCAGAAGGTGGCATGGCTGTTACACTAATAAATGCAAATAGCACCACCATTGCACCAGTGGTATTGTATTTGAAATAATTACCCAATTGATAAATGTTTTTGTTTTTGTAAACTTTGTACAATTGATTGTATTGAAAGAAAAGGCTCGCTTTTATGAATGAATGCAATACAATGTGCAGAATGGCAGCATAATAACCAATTCCCCCAGCTGCTATTCCAAGCATTACCAATCCCATGTGTTCCACACTCGAATAAGCCATCATTCGCTTGATGTTTTTTACTTTTATCATGTAAACGGCTGCAATAAATAATGATAGAAATGCAGCAATACCTATTACCAAACTAGCCCAATGCAATAAAGGCGTATTGGCAATAATTACATAAAAACGGAAAATTCCTACAAATCCCATGCACATTACTATACTCGAAAGTAATGCCGCAGCTGGGCCAGGCGCTTTATCTTTGGCATCAACACCAGCCGTAAACATTGGGAAAAGTCCTAATTTAGCAGTAAACCCAGTGAAAATAAATAAAAATGCCAATCGCAACCATGGTAGATTTAATAGAGAACTATTGGCTAATAAATTTTTATAGGATAAATCGTCGGAACCTGCATTTGCAAACGAAAGACTTAAAAATAAAATGCCAATAAATACAAAAGTAATGCTTATGGCACAGATAAATACGTATTTCCAAGTACCTTCTAAAGCTAGTTTATTGCGATGATGATATATTAAAGCTGATGCACTAAGTGTGGTAAGTTCTGTGAAAATCCATACGACTGCAATGTGGTTTGCTAAATATGAGGCACTTACGGCGGTTATCAATAATGTTAGTGCACCAAAATATGTTCCTCGAGAATGTGGTGTCATTTCCTCACTTTCTTCGATGTAAATATAGCTGTGAAAAACTGCTGGTATCGATATTATTGTGGCTGTTACTAGCATAATAATGCCTAACGAATCGAAGGTGAAATAATTTGCAGATGTTTCGTTGTAATGCCAACATACATAAGCTGTGAATATGCACTGCACAACCAGAAATAGACATATTAATATGTAATTGAGTGTTTTATTTTTGTTGAAAAATAATGTCGCTCCTATTAAAATTGAAATTATCAAATATGTTACTATCATAAATTAAATTGTTTTTATTATAACCAGCACTTTGAATTTGGTAAAGTGTTGATAAACTAGGTCTTGTCTTTTCTCTTTGTTCTAATGTCTTTTATTATAGTTCCCCTTCATGGGTTAGGGGTTCTTTAATAATCTTTCAAATTAGTCAACTGACTAACATCAATATCTTTAAATACATCCCCAATTTTATTTAGAAAAATACCAAGTATCAGCACACTAGCAAAAATGTCGAGCATAATTCCAAGGTTTACGAGCATTGGCATTTCGTTTCCAACTGCCAGCGACAACACAAAAACACCATTTTCTATTACCAAATATCCCATTACGTGGGTAATGATTTTTCGGCGCGAGGCAATAAAATAAAGTCCAGTGAAAAGCGTGGATAGCGCCACCACAAAAAACATTTTATCTAACTTGCCCTCTTCCATGGTGTTGGAAAGTATTATGGTGGTAATAACTATAACGGTAGTAATTATCAGCGATACAAAGTTGGGCAAAAAAGGTTCGGCTTCACGTGTGATATGATTCCGTTTTAAAATGTATTTTAAAAATAATGGCACAGCTAATGACTTGAAAATAACTGTTTCAAGTAAAATTAATATCAAATTGACTGTGTTGATGCTTTTCAATTCCATAAATGCCACAAAAAAGAGCAATACGCCTTGCAATGCCAACACATTTATATAAGTGGTCATCCGATTGGCAATGGACAAATAAAAAAGCGAAATAAGAAAGATGATTAATAGTACGTGTAACATAATTAATTAAGAATTAAGAATTAAGAATTAAGATTCTACAATTATAAGTTTTCAAATGACATAATAAGGTAATTAAATATATTTTACCGTTACCTTCAGGCTCAAAATAAATCAATAATAACTATCCAAAATGCTAATCTAGTTTGATTTTATTATGTTATTAGTTTATTATTTATCGGTAATTTCACTAATAAATACCATTTATCGGTAAATTCGCTAATAAATACCATTTATCGGTAAATTCGCTAATAAATAACTACAGTTGATTAATTAAAATAGCAACTATAACAGCTATACCAAAGCTAAGCAATGTTCCAACTAATACGTATTCATTTTTTTGTGTATCGTTAAATCTTAGAATCGATTTTGCAGCAATAATTAATCCGACTGCTTCATATTGGCCAGCAAGAATTAATGACAAAGTAAGAAATCTTTCCATAATGCCAATTAATTGACCTGCATTTGGTAAATCCTTATCGTTGTTAACTGTCGAATTGTCTGGTGTATAACTAAGTGAAAATGAATTAAATATGTTTTTGATTAGTATATTGGCTGGTTTTGCACAAAATATATAACTTGCTATTATTGCAGTGGTTTTAAAATCTATATTTAATAAGAAATTAATTTCGCTTAAACGAGAATATAAATATGAAATAATAACTATAATTCCTAAGTGAATTGCTTGATCCATAAAATAATAGTTTTTATTACTATTTCTGATCATGTAACTTTTGATTAAATCGACTAGTAAATGTGAAAATCCAATAATTAATGCACCAAACCAAAAATTGAAATCTAATGAAAATAAATAGGCTGTTATAAAAACAATAAATGCATGTAAAAAATGATATCCTGAAAAAGTTATCTGATTTTTTTTATTACACCATTCTTGCGGTTGATAAATATAATCGGCCATTAAATGAGCCGAAATCTGCATTAGGATTAATTGATAGAGCATTATCTTATGTGTTTTTCGTAGTAATTAACAGATTTTTCAATGGCGTTCCACCCTGCTGCTGATGAATGTTGACTAATGGTAGATTGTAGTCTTAGTAATTTTTTGCTAATTTCTTTTTCATTCATTCCCAAGAGTTTTAGGTACAAGACTTCACTTTGTTTTCCTGAACATTTTGAAATTATTGTGTCAAGCAGTGAAAAAATGGTCTCAAAATTTTCTTGTAATTCTTCAACTTCATTACAAAAGTACATCGTGTTTTTGATAACAATTTTTTGTTTGTCGGAGGTAGTCATATCTTTTATTGCTCTGCCTGACATATAGATAGCCTCACCATCGATAATTCCTTCTTCTTTATTTAATACGGAAAGTGGAGCTACAGCAACTGCAATTCTAATCGCATGTTCTTTGAAGTATTTAATTCTGGTGTTTTCATTTTTTTTTTTGTTTTCAATTTTTAACGATTTAATATAAGTTTTCAATAACAATGCGGTTCGTAAACCATAAGTTGGACTATTCATGGCACATTCGATAAAATCGCCTTGCACCATACGACCGTAAAAACCTTGTTGACTATATTTCTCAGATAAATCAGACAGCAATTGTTTTATGTTTGTTTCAATCATCCTTTTTGTATTGTCTGTCAGAGATGTATATGAAATAATGTCCGCCGAAATAGTAGTACAATTCATATTTGTAGTTGTTTTTTTGTATATGAAAATTTATTTATCGGCAAATATACTAATAAATACCATTTATCGGTAAATTCACTAATAAAAAATACATTAAAAATTATCAATTGCCAAAATTTAAAGTTATAAAAAATTCATAAATAGCCTTTTAAATAAATTTCCCCGATACTAGCAACGCTCCAAAAAATATCAGCAAAGATACGGACGAAAGTACAACTATGAACTGTGCATTGTGATTCATTCTAAATCGTGCCATAAACGATTCTATCATTCCCACCACAAAAGCCAGAAATAATTGCATAACAAAAAATAGTGGAATGGCATATTCGTAGGCTATTGTTCCACTAAAAAGATTGAAAATGATAGCGCCATAAATGGCAAATTTCAAATATCCAGCTGTAAGTATCAATCCAAGGTCGAAACCGCTATTGTCTAAAATCATAACTTCATGAACCATAGTTAATTCCAAGTGTGTTTTTGGGTCGTCGAGTGGCATTCGGCTGTTTTCAATCATAGCAATCATTAAAAATACAAATGCTGCCATTACTGCCAAAGCATAACTTATCGATGAACCTAAATGCAGAGCCGAAAAAATCTCTTGAAATGATGTATAACCTGTAAGCAAGGCCAATGAACCCATTAGAATAAAGAAAGCGGGCTCGGCAAACATGGAATAAAGTGCCTCGCGACTTGCTCCCATTCCTTCGAAACTGCTGCCGGTATCCATGGCACTTATAATGCTGAAGAACTTTCCAATTCCCAAAATATATGCAAAGAAAATAAAGTCCCCATTGAAACTGATTAATCCTTTGGATTGTCCAAATGGAATTACTAACATGGCTACAAACACTGATGCAAAATAAATTGTAGGCGCAATTTGGAACACAAAACTAGTTGTTTCGCTAAATACTGAGCCTTTTTTGAAAAGACGAACCACATCTTTTATTGGTTGAAAAACACCTGGTCCTTTGCGACCCGAGGCAATGCTTTTGGTTCGAATAATAATGCCTGTAAAAAACGTGGCAGCTAAAATGATTAATAATAAGCTTAGCATAATTTCTTTAATTAATAGTTAATAATTAAAAATTAATAATTGACTATAGTTTTTTTATAAACTCAATGAAAACGATAATATAATTGTATATTATTGGAATACTGATAATTGAAACAATAAAAACAATACCATATAGAATGTAAAATTGTAATTTTCCGTTTTGAATAAAAAGGAATCGTCCCAAAAACGATTTGAAATTTGTTATTGGATAATCAATCAACCATTTTTCGAGTTTGTCATAAGGATGTGTTTCCAGATGAGCGGCGGCAGGGAAAATGCCGGTCACAGGTTTTCCTTTTTTTGTTATCAGAAAAAACGAAGTCAATAATTGACTATAAGTGCTTATAAATGAACTTGCTGTGTATTGAATTTTGGCGTTTGGTGCTATATAACCGCAATTCCAAGTTGGTAAAACAGTAACAGACTGTTTGCGCATAACCAATTTTCTGATTCCTAAAATGCCCAATACCAATAAAATAGCAATCCAGCTTGCATTACTTACCGAAAGTAATGTTTCGATGAAATTTCCTCCGAAACCAACAAACGGAAGCTGATGCAAATTGGTAAATAACTGAACCGGTTGTATCAATAAATTTAAGAACAATTTAGGAAAAAGTCCAATGATAACTATCAATGTGGCAATGAAATACAACGGTAATAATTGAAACCCTGAAACTTCTTTCACTTCGTGATTAAAAATGTGCCTTTCATTTCCTAGAAAAACTACCCCAAAAGCTTTGGTGAAACACATCATTGCCAGACCACCAATCAGTACTAATCCAGTGATTGTGAATATAAATTCAATCAAATAAGTTATTAATGCGTTGTGAATGGAACTGAACAGGCTGGTGTAAAGTATAAATTCGGAAATGAATCCGTTAAATGGTGGCAAACCACAAATAGCCAGCGAGGCTATGAGAAATAGGATGGTTGTTTGTGGCATTTTCTTGACTAATCCACCCAGTTTTTCGATGTCCAAAGTATGTGTGGCTTGATATATATTGCCAGCTGTAAAAAATAAAAGCGATTTGTAAAGTGAGTGATTTAAAGTATGTAACAATGCTCCGGCAAAACCGAGTGAACTTAATATGACATTATTTGTGCCTAAACCAATGCACCCTAAGCCAATACCAATGCCAATAATACCAATGTTTTCGATACTGTGATAGGCAAGTAGTTTTTTTAAATTGTGCTGAAGAATTGCCAACATTACTCCATAAACACCCGAAAATAAGGATGTTGCGAGAATAATGCTACCAATGATTGTATAATCGAGATTGATAAGCAACAGCATTCGTAAAATTCCTAAAATGCCAATTTTTATCAGCACACCCGACATAATCCCCGAAATATGAGCTGGAGCAGCCGGATGCGCATAAGGCAACCATGTATGAAAAGGAACAAATCCGGCTTTTATGGCAAAACCGATGAAGAAAAAAAGATACAACATCAATGAAATGCCTTCGGTATTTGCCAATGAATATGCGTGAATACTCGCAAAATCGTAACTGCCGGTTTTGCTTGCAACCCAAATAAAGCCAATCATTAAAAATAGGATGGAAACATGCGATTGAATTAAATAGTTGATGCCAGCTTTGATAGTTGCTGTTTTTTCATGTTCGAAAAGTATGCTTAGAAATGCCGAAAGTGCCATTATTTCCCAAGCTACTAAAAATGCCATACTATTTTGAATAGCACAAATACTAACCAAAGCAGTGTAAAGTAAAACGAAAAGAATGCCATGAAGAGACAAATTTTTTAGTTGATTTTTGTAAGCATTCATGTAAAATAAACCATAAAATCCACCAGTCAAAAACGCAAAATTTATCATAAGCAAGAACCAACCCGAAAGTGCATCTATTTGAAGTCGGATAGGACCAGTAATATAACTACCTTGCAATATTAGCTCAAAATTTTGTCCCGATAAGGCGTTAAATGCCACATAACTAGTAAGAATAGCTACAGCACTGACAGCAGTGTACACAACAATGGCTTTCCCTTTTATTTTTAGAAAAGGAATAATGCATATTGCTATGAACGGAATCAGTATGAAGCTCCAAACTATGTTCATATAAGGAAATTACAAAATGTGAGCGTTAAAATTACAATTATAAACACAATGCCATAAGCCACATACGATTGAACTCGACCATTTTGAATAAACAAAAATCGCCCAAGAAAATGCCGAAAATTGATAATCGGATAATCTATTAACCATTTTTCAATTTTGTCGTATGTGTAAGTAACCAGACTGGCTTTAGCGGGGAAAATACCTTTTACGACTTTTTCTTTTTTGTTTATTTGAAATAATAATCCAAATAATTGACTGTATGTTTTTGAAAATGAACCTCCTGTGTATTGAATTTTGGCGGTGGGAGCAGTGTAACCGCAGCCCCAAGTGCTCGAAATAGTTTTTGTGCGTTTATGTAGCAACAATTTTCTAAGCGTCCAAATAAATATTATTGCCACAATAAAATACAAACTACTTTGGCTCACCGAAAGTAATGTTTCAATGCCACTTCCTTGAAAAGAAGTAAACGGAAGTTGATGCAAATTGGTGAAAAGTTGAATTGGTTTTATTAGTATATCTAAGAATATACGGGGAAATAATCCAATTATAAGTATCAATGAAACAATTAGATATAATGGTAGTAGTTGCATGAAAGGTAATTCTTTTACTTCGTGGTGAAATTCATATCGCGGGCTTCCCAAAAATACAACCCCAAAAGTTTTTGTAAAACAAATCATTGCCAATCCACCAATCAGTACCAAAGCCATAATAGTGGTTACAATGCCAAGCAATGAAACTACTGTTGCGCTATGAACCAGACTAAAAAGTCCAGAATAAAGTATAAACTCAGAAATGAAGCCATTAAAAGGAGGTAATCCACATATTGCCAAAGCGGCAATTAAAAATAGGAATGCGGTTTGTGGCATTTTTTTTATTAAACCACCCATTTTTTCAATGTCCAGGCTGTGTGTAGCTTGATAAACATTACCAGCAGTGAAAAACAAAAGCGATTTGAATAATGAATGATTTAAAGTGTGTAACAATGCACCAGCAAATCCTAATGAGCAAAGAATTAGGTTGTTAGATCCTAAGCCTATACAACCCAAACCGATACCAATGCCAATAATTCCAATGTTTTCGACACTGCTATATGCTAATATTTTCTTTAAATTTTGTTGTAAAATAGCCATCATAATGCCATAAACACCCGAAATTAAAGAAATTACAAGAATGATTATTCCAATGATTTTGTAATCGACACTTATGAGTAAAAGCATTCTGAGTATCCCAAAAATGCCTATTTTGATAAGTAGCCCCGACATGATACCTGAAATGTGCGATGGTGCAGCGGGATGTGCATAAGGCAACCAAGTGTGAAAAGGCACAAAACCTGCTTTGATGGCAAATCCTACAAAGAAAATTAAATATAATTGCAACGAAACTCCACCTGGGTGAGCCAAAGAGTAGCTGCGGATAGCATTAAAATCGTAACTTCCAGTCTGACTTGCCACCCAAAGAAACCCAATCATCAACAAAATAATAGACACATGCGATTGAATCAAATAATTAATGCCAGCCTTTACTGTAGCCACTTTTTCGTGTTCGAAAATTATGCTCAAAAATGCCGATAAAGCCATTATTTCCCAAGCAACCAAAAAGATAAAACTGTTCTGAATAGAACATAAACTTACTAAAGCGGTATAAAGTAACACGAAAAGTATGGCAGATAGTGTCAAATTTTTTGGCTGATTTTTATAAGCACTCATATAAAAAATGCCATAAAAACCACCTGTTACAAAACCAAAATTAATTATCAGCATAAACCAAGCCGACAATGCATCTACCTGAAGGCGAATGGGGCCGCTAATAAAACTGCCTTGTAAAGTGAGTTCAAATGTACCTCCTAATAATACTTTAATGGCAACAATGCTGGTTAATAGGGCAATAGAACTTACAGCACCGTACACAGAAATAGCTTTCCATTTCAAATTAAGAAATGGTATAATACATATTGCTATGACAGGAATAAAAGTAAAAGCCCAAACTATGTTCATATTGCGATGTTGAAAACAGTTAGAATGAAGATGGTTAAAATGAATACAATGCCATATAAAACATAAGATTGTATTCGTCCGTTTTGGAAAAATTTAAAATAGTTGGCAGCGTAAATCAGCTGATTGGTAATGACATGAATGAACCGAAACTCAAAAAAATCGTGATAATGCGAAGCGTGTTTTCTTGTTTTTGGAAAAATCTCACCAGCTTTCAATTCTTCGTAATGTTTACGTTCTATAACAATGAAATTGAACATTTTACTTAAAGATTTTGAAAATGATTTGCCTGTATATTGCATTTTTGCAGTTGACGCACTGTAACCGTTTTGCCATGTGGTATCGATAACTTTGGTTTTTTCCTTCAGCACCAAAGCGCGTATTCCCCAAAAAAATAAAACTGTACAATAGAACAAAATTGAATACATACTAATGTGCTGCAAAATTGAAATATAAGTAGCAAATTCCACTGGCAATACCGAAATACTTGTTTGCGACAAACTGGAAATTACAATCCCTATTAATTGTAAATAAAACTGTGGAAATAGGGCAACGCTGAGAATCATCAAAATGATAATGTATTGAGGAATAAGCATTTTTGTTGCAACTTCTTTGGGTTCAATGATAAACGTCTTTCTTGCATTTCCCAAAAATACAGTACCAAAAGTTTTAGTAAATGTAAGAATTGACAGTCCGCCGATAACGCTCATTCCAGCCAAACTAACCGAAAGTAGAATCATTTCATTGGAATTACTAAGTTTAATTCCTTCAATTAATCCGGTGTATATCAAGAATTCAGATATAAATCCATTGAATGGTGGTAATCCACAAATTCCAATTGCGGCTATCAAAAAAACGATTCCTGTACGCGGCATTTGTTTTATTAAACCACCCAATTTTTCCATGTCGGAAGTATTTGTGTGTTGCGATACAGAACCAGCCGAAAAAAACAGCAATGATTTTAGTAATGAGTGGTTTAACACGTGCATTAGCGCACCGCCAAATCCTAAATAATACAAAATGGGAGAATTATTTCCCAATCCAATCAATCCAATTCCTATGCCAACACCAATTGTTCCAATGTTTTCGATTGTGCAATACGCCAACATTTTTTTTAAGTTGCGGTGTACGGCAGCATTTAAAATTCCAAATAGACCAGTTAGCACCGACACTGTGAGAATAATTTCGCCCAACAATAAATAATCGTTTACCAAAAAAGAAGCCACTCTGATAATTCCATAAATTCCCAGTTTTACAAGTACTCCCGACATTATGCCAGCAATGTGCGACGGAGCGGCAGGGTCGCCTTGTAGCAAGCCGCTATGCAATGGAATAAATCCTGCTTTGAGCCCAAAACCAACAAAAAATACTATAAATAATCCAACATTGCTGTTAGTTGCAAAATATGTAGCAAATGCTTCGAAGCTAAACGAGCCAGTTTGAAAATAAAGCCAAATGAAACCAATTGTCAAAAATACAATGCTTAAATGCATTTGAATCAGATAGTTGATTCCAGCCTTGATTATTTTGGGGTTGTTATGGTCGAAAATGACTAAAAGCACCGACGACAATGACATTATTTCCCAAACAATAAGAAATGCCAAGCCGTGTTGAATCATGCACACCCAAACCATCGATAGCTGAAAAAGCACAAATAATATCCAGTGAAGATTGAGTTTTTTGGCGGTATTAGTATAAGCTTTTAAATACTCCGAACCATAAAGTACACCTGTAATGCAAGTAAAATTGATAATGAGTATAAACCAAGCCGAAAGTCCATCTATTCTAATCAAAACATCGCCCAGCAAATTTCCACCAGCGAATATAAAGTTCGTTGTTTGTCCAATCAATGCCAAAATGGCTAAATAGCTAGTAACTATTGAATTGGAAAATACAGCAATTTTTGTTATGCTAGCTTTTGTGTTGGCAGGTACAAAATAAATTGTTACCATAGCCAAAAGTGCCATTATCCAACTCAAATTTATCAACTCAATCATGAAAAATATAATTTTTAGAACTACAAAATTACTGCAAAATAAGAGAAAATGTTCAAAAAATGTATATTTTATTTTGTCTTATATGCTAATTTGCAGTCAATTAGTTGTTTATGTATAACCTTTTTATTGCTTAAAAATAAGGTTTTATGCATTTCTGTAAGTTCGTTGTATTTTTATTCTCGAAAATTTGCAATGTTAGCAATTAATTTAACCACTTTGAAATAACTTTTTGCTTTGCTTGACGTTTCATTCTCAAAAATATGTAATTTTGTAAACTGAAATGTCAAACTCTTCAAACCTTTCAAACATCAAACTCTTCAAACATCAAACTCAAAAAAAAAATTATATAATGTGGAATCCCAATCAATTTAATTATACTCGTCGCCCTTCATCAATCGTTCTTGTAGGAAATGTTGAACTAGGAGGCGAAAATCCAGTTCGTGTGCAGTCGATGGCAAATACCGATACAAATGATGTTGAAAATTCTGTAGCTCAGTGTATTCGGATAGTAAATGCGGGGGGCGAAATTGTTCGTTTTACTACTCAGGGAATTCGCGAAGCCGAAAGTGTAGGTAAAATCCATGCAGCATTGCGCTTTCAAGGATGCAATGTACCGTTGGTTGCTGATATTCATTTTAATGCCAATGCCGCTGATGTAGCTGCCACTCAGGTTGAAAAA
This sequence comes from uncultured Bacteroidales bacterium, assembly GCA_903911085.1. Taxonomy (GTDB): domain Bacteria; phylum Bacteroidota; class Bacteroidia; order Bacteroidales; family Paludibacteraceae; genus Paludibacter. The sequence continues at coordinate 11,490 of CAIWCC010000065.1, read as the reverse complement.
GTACGAATCAATCCAGGAAATTATGTTGGAAGTATAAAAATTGGTGATAGCTCAGATTATACAGATGCTGAATTTGAGACAGAATATCAGAAAGTTAGAGCCCGTTTCATTCCATTTTTAAATATTTGTAAAGAAAACAATACTGCCATTCGTATTGGAGTAAATCATGGCTCACTCAGCGAAAGAATGATGAACCGTTATGGCGATACTTCGCGCGGTATGGTGGAGTCGTGTATGGAGTTTTTGAATATTTGTAGAGAGCAGAATTTTGACAGTGTAGTCATTTCCATGAAAACTTCCAATACTGTAATGATGGTGCAAACCGTGCGTTTATTGGTTGACGAAATGGAAAAAGCCGACTTGTATTTTCCATTGCACCTGGGTGTAACAGAGGCTGGTGATGGCGAAGACGGTCGCATAAAATCGGCTGTAGGTATTGGAGCATTATTAGCAGATGGCATTGGCGATACCATACGTGTTTCGTTGAGTGAAGAGCCCGAAGCTGAAATTCCTGTTGGAAAATTATTGGTGGAGTATATTGCTGAAAAAGAAAATAGTACTGTTATAAATGCGATTGAATCCGATAAGGTTTCTCGTTTTGAATATAGTCGACGTAAGAGTCATGCCGTTGGTAATATTGGTGGCGAAAATGTGCCAGTGGTTATTGCATCAGCTGATGGTAATCACGCTGTTACGCCTGATTATATTTTGTGCGTGGATAATGTGTTTAGCGCCGATGGTGAAATGTTCTCCATTTATACGGCTAATGAAATGGAAGAATTAGTTCGGGACGATTCTGAGATTAAGTTCCTGAAATTGACTTATTCGGATCTAAATCAACATATTATAAGCGAATTAAATAACCGAGCGGATGTTGTTATTTTGCTTCAAACCAGTCATAAGAATGGGGTAGGAGAGCAGCGTGCTTTTTTCCATACTTTATTAAACGCTAGTTGTAATGTACCAGTTATTATTTGTCGGACTTATAAAGAAAATGATCTTCAAAATCTTCAAATTAAAGCCGCTGCCGACTATGGCGTATTGTTTATAGATGGTTTTGGCGATGGTATTTTTTTTGAAAACCAAGGCGAAATTACTGTGGAAGAAATTAATTCGGTTGCCTTTGGAATTTTACAAGCTGCACGTGTACGAGTTACCAAAACTGAGTTTATATCTTGCCCTGGATGCGGTAGAACCATGTTTCACCTACAAACAGTTATTGCCAGCATAAAAGCTCGCACATCGCACCTCAAAGGCTTGAAAATCGGCATTATGGGTTGCATTGTAAACGGTCCTGGCGAAATGGCGGATGCCGATTATGGTTACGTTGGCGCAGGACGTGGCAAAGTGAGTTTGTACAAAAAGAAAGAATGTCTCGAACGCAATATCCCCGAAGCCGAAGCCGTTGAAAAACTGATAGATATAATAAAAGTGAATGGCGATTGGCACGAATAAAGTTGAGTTTACTATCTTGGCTTAAGCTAAAGAAATTATGTACGTAATTTCTTTAGCTTAATAATTATAATTTCATTCACTCTTTGAACTTTTTCTATGGTTTTGTAGTTTATCAATTATAAATCCTTGTAATCCACCTAAAATAAGTGTCATAATACTTATTGGTATTAATGATATTGGTTCTTGGCTTCCAATTAGAATTGCAGATGGAAATAACACCAAAAATGCTATCAAAATCCCTTTAATTATTGGATTCAATTTAAGGTCAATCTTTGCCGTAATAAATCCAATAATTACCCACATAGAAAATGCTGAAATGTTTGCATCCCAAGTTAATCCTTGTATAATCATTGGTATAAGATCTAAAATACCAGCTATTATTCCTACGAAAATTCCTATCCAAATTCTTTTCATTCTTTTTGATACTTTGTTATTAATGTAGTTTGGCAATAAGGTATAAACACCATAACAAATTTATTTTACAATCACTTTGTCAACTTTGTTTCCCACTCGTACAATGTAAACTCCTGGTTGATAGATTGGAATCTCGATATTTTGAACAGCTGGTGATGCAAATAAAATTCTTCCAGTTATATCTAAAATTGAAGCTGATTCTAAAAGCTGATTATTGATTCTAATTTTCTTATCCATTACAGACAAAATACTTTGAGGATTTGATGTTTGTGTTGGAGTATTTGTTGCGAAACAATCAGAATTAAGTATTAATTCTTTCATTTCCCAAGTGCCCGCTACGGTGGCTGTGGATAAATACTTGAAAGCAAAACGAATATTGTTCTGCAACATTTGAGTTGGAAGTTTTATATTTCCCGAATTTACAAAAGTCCAATTATTTCCAGCTGGCATGGTTGGAATTGTAAGTTGTGTCCATGTAGCAGTTGTGGGTGCCCCACTGTTGTAATTGTTGGAAACCCAAAGTGTCTGGTTATTTAATTTATCGCTTTCGGTTAAGCAATAATTCAGAGCATGGTTAAATGAAATTGTAGCAGAACTTTTGCCCGATAAGTCATATGCAGGAGATATTAACCAATCTTCGTTAGGATTATTAATGGTTGCATAACCCGTTACACATGCACCGTAGATGGTTCGCCAAGACCATAATTGATCACCGCTTACGCTATACTGCGTAAAATTGCCCAAACTTGTAGCAAATGTTTCTGAAAAAGTTACATTTTGACAATTGGGAACTCCAACAGTAATGCTAAAGTTTGCGCTTATTGGTGTATGGTCGGAAGTGGTGTTGGTATAATTTAAAATGCTCTGTGTAGCAGCTATATCTCTAATTGTAGAATTAGTTTTGTAATTGTCAAATAATTCGTTGGAAATTACAATATTGTCAATAACGGGACTATTATATGCTGGGTCGTACAAGCTGGGTGTAAGGCATTTATAATTCGCAGTGTCATCCATAAAATTTTTGTAAGGTGATTCGCTTGGGGTGCATGTACTGCATTGGGTTCCTAATAAATAGTCGTTGAAATCACCTAGTAAAATCACTTTTTTTGTGTTGTACGAACTGCCATCTAGTAGCGTTTTTAATCCTTGCGATGCGTTTTTTCGGCGCGTATAACTAGTTTCGTCGCCCATAGCTTTTGCATGAATGTTTATTAAAGAAATTGGAACTACATTGGCACCAACTAGCAAATTTATTTCATATAAGACAGGATAACGCCCACTTGACCAATCTGATAAACTTCCGCCATCGGTTATTAAAGAAGCACTTACAAGTTGTACTTTTGCTTTTTTGTAAATAATACCTTGATTTTGAGCGCAATTATCGATAGTGGATGATACCATTTTTCCAGCCCATTCATTACCTAAACGTCTTACAAGCGTGTCGATTGTGGAGTATGTATTACTTGTCCCAACTTCTTGTATGGCTACAATGTCAGAATTCAACGATTTAATTACTGCCACAACGTTGTTAATTTGAAGTTCATCTTCAGTTGGGCCATTTATTGCACAGCTGAGCCATTCGGTATTCCATGTAGAAATTTTGAAATCAAAAGTTTCTTGAATTGCCTTAAACTGCGTTTGTGCGGTTGCAGTTTGATATGTAAAGATACTTGAAGTAATTAGTATGATTACAAGAATGTAATTTAGCTTTCTCATTGTTTTTTGAAGTGTTAAATGACCATAAGTGCTTGAATTATCTCGGATTGATTGTAGTACAAAAAATCTTGCACCCAAATTGTAAATAGATTTGAACTTCCAAAAGTAGATAATTATTTTGATATTCAAATTAAAATTTATAATAAATGTATTTTTATAAATTTAAAGGGTTGAATAATAACAACAGTAGACATTTAAAAATGATTTTGTCATTTATAAATGTCTACTGTTTGTGTTAAATTTTATTCGATATTGAAAACCAATATTTATTCAAAGAGAATAGATTAATCTAAGTATTCCTTTTTGGGATAAAATTATTAAATTGATTTCACAAAAAGGATTATTTTGAATTTCAATTTCCATACAACATAACTAATTCCAAGTAACAACATAAACCAGAAACCATCAGGAACAGGAATTGGAGGTCCAACTGGTTCGTCTTCACCAGGATCGGTAACCGCTGCAGGATTATCGTTACTCGCACCTTGGCGGTTCGTTAATTCGTCAAATACTGACAAATCGAGTGTAATTGCAGAAAAACCATAATTTTGTGGAATAGGATTGTTATTGCTGTTTGAATTATTGTTGTTTGAAAAAACAACACCGCCATTTATATCGCCACCACCAATTGCTCCACCACTGCCAGAACTTGTATTCTTATTAGAATTTTCTATTGTTGAGCTAGTTTGTACGGTATAAGTTGCATTATTTTTTGGCGCTGAATATGAAGATGATGCGACTTTATAATTAACCTTTTTATGTTGAATAGAATTAACTGGCAACGAAACTTCAAGATCACTGCTTTGAGTTGAAATTGAGGCAGAAGAGCTAGTTAATGATGAGGTGCTTTTAAAATCGGGACTTGCAAACATGTTACTATTACTATTACTATTGCCACCAGCAAAGCCTTTAGAGGATGGTGCATTTTGAATTTTGCCACCAAATCTAACAGTTGTGTTGTCGACATGATAACTTGTATCAGAATACATATTTGGGCTTCCTGCTGGAGAATAGAGCACCACTATGAGCAATCCTGCACATATTAATATCCAAAGTAATATTTTTTTCTCTAATCTACTCACCTTTTATCTAACAATTAATCTTTTTGTAACTTCTTCGTTGCTAGTAATTGCTTTAGCAACATAACCTCCTGGAATCATATTGGTAGTAATGGCAGTTACCCCGCTAGGTCCAAATGATACTTTTTTCATAAAACGTCCTACCATATCATACAAAAATAAATTACCTGATTGGGTACCAAAGTTTTGTACAAAAATAGTTTTATCAGAACTAAATATTTTTACCAATGACTCGGCGTCACTTGCATCTTTTTCGTAACTACGAGTTATAATTTTGAAACGTTTAACAACTTTGGACGTAGAGTCTGCTACAAATGTATATTCACCATTATTTGTAATGTCAATTGTTTTATTGTCAACTAAATCCACTAAATAAACACCTGCATAACGTTTTTGCAAGTTCTCACTTGTAAAACTAAGTGTATATTCCGAGTCATTACCAGGTTTGAAAGCTACATCCATTTCATTTACATCATTCACCGTATTTACTTGATAATTACCATCATTTTCAATTGCATAAATTTGAAGATCATTATTTGTTTCACTTAGCATTTTAACGCCATCCCAACCATTATCAAAATTGCGTGAACTATTTGGTTCTGTAAAAATCCACATTCTGTCTGCCGACTTTTCGCCCTTAATATCTATCATTGTATAGATTTTATCTGTAGTATTAGTCGAAACAGCATTTGGAGCACGTTGAATTTTGGTATTGTATTGAACAGATGTTGTATAATTAATTTTAAAAGTATCAACAGCCGATTCGCTAGTGGCACTTAAGGTTCTTATTAACATCGACTGCATAGACGGTACTTGACCTTGAATAAGTCCGACACCAGCTAAATTTTGAGGTATAGAAGTGTATTGACCCGCCACATTACCTTGTGTAACACCTGTATTCCAAGAGGCATAAGAGCCTGAATTATATAAATATACAGTTTTATCAATACCAGCTCCAAACTCTAATTTTTTAATATCAATAGCAGCTGTATATGGATTTGCAAATACATGCTGTCCAGGATACAATGCATTTGGTACTCCAGGTTTACCATAAGTTACAGCCAGTTGACCAGAACTATAATTTGTATTTACCAATTCTCCTTTAAAGACGAATGTTTTAGGTGCTTGTTGACAAAGTTCGTAACCAATAAAAGGATATACATTTGATTCGTTATTCATTAATATCCAGTGATTTGCAATAGAAGTCCCTGTTTCGTACCAATTTCTTAGATATGACCCGTTGAAAGTTGGAAATGCAACAATCGTTTTCAAAGGAATACCGAAATACTGCCATTTGTATCTATTTCCTTTTGCAAGATTTGTGTCAAAATATGCTTTTGAATACATTTCTACAGATGCTTTTATTGAAGTATTTAACTGTGGTTGTACAAATACAAGTGATCCGTTGGCAGCTGATGAGCTTGAATAAATATAAATTCTGTCAGGATTACCATCTGTTAATACCGAGTTGTTTACCGAAAGTCCTTTTGTAGTTGGTATCAATAGACGTTTCGTTGTTGCATTTATCAAACTTCCAATAGTTCTGTTTATGTCAAGTTGTAAGTCTTTCATCGCCGATGTTCCAAAGTTTGCAACAGTAGCATATTCTACATCATCACCAGTTAAAGGAACAAAATTAGCAGTCCAGTTTTCAGCTTTTCCCCAGTCTGTATCGGTATAGCCCATCCAATAATTTACGCGGGTATTTACTGTCATAATTACTTGAGCAGTGGCCGGATTATTCAATGGACATGGAACGTTTGATGTAAGTTGACAACTTACAACATCGCCATTTGCAGGAGCGTATGTATATGTTGTACTACTAGTACCTACATTAACGCCATTTACTTTCCATTGATAAACTGGTGCAGTACCTCCATTTGTAGGTGTAGCGGTAAATGTAACTGGTGTATTTTTGTAAACTGGATTTGCTGAAGCAGCAACAGTAATGCTTACAGGCAAATTTGGATTCACTGTTGCATTTATAGATGATGTTGCAGGCAAAATTTGTTGAAATACAATGTCATCTAAAGCAAAGTCATTACCACTAGCAGCTGTATTTTGATTTATTAATTCAAGATTTAATACGCTGTTTGCTCCTGCATTAGTATTGTAAAGAAATTGTTTCCATGTACATGTTGTTAAATCGGCCTTATATACCGGACCAGCAGCTACTCCATTTACATATAATTGTAATTGTGATGGTGATTCTGCTACTACAGTTTGCACCCAATAAGTAAATTCATACTCAGCACCAGGAATAACTGGAACAGATTGCGTCCAAATAACCACACCGGCAGTTGGTGCACCATTAATAACCATTTGCATTGTGCCTGGCGAAGTACTATGGTCTGCACAAGCTGAAAAATTATTATGTACCGATGCTGGACTAGCAACTACAGTATAAAGTGCTTCAGTCCAAAGTATATTTGTCGATGGTGTTGCATAACCATATCCACTACCAAAACTTGTATTGCCCGATTCAAAATCTCCATTTGTAATCAAGTTTCCACCCACAACTACATTCCCTGTAACTGTGTATGTGCCAGACATTGCAGTTGTTGCATTTGTAATAGTTGGATTCTGAAGTGTGGAATAAAAACTGTTTGGACCTTGCCAGAATCTGTTTTGAATATCAGCGCCACTGCTCGTTAAGTTAATTGTTGAACCTTCGCAGACTGAACCGCCACCACCAGCTGTAATAAGTGGAGAAATAAACACGATACCTACACAAGGAATATTTACGGTAGTTACATTCGAAGTAATGACAATATTTCCACCTGTATAATTACTTGCAGGTAAACCTGATTTTAAACGTACATAAATTGTTGTTAAATTTACTAAAGTGCCTGATCTTGTAAGTGTAATAGCAGTTGATTGGAAAGTGCCTGTTGGTGTCAAGCAAATTTCATAATTTGTTGGCGGTGTTATTGTCATATTTGCCGTAAGCGATGCTCCACTTACGGTGAATGATTGTAATGATGATGGACCACCAGTTGACGAAAGATAACCAAAGCCAGTTAATGTTGATTTTGACGTTAGAATTGTAGGAGCGTTGGATGCTACAACAGAACCACTTAACGCAACAGCTTTACCAGCAGCACTTGTAGATGTTAATGAAAGATTCACTGCCGCATAAACGCCTTGTGCCACAGCAGACTTCAATCTTACATAAATTGTGTCTGTAACATTTCCACCACTTTGAGTTAAAGTTAAAGCTGTAGATTGATATGTACCACCGATTTTGCGTTTAATTTCATAATTTGTAGGAGGTGTTATAACAACGCTATTAGTTAGATTTGTTCCCAAAACAGTGAACCATTGTTGTGCTGATGGGCCAGCTCCAGTAGTGTAAATAAAACTACCTAAGAACGAAGTAGAAGTTGTAATGGTTGGTGCAGGAGTTACATTGCCGGTACATACCAAATTTTGTGGAGTTAAGCTTGTTGATGTAACAACTATATTTCCAGAGTTTGCACCAACTCCCAAACCTAATTTCATGCGAACATAAATTGTAGTTGATGCCAACGTTGTTCCTGTATGAGTAAGTGTTATTACTGGAGTAGCAACAAAGCTAGTACCATTATATCTTGAAATTTCGTAATTTGCAGGGGCTGTTAATAACACATCTGCCGCATTAACTAAATTTGCTCCACTTATTGTAAATGATTGTATAGTTGTAGTGCTTGATGCATACATATAACTAAATCCAGTTAATGTTGAAGGAGTTATTGTAATTCCTGGAGCAGTTACAACATTTCCACTACAAGCTACAGTTTTTGTTGTAGCACCATCAGATTCTATTGTGATGTTTTGTGCTGCAACTGCTCCAAGAGCTAGACCAGATTTCATTCTTATGTAAACTGGTACTGCACTAGCACCTCCACCAGTTGCTGAAATTGTAAATGAACTTACAGCATTAAATACCGCAGAACTTGAAATCTCGAAGTTTGAAGGAGCCGTAACTGTAATGTTATTTTGTAAATCTGTTGCACTTACAGTAAATGATAAAACATCTGACGGACCATAGCCTACAGGATAACTAAAAGTTGTAATAGATGCCACCGAAGTTGTTATAACTGGAACAGCATAGACAGTGCCACTACAAGCAACATTTTTTGTTGTAGAACCACTTGTTGCAACTGTAATGTTCTGAGCTGCAACTGCGCCAATTGCAACGCCAGCTTTAAGTCTTACATAAATTGGTGTAGAGCTTAAAGTACCGCCAGATTGTGTTAGCGTAATTGCTGTTGATTGAAAACCTGTACCCGACGTCAACGAAATTTCATAATTTGTTGGCGGAGTTACAATAACATTCCCAATAAGTTCTGTGGCACTAACTGTGAAACTTTGTTCGCTTGATGGACCAGTTCCAGAAATATAGCTAAAGCCGTTCAATGTTGATGGGGTAACACTAAGATTGCCGCCAGTAATGCCAGTAAAATCTCCTACACTTGTAACTCCAGTTGCTGAAAGAGTATTTGCACTTAGGCCTGAGTATTTAATCCAAGGTAATGAACCAGTAAATTGAGCCGAAACTTGATTGCTCTCAGCACCAACAATATCCGCAGGAAGATATGTTCCAGTAATTGTTGATGAGAATGAAGTGATGCCAGATTGACTTACAGTCCAGTAGCGGTTCAAATAGTCCGTTGTACTTGAATTGTTAGGGTGTTTTGCATTAACAACTTTAGCAGTTGCATACGCACCACCAGCAAAAGTTCCTGAAGTGAAATTTATTGTTATTGGTGAATATTCTATAGTTCCAGTAACATCACCAATAGGTAATAAATAGGAACCACTTGTTGAATAATTTTTGCGTAATTCACCTGAGCCGTTAGCCACAATCATATTGCTTGCACTCAATGTTCCTGCAACTGCTGGTGAACTTGCACCTAATGTTAAGTTGTTTGCGCCAAGTGATAATCTTCCACTGGTCAAAGTTAAAGTGCCATTCACAGCTAAACTACTTCCAAGAGCTACACCAGTTGCATTATTAATTGTTAGATTATTGACTGTAGCTGCTGTTGGGGTTGTTGTGAAAGTATCGGTAGAAGCACCACGGAACTCATAGTTAGCACTACTGCTAAATGTATTGGTCATATTAGTTGCAGAAACTGAACCCGAAAGTCCTGTTGCATTTGCAGTAATTAAATTTCCACCAGAATTAACAGTAAATACCGCTGTGCCAGCTACACCATCATTTTGTGATACAGTATATGTACCTAAATCCAATGTGCCACTTACTTGCATTTCACCTTGCCAAATCGCTTGTGTAGCTAAATCAGCACTACTTAATGTGATATTTGATAATAATTGAACACTTTTTCCAGAAGGAATAATGTATTTAACCCAAATGTCTGCACCAGGAGTAGTTATATTCATTGTTTGAACTCCAGAGCCATTGAAAGTAAAAGTTCCATTTGGAGCACCTGCTCCACTTGTTGTAATGCTACCTGCGTTTGTGGTATTTGAAAAATTACCACCAATATTTACATTTGAGTTCTCAGTTGTTCCTGAATTAAAATCAAAAAGTCCGCCAGTTTGTGTGAAATTTCCTGTTATTGTGAGATTATAGCTAGTAGCATTATTTGCAATGAATGTACCTGCTGTCATGTTGAAATTTCCTGTAGCTGTGATTGCTCCAATTGCAGTTTTTGTACCTGTACCACTAATTGTGATATTATTGAAATTACTTGCACCAATATTACTTGCACCATTGAAATCAATAGTTGAACCTGTGGCAGTAAATGTAGCACTGTTTGTCCAATTACCACCAACTGTATGTGTAAATGCACCTGCTGTGAAATTGTTGCTGATTATTACGTTTCCAGTAATGCTAAGTATACCAGTTGCAGTTTTAACTCCTCCGCCACTAAAAGTAACATTGTTGAAATTGCTTGCACCAATACTACTTGTAGTTGCACCATTAAAATCCACAGTACATGTTTCGGGTGTAAATACTCCACCAGATTTTGTCCAATTGCCCGATACATTTAATAATGTATTAGTACCTCCTAATAAAGTGTTTCCAGTAATTGATACAGCACCAGAAATAGTATGAGTTAAATTTGAGCCCAAATTTAATGTGCCTCCCGATCCAGCTATTGTCAATCCACCAGCATTTAAAGCTCCAAGTAGAGTTGCTGTTCCCCAAGTTTTCGACATGGTAACTACACCTGTGGTTGAAAAACCAGCGATACTTTGTGTAGTCATGGCATCTCCAATAATAATAGCAGAACTTCCTGCTGTAAATGTTCCACCATTGTTTACAAAGTTTCCACCTAAAGTTAATTGTAAATTATTGGTTGCTAAAGTTGCAGCACTATTTATTGTTAATGGAACGGAAGCATTGAAAACTTTAGCCGCATTCATTGTTATTGCACCGGTATTAGCTATAATAACACCTCCAGTTGCTGCAAATGGAGTAACCCATTCTGCACCTGCTGTACGACCAGTTGCTGTATTATATTGTAATGTTGCATTTGTTCCATAAGTTGGTGCCACCGAAACTGTAGCTGTTCCTTCCAAAGATAAAACACCATTAACGGTAACACTGGTAGTCGTTTTAATTCCACTTCCAGATAATGTTAGGTTATTATAAGTTGCAGTTCCAATTGTTTGAGCAGCACCATTATAAATTACTGTGCTACTATTAGTAGTAAATGTTCCATTGTTTGAGAAATTACCACTTATAGTTAATGAGTTTGCACCGGTTATTGATAAAGTAGCACCTGCGTTAATAGTCAAATTGTTACAAAGTGCTGACGAACCAATAACAGGTTGATTGCCACCTGAGTTGATAATAACATTTGTTGAGGCTGTT
>CAIWCC010000064.1 GCA_903911085.1 uncultured Bacteroidales bacterium | reverse complement strand
AGGGCATTAGACCAATTGCATGTAATGGAAGTGTTTTCAGTAAAACAAACAGTAAGTCCATTGGCATTGGCCAAAATAGAAAAGGAGAAAAGGCAAAGAGCTCGTCGAAATAAAGAATAGTCTCAAACTGAAACAAATAATCAAATATGAATGTAGCAGAAGTAAAAATCTGGGGAAAATTAGTTGGTGCGGTTGCATGGGATGAAAAAACTGGTATAGCCAGTTTTGAATATGACCCCAATTTCAAAAAACTAAACTGGGATTTGGCACCATTGAAAATGCCTATTGCCTCAGTTAGGAAAGTAATATCATTTCCGGAACTAAGACCTGACAAAAATGCCGAATTCGATACATTCAAAGGATTACCAGGCATGTTGGCAGACATGCTTCCTGATAAATACGGCAATCAACTTATCAATATATGGTTAGCCCAAAATGGTAAACCACAGGATAGTATGAATCCGGTTGAAATGCTTTGCTTTATAGGTAGCAGAGGTATGGGAGCTTTAGAGTTTGAACCGGCAACAATAAAAGAAAACAAAAGACCATTTTCAATTGAAATAAATAGTCTGATAGATATTGCACAGAAAATGTTATCTAAAAGAGAGGCTTTCAGTACCAATCTTCAAAGAGATGAAGAAAAGGCAGTTCTGGATATTTTAAAGATTGGAACTTCTGCAGGTGGAGCACGACCAAAAGCTGTAATTGCATACAACGAGAAAACTGGTGAAGTCAAATCAGGTCAAACAAAAGCTCCAAATGGATTTGAGCATTGGCTGATTAAATTAGATGGTGTAAGTGAAGTTCAGCTTGGAGCAAGCAAAGGTTACGGGCGGGTAGAAATGGCATATTATAACATGGCTAAGGCATGTGGCATTATCATGATGCAATCTCAACTTCTGGAAGAAAACGGAAGAGCTCATTTTATGACTAAGCGCTTTGATAGAGAAGGAGGAGAAATAAAACATCACATTCAAACATTTTGCGGATTGAAACATTTCGATTTCAATCAGGTACATAGCTTTAGCTATGAGCAGCTATTTCAAACGATGCGAGAGCTAAAACTGGATTATCAGGATACAGAACAAATGTTTAGACGAATGGCATTCAATGTTGTAGCGCAAAACTGCGATGATCACACCAAAAATTTTTCATTTAGATTAAAAAAAGAGGGAAAATGGGAGTTATCACCAGCTTATGATATTTGTTATGCGTACAGCCCCGATAACAGATGGATAAGTCAACACGCTTTGAGTATGAATGGCAAGCGAAAAGAAATTACAAAGGATGATCTTCTATCTGTTGAAAATACAATCAAAACAAAAAAAGCGGTAAGCATCATAAATGAAATAAGTGAGAATGTGAGCCAGTGGAAGAAGTTTGCAGATGAAGTAAATGTTTTTCCAGAACTCAGAGATAGGATTGACAAAACACTAATAATACTATAATTTGTAACAAATCTATTTGTATTCAAGCTTTAGATATTTTTTTCTCCTTTTAATGAAAGCTAAGTAGAATAAATAATGGCACACTTGCTTTGTTAAAAATAATAAGCCATTATAAATCATTGATTTATAGTGGCTTTATTTGTCATTGACTGAAACTGTTGTTTCATTGTGTGACCCCGGCGGGATTCTAACCCGCGACCTTCAGAACCGGAATCTGACGCTCTATACAGCTGAGCTACGGAGCCTAAATTTGCGAGTACAAAGGTAGCAAATTAATCCGATTTTGAGATAAAGGTTCAAAATAAAATATTCAATAATCCACATTCAGAAAAACAAAAATATTGTGGCAATACCTTCGCCCTTCCCAAGATGTTTACGTTTGTTTTTTCTTTTTATTTACAACAATCGCTTCATAAACACTTTGTTTATGAAGCGATTGTAATTTTAGATATATAGTTGTGGACTAATTATTTATTTACTCTAAAGGTGTCAATTCCATTATTCAAAAAGTCAGCAATCTGTTTAGCAGCTGCAATTCCTGCATTGATATTTGCTTCCGAAGTTTGAGCGCCCATCTTTTTAGGAGTTGTAAAATAGTTATTTGCAAATTTTTGCTTCATTTCCTCATCGTTACCAGGTACTATATCAGTAACATATTTGAAATCTGGACGTGAAGTCATAAATTCTACCATTTCATCTTCGTGAATTACTTCTTTGCGAGCTGTATTCACCAAAACAGCACCTTTTGGCATAAGACCAAGTAAAGCTGCATTTATCGATTTTTTAGTTTCGGCAGTAGCTGGTATATGAACAGAAACGATATCGCATGTTGAGTACAATTCTTCAACTGATTTTAGTGGATTGACGCCATCATTTTTCATTGCCGATTCTGGACAATATGCGTCGTAAGCATACAATTCCATTCCAAAACCTTTGGCAATACGAGCAACGTTACGACCAACATTGCCATAAGCGTGAATACCTAGTTTTTTACCCATCAATTCAGTGCCAGAAGTTCCATTATAGAAATTTCTTACTGCAAATACCAACAAGCCAAAAACTAATTCGGCAACAGCGTTAGCATTTTGTCCTGGAGTATTCATTACGCAAACTCCAGCGGCTGTGGCAGCATTCAAATCTACATTGTCATATCCAGCACCAGCACGAACCACAATTTTTAATTGTTTGGCTGCAGCAATTACTTCTGCATCAATTATATCGCTGCGAATAATGATTGCATCTGCATCCACGACACTATCGAGCAATTGCTGTTTTTCGGTATATTTTTCAAGCAATGCCAATTCAAAACCAGCGGCTTCTACTTCTTGGCGTATTCCATTTACAGCTATTTTAGCAAACGGTTTATCTGTAGCTATTAATACTTTCATTGTATTTTGTTTTTTAATAGAAGTTTGAAGAGTTTGAAGAGTTTGAAGAGTTTGAAGAGTTTGAAGAGTTTGAAGAGTTTGAAGAGTTTGAAAAGTTTAAACTACCAACTACCAACTATTAACTACCAACTTTCAACTACCAACTATTTTATATTTGTTTTTCAAATTCATTCATGCAATCAATGAGAGCTTGAACGCTTTCCACTGGCATAGCGTTATAAATTGAAGCGCGGAAACCACCAACAGAACGATGTCCTTTTATACCATCCATTCCACGTTCTTGAGCAAATTTCAAGAAATCAGCTTCTAAGGCTTGATATTCTGGTTTCATTACAAAACATACATTCATTAGTGAACGATCTTCTTTTACTGCTGTTCCAACAAAAATACGGCTATTATCAATTGCATTATAAAGCAATTCTGCTTTGTAAATGTTTTTCTTTTGCATTTCTACTAGTCCACCATTTGCTTTCAATAAACGTAATGTTTCTAATGCGCTGTAAATAGGCAATACTGGAGGTGTGTTAAACATTGAACCTTCGGCAATATGTGTTTTGTAGTTAAGCATGGTAGGAATATAACGACTTACTTTTCCTAATAATTCATCTTTTACAATAACAAAAGCAACACCAGCAGGAGCTAAATTCTTTTGAGCACCACCGTAAATTAACGCATATTTTGAAACATCAATTGGACGTGAAAAAATATCGGATGACATGTCGGCAATTAATGGAATTGGAGAGTCGATATCGGTGTGTAATTCAGTTCCATAAATGGTATTGTTGGTTGTAATATGGAAATAATCGGCATCAGTTGGAATCACATAATCTTTTGGGATGAAGGTATAATTTGCACCTTTTGAAGAGGCTACTTCAATTGTTTCACCAAATCCTTTGGCTTCTTTCATTGCTTTTGCAGCCCAAACACCAGTATTTAAGTATGCAGCTTTTGTTTCAAAAAAATTGAATGGAACCATGCAAAATTGCAAACTAGCACCACCACCTAAAAACAAAACCGAGTAGCCCTCTGGAATATTCAATAATTCTTTGAAAAGCGATACGGCTTCTGCCAATACTGCTTCAAAACCTTTTGAACGATGGCTAATTTCTAAAACGGACAATCCTGAATTATTAAAATCTAAAACTGCTTGAGCCGTTTTTTCAATTACTTCGCGGGGCAAAATTGATGGTCCTGCACTAAAATTATGCTTTTTCATACTATAAAATTTTATATTTGTTTCTTTAGTTTTATTTTTTTCTAAATGAAGCGCAAAAGTACTATTTTTTTTGCTCTTTTCCAATCTAAAAAATGTTTTTATTGCTTTTTCGGACTAAATAAAAAGACTATTTCGCTCAACCATACTTTAAAGCAATTTTTTCGCTTATTTATTGCTCATATTAGTTGATAATGTGCAGATTATTTGAAATTGCATTAACGTAAAAAATGCTAATGATTGAATTCGTAGTCATTAGACTGCTTTTAAATAATAATCGTTTCGTCTATTTTTAGAGCTTTTTTATTTAATTTTTCGAACATTTTAGATTCAAATTATTCCTTCGAAATTATTTCACGAAAATGCATTTGTTTAACATATTAATCGGTTAAAAACCATATCAACTTTCAAAACATTTTCATTATTTTAATTTCAATCTAACTCCTACATTTATAGTTCTTCCGGGTTGAGGAATTCCTCCATTGTCGGCATAATTTTCATTTAGTATGTTGTTAGCATCTGCAAAAATATCAAATTGATATGTAGACCACAACAAACGAGAATCTATCATAAAATAGGGTTTATAATCAGTTATTTGTGCCAATGATCCAACAGCTGGATTAGTGTTGGCATCGTAATTCCCCGATCTTACAAAATATCCCGCATTCCAGCTTGCTGATAATTTATACCATATTCGGTGATCAATCTTAATTATTGCTTTGTGTTTGAGATAATCTAATGCATATTTCGAATCAAAACCTTCGGCTTTTTTATCCATTTGCAAATACGAATATGAAACAGCTATTTTCTTTAAAAATGATTCTTTAAAACTGTATTCAGCCCCTAAATCGCCTCCTGTGGTATTAACTTCGGCCAAATTTGAAGCTTCATATTTTATAGATGATGATTCTGGTTTTATCCAGTCAATAACATTTAGTCCCATTCGATAGAATACTGCAAAATTCAATTTCCATTGCGCTTTGTTGATTTTCATCCCAGTTTCAACAGTTTTTGATTGTTCTGGTTTTAGATTGATGTTACCTTTTTGAACCGAGCTTACTAAAAATAAATCGGTAAATGTTGGCAGTCGTGTAGCAGAATTTGCTGAAGCATAAACCTTTATATCTTCGTTAAAAGAATATCCGAAATCAATACCTCCGTAATTCGAGAACTTAAAATCTTTGCAATATGTTGATGCTGCGCCCATTGACATATACCAATTGCCGAGACTAACACTGTGGTCGATAATAACTGTAGAGACCAGTCGGTTATAACTTTTGTCGTAGAATTTATTTGTTTCAAATGGTACAGCCATCGAATCCATTGTCAGTCCCAATTTATTACTAAAAACATGTTCATTTCGAATGTCAATACCAATAGTAGTTTTGCCAAAATTTGATAGATATGATGCCGACGTTTTTCCATTTATAATGTCCGTTAAATGATAATTGTGTGTGTACTTCGAAGGCTTAACAGTAATTGAATCTCTGTACAATTCAAATCTGTCAAAGTGTCGACGCCACGATGTCTGTGCAACAATTATTAATTTGTCTTTTGTCATAGACCAATTGCCTGACGAAAGAAAAGTTTTTGTAGCTTCATATTGATTGGGATATTTAAGTGAATAAAAACTGTTGGCGCCAAATCCTTTTTGTTGGGCTGCCAATTGAAAGTTGAATTTTCCAACATTTTTGGTGTTTATCACAGAGTTAATATAGGCATTGCTTAATTCAAAATCGGTAAACTCCATATATCCACTACTGCTTTTATGTGAAATGGAGGCAAAAGTATTCACTTTGTCATTACTAATATTGCCCGAAACTGCTTGCCCAAAATAATTATAACTACCAGTTACAAGTTCAGCATTTAGTGCATGTTTTGCATTGTTTTCTGTAACTATATTAATTGCGCCACTAAATGCATTTGGCCCAAGTACTCGTGCTGACGAACCTTGCAAAATTTCTATTCGGCTTATATCTGATAGATTAAGTGGAATATCTAAATTGAAATGTCCAGTTTGAGGATCGGTGATATTAACGCCATTCAAAAGCACTAACACTTGATCGAACGAACCACCTCGCACCGAAATGTCGGCTTGAATGCTGTTGGTGCCGCGCTGACGAATATCCACACCAGCAACATAATCTAGCAATTGATCGAGGCTACTAATTGCTGATTTTGAAATTTCTGCTTTGTCGATAATAGTAAGAATTCTTCCCATTTCGGAATACAATTTTTTACTGTTGGCACTAACTTCAATATCCGAAAGTTGGATTAAAGTTGAGTCTTTTTTTTGTTGTGCAACAAGTAGTTGAACACTTAATAAGATAAGAATTGAGAAAGAAATAATACTTTTTTTCATAATGAATAAAATAAAAAAACGGTTGAAATGAGCTAACTCACTTCAACCGTTACAGTTAATATTATAATATTTTGTTTGACTACCCGCAGCTGCGTTGTCAAAAGCTGTTTTTATTAAAGACGCTTCGTTTGTTTGTTCCAATTCAATGTCAAATTCTAAAATATCCGATTCGAAAGAGTCAGAATTTGATTTTAAAGCATTGGCATATAAAGCATTGCTCGGTTCATTCGTCGATTTTTGAAGAGTTTTGTCAGAAACAGAAACAGAAAGTTTTCCTATAGTTACTGTGCAGGACAAACTGCAAAAAACTGCATACCCAGTTCTGCTCCAGCGGCGGAAGCGAATGGTATTGGCCGTGTTATTTGCAGTATATTTCATTTATCGTATTTAATTTTAATTGAAAATGTTTTAATTATAGAATTGATAGCGCTTTAACTTTAATATTGGCGTATTGTTTTGTATAATTCATTGTATCAGCCAATTATATTTCAAGAAAATCTGAAATTTAGCAACCTTGATTTGCGTTTATTTGTGTAATTCGCGTTCAAACCTTTTGTTACGGAAATTTGCAAGATTAGTTATAAAATCCGTTTTTAATTCCCTTAATCAGTGTAATCCGCGTGCTATTCTTTTTGTTTTAGCTTGTTCAGCTTAGTTTATTGACGCGTGAAACCTTTTCTATTTAACTTTCCAGTCCAAACATCCGAAACTGTTGAACCACTTGTTTTTTTACCAATAATGAAAATGCGGTTAGCTTTATCAGTAACAACAGGATTTGTTTTGTCATCAATTACAGCTGCAGATTTTTCAATTAATGTTTGATAATCAACAGGAATGTAATTCAAAGTCTTGCTAGGGATTTGCCATGTCAAACCCTCATCAACTGAAACTTTATAGTGATTTGAGCCATCTACCTTTTTACCAAAAAGCAACAATTTGCTATCATAAGAAATCAGTGCAGAGCCAAGTGCAAGTGTATCAAGTGAATGATTTAGTCTGCTAAAATCTAACCAATAGCTACCATCTTCTGTGCTCCAATTCGTTTTTAAAACAACATTAGTAGCTGACATTCCGCCAATTACAATTGCTTTGGGTTTGCCTGAGCGAGATTTGAATGATAAAGCAGTAAAATCACTTGTAGGAAAATTGGTTGGTATTACATCAGTACTTTTTGTAATCCAAGTTAAACCATTTTTTGAGCTAGAAAATCGTATTTTATCATCAATTTTGCTTTGTAAGATAGCATGTAAACTGTCGTTCAATGAAAAAAGTAATGATTTAAAAGTGTAATTGACAAGAGAATTGCTTGTCCAAATAATCCCATTATATGACGAATAAATTTTTTCATTATTCTGTGTTAAGAAAAATTTTCCACCATTAATAATAATGTCCGAAAATGCAACTGAGGCAGGTAATCCGCTAACAATAATTGGAGAAGTCCATGATGAACCATTGACAGATGATGTTAATAATGTGGTTGTACCATCATTTGTAAAATAGTGTAATGAATCATTTCTAGCTATCATTTTTTGATTATTTGCAGAAGCTAAGCTTTCGGTAAGTTTCCTCCAATTGTATAATTCTGGTTCCACTTGATGTACATTCACTTTGATGAAATAATCTTTATATGCCACTAAGTCAGCTGCATAGTTTCTTAACCTATAATTATTTGTAAAATCTACAGTGTCCTTCCCCGTTAATTGAATTGAGTCATTTTTTGCAATGTTTACCAAAAAAGCAGCACCAGTACTAGCAAACTTAAAGTTTGGATAAACGCTATCAATTCTGGTTTTGTATGGTAATGAATCGAGGTTTACAATTAGATTGTCTACTAAGCTAAATGACGCTGTTTCTAGATAATGAATGCTGTCCATTTTACTAAATGTCAATGATGTAACTGATGCATCACTCGAAAGTGCGGCTGGATCTTGAGTAGTTAAACACGAACTTGTAAAAATAACCGAAATAATAATGCTAATTGACTTGAAAAAATTGAATTTCATATAATAATTAGTTTTTTGAACTGACAAAGTTAAATACATTTTGTTGTTTATAAACTACTTCTTCAAAGTTTTATCGTTTTTTATTATTATTTCTACTTTAAATTTCTTGTAAAATCATTTTTTGCTGATTGTATGTATCAGATATACAATAATATAAAACTTCGTGGGCTTGTTTGGATAAAAAACTACATTTATTCACTTTTAGGTCAAAGTGGACTATGATTCAGTATTGTTATTTGTAGGAATAACTAGTAATTAGATTTTAAGTACTAAAATATCTTATTTTTGAACAACTATAATTTAAAAATTATCTTTTCAAATGTTTGTAGAATTCCATTTTCAAATTGATTTTTCGTACCTTTGTCGTCCAAAAATCATTTCATTAAATATATCGTTATGGGAAATTTTGCAAAATGGATAGGCGGCGGATTAGGCTGGGCTTTTGGTGGTCCGGTTGGTGCTTTAATTGGTTATGCTTTAGGTTCAATGCTCAGTGGTACTGAAATCTCCGAATCAACACGTTCTTTAGGCCCAAGTCGCACAACAGAAGGCGATTTTAAAATGAGTTTGTTGGTACTTATGGCTTGCGTAATGAAGGCAGATGGACGTATTGACAAAGCTGAATTGGCTGTTGTAAAAAAGTTTTTGGTGGCCAACTTTGGTGAGCAAGGAGCTTTGGAGGCAATGCCAATTTTGAAAAAATTGCTGGAACAACAAATAAATGAAACTGATGTGGCGGCTCAAATTGGTCAAAATCTTAATTATTCATCAAAATTGGAATTGCTTCATTTGCTATTCAATATTGCTTATGCCGATGGAGAAGTTGTGGCCTCGGAATTGGCCACAATAAAAAGAATTGCAGATGTTTTCCGAATCGATAGACTTGATTTTGAATCGATAAAAGCGCCTTATATGAAAACGGTGGATCGCGATTGGGCGTACAAGTCGTTAGAAATTGAACCTACTGCTACCAACGATGAAATTAAAAAAGCTTATCGTAGAATGGCAATGAAATACCATCCCGATAAAGTGAATGATTTGGGCGAAGATGTGAAAAAATCGGCTACCGAAAAATTCCGCTCTATCAATGAAGCTTACGAAAGCCTTAAAAAGCAAAGAGGTATAGTTTAAAATTCTTTAAGGAGGGTTTGAGTAGAATAAAAAGATAAAAGACGAAAGACAAAAGACAAAAGATAAAAGATAAAAGACGAAAGACAAAAGAGTAAAGACCAGACGAAGTTTATCAACGCTATACTAAATTGAAAGTGTGGGTTTTAAATGACGTTTATTATATAGTAAAATTTCGCTCAGAAACACAAATTAATTTCCCTTTTAGGGTTAGATTATTATGGAACACAACTTATATATTTACAACACTTTAAGCCGCAAAAAAGAACAGTTTATTCCGCTTCACAACAACCGAGTGGGAATGTACGTTTGCGGACCAACAGTCTATGGCGATGGACATTTAGGTCATGCTCGCCCTGCAATAACTTTCGATATTCTATTTCGATATTTAATGCATTTGGGGTACAAAGTTCGTTACGTACGTAATATTACAGATGTTGGGCATTTGGAAAATGATGCCGACAGTGGTGAAGATAAAATTGCAAAAAAAGCTCGATTGGAACAACTTGAACCTATGGAAGTGGTTCAGTATTACGTCAATCGTTATCACAAAGCCATGGAAGCGCTTAATGTTTTGCCACCAAGCATTGAACCTCATGCATCTGGTCATATCATGGAGCAAATTGATTTTGTTCAAAAAATTATTGATGCAGGATTTGCTTACGATAGCGAAGGGTCTGTATATTTTGATGTTGAAAAATACAATCAGAAACACAATTATGGAAAACTTTCGGGTAGAAATGTTGAGGATATGCTCGAAACAACTCGCGATTTGGACGGACAAAGTGAAAAGAGACGAAGTGTGGATTTTGCATTATGGAAAAAAGCTTCACCTGAGCATATTATGCGTTGGAAAGCACCATGGAGTGACGGTTTCCCTGGATGGCACTTGGAATGTTCGGCAATGGGTACCAAATACTTAGGCGAAGAATTTGATATTCATGGTGGCGGTATGGATTTGATGTTTCCTCATCACGAATGTGAAATTGCTCAAAACCAAGCTGGTCTGGGCAAAGACAGCGTTAAGTACTGGATGCACAACAATATGATTACCATTGCTGGTCAAAAGATGGGTAAATCTTTGGGTAATTTTATTACTTTAGATGAGTTTTTTACTGGTAATCATGCTTTGCTAACGCAACCTTTCAGCCCGATGACTGTGCGTTTCTTTATTTTGCAAGCACATTATCGTAGCACTGTTGATTTCAGCAGCGCAGCTTTGGAAGCGTCTGAAAAAGGTTTGAGTCGTTTGATGGAAGGTTATGCAAGATTACAAAAGATAACTGCTTCGGCTTCAACTTCTTTGGAAACTGTTGGACTAAGAGCCAAATGCTTAGACGCAATGAATGACGATTTAAATACTCCAATCGTAATTTCTTATCTTTTTGATTCACTGAGAATTGTAAATTTGATAGCAGATGGAAAAGAAACAATTTCTTCTACTGATTTAGAAGAATTAAAGTTTGTTTTCAAACTTTTTATTGAAGAATTATTGGGTTTAAAGTCTGATAATGAAGCAAATGTAAGTAATGAAGCATATAAAAAAGCAGTTGATTTATTGCTTAATATGCGATTGGAAGCAAAACAAAATAAAGATTGGGCTACCAGCGACAAAATTAGAAATGAACTCACAGCGCTTGGTTTTGAGATTAAAGATACAAAGGATGGGTTTGAGTGGAGAATTTGAAATTGGTTTGAAGAGTTTCGTCTACCTTATACCTTAACTGAAAAATGATAAATCACGGAGAAATAATTCTTTATCAATCAGCAGATTCCACTCAGTTGGAGGTGAGAATTGAAGATGAAACTGTATGGCTAACACAGGCGCAAATTGCTGAATTGTTCGGAGTAAAACAACCAGCAATTTCGAAACATATTAAAAACATCTTTTTGTGCGGTGAATTAATTGAAAATTCAGTTTATTCCATTTTGGAATATACTGCTTCGGATGGAAAAAACTATAAAACATCTTTTTACAATTTGGATGCAATTCTATCAATTGGTTATAGAGTAAATTCTAAGAATGCCACACAATTCCGTATTTGGGCAAACAGTGTTTTGAAGGAGTATTTGATGAAAGGTTATGTGCTAAACCAACGAATCGACAGAGTTGAAAAAAAACTATTAGAGCATGATCAAAAGTTCGCTTTACTAATAAAAACATCATTGCCGCCTAATGAAGGCATTTTTTACGATGGACAGATTTTTGACGCCTACAAATTTGTTGCAGATTTGGTGAAAATGGCAAAAAAATCAATAGTGTTGATAGACAATTATGTAGACGAAAGCGTTTTGATGTTATTGTCGAAACGAGAGAAAAAAGTGTTGGCTACAATTTACACTGCCAAAATATCGCAACAGCTTCATTTGGATTCAGAGAAATACAACGCTCAATATGAACCAATTGAAATTAAATTGTTCACAAAATCGCATGATCGATTTTTGATAATCGACAATCAAACGGTTTATCATATTGGCGCTTCGCTCAAAGATT